>NZ_CP089309.1:4917500-5649927 GCF_021228795.1 Thiocapsa bogorovii
CGGGACAGCTCGTCGGCGAGACGGGAGATCGCGTTCAGGTGATCGGAGAGGACGCGGCGCGCCGCCGCCTGCGCCTCGTCGGGCAGATCCAGCAAAGGCCGCGGTTGTCCGGCCAGCGCGCTGGTCCAGGTGACCGTACCCGCGCCATCGACGGCAATCTCGGGGCGTGCGAAGAGGGCCGCCGTCGCCCCCGGCAGATGACGTCTCAGGGTTCGGCCGAGCGCGTCGAATTGCCGCCAGGGATGATCCGGGGCCAGCCGATCGGAGGGAGGACCGGCGTAAACCAGGGTCAGGATACGAACCGAGGATGTCATCGCGGGCTCCCGAGCTTTCGATTGGTGCTGATTCTAAACCGGGTGCCGGGTGAACCGATGTGTTTCCGAACGGGCGCGTCTCCTGCGGCTCCGATCAGCTGCGTGTTCGCGTTTATGATGGACGGAGTTCCGATCAAGGCCGATGGTGGATATGCTGCGCACTCTATCGACACGAATCGGTTCATCGACGTTTCCGCGTCGCGTAATAAGCTCTCGGAGCATGGCAACGACAGGAGCCGGGATGACTGGAATGCACCTGAAGAGATGGTTGGTTGTTTGGCTGCTGCTGGGCGCGATGGTCCTGGCCGCGGCACTGGCCTTTGCCGAGCCGCCGACCGATCGCGCGCCCTTGCTGCAGCCCGGGAAGAAGACGCTCTTTCAGCGGGTGCTGACCCGTCCGGGGGCGATGCTGACCGAGGAACCGGGCGGGGATGCGGGACGTCCTGTCGATGCCTTTTCGCGCTTCTACGTCTATGCCGAGACCGAGCGCGAGGGGCAGCGCTGGCTCGAGGTGGGGGTCGACACCAAGGGCAAGGTCAGCGGCTGGCTGCGCGTCGGCGACACTGTGCCCTGGCTGCAGCAGATGGCGCTGGCCTTCACCAACCCGGGCGCCGCGCGCGAGCGCGCCCTGTTCTTCGAGTCGTGGGATGCGCTGAACAACCTGCTGGCGCTGCCGGATCCGGCCGCCGAGGTCGGGCCGCTGACCCGTGAGATCGCCGAGGGCGGGCGCGATCCGCGCGTGGTCGCGATCGAGCCGGATCGTTTCATCGACATCAACTCGCGCTTCTATCTGCTGCCGATCCTGGACTTCGAGGAGGTCTTCACCGATTCGGGTCATTTGATGCGCGGTCTCAAGGTCGCCTCGGTCACCGAGACGGCGGCGCCGACGACCACGCCGCCTCCGGCCGAGCGCGCGGAGCCGGTGACCCAGCTCGGCAGCTTCCGCGCGGCGGTCGTCTTCATCATCGACTCGACGGTCTCGATGCAGCGCTACATCGACGAGGCGCGAGCGGCGGCGGAGCAGGTCTACAAGCGGATCGAAGGGTCCGGGCTTCTGGACAAGGTCGCCTTCGGTCTCGTCGCCTTCCGCGCGCACTCTGCGGATCCCGCCAAGGCCAGATCACTCGAGTATGTCGCGCGGATGTTCGTCGACCCCTCGGAGGTCTCCTCGGGTCTCGAGTTCCTCACCCGCGCATCCAAGGTCACCGAGGCGAAGGTCTCGACCGACCGGTTCGACGAAGACCCCTACGCGGGTGTGATCACCGCCTTGGAAGAGATCCCCTGGAACCGCTTCGGCGCACGCTATGCCGTGCTGATCACGGATGCAGGCGCGCTCGAAGGCGACGCCTCCACGACGGGTCTGCATGCCGAGCAGGTGCGCTCGGAGGCGGCCGAGAAGGGTGTTGCGCTGATGGTGCTGCATCTGAAGACCGCGCTCGGCAAGGCCAACCACGCCGCTGCCGAGGCGCAGTATCGGACCCTGGCGAACAACGCCGCGATCCAGCGCAGTCTCTATTTCTCGGTGCAGGACGGCTCTGCCGCGGCACTCGGCAAGGCGGTCGCCGCGCTGTCCGACACGGTCATCGAGAGTATCGAGGCATCGGCGCGCGGCGAGCTTGCCGCGGGCAGTGCGCGTGCAGCCACCGCCATCCCGAATCCCGCAACCCCGCCGGCGAGTCCTTCCGTTGCGCAAGATCCTGAAACCGCCGCCCTGCGCGAGGCCACCCGGGCGCTCGGCCATGCCATGCAGCTCGCCTATCTGGGCCGCGAGGAGGGCACGCGCGCCCCGTCGGTCTTCGAGGGTTGGATCAGCGACAGCGATCTTGCCGACCCCACGGTGCGAACGGTCGACGAGCGGGTGCTGATCACCAAGGACCAGTTGAGCGATCTGCACGGGATCTTGAAACAGATCGTCGATGCCGCCGATGCCGGGATGTTGAAGCCCGACGCCTTCTTCGACAGCCTGCGCTCCATTGCTGCGCAATACGGGCGCGACCCGGCCCTCGCCGCGAGCCCGCAAGCGACCAAGCTCGCCGACCTCGGTCTGCTCGGCGAATACCTCGACGGTCTCCCCTACAAGAGCGACGTCATGACGTTGGATCAGGACACCTGGTCGCGCTGGGGCACGCAGCGTCAGTTCGAGTTCGTGAGCCGGCTCAAGGGCAAGATCAAGCTCTACGAACGCTACAACGCGGACACCGATCGGTGGGTGAGCCTCGCCGAGGGCAGCCCGGCGGGCGAATGGGTCTATCCGGTGCCGCTGCGCGATCTGCCCTGATGGGTCCGCGGATGGCGCCTGTCGATGCGGTGCCCGTTCGGGCGATACCGTCCGATCCACCGGATTCGGCGACCGCTGCGCCGTTGATCGAGGCGACCGGTCTGGGCTATCGATACGGGCACGGCCGAGGGGCCTTCGAGGTCAGTGTGCCGAGCTTGAGGATCACCCGCGGCGAGACGCTGGCCATCACCGGCGAGAGCGGCAGCGGCAAGAGTACGGTCCTCGAGCTGCTTGGGCTCGCCGCACCCCCGTTGGCGGGGGCGGGCTTTCTCTGGCATGCGGCGGCGCCGGTGGATATTGCCGCGCTCTGGCGTGCCCGCGCCGAGGGTGCGCTCGCGCAGATGCGCGCCCGTTCGATCGGATTCGTGATGCAGACCGGTGGACTCCTGCCCTTCCTCACCGTGCGCGAAAACATCGGCATCAACCGGCGTCTGCTCGGGCTTCCGGCCGATGACGCGCGAATCGCTCACTTGGTGGCGGCGCTCGAGATCGGTGCGTTGTTGGACCGGCGGCCGGCGCAGCTCTCGGTCGGGCAGCAGCAGCGGGTCTCGATCGGGCGTGCGTTGGCCCACGGTCCCGCCCTGGTGTTGGCCGACGAGCCCTCTTCGGCGCTCGACCCGCGGCTTGCGGACCGGGTGCTCGGTCTGCTGCGCGATCTGGCCGTCGAGAGCGGGGCCGCGGTCGTGGTCGCGACACACGAGCAGGCACGCGTGCGTGCGCTTGGCCTGCGAGAGATCCGGGCGCGTCCGCTGGATGCGCCCGACCGGCTCGGCTCTTGCTTCGAGGACGCACCATGAACGGCACGGGGTGGGTTGGACTTTAGTCCGACGTGGTGTGGGTCGGACTTCAGTCCGACACGGCCGAGCCGTCCCACCTCGGGGCGTTTGTCGGGCTGAAGCCCGACCCACAGTGGGGTTCGATCGACGCCGAATGGCCGTACTAACCAAAGCGCATTCGTCCTTCCGCTCGGCCGCCGCCGAGGTCTGGTCTTTGGCCTGGAAGGATCTGCGTCACGATCGGCATACCACGTTGGTCTTCGTGCTGACGGTCGCCGCGATCCTGGCCCCGTTGCTCCTGTTGCTCGGACTCAAAAACGGTGTCGTCGAGACCCTCCGCGAGACCCTGCTCCGCGACCCGCGCAACCTGGAGGTGGTCATCTACGGCAGCGCCCGGCTGGATCGCGACTGGCTCGCCGAGATCGCGGCGCGGCCCGACGTCGCCTTCCTGATCCCCAAGACCCGAACCATCAACGCCAGTGTCGATCTGCTCGACGCGGCGCGGCGTCTTCTGCCTGCGGTCGAGGTGATCCCGACCGCGCTCGGCGATCCGCTGCTGCCGCCGGACACCGAACTGCCGAGCCACCCCGGCGAGGTCCTGGTGACCGCGACCCTGGCGCGTCGGCTGGGCCTGATGTCCGCCGAGCCGGTCTCGGGCGCACCTGCAACCGAGGCGGAGGAGGGCGCGCCGAAACAGGCCGATTCCGCGACCGTGGTCGCCGTCGTCAAGCGCACCCGCGACGGCGTCTCCGAGCACATGCGTCTGCCGCTCTCGGTGATCGGCATCGTGCCGGAGGCGCGTTTCTCGCGCGACGCACTCTTCACCAGCCTGGACCTTTTGGTCGCCGCCGAGGACTACCGGGACGGTACGCTGGATCTCCCGCCCGACGGTGTCGTCCCGAACGGCTACGCGGAGCATCAGGAGCGCTTCGCCAACGCCCGGCTTTATGCGGCCGGACTGGACCAGGTCGGCCCGCTCGCCGCAGCGGTCAGCGCGGCGGGGATCGAGGTCCGTACCCAAGCCGAGCGGATCGCCTCGGTGCAGGCAGTAGATCGCACCCTGTCGTTCTTGTTTCGGGTCATCGCGCTGATCGGCGGGGCGGGCTGCGCGCTGGCCCTGGGGGGTGCGCTCTGGGTGGGGGTGGAGCGCAAACGCCGTCAGTTGGCCTTGCTGCGGTTGTTCGGGTTCGGACCCGGCACGGTCGCGGCGCTGCCGGTGATCCAAGGATCGCTCATTGCCGGCCTCGGTCTGTTCTTCGCCGGTGCCGGCTATCTGATCGGCGCGCATGCGTTCGACGCCGTCATGGGCGAGAATCTGGCCGGCGGGGGCTATTTGACCCGACTCGGCATCGCGGACCTGGGTCTTGCGGCCGGGTTGGTCATGCTGGTGGCCCTGGTCGCATCGACGGCCGGGGCGATACGGGCCGGGCGCGTGAGTCCGGCGGAGGGTTTGCGTGAAGCGATCCGTTGACTCAAAAGGGTTGGGGCGCCTGAGTCCTCTGTGTGCAATCGGGCTACTGGCGTTCGCCGGGCATGGCGTCGCCGGGGTCGAGGTGACCTGGCCGGAGCCCCTCTACAACCCTAAGCCCGCGCCGGAGGACGTCATCGTCCCGCTGCCGTGCGGCGGCGCCATGGCCTTCCGCCCGGTCGGCACGGCGGGCACCGGCCCGCTCGCCGATACCGAGGTAGAGCTCGGCAGCGAGACGGAAAGCCAGGGCTATGCCGAGCATCGCTATCTCGATCATCTCGCGGGCAGCTTCGAGGCCCCCGAGGGCGAGCGGCGCCGTTTCCTGATCGGCAAGTACGAGGTGACCGCGCTGCAATACGACACGGTCCTCGCCGCCGCTGCAGGCGCGGATTGTCCGCTGCCGGGCAAGGGCGCGACGGCGCGACTCCCCAAGGGCGGCGTCGGTTGGCACGATGCACTGGACTTTGCGCATCGCTACTCGCTCTGGCTGCGCGAGGAGGCCGGTGCCATCGCCGATTGCGATGCGACGGCGACGCCTTGTCTGCCGCGCGCCGACGGCGTGCCGGCCTTCGCGCGCCTGCCGACCGAGGCGGAGTGGGAATACTCGGCGAGGGGGGGCGATCGGGTCAGCCCGGCCGTGTTCCGCGAGATGCTGTATCCGATGCCGGACGGGCCCGCGCGGCATGCCTGGTTCAACGAGAACGCGCAGGGTCAGGTGCGACCGATCGGCGTGCTCGAGCCGAACCCGCTCGGTCTTCACGATGTGATGGGAAACCTCGAGGAGTATGTCCTCGACCCCTTTCGGCTGCACCGGGTGGAGCGTCGCCACGGTCAGCCCGGTGCGGCGGTGGTGCGCGGCGGCAGTCTCCATTCCAGCGCCGAGGATCTGCGCAGCTCGCTGCGGCGCGAGGTCCCCTTTTACGACGATCGCGGTGCCGTGGGGACGGCCGACACGGGTTTTCGCCTCCTGCTCGCGGCCCCTGTGTTGACGTCCAACGAGCGCATCGACGCCGTGCGCGCCGCCTGGGAGCGGCTCGGCAGCGATGTCGCCCGGCCGCAAGAGACGCCGCCGCCGCGTCCGGTCCTGTCGGATCGTCCCTTCGAGGACCCGGTGCTCGAGCTGACCGCACTCGCTCGGGCGAGCGGCGAGCCCGAGATGAAGCAGCGCCTGGAGCGGTTGCGCAGCGTTGTTGCCGGCACGAACCAGCGGCTCTACGAGCAGCGTGCGCGCAGTGCCCGCGAGGCCCTGCGCTTCGGTGGATTGCTCTGCGAGAAGCTCTCGGTCGAGGGCTACAACATCGACCTGCTTCGGCGGCGCTACGACCTCTGTAAAGACAACGAGGACGCCGAGCATCCGCGCTGTCGCCGGCTCGCCGAGGATCTGGCGCGCGACGATGCGGTGCTGGATGCGAACATCGGCGTCTATGCCGACTCGATCGTGCGCACCGCGCAGACCTATCCGGACGATCTAGCCGTCCTCGCCGCGGAGCTCGGCGGCTTGAGCGACGAGCTCGCGACGCGGGGTTACGGCGAGCTCGCGATCTATCCCGAGCGCTTTCACGCACAGGTCGTCGACTACGCGCGCTCGGGCGCAGTCGCACGCGTGGATTGGTTCCAGGGGTGTCGCGCACTGCGTTGATGCGGGACTGCGCGGGAGGCACCCGGAACGCATCGTTTCGGTCTAAACTCACCCCCGGACATGCAAGGTCGCATTCCATCGGAACCACTAAAACGGAGCACGCAGATGCCGATCGAGAGTCGCACGGGTCGGAACCTTCTCTATTTCAGCCTGACTCTGGCGCTCGTCCAGACGGGCTGCGCCACCACCTCGACGAGTAGCGGCGGATACGGCGCACGCGCGCCATTGACGCCCGCCGAGCAGCGGATGCGTCAGCAATCCTCTCAACTCGACGCCAAGACCTCGCTCCAAGGCTGCGCCGCCGGTGCGGTCGCGGGCGCCTTGCTCGGGATGTTGTCGGACGGCAAACGCAGCAACAACATGATGATCGGTGCCGCCGCGGGCTGTGCGGTCGGACTAGCGGCCAACGCCTATGTGCAATCCAAGCGGCAGCAATATCAGAACGACGAGCAGCGTATCGCCGCCATGACCGCGGACGTTCGGGCGGAGAACGCGCGTATCTCGAATCTGATCGCGACCAGCGAGGAGGTGATCGCCGCCGACCGCAAACGGCTCGCGCAGGTCAACGCGGCCTATCGCAGCAAGGCCATCTCGAGCGAGCAGGCCAGGCGCGATCTCGCCGGGGTCAAGGCCAATCGCGATCAGATGCAGAGCACCATCAATTCGCTCAAGACCAAGCAGCAGGACTGGGTGGACATCTCCAACCTCGAACGGCAGTCGGGGACCAACACCGCGCAACTGGATCATGAGATCGGTGTCCTGAAGAAGCGCATTTCAGGACTGGAGCAGGAGGTCGCGCTCATGGACAAACAGATCAACGCATCCCCGGTGGCCGGGTAAGCCATCATGGGTATTGAGACGATTCGAATCGCCGGCTTGTCGCTTGCGCGCCCCGTCCTCGTCGCTTGCGCCGTCGCTTCGGCCGCAAGCATCGCCGGCTGTGCGACGACGCCGGGCGAGTGCGACCCGACCGCGCGTGATTTCTTCAAGAACACAGGGTGTTTGGCGTCCGGCGCCTATGGCGAACGCCAGCGCGCCATGCACGCGACGCTGGACCAAGAGCGGCGTCTGAACGCCTCCTTCCGCTCGGTGCTCTCGGAGCTTCAGGCCGAGCAGTCCAAGGTGAAGGGCGACCTGAGCGCCCGGCAAGCCGACTATGCCCGGCTCGATGCCGCGTGGGGCGATCTGAAGCGGAGCCTTGCGGCCGAGACCAAGGCCAACCGCGAACTCGCCGCGCGGGTGTCCGCGATCGACAGCAGCGTGCAGTCCCGCAAGGCAGCCGACGCCGGCACCGATGTTGCGGCGAAGCAGGCGGCCCGCGACGACCTCAAGCTCAAGGTATCCATGCTTGAGAAGGAGTTGGCGGCGGGGGTCTACGAATAGCGACTATCCGCGCCGATGCCGGGCGATCGGCGCTTTGGAGCGGGAGGGTGGAGAAGCGTCGCCGGGTGGAAAGGCGCAGCGCAGTCCACCAGCGCCAGTGCCGGCGTGAGACTCGGTGGACTTCGCTCTCGCTCGTCCACCCTACCGCCCCCGGTGCTCTTCCTGCATCTCGCGCATCAAGAAATAGTTCAGTGCCGTGCGGATGACCACGATCGCGCCGAGCTTGCCGATCTGATCCCAACTCGGCGCGACCGCGGTGGACAGGATATCGGCGCCGACCTGGAACTCGAGCGCCAACGCTAGGTAGCGCGCCAGCGTGAGCCGGATCGGGTTGTAGTCTTTGATGCCGGACGACAACAAGGCGCCAATGAACTGGTAGGTCGCCACGAGCACGCCGATGCCGATGATCAGCGCTCCCATCGCCTCCACGCCCAGCTTGAGCCATAAGACCCCGGTCAGCACCCACTCCTCGACGCCGAGCGCGGCCGGGTCGGGAAGCCAGATACCCGGGACCGCTTCCGGAAGACCCTCGAGGCCCTCGCTCATTCCTCGATCGGAAAACCGTAGGGCGGCGCCTCGAGCCGCACCGTCGGCCCGCATTCGCTGAGCCTGACCTCGCCGGATTCGGCCGCCTTGATCTCCACGACCGCGAGGAGAGCGTAACGGTCTTGCTCGATCGGGCTGGCCGCGACCACGGTCCCGCTGCCCTGCTGTGAGGTGCTGTCGGGCGAGAAGAGCGCGTCGCCCGGTCGCGGGGGCGTGTCGCTCTCGACCTCGCCGATGTACATCCGGCGTTTGAGCTTGCCGAGATACTGCATCCGGGCCACGATCTCCTGGCCGGTATAGCACCCCTTGTGGAAGCTGACGCCGTCGATGAGCTGCATGTTGGCCATCTGGGGGACGAAGGTGTCGGCCGTCTCGTTGTAGACGCTCGGGATGCCGGCTCGAATGTCGAGGAGCGTCCAGGTCTCGGCGTTTGCGGGCGCGGCTCGGGCGCGCAGTGTGTCCCAATGCGCGCGCAGCGGCTCGGGCGGGCCGATGATCTCGATCCGCGGCGTGGGTCCCGGCAGGCGAATCACGGCGATCCCGTCGCCGATGGCGAGACCGTTCTCGGACTCGGGCACCGCGAGGCCGCAATCGGTCACGGCCCCTGCTGCACAGTCGCCGGCAATCGCGATGCGGACCAAGTTGTCGCTCGCTTCCTCGATGGTCACGCGACTGCGCAGCACGAACATGCGCAGGCGTTTAAGGAGATCCGGGACGCGTTGCGCCGGCAGTTGGAGATAAAAGGTGTCGCCGATCCGCGCGACCAGGAAATTGGCCAGCATTCGCCCCTTCTGGCTGCAGTGACTGCTCCACTGCACATGGCTCTCCGAGAGCTCGCGCAGATCGTTGCTGAGCTG
Organism: Thiocapsa bogorovii; assembly: GCF_021228795.1. Classification (NCBI taxonomy): domain Bacteria; kingdom Pseudomonadati; phylum Pseudomonadota; class Gammaproteobacteria; order Chromatiales; family Chromatiaceae; genus Thiocapsa; species Thiocapsa bogorovii. The sequence continues at coordinate 4,926,762 of NZ_CP089309.1, forward strand.
ACCCTGGAGGAAGCCGAAGGCGTCCTCACCGCGCACGGCGAGGAGTCCAAGATGCGAGAGATCGAAGAGGCGACAGCCGTCGGCAGTGTCGGCACCCGGGGCGGGGAAATGGGGGATGCCGTCCTCGTCGATCCGAGCGGAGCGTGCGGTGAGATGGTCTCGCCAGACTGGATGCATGCTGAATTACCTCGGGCTGAATTCCGTAAGGCCGCACGATGCTGCGTCGAGAGGCGGCCGGTTCCGGTATCATAACCAAAGGTGCCGCGAAAACCGCGCTCGACAGGGATCGACCGCGCAAGGCCGAATGAAATGGATGCACGGGAGATCACAGCAGCTTGTCGACATATCAATGCAGTCCGCCGGTCAATAGCCTGGTGCTTTACAAGGTTCGCCCCGCACGCGTCGTCAGCGTGGGGGAGAAGATCGAGATCGAGCTCGACGGCGGGCACAAACGCGTTCGACCGAAGGATGTCGCGCTTCTGCACCCGGGTCCACTGCATCGCCTGGCCGATCTCGCGCCGCAAGAGGGTGAGCTGCACGCGGCCTGGGAGTTGCTCGAGGGGTCCGAGACCAACCTCAAGGATCTTGCCGAGCTGGCGTTCGATGCCTTCACGCCGGCGACGGCTTGGGCGGCCTGGCAGCTGGTCTCCGAGGGCCTGACCTTCAGCGGTACCCCCGAGCAGATCCAAGCGCGGCCCCGCGAGGCCGTCGAGCGGGATCGTGCGGAGCGCGAGGCGAAGGCTGCGGAGGAGCGCGATTGGCAGGCATTTCTCGAGCGCATGGCCGCCGCTGCGCCGGCTCCCGAGGATCGGGACCGACTCGGCGAGATCGAGCGGCTGGCCCACGGGCAATCCGAGCACAGTCGTATCCTCGCCGCGCTGGGTCATCAGCAAACCCCCGAGAATGCCCATCGGGCCCTGGTACAGGTCGGCTACTGGTCCACCAATCACAATCCGTATCCGGCACGCTGCGCAGTCGCGACCCGAGATCCCGACCTGCCTGTTCCGTCGCTGATCGAAGAGGATCGGCTCGACCTGACGCACCTTGCGGCCTACGCCATCGACGATGAAGGCAATCAGGATCCGGACGACGCTATCAGCGTGGACGGCGATCGACTCTGGGTCCATGTGGCGGACGTCGCTGCGTTGATCGATGCCGAATCCGAGATCGAGCGCGAGGCGAGGGCGCGTGGAGCGAACCTGTATCTTCCCGAGGGCGTGGTCAACATGCTGCCGGCGAAGGTCACGGATCAGCTCGGGCTCGGGCTGCAGCCGATCTCCCCGGCGCTCTCCTTCGGCATGCTGTGCGACGCGCACGGCGAAATCCTGGACATCCAGGTGCATCGCACCTGGGTGCGCGTCGAGCGTTTGAGCTACGACTGGGTCGAAGAGCGCCTCGATGAAAGCCCCTTTGCGGCAATGCGGGCATTGATCGAACCTTTTCGCGCCCGCCGTTATGCCGACGGTGCCACCGGGCTGGATCTGCCCGAGGTGAGCATCCGGGTCGAAGATGGACAGGTGCGGATCCGTCAGCTCCCGCGGCTCGGCAGCCGTGCCATGGTGACGGATGCCATGCTGATGGCCGGCGTGGCCGCCGGGCGGTTTTGTCTGGAGCGCGGGATTCCGATTCCCTATGCGAGTCAGGCGCTACCGGAAGGACTGGATGTCGCCACCGATCTCGCGTCCATGTACGCGCTGCGCCGTCGCTTCAAGCCGACTCGGCTAACGTCTACCCCGGATCTGCATGCCGGGCTGGGTCTCCCGATCTATACCCGGGCGACGAGTCCGCTACGCCGTTACTCGGACCTTTTGGTACACCAGCAGATCCGCGCCGAGCTGACCGGCGTGGGCGGCCTGTCGGAAGAGGAGGTCATCGCACGGGTGGCGCAGGCCGAGCTTGCTGCAGCGTCCGTTCGACGCGGCGAACGGCTTTCCAATCAGCACTGGAAACACGTCTTCCTGCGCGAGAACCAGGAGTGGCGAGGCGACGGCGTTGTCGTCGATCTCGACGAGCGACGCACGACGTTGCTGATCCCGGAGTTGGCGCTCGAGGCGCGAGTGCGCACGCGCGACATGCCGGCTCTGAACGATCGAGTGCGCCTCACGGTCACCGAGGTCGATGTTCCCGGGCTGACGTCGGGATTTCGTGTGCTCGGCTGATTCCGCATCCAGTGCCGATGCGCATCCCGGGCAAAACCTGCGGTGGTCGGGTTCGGCGGGTCCAACGTCGCGCTGATCGCGAGCGGCGATTTGCCGCTCGCTGTCAGCGCAAGGATCGGTCGCGGTCAGGCGCCCCAGCGCCGGACGGACCCTGTGTCGAGGTGGACAAAGTCGGAACGACGGTAATAGCCGACGCCGCCACGCCCGAGAGCGATCGCCGCGTCTCGGATGTAGCGGGTCGGAAGGTCGGGGAAGCGAACATCAATGGCCTGACCGGTCAGGTGCAGGCTGTTTTTTGCGACGCCGCCGGAGGTCTCCCGGAGCATCTTATTCGTGCGCGGCGAGCGGTATCCGCTGAGGACGTCGAAGCGGGCATCGACATCGCCGAGGTGGATCTTGACATCGTAGAGGAGGTCGAGCAGTTGAGGATCGATTGCGACTTGATCGCCGGTACGGAAATCACGGAAGAAGTGATTGACCTCTTGAAGCGCGCTGCGCTGGTAGTGATCCCCGACGCGGTAGGTGACTGCAATGCGCTCTTCCGTATGCAGATGGTGGAACGCAAGAACGCGTGGTCGTTCGGTCTGTTTCTTCGCGAAGGCAGGTGCGGCGACGGCAGACAAGGCAGCGCCTAGAAAATAACGTCGATTCATGTTCCCCCCGGTACATTGGACGTTTCTAGCCTGTAGGCAAGGCGAGAGTATAGGAAACGATCACAGAAAAGCAATCGAAATTTTCCATCCGATCGACTCGGAGCATCTCTTAATGTCTTGCAAAAGATAAGAATGATAAGAGTTTGTCAATGAGATTTATTTTTTTATGAGTTAACAGATTACCTGATTCAGCATGAAAGGCGTCTTTTGAACGGATTCGCGGTCTTTTCGATCCGTGTTTTTGCCTCGGTCCATCGACCTCCCGGCTCATGTGCATTGGCCTTCAATTGGTCTATGCTCATGCTGTGAAGTCCGATTTCGGGAACCGCCGTATTGCGACTCGCTGTCGGGTTCCTCCGCCGTGGAGCCGGATGGGGCTGACGTGCACGGCCATTCTGCACTAGGATGCAGCAGGTCCACGCGGGCGTGCCGGGGCGTGATGAGCGGGTCGAGACCTTGGCCTCGACAGCCGGGGGTTGCGCCCGTGGGGCCGCGATGTCCCGGTGGCGGCGATTCGATCGGATCGGTGGGGCTTTCAAGAGGAGCGAGTTCGGTTCGCCGCAGACAGCCTAGCGGTCGTGCTGTCGGGTTCGGCTACTCTGGGGGGGGGAAGATGCAAGGACACTCAGTGACCTTTGCGGTCGTTCTGGCCTGCTGCGCGGCGAGTGCAGCTCAGGCCGATGTATACAAGTATGTCGACGGCGCGGGAAAGGTGTATTTCACCGACGCCCCGATGAAGGGCAGTCAATATCGGCTTGAGTGGCAACGCGCATCCAAGAAATTGGTTCGCGAGAATAAGGCGAAGTCGGCCGGCCTGGATCAACGCAAGACGCCGTTGAAGAAGGCTGCGCCGATCACCGGATCGCTTGCGACGCGCCGCGCAACGTACGAGACCCTGATCGCCGCGAATGCCCGCCGCTACGGTCTATCGCCCGCGCTGATCCATGCCGTCGTGCGGGCCGAGTCGGCCTACAATCCCTCGGCCGTGTCGCGTGCCGGTGCCCAAGGGTTGATGCAGTTGATGCCTGGGACCGCGGCGCGCTACGGCGTGACCGACAGCTTCAATCCGGTCGAGAACATCCGCGGCGGGACGGCCTATCTGCGCGATTTGATGGATATGTTCGACTGGGATCTCGAGCTCGCGCTCGCCGGCTACAACGCGGGCGAGGGGGCCGTGATCAAGCACGGGCGCAAGATCCCTCCCTATGCTGAGACACAGGCTTACGTGCGTAAGGTCCGTCAGTTTCTCTGGGCCGAAAAGGACGTCGGCACCGGCGTGGTGATGTCGGTGCGCTGACGGACGGGCGAGGTTGTCGGATCGCTTGCTCGAGATGGCGTTCGGCGCTCCGGCTTAGTCCTCTCCGATGACGCGATTGTCGCGCGGGGTCGAGAGTAGCTTCTCCGCCTCGGCTTGCTGCCGCGCGAAGACGAGACGGTACTGGGTATCGCTCCCCGTGCCTTCCTCTTCGCGGCGGCGACGCACCAGCGCGCGGGCGTCTTGATAGCGTTCGATCGTGTCGACGTATTCCAGTTGCAGTGGCGGTGAGATCTTGTAGACGAAGTAGGGCATGGTCGGGGTGTCCTTCGCAGTGTCTGTTTTCCGGGATCCGATCGGCGGTTCGTGGCGAAAGATGGGCCCGCCGGGTCGGGGCGCAAGTCTAGCGCACTCGGCGCCACCCAGCGCTGGATTGCGAGTGCCCTTATGCCAAGTGAATTTGTTCATTGCATAAAGATCCTCTGGGCAAAGGGTTTCAAGGTCCGTGGTATGGTTTTCGGGATGGGCGTCTGGACCGGTGTCGGTCGGCTCCGGCAGGACCCGTGAGCTGATCCGGGTTGCCGCGCCACGGCCGCCCGTCGGGACCTCGGTAACGTCCGGTGCGGGACGATCCGCCCGTGCCCACGAACCCCGACGACACGCCCGATAAGAATACAGTTCCCTCAGCCGTTTCATCGTCCTCCTCGGTCGAGCATCGACAGGCACGATGGACCCCACTACGAGAGGCAGAAGAAGATGATCAACCCTGTCGGTTCCGAAACTTTGAAGCCCTTGTTCGTCTACGATCCGGATTCCCACCATGCCTTGATGCGCGAGGCGGAGACGTTGCCCTCGGTCATCATCAGCTCGCAGGCGGCCGCCAATGCCGTGATGTTGGGTGGCGGCTACTTCACTCCGCTGCCCGGTTTCATGAACGTGGCGGACGCCATCGCCGTGGCGGAGGGGATGCGGACCACCGACGGGCTCTTCTTCCCGGTCCCGATCCTCTGCTTGCTGGAGAGCGCCAACGGGATCGCCGGGGCCAAGCGGATCGCATTGCGCGATCCCAACGTCGAGGGCAATCCGGTGCTCGCCGTGATGGATGTCGAGGCGATCGAACAGGTGAGCGACGCGCAGATGGCGCTCATGACCGAGAAGGTCTACCGGACGTCGGACCCGGAGCACCCGGGCGTCCAGACCTTCAACAGTCAGGGGCGGTTCGCGGTCTCGGGTTCCATCCAGGTCCTGCATTTCTCCTATTTCCAAGACGATTTCCCCGACACCTTCCGCACCGCGGTGGAGATCCGCAACGAGATCGCCGAGCGCGGTTGGAAACGCGTCGTCGCCTTCCAGACCCGCAACCCCATGCACCTCGCCCACGAGGAGCTGTGTCACATGGCCATGAAACGGCTCGACTGCGACGGCCTGGTGATCCACATGCTGCTCGGCAAGCTCAAGCCCGGCGATATCCCCGCCCCGGTGCGCGATGCGGCGATCCGCAAGATGGTCGAGCTCTATTTCCCACCCAACAGCGCCATGGTGACGGGCTACGGCTTCGATATGCTCTACGCCGGACCGCGCGAGGCGGTGCTGCATGCCTATTTCAGGCAGAACATGGGCGCGACTCACTTCATCATCGGCCGCGATCATGCCGGCGTCGGCGATTATTACGGCGCCTTCGATGCCCAGACGATCTTCGACGAAGAGGTTCCGGCAGACGCCCTGCAGATCGAAATCTTCAAGGCAGACCATACCGCTTACTCGAAAAAGCTCAACCGAGTTGTAATGATGTCCGAGGCCCCGGATCACAGTAAGGACGACTTCGTCCTGCTCTCCGGCACCAAGGTCCGCGAGATGCTCGGCAACGGGATCGCACCGCCGCCCGAGTTCTCGCGACCCGAGGTCGCGCAGATCTTGATGGATTACTATCGCTCGCTCGGTTGAGCCGCCTTCTCGGCGATCCGCATTGCCCGCGGGGTGCCCTTGCACCCGCGCGGATGATGCACTTCGTCGCCGTTGAGGGTTCAGGCAGCGGATTCTTAAACGATCACCAGACGATGCCGGCGCACGGGTGGTTGATTCCTGCGAGGCCGAGAGATCCATGTCCACCTCCAACCTTCCGCGCGCGACAAGCACCCGGGATGCGATCCCCAAGCACGAGTCCATCATCACGCTCGTCCTGCTGACCCTCGCGACACTCGGGATCGGGCTGCTCTTCGCGCTTGATCCGCGCTGGGGCTACGACGAGGCTCGGCACCTCTATCTGAGCACTGTCTCGCCTTGGACCAAGGCGCTGGAGGAGGGCCTGGTCGACGGCCATCCGCCCCTGCATCATCTCCTGCTCATGCCGATGGCCCGGTTTGGCTCGGATCCCTTCTGGTTTCGCCTGCCGTCCGTCTTGGCCGCAGTCCTGACCGTTCCGCTCTGGTATTTGCTGCTGCGGCGTCTGCGTGTCGTCCGGGAAATGGCGTTGCTCGGGGTCGTGTTGCTGGTGACGAGCTTCGCTTTCCTCGAGCTTGCGGTCTCGGTGCGCTCCTACAGCTTCGGGCTGCTGTTCTTGGTTGTCGGACTGCTCGCGGCGACGACGCTCGTCCCGCGAAGCGGGTCGGGCGCACCCGCTCCCGAGGCCGCGCCCCAGCCGCAGCCGCTGATTGCCGCGTTGGGTCTGAGCATCGCCTTCGCCCTCATCTACTCGGCACTCTTCGTGATCCTCGGATTGATCTTGGCCCTGGCCCTGGTGTGGGCGGTTCGGGCCGGCCGCCGATTCGTGCGGCCACTCGTATGGGTGCGGACTTGGCGTTTTTTGGATTGGACCGCCTTTGCTGTCCTGGTGATCGGCGCCCTCGCGGTGCTGCTTTGGTTTGCGCTCGGTTACGGACGCGGTCGCGGGGTTGTGGCTCCCTCGCATCTAAACTCCTTCATGCTGTGCGAAGGCGATTCAATCCTCCGGTTCGCCTGGTGCGGTCTGGTGGGCAACGCCGGCTGGTTGACCCCGCAGTTTTCGTCGACGGACCTGGGGCAGACACTGGCCGTGGCGCTGTTCTGGACGGCTGCTGCCGTCGTGCTGGTTGCCGCCCTATGGCGGCGACAGGGCGCGCGGGCCCTGATGGTGCTGACGGCCGTGATTGCGACCCTCTTGGTCTTTGCGGCGGGGGTCGTCGGTGCCTATCCGTTCGGTGGACTGATGCGGCATCAAGCCATGCTGTTGCCGCTCTATCTGGTGATCGTCGTCCTGGCGCTCGATCTCGTCTGGTCGCGCCTGCACTCCCGGCGCCTGCAGCAGGTGTTCAGCCTCGCGGTTGTCGGGTTCGCCTTGCTCGGACTCTTCCGTGCCAACGCGACCGACCCGGTCGGCGAGGCACACACGGGGAGAATGCATCCCGAGATCGCGGCTGCGTTCGCGTGCGATTCGGGGCAGCAAGCTGTCTACATCGAGGGGCAGGTGTTCTATCCACTCTATAGTGCGGCCCATGCCAAGGGGATCGCATTCCGCGCCTCCCTGACCGAGCAGGACGGCGTGCCCGTCGAGGTCCCGTACGGAACAGGTTGGTTCAACGGCTTGATCCATCCGCGGGATTGGGATGTGTTCACGATGAAGGACGATTGCGGATCCGACCGTATCCTCATCCGAGACCGCCGGCGTTGGACCTTGCCCGCGGACCCCGACGCAGGGCTCGCGGCGCAGCTGGAGGCATTGAAATCGGCGCTCGGGGTTGCATCCGTGCAGTTGATCCGTCTCCCGCCGGAACCGGAGGACGCCGCGTCCGAACGCGGGACGGCATCGGCGGAACAGCCGCCCACAGCACGCTGCCCGATTCGTCGATAGGCGATTTCCGACAGGTTACCGCCTGTCGGACGCCCCGCTCAGCGGTATCCGCGCCCTCGCTCAACGAGCCCGCCTCACGTCGAGTCGGGCGAAAGGAATAGTGCCGCGAGGCGAAAAGATACGCGCCAGTCCCCCGATTCGATCGGTGGACTCGAGCAGCGTCACGCGTTTGCCTATCCGCGAGAACAGCCAACCCAGACTTAGACCGGAGATCCCGGCGCCGAGGATAGCAATCCGTTCCTCGCGACTTCCCTATTTTATAAATACTTACCTTAGATTCTTCTTATAGGATGGATAGACGGCGTTGCGTGCCTTGGAAAAATTGGCGAACTCCATCGTGACGCTCGCCAGCTCGACACCCGAGAAATCGGCGTTGGTGACGTCGGCGCGGCGCAGGATTGCACCCCCCAGCACCGCGTTGGTCAGGTCGACGTCGGTGAGGTTGGCGTTGCGGAAATTGGTCTCTTGAGCCGACACGCTGCGCAGCTTGGATCCTCGCAGATCGGCACCCTCGAAGTTGGCCAGGTTGATGACCGTGAACCCGCCGGGCAGGGCGCTGGTCAGGTCGGCCTCGTGCATGCTGGCGCCCGCAAGATTCGCGTCGTTGAGGTGACAGTCGCGCAGGTCCGCACCGCAGAGATTGGCCTCGCGCAGATTGGCGCGGATAAAGAGCGCCTTGGGAGCGACCACGTGGCACAGATCGCTGCCCTGAAAGTCGGTATCTCGCATGTCCGCATGGGCCAGGTTGGCGCCTCGCAGGTCGGCGCGTCTGACGTCGGCATGACGCAGATCGGCGCGCTTGAGGTTGGCCTTCGAGAGGTTCGCGCCGTTCAGGGTCGCCGCACGCGAAGGACGTTCCGCGCCCAAATGGGCCTGCGTGAGGTCGGCCGCGCTGAGATCGGCTTCGGTGAGATCGGTCGCGACCAGAATGGCATCGACCAGCCGTGCGCCGCTTAACATGGCGCCGACCAGATCGCTCGACTCCAGGTTGGCGCCGGAGAGGTCGGCGCCGCGCAGATCCGCGCCGTTCAAGTGCATGTCACGCAGGTCCGCTCCCGCGAGGGTGTCCGCGTCGATCCGTCCAAGGACCTGTTCAGTTTCGCGATGCTTGATCTCGATCATCTCGTCCATCCTCCGCCGTTGTTGTGTTCTGCTTGACCGAATCGCCGCAGCCGACACTGTAAATTTAACAGAAGCCACGGAATCGAGGGACGACCTTTCCGGGTCTGCATCGATCGACAGCTTCGGACTTGATGGATACCATCGGGGACCTTCCCGATGTTCCGATCCGGTAAGGGACCGCGACGGCACCGACAACGCTTCGTCAGACGGCCCGCCCGCGATGTTCGGATCCGGAATTCACCTTTTGCCCTCAGAAGGCGGCGCTCTCTAACCAGGGCAGCCAGCGCAACGACACCACCGCCAGGAGCCACCATGAAGATCGAAACACTTGCGATACACGCCGGATTTACGCCCGACCCGACCACCAAAGCGGTCGCCACTCCAATCTATCAGACCACCAGCTACGCCTTCGACGATACTCAACACGGAGCCGATCTCTTCGACCTGAAGGTCGCCGGCAACATCTACACCCGTATCATGAATCCCACCAGCGACGTGCTCGAGCAGCGCGTCGCCGCGATGGAAGGCGGGGTCGGGGCCTTGGCGCTCGCCTCGGGCATGGCCGCCGTCACCGACGCCATCTTCACCATCGCCCAAGCCGGGGACAACATCGTCGCGGTCTCGACCCTCTACGGCGGGAGCTATAACCTCTTCGCCCACACCCTGCCGCGGCTCGGGATTCAGGCCCGTTTCGCCGCGCCGAACGACATCGACGGCATGGCTGCTCTGATCGACGACAAGACCAAGGCGGTCTTCTGCGAATCCATCGGCAATCCGGCCGGCAACGTCGCGGATCTGCAAGCGATCTCGGACATGGCGCATGCCCATGGTGTGCCCGTCATCGTCGACAACACGGTGCCCACGCCCTATCTCTGCCGCCCTTTCGAGCACGGCTGCGACATCGTTGTCCACGCCGCGACGAAGTATATGGGCGGACACGGGACCACGATCGGCGGCGTCCTGGTGGACTCGGGCAAGTTCCCCTGGGCCGAGCACGCGAGCCGCTTCCCGATGCTCAACGAGCCAGATGTGTCCTATCACGGCGTGGTCTACACCGAGGCGCTCGGCGCGGCGGCCTACATCGCACGCGCCCGCGTGGTGCCTTTGCGCAACATGGGCGCCGCCATCTCGCCCTTTAACAGCTTTCTGATTCTGCAAGGGATCGAGACGCTGCATGTGCGCATGGATCGGCACTGCGAGAACGCGCTGGCCGTGGCGGAGTATCTCAAGGCGAAACCGCAAGTGGAATGGGTCCGCTATGCCGGCCTCCCGGACAGCCCGGATTATCCGCTCGTGCAGAAGTACATGGACGGCGCCAAGGCCAGCTCCATTCTCTCCTTCGGCATCAAGGGCGGGCGCGAGGCCGGTGCGCGCTTCATCGATGCGCTCAAGCTGACCGTGCGTCTGGTCAACATCGGCGATGCCAAGACGCTGGCCTGCCATCCGGCGACTACCACGCACCGCCAGTTGTCCCCCGAGGAACTGGCCCGCGCCGGGGTCTCCGAGGACCTGATCCGCCTTTCGATCGGCATCGAGCATATCGACGACATCATCGCCGATCTGGAGCAGGCACTGGCGGCGGCGGGTTAAACCGCACCCAGTGCGGCATGTGATGTTTTGGATGGGATCGACCCCGGCAGACTTCACGACCGCTGGAGTCGGCGCGGTTTAAGATGTTAAAAAACATATCATCTTAAACCGCGTCAGATCCGACGTTGGTGGATACGATCAAGGCAGATGCAATCCGACCACCATCCAAATCACTCCGGACGCGTTTTAATGGTGAAGCGCATTGCGACGTGGTTCCCTTTCTGGGCCCTCTTGGGCGCGCTCTTCGCCTATCTCTTCCCGCAACTGCTCGTCGGTTTCAAGCCGGCGATCCTTCCCTTGCTCGGGTTGGTGATGTTCGGGATGGGTGTCACACTGACGCCGGGTCAGTTCGCGGCCGTCCTGCGCCGCCCCGGTCTCGTCGCGCTCGGGATGGCGCTCCAGTTCGGCGTCATGCCGCTTGCGGCCTGGTCGATCGGCCTGGCGATGGGACTCCCGCCAGAGCTGCGCGCGGGCCTGATCCTCGTCGGGACGGCTCCGGGCGGGACGGCCTCGAACGTCGTCTGCTACCTGGCGAAGGGCGATGTCGCACTCTCCATCACCCTCACGACTTCCTCGACGCTCGCCGCGGTACTGCTGATGCCGGCTTTGACCTGGCTCTATCTCGGCGAGCGCGTGCCGGTTCCCGCCCTGGAGATGCTGATTTCAATCGCTCAGGTCGTCCTGGCACCCGTGGCCTTGGGGCTTCTCGTCAACCGCTTGCTCGGTCCCCGGATCGAACGGGTGAAGGTGGTCTTCCCGCTCATCTCGGTCGCCGCCATCGTTCTGATCATCGCCATCATCGTCGCACTCAACGCAGGCAATCTCGCGCAGGTCGGCCTTGCCGTGATGATCGCGGTCTTCCTGCACAACGGGATCGGACTCGCCGCCGGCTATTGGTCGGCACGCCTGCTCGGTCGCGACGAGACCACCGCGCGTACCCTGGCGATCGAGGTCGGGATGCAGAACTCGGGACTCGCCGTCGCCCTTGCGGTCAAGTTCTTCGGCCCGGCGGCGGCCTTGCCCGGCGCTGTCTTCTCGATCTGGCACAACCTCTCGAGCGCGGCGCTGGCGTCTTGGTGGGCGCGTCGAGCGTCTCGCGAGGATTCGATCTGGTCGGGATGACCGGGCTGCGCACTCCTCCATCCGGGGTCGCACCCGCGGGCGGTTCCGACCGTTTGTCGGATTTCGGGCGAATCGGAGTATCCACATATTAGCGTCAACTTTACTGAGAGCGTACGTTTCAGCCTTGAGGCGCTGGAAAACACCGACCCCGTAAAAAAAATCATAATCAACAAATTGTTAAGGGACGCAACCGTAACTTCTCAAAAACTCAACGCGTCGCCGAAGCGGCCAGCGCACGCTCGCGGATCAGGTCGGGTAACAGCGGAACCGTCACGAGCTGATTGATGCGGTGGCCGAGATAGTCCTAAAACGAGAGACCCAGCTAGCGGCAGGTCTTCTTCAAGCTGGCGAAGCCGTCGCGCCAGTCTTTGCCGAGATCGCTGCGGGTGCCGCCGCTGATTTTTCGGCATTTCACGTAGCCGCGGATGTCCCCTTCGCTGCCGCTGGTGTGCAGGACCAGATCGGGGCGTCCCAGCACGCGCAGCAGCTCGCTCTTGTGGGTATGCAGGCGCTTGAGGGTGCCGTCGAGGGTGGTGTAGGAGGTACGCTGGTTGAAGATCGCATCGAAGCGCTCCTCCAGGATGGGCCGCAGGGCCGGATCGGGGTTGCGGCGATAGGCTTTGAGATCGGCATAGAGATCCCGGATCTCGCCGCGCCCCCGCGCCTGGTCGGCGAGCTTGTGGTCATTGAGGGGGATGAGCTGATGCACCAGCCGTTCGGCGTGCACCCAGCATAGGGCATGCAGCAGGATCACGAACTATCCGGCGCCGTCGCCGCGGTAGCCCTTGAAGCGCGATCCCGCCGGCAGCGCCACGCCGGGGGAGACCCCGACGGTTTCGTGGATGGTGAGCTGTGCGGTTTTGCGCCGCTTCGCCGATCCCGGTCGCTTGGGTGGCCCGCCCGTTCCGTCACCGGCCCCGGCGTCACCGTCGGAGGTCTCGGATTCGGTCTCCTGCTCCATCCCACTCGGCTTGAACTTCGGTCTAGCCTTCTCGCCCTTTAGCACCGCGATCTCGTCGCGCAACTGCTGGATGAGCTCGGCGTGCCGGTGCTGTTCTTCAAGCAGCTGCTCGATCCGCCCCAGCAACACCTCGACCAGCGGCGTACGCTACGCTTCACCAAGCACCCGCAGTGGATTCGGGTCAGCCATGCTCGACAGATGAGGCGCGCAAGGGTGTAAGCTCGTCTTTAAGTACAGTTAATTCTCGTAGCTTACTGGTATTCTTGACACTCCTTTTCGAGAAGTTACGAGCCTGCGCCGTAAGTTGTTGATGCGATATTCATGTGCGCTTGCTACATAATGCCGGATCTGCCGACCATGCCGGTAGTCGCGCGGGTGCGCAATGCCGGCGGCGATCGGTTCGCGGTGCGGGTGCAGAATCCCGTCGAGGAGCCGTTCGGTGCAACCTACAGCGTGCACTACGCTGTCGCCGAAGCGGGGGTCTATACGCTGGCCGACGACGGCATCAAGATGGAAGCGGTGCGTGCGACCTCCAACCAGACCAATGCCAGCGGGCGTTGGCCCGCGGGGAATGCGCGCACCTATGCCCAGAGCTACGCCAGTCGGGTCGTGCTCGGTCAGGTGATGAGTGAGAACGACCCGCGTTGGTTGGTGTTCTGGGCACGCTGAGGCAACTTCAAGCAGGTGCCGAGGGGCACGCAATTGGTCATCGGCAAGCATGTCGGGGAGGACTATGAGAAGACCCGAGCCGACGAGCTGATTGGCTATCTGGTCATCGAGGCCGGCAGCGGCACCGTCGGGGAGACCCGCTACGCCGCCGGTCTGAGTGCGCAGGTGGTCGGCGGTGTGGAGAACGCACCGCCCTGTGCGGTGCCTTACCCGGCGGGCCTCGTGCCGAGCACCGCGGTGGTTGCCGCCGCCGCGCATCGCTTGCCCCGTGCCGGACTCAAGTCCGACCCACCCCCGCTCGGTATTGAGAACGAAGGCCCCGCATAGGCTGAGCCGACGGGGGAAACCCAACCATCTTAAGGTTCCTTGACCTTATCCTCGGGCTTCGCGTCTCGGCCGGACCTAGGGAGAGTTCTGCAGCGTGCAAGATATGTTCGCGGTTGCATGGTTGCGACCATCGCGCGCAATCGCCTGGCCCGCTTCCGGCAGGTGCTCCGTCAACATCCGGCTCATGATTCGCCGCATCGACTCGGCGGCCGACGCCAGGTCTTCTTCGGCGAGCGGGCAGGCTCGAATCCGCTCGATCGGGCTCATCCGAGCCGCTGCGACGGCATTGCGCCGCAGCTCGAAGGCGGCTCGCTCGACGTGCTCCTGTCGGCTTCCCGGCGGGAAATAGATGCGCGGGGTATGGCCGCTGAAACGCGTGTAAAGATCGTATTGCTCCGGGTTGACATGCAGATGCCCGTCTTGTCCCCCGAAGCAATCCAATCGCAGGATCTCCTCTTCCAGGACGTAGAGGGACGCAGATGGTCCGGTTCCCACCCCTGGTACATCTGACCAATAGACCGCCAGGCGCATCCCCGACATGTCGATCATTTGCAGGTCCGCTGCCGTCTTCAGGTCGATTCTGCGATGCCTGCGCGTGTGTCGATGCCAGAGCTCAAAGATCAGCGGACCAGGGAGCGCCGATAGGCCGATTCTCCAAAGCCGCCTCCGCAGCTTGCGGAATCGGGGGCGTGACAGAAATCGATGGATCCGCCTTATCATCGCGTTGTTCTCCCGAGCGGCCTGGTTCACGGGCCGCTGATTGAGTAACGTGGACGTCGCGCCGGCAACTCCTTGGACAGGCTGGACGGAGCTCAAAGCCCGCAGGTTCTGTGTCTCGGCTGTGGGTGCCGGTGTCGGGAATCAGCGTCTCAGACGCCCCAAAGACTTGAGAAAAGGGATCCGCACGAGCTGGTGAGAGGCTTCTTGGCGGGAAATGGCCCCGTCCTTCAGTGCGCTGCCCAGGGTCTTTAGGCCATACCAGCGGTTTTGACCGGTCTGCGTAATCGATCGCATCAGTGGACCCATCGTAAAGCGCCGGATGGCCTGGTCGGTCAGTAGGTTGCGATGATCCTCGAGCCACGCGAGGTGCTCGCTAGGGGTTGCGCTGCCTGAGAGACGAGGGCGGTTGCGGCTCCAATCATAGAGCGTGAGGGGGCGATCGATATAGCACCAGTCGACACCCAAGCTGTCCAGTCGCAGGAAGAGATCCCAGTCTTCCATCGTGCGGTAGCCGGGATTGAAGGGTACGCGAAGCGCGAGCCGGCGAGAGAGCATCAGAGTCGAGGGACAGATCGCCCCGTCCCAGCTCAAGAGGTATTCGCCCAAGCTCTCGTCCGGCGCCCGACGTCGCCGCGGGGAGATGGACGTGATCCGCTCGTCGCATGCGTTGACCTGGGGGTAGCAGACGACTTGATCGGGGCCGGATAGTGCTTGATGAGGGAGACCTGAAGCTCGACCTTCGTCGGCTCCCAACGGTCATCCGAATCGAGAAAGGCGACGAAGACGCCGCGGCTGGCTTGAACGCCTTCGTTGCGGCTGCTCGACACCCCGCGATTGACCTCTCGACGGAGATAGCGCGCCCGCGGATCGGCGAGGGCCTCCACGCGCGCGCGCGTATCTTCGGTCGAGCCATCGTCCACGACGATGATCTCGAGATGCGCCTAGGTCTGAGCCGTCAGGCTCGAAATGTCCGAACAGACGCGCTCGGCTCGATTGAAGGTCGGTATGACCACGCTGATCAGATCCGAGACCTCTGCGGTATCCATCGACCTAACCTCCTTTTGACCTCGCGAACCGTTCGGTTCCGTCCCCATCTAATCGGCATGAAAGGATCCGGCATGGTGCCGGGTCTCTTTGATCTGCGATCCCCCGCCGAAGGGCAAGGGCGCATCCCCCAACAACGGAGACGTCATGCTGATCAAGAAACCCGCCGATATTCTACCCTCCGAGATCACGCCGCAGCAGGTGTGGCAGCGCAGACGAGAATTTCTGAAGGCCTCTGCATCCGGGATCAGTCTCGCGGCCCTTGGGCTGGCCGGCACCGCGCCGACTCGGGTGCTCGCGGGGGATGCGATCCCGAATATGCAGCCGAGTCCCTTCAGCACGGACGAGCCGCCGACCAGTCTCGAAGATATCACCAGCTACAACAATTTCTACGAGCTCGGGACGGACAAGGGCGATCCGAAAGCCAACGCCAAGTTTCTGAAGCCGCGCCCATGGACGGTGACCGTCGACGGCGAATGCAGTGCACCCGGCGAGATCGGGGTCGAGGATATCCTCGCGTCCTTCACGCAGGAGGAGCGGATCTATCGGCTGCGTTGTGTCGAGGCGTGGGCCATGGTGGTGCCCTGGGTCGGGTTCCCGCTCGGCGATTTGCTCAAGCGCTTCGAGCCGACCTCCAAGGCGAAGTATGTGGCGTTCGAGACGCTTTATGATCCGGAGCAGATGCCGGGACAAAGGCGTCGGGTGCTCGACTGGCCCTATCGAGAGGGGTTGCGGATGGACGAGGCGATGCACCCGCTGACGATCCTCTCCACGGGTCTCTACGGCGAGCTGCTGCCCAACCAGAACGGCGCGCCCTTGCGTCTGGTCGTCCCCTGGAAGTACGGCTTCAAGAGCATCAAGTCGATCGTGCGGATCAGCTTCACCGAGAAGGAGCCGCCGGCAACCTGGAACCGCATGCAGGCGAACGAATACGGGTTCTACGCCAACGTCAATCCGGCCGTCGACCATCCGCGCTGGAGCCAGAAAACCCATCGCATGATCGGCGACGGCTGGCTGGCGAAGAAGCGTGAGACCCTGCCCTTCAACGGCTATGGCGATCAGGTGGCCGGGCTGTATGCAGGGATGGACCTGAAGCGATTCTATTGATGACAGGTTTTTCGAGTTGCCCTCCTTGTCTGCGCGAGCGATTGGATACAAGGGGTCGGTGACGAGGCTTTCGATATGATCCGACGAGAGAGGCTTGTGGGCTACGGCAAGCCGTTGGTCTTCATGCTCTGCCTGGTGCCGCTCGGTATCTTGATCTCGAGGGGAGCGAGCGGTGCGCTCGGGCCCAATCCGGTCGAGGCGATCACGCATTTCACGGGTGATTGGACCTTGCGGCTTCTCCTGGTGACCCTCGCAGTCACCCCCTTACGACGCCTGACCGGGCAAGCGTGGCTTGTGCGGTATCGACGCATGCTTGGCCTGTTCGCCTTCTTTTATGCGGTCTTGCACTTCACGACCTATCTTTGGCTGGATCGGTTCTTCGACTTGGGGGCCATCGCCGAGGATGTGCTGAAACGGCCCTACATCACGGTCGGCTTCGCGGCCTTCCTCTTGATGGTGCCCTTGGCCATCACCTCCACGCAGGGCTGGATCCGGCGTCTCGGGCGGCGCTGGAAGACGCTGCATCGGGCTGTCTACGCCATCGGCGTGCTCGGCGTGCTGCATTATCTCTGGCTGGTGAAGGCGGATCTCTTGGAGCCTGGAATCTACGCGGTGATCCTCGGGGTCCTGCTCGGCTTTCGAGTACCCTGGGCGGACCTTTCAACGTGGCTGCGCTCGGCAATGCGTCGGCGCCACCGGATAGCTTCCGCGCGGCGCTGATTTGCGACATGAGCTGAATGAGGGCAACCCAGCTCGGCCGTCGCATCGCATCGTGGCGTTGCTCACGAGTTTGTGATGACGTACCCAACCCCCGCCCCGAGGTGGCCGGATGATGCCGAACCTCCCGCTGAGCGATCTGGCGGCAGTGCGCCGTCGCTACGATGGATTCATGTCATGCGTGTCGATCAGGATGCGCAAGGCGACGCCAGCGGGGGGGTCGATGATGCGGTCGACGCGGTGCTCGGGGTCAGCCCTCTACGGGTTCCTCGAACACCATGAAATGCTGTGTCGGTAGGATGTCGAGGGTCTCGACCCAGCGCAGCCCGACGGCTTCGAGCTCGGTGATCGCCTGCGCTTGGGTCATCTTGTGCAGCGGCTTGATGGGGATCCTCGGGTCCTCGCCGCGGTACTCGATCAGAAAGACCCGGCCGCCCGGCCGCAAAGCGCGGCGGATGCCCTGCATCATCTCGAAGGGATAGGCGAACTCGTGGTAGGCATCGACGAGCAACACGGCATCGAGGCTATCCGAGGGCAAGTTGGGATCATCCTCCGCGCCGAGGACCGGCGTTGCGTTAGCGATCGCGCGTCGCTCGATGCGCTTGTGCAGAACCTCCAGCATCTCCGATTGCACATCGACCGCGTAGACGCGACCGGTCGGGACGGCCTCGGCGATGCGGAAGGTGAAGTAACCGGTGCCGGCGCCGATGTCGGCGACCTGCGCATCGGGTGCGAGCCCCATGCCTTCGACCACTCGGTCGGGCGTCTCCTCGACGACACGGGTCCTACGTTCCAGCCAGGCGGCGCCCTGGTGACCCATGACCTGTGAGATCTCGCGCCCGAAATAGGTCTTGCCGATTCCGTCGCGGCTCGGTGCGTGGACGGTGTAGAGATCATCGGCAGACAGTCCGGACTCGGCCTGCGCGGATAGGACCGCGAGCAGGCACAGCCCGGCGAGGAGGATGGTCGATCTCCGGCAGCTCATCGAGGCGTTCTCCCGTTGGTGCATGCAACCGAGTGGGGCTGCGACCATTCGACCAATGCGGGCGTTGGCCTGCGAATCTACCCCCCAGGTCTCGCTCAACGTCTGCGAATGCTGCTGTCCGTGGCACACTCCCGGCCGCAAGGACCAACCCGGTGCGGCGCGGATCATCTGCGCCCGCCGGTCAGCCTTTTGCCATGAAATGCCGCGCGGCGCTTCTCGGAAGAAGTCCGGACTTCCACTATCCCAACGTCTTTACATGCACGATGGAGATCGAGAGCCGTGAATCATCGTCCTAAACCGCGCCCAGCGTGGTATGCGATGTGTGTTCGGATGGGATCGGCCCCGGCCGACTTGACGACCGTTGGAGTCGGCGCGGTTTAAGATATTAAAAAATATCAAATTTTAAACTGTATCTCACCGAGATCGAGGACGTCTCCAAAGCCAAACGCAAATCACCGGCCGCGCAGAGACAGGGAGTCCGGCGGATGTGGTCAGTCGTTCGGACAGCCACCGTCCTTGGGCGCGTGCCTGCTCGGCTGTCTTCATGTCCGTCCAACCGGGTAAAGCGAGCGCTGTTCCGTCGAAGGTCACTCGGGCCTGTTCACCCGGCTTTCCTCGCGTGGGCTTGAGTCGGTGCTTGGTCTCGACGGCAAAAACGCCGCCGGGGGCGACGACCACGTGGTCGATGTTGAACCCAGGGGCCTGGATATCGTGCAGGACGCGGCCCCCACCCGCGATGATGGGCTCAAGGAGCTGTTCTGAGGAGCTCCGAGGTCAGGGGCGAACGCCGGTTCCGGTCGCGCACGAGCCGCTTCCAGGCGGTCAAGATCAGAACGACGATAACCATCGGTAGCAGCACCATCGCGACGATCAGCGCATACCCCTGAATTGCCTCGTTCAATGGCATTCCGGATGTCCTTTCAGTCCTGTGGGAGTCGCTCGAACTGTTCGGGTTGTGAGTGAAGTCCCGTTGCGAGTGATCGCGCCTCGGTTTCGGGATCCCCTTGCAACCTGTCGGCTTCGAGCAGACGGCCCAGGCGCTTCAAAGCAAGGTCGATGGTGCGCTGATGAACCGCGATCGCCCTCAAGACCTCCTCCGGGGTGCGATTGTCGCGATCCGATCGTGCGCGCGGGTTGACGGCCTTGAGATCGAAGACGGCCGCGTCGATCGCATCCGCCTTGGCTTGGGCCTCGCGCGCGGCGCGCTCGGCCGCCGAGAGTCGGCTCAGGATTGGCTCGATCGTTTCTTTTGGCGCCTTGGCTCGCCGCAGCACGGTGAGCTCGCTCCGAACGGTGATTGCGAGCGCTTTCTGACGTGCGGCCTCCTTGAGGTGAGGCGCCATCTCCTCCCGCGCCTTCTCCCGTCGGGCCGCGATGTCCAGCGTCCAGGACAAGGGGCTCTCGCCGTCCGCCGTTCCGTGTGAGGCGAGCAGCCGTGCAAAGGTGGGAAAGGGCCGGCTCTGCGCCGCGTCGGCTGCCGGCATCGGCGTCGTGTCGATCGTCTCGCGATCCTCGGTCGAGCCTGCCACGCCTTCCGCCAGAAGCCGGAGCAAAGTGTCGGGGAGCTGGTCGTCCTCGAGCACTGCGCCGGTCTTGTCGAACCCGAAATGGGCCAGCGTCATCGGTTGCTTCTTGCCGACCTTCACCCCGGACAGATCGTAATACCAGATGCGTTCGGTCGGTCGGCCCTTGGTGAAGAACAGCAGATTCGTCTTGACGCCCGCGCCTGCGGTCGAGAAGACCCCGCCGGGCAGACTCAAGACACACCAGAGATCGCACTCGTCCAGAAGCCGGCGCTTGGTTTCTACGAAGGCGCGCTCGTTGGTCCGAAACAGCAATCCCTCGTCGAGCACGATTCCGCAGCGGCCATCCTCCGCCAGGTCGGTCATGATCTGCTGGAGAAACAGCCGTCCGAGTTCTTCTCGCCCATCTTCAGCAGCAGATCCTCGTAGACCTCCGAGAGCGTGAAGAAGTGGGTGTCGTCGATATGCCCGATGCTCAGACGATGCATCCGGTTGAGGATATCGGCGAGGTTGGTCTCGGAGTCCACTCGCACGCGCTCGACCGCGGTCATGATGCGACCCAGGATCCGCTGCTTCCGGCTTGCGTACGGGTTCGGGGTGCCGTCCAAACTGAGATCGAGTCGGTGCAGGTGGGGGAGCAGGGACTTGTTGATGAAGTTGAGCAGCCGTCCGTCTCCGAGCGCGAAAAGCTCCCTACGTTTCCAACCCTGCGGACGCCCGTCCGAGGTGAGCGGATGATCCGGCGCGTCCGAGTAGGGCGCCGCCCAATCCTGCCAACGATACGGCGAGATCCAAGGCCGGGGTGAAATCCCGGCCCTGGATCTCGGCAGCCATCCGCTCAAGCTCCTCCTGCGCGTCGAGGATGCGCAGAAAGAGGATCCAGGTCAGCTCCGGGACGTACTGCAACGCGCTCGCACAATTGGAGCGCCGCATGACATCGCAAACGCCTTTGACGAAGGCGGACAGCGAGCCCAAGGATTGAATGGATCGAGGAGCCGTCTTCTTTCGAACCGGGGTGGGCTGAGTTGCGCGAGACACGGCTTAGGCACGACCTGGGCTGGTGACGAAAGGGTTGCGGACGCGCAGCCGCCCGTCGAGGATCTGGCCGTCCTGGAAATCCTCCGACCAGAGGGTCGTGCAGCCGCAATCGAGGGCGCTGGCGGCAATCATGGCATCGTAGATCGCGAGACCGTAGCGCTCGGCAAGCCGCAGACCCAGATCATGGACCTCGATCGTCAAAGGCTGCACCGGGCACAGGGCGCGGATGGTTTCGAGGATGTCCCGAACCTCCGCCCAATCGCATCCGAGCTTGCGTCGGGCGACGCTGACGAATTCATTCAACACCTGCACGCTGATCGTCCCACCGGCCGCGAGGAGGGCTTCGGCCCGGTTCGCCTTGATCTCGTCCTCGCTCAGCAGATAGAGAACGACATTGGTGTCGAAAAAGTCGGTCTCCGTCGTCACCCGCGGTCCTCGTGGCTCTCCAGCCGATCGAAGCGAAAGTCCGCCGGGAGTCGCCCGCGATAGGCCCGCAAGCGCTCGATCAGCTCGGTTCGGGTCGGCTTGCGTCGGACCTCGAAACGGCGCTCGTCGGCGACGACGATCTCGATGTCGTCGCCCTCCTTGAGCGCCAGCGCCTCGATCACCGCCGCGGGCAGACGCACGGCGAGACTGTTGCCCCATTTGGAGATTTGCATGGACGTCGAGACCTTGCATGGATATACACGCGAGCGATGGTATATCAAGCGTCGCGAGCGGGCAAACGGAAGGGCCTTTAATCGACTTGAGGTGGGTTTCGGTGAGCTGATGTCGACGTCGGCGAACGAACCCGCGTGTTAACCGTTTGCGAGCTCTCTGAGCACCTCGGGATGCCGTTCGGCGACCCGTAGAAGCGTCTTCGCAGCTCCGCTCGGCTGACGACGTCCTTGTTCCCAGTCCTGCAAGGTTCGTTTCGAGACGCCGAGCAGCGTGGCGAACTTGGCTTGAGACAATTTCGTGCCGAGCCGCGCCTTGGTGACCGGCGAGTCGATGACCCGGCCATCGTCAAGCACCAGCGACACACGTCCGACCTCGCCGTCTCGGAGCTGACTTGCAGCTTCGATCAGCTCGGCGTCCAGATCGCGCTCGGCATCCCGCGCCAGCATTTCGGCTTCAGTTAATTTCGCCATGGTCGGCTAACTCTCGCAGCATGTTCAGGGTTGTTGCGGAGACATTTTCTCTCACAATCTCGGCATCGACCGTCAATCGCAGAGGAAACATAGCTGGGGTGTCGAGACCTGCGTACGCGTGCGACGCGCTCGACCTGAATCCTGGAATCAAGCCGCTCGCTCGCCTTCCCCGAAAGCCGTCGCGAGGATGCGCTCGGGCAGGCGCTGGATCTCCTTGAGCTGGGCCTCTGAGGCCAGGCGGGCGGACTCTGCTGCGGCGAGCTGGTCCCGGAGCCGGCGAATGATCCGTTCCTGCTCCGGACGCGGCGGCGCGCAGATCCGGCACTGCTCCAGGGTCGGCATGTAGATGGTCTTGTGGGTGGCTCCGGTCGCCAATGATCTCAGATGCTGATTCGTGGGCACTGTGACAGGGGCAAAACCCGGATCGCTGGCAGGTAGTAAGCAACTCATACCGAAAACAACCTCCCCTTCGCCTCGCGCATCACCTCCGCCGGCGGTCGGTCGATCCGGCTCAGGACGTAAAACCCGCCGGCACGCTGGATCTCGGGCACATCCCAAAGGCTGGGGCTCTCCAACGCCTCGGTGCCGCCGATGGCGAACTGCTGTCCGAACCCTCGCAGGACTTGGGCTGCGTCCGGATCCAGGCTGTCCAGCCAGGGTGCGGATTCGATCAGATAGCCGTCGGCGCGCTCGCGTCGCTTCAGGGGCGAGGCGGCGAAGCCGTGAGGGGCCAGCAGATCGAAGAGGTCCAGATCGTGGCATTGCTCCAGCTCGCGCAGGCGGTCGGGATCGGCCTGGCCGTCGCGCAGGTGCTGGATCAGACCGGCACGGTCGCGTTGCTCGATCCAGATCGAGCGGAATCCGTCCAGGTCACCCGTCTCGCGGCGCAGACGCTCGGCGAGCTCGGCGCGGTATTCGTCCAGCGTGATGAGGGTTCGGCGGCCGTTTCGCAGGATCGGGACCAGGCGCCCTTCGTCGGCGATGTGCAGACGCTTGGCCTCCTGCTCGCCGAGCGCCATCTCGACCACGAGCGCGGGGTCGTTCTTGCCGCCATTGCCTTCCCCGTCGCCGTTGCCGGTGCCCTTGGAGCGTCGTGTCGGATCGGCAGTGATGAAATCGGTGCCGAAGAGGCTGGTCACGCCGGTGCAGTCATAGAGCCAGAACTTGTATTTGGCGGTGTCCTCGTGGATGCGGGTGCCGCGGCCGACCATTTGATAGAAGAGGATGGCCGAGTCGAGATAACGGAGCCTGTGTCCAGCACCAACAGGGCGCGTGCGGGGAGGCCATCGCGCTCGCAGTGCAGGATCTTGGCGATGACGGCGCGGATGGCGGCGCTCTGATAGTAACGGGGGTTCTCGGCGTAGGCCGGGCTGTCGGACGTGAAGAGGAGATTTGCGGCAGGCTCGGTCAGATCGATGCCGGTGTCGCGGGCATAGCGCTCCACCAGCTCGGCGTGGGTGGGGAAGAGATCGAAGTCGTGCGGGCCGGTCGTCAGGCCGCTGATCCGGTCGAATTCGCCATAGCGGTGTCCGTTGGTGGCGAAGACGTAATGGATGCTGAACCGACGGCAGTCGTCGTAGCCCTTGGCGTGCAGCTTGGGGTCGATCAGGTAGAAGCGGGTCTCGGCCTCGTCATAGGGCATTTCCTGTCCTTCGGTTTGGCCAGAGATCCGAGGATAGGCGATCGAGTCATGCAGGATCCAGTAGACGCCATCCGCAAGCCGGCTCCCGCTCCGTCGAGCATAAGCAGGAAACGCGCGTCGCGCGTCTTCTCGAAGGTTGATCCGCAGCAACATCGAATCCACTGCCGGCGATCGACGAGCTGCTAAAATCGAACTCAGGGCAGATACGATGCTGTTGTGTCGAGCATGTCACCTCCCCCCGACAGACCTGCGTCCTTGGGTTCGGATCCTCGTCTCCCGGCTGTCTTGAGCCCGACGCTCAGGCGGGTCCTCGCGCTGCTCGGAATCCTCTTCGGCCTGCTCGCCGTCAACTCGGTCTATTTGGTTGCGGTGACGGCAGCCGAGTGGGTGTCCGGCGAGATTCTGGAGAACCGGGTTTATCTCCTGATGTTTCTCCTGCACCTGCTGCTTGGCCTCATCCTCGTGGTGCCGCTGGTCCTCTTCGGTGTCCTGCATCTGCGAAGAGCCTGGCGACGACCGAACCGCTGGGCGGTTCGGGTCGGTTTCGGCCTCTTCGTGATGCTGCTGCTCTTGATCCTCTCCGGCATCCTCCTGACGCGTTTCGGTTTCTTCGAGATCAACCATCCGGGTGTGCGCAGCTGGGCCTATTGGATCCACGTCACGACGCCCCTGATTGCGCTTTGGCTGTTCGTCCTACATCGACTCGCCGGCCCCCCGCTGCGCTGGCGGCCGCTGGTGTCCTGGGCCTCCGCCGCGCTGGTTTTCGCAAGTCTGGCGGTCGGGTTTCATCTCATCGCCGTCGGGCAGGGCGACGATCTGGTCCGGTCGTTCCAGCCGGCCCTGGCGCGGGTCCAGAGCGGTGGCCCCATCCGCGCGGAGCGTCTGATGCAGGACGAGGTCTGTGCAGAGTGTCACGCGGACATCGCGGCGCAGCACGCCGGGAGTGTCCATCGGCTGAGCTCGTTCAACAATCCGATCTATCGGTTCAGCGTCGAGGAGACCCGCCGGGTTTTACTGGAGCGTGACGGCGCGATCGAGCCCGCGCGTCTTTGTGCGGTCTGCCATGACCCGGTGCCGCTCTTCTCGGGGCGTTTCGACGACCCGCATTACGATCCCGACATGGATCCGGGCGCGCAGGCCGGCATCACCTGTTTGACGTGCCATGCGATCACCGAGGTCAACAGCCCGCGCGGCAACGGCGACTACAGCCTGGTCGTGCCCCCGGCCTATCCGTTCGCCGACAGCGATCATGCCCTGTTCAAGGCGATCAATCGCCAGCTGATCCGGGCCAAGCCGGCATTTCACAAGAAGACCCTGCTAAAACCGCTGCACCGCAGTCCCGAGTTTTGTTCGACCTGCCACAAGGTGCATTTGCCCGAGGTACTGAATCGGTATCGCTGGCTGCGCGGCCAGAACCACTACGACAGCTTTCTCCTGAGCGGTGTCTCGGGTCATCGCGTCGACAGCTTCTACTATCCCGATCGCGCAACCGGCTCCTGCAATACCTGCCACATGCCACCCAAGGCATCCGACGATCCGGCCGCGCGTGTGCTTGCCGACTCGGGGCCCAAGTCGGTCCGTGACCATCTCTTCGCGGCCGCCAACACGGCCGTGCCGGCCCTGCTCGGACGCCCACCGGAGGAAAATGCCGCGCGGGTCGTTGTTCTGGAGCGCGCTGCGCGTGTCGACATCTTCGGACTCCGCGAGGGCGCCACGATCGACGGTCCGCTGCTCGCCCCGATCCGTCCCGCGCTGCCGAGACTGGAGCCTGGTCGGCGCTACCTCCTCGAGCTCGTCGTACGCAACCTCGGTGTGGGGCATGAACTGACGCAAGGGACAACGGATTCCAACGAGCTGTGGCTCGACGTCATTCTGAACGCCGGTGAGCGGCTGATCGGTCGCTCGGGTGCGCGAGCGGCGGACGGCACGGTCGATCCGGGGGCCTATTTCGTCAACGCCTATATCCTGGATCGCGATGGCAATCGGATCGATCGGCGAAACGTCCAGGACGTCTTCGTCGCGCTCTACGATCATCAGATCCCGCCCGGTGCGGCAACCGTCGTGCAATACGCCTTGCGGCTTCCGGATGATCTGACCGCACCGGTCACCGTCGACGCCGCCCTGCGCTATCGCAAATTCGACACGGGTCTGTATCGGCACCTTCGAGGCTCGGAATTCAGGGGCAACGATCTTCCCATCGTCACCCTTGCGGCCGACTCTGTAACGCTGCCGATCCAAGGCGGCGTCGAGCCTACAACGCAGACGCGAGACATCCCGGTCTGGCAACGCTGGAACGATTACGGCATCGGCCTGCTGCGACAGGGACGCAAGGGCCGGCTCCGCCAAGCGGCGGAGGCATTTGCGGTCGTCGAGTCCTTGCGACCGGGGGATGGGGCAATGAACCTGGCCCGGGTCTTCTATGAGGAGGGTCGACTCGACGACGCGGCGGATGCCCTGCAGCGTGCGGCGGCTTCGACTCCCCCTGCGGCACCCTGGACGATGGCGTGGTATGGCGCCTTGATCGAGCGCGATCTCGGACATCTGGATGCGGCGATCGCGAACCTGGAGGCACTGGCCGAGACCCGCTTCGGATCGGCCCGTGCACGTGGATTCGATTTCAGTCGCGACTATCGGATGCTGAACGAGCTTGGCCGTACCCTCTATGAACGTGCCCGCCAAGCGCGGGGCCCGTCGCAGCGCGCCGAGCGCAGCGTCTTGCTCGAGCGGGCGGCAGAGCGTTTTGAGCAGGCGCTGGCCGAAGATCCGGAGAGCGCAGCCTCGCACCACGGCCTCAGTCTGGTCTACGCAGAGCTCGATCGCCCTGATTCGGCCGCGGAGCACCGCCGCCTGCACGAGACCTATCGCCCCGACGATCAGGCGATTCAACGTGCGGTGACCCTGCACCGCAGCCGCAATCCGACCGCAGATCACGCCGCCGAGCCCATCGCCATCTATGACCTGCAACGACCAGAGTCGTTGGCATGGGCAGGAGACGGCGGCTTCGTGGCAGTATCCGGCGGCGAGGGCGACGTCGGCACCATTGCCGGGCCGAGTCCACTCCACGGATACGGCTCCTCTCGGGTCTCTTATGACGCAACGATCGCCTCCGACGCGGAGCCGATCCATCGATCATCAGTATCGGTCAGATCGCCATGACGCAGTCAAAACAATCGACCGGAACCACGGGGGAGGTTCGCATCCGGCGTGCCTTCATCCTGTCTGTCGTGATCATCGTTGTCGCGCTCACCGTGGGCCTTATCCTCATCTGGCTTGTGACGCCTCCGCCCGATCGGGACGCGGTGCCGGATGCCGAGATCCAGGCGCCGTCTCGCGCGGTGACCTCTGCCTCGGATCGACCGCCTTCGGTGCGTTTCACCGACATCACCGCCGAGGCAGGGATCGATTTCGTTCATGTCAACGGTGCCTATGGCGAACGTCTCATGCCGGAGACGCTCGGGAGCGGTGCGGCCTTCCTCGACTACGACGGCGATGGACGACAGGATCTTCTCTTGATCAACTCCAACTACTGGCCTGGTCACGAGCCCGAAGGTGCGGAGACACCGAGGTCCGCCCTTTATCGGAACCTGGGCGGCGGACGTTTCGAGGACGTCACCGAGGCGGCGGGTCTGGATCTGACCTTCTACGGGATGGGGGTTGCGGTCGGAGACTATGACGGCGACGGCCGGCCCGATCTCTATCTGACCGGTCTGCATCGCAATCATCTGTTCCGAAACGAGGGCGGGCGTTTCGTCGAGGTGACGGACAGCGCCGGGGTCGGCGGGGGCGAGGATACCTGGAGCTCGAGCGCCGTCTTCTTCGACCATGACCGGGACGGTGACCTCGACCTCTTTGTCGTCAACTATGTCCAGTGGTCCAGGGATGTCGACCTCGAGATCGACTTCCGTCTGACCGGGCTCGGACGTGCTTACGGCGCGCCGCTGAACTTCGTCGGGACCGACAACACACTCTTTCGCAACGAGGGCGACGGCCGCTTCACCGATGTCACGGCGGATGCCGGGATCCGGGTGACCGATCCGGTATCCGGCCAGCCGGTCGGCAAGGGGCTCGGGGTCAGCGTCGTCGACTATGACGGCGACGGCTGGCTCGAGCTCGTCGTCGCCAACGACACGGTTCGGAACTTCTTGTATCGCAACTTGGGGAACGGCCGATTCGAGGAGGTCGGCATCTTTGAAGGTCTCGCCTACGACCGCAACGGCAAGGCGACCTCGGCCATGGGGATCGATGCGGCCCGCTTTCGCGATGACGGGGACCTGGGCGTGGTGATCGGCAACTTTGCCAACGAGATGTCTTCACTCTATGTCACCACGGAGGGCCGCCCGCCCTTCGTCGACGAGGCCGTTCTCGAAGGTCTGGGGCCCGCGTCGCGCATCCCTTTGACCTTCGGTCTGGTCTTTCTCGACTACGATCTCGACGGTCGACTGGACCTTCTGCTGGCCAACGGCCATCTCGAGCACGAGATCCAAAAGGTCCAGCAGAGCCAGACCTATGCGCAGCCTCCCTCGCTGCTCTGGAATTGCGGCGAGGCCTGTCCGGGCCGATTCGTTCCGGTCGAGGAGGCGGGTGATCTGCTGAAACCCTTCGTGGGTCGGGGACTGACCTTCGCGGACATCGACGGCGACGGGGATCTCGACGTCCTCGTCACCCAGAACGGGCGTCGTCCCGCACTGCTGCGCAACGATCAGGCCACCGGGCATCACTATTTGCGCGTCAAGTTGGCCGGGCGACCGCCCAACACCGACGCGATCGGGGCCGAGCTCGCGCTCACGGCGGACGGGGTCACCCGTTATCGTCAGGTGATGCCGGCGCGCGGCTATCTCTCGCAGGTCGAGCTGCCCGTGACCTTCGGGTTGGGCGAGACGACCGAGGTCGAGCGGCTGCTGATCCGCTGGCCCGATGGCTCGGAGCAGGTGGTGGAGTGGCCGCAGATCGATACCCTGCTGGTCATCGGGCAGCCGCGAGGCGAGGCGTCATGATCCATCTGATGCTGCTGTTGGTCTTGGCGGTTTCGAGCCTCTCGGCCGATCCAACGAGCACGCTCACCGAGCCACGCGACGAGCGGCTCATCCCGATCGCCGAGACCGATGTCAGCGGTGCCGAGCGCCTGATGCAGGTCGCCATCGAGCAGGCCCGCGTCGCCCTGGCCGATCTGCTGCGGGATCCGCAGACCAGCGATGACCAACTCGCCGAGGCCTACGGGCGCCTCGGGGCACTCTACCTGTTGGTCGAGGTGGAGGCGGTTGCAGATGCCTGTTTGCGCAACGCAGCGACCCTGCAGCCGAGCGTCTTTCGCTGGCCCTACTATGCGGGGTATCTGGGCCTGCTCGCCGGACGCTTGGAGGAGGCGATTGCCGATCTGCAGACCGCTCGTGCCCTGGACCCGGACTACGCGCCGCTCGATCTGCGTCTCGGCAAGGCCCTGTTGGAGTCGGGTCGGCTCGACGAGGCAAAGATGGCTCTGGAGCGCGTCGCGGACACACCTGGACTGGTGGCGGCCGCGAACTTCTATCTCGGCCAGATCGCCAATCTGCAGCGCCGGCATGCCGATGCCGTGGTCGCGCTGGAGCGATCGCTCGAGGCCGATCCGGCGCCGTCCGGGGTCGGCTTCCAGTTGGCGCAGGCGTATCGCGCCCTGGGCGACCGGGAACGTGCAGAGGCGTATTTGGCGAGCTTCGACGCGGGAAGCCCCGCCGCGCAGGACCCTCTCATCGCCGAGCTGGAGGTCGCGACCGGTCGCTCGTTGCCGGCGTTTCAGGAGGCGATGCATGCGACCCGCCGCGGTGACTATCGGCTGGCCGCTGAGCGTTTCGCGGAAGGTCTCGATGTGGATCCGGACAACGCCGCGGCGCGTGTCAGCTACGCCCGAACACTCTTTCTCTCGGGCGCGAAGCCCGAGGCGAAACAGGAGCTTTTCAAAGCCCTCGAACAGGATCCGGGTCAAACGCTAGCGCGCTTCTTGCTGGGCGTACTCCACGAGGCGCAGGGCGAGCTCGCCGCGGCCGAGGACGCCTATCGAGGGACTCTGGACGCGGAACCGGGCCACCCGGGCGCAGCCTTCTATCTGGCGAATCTTGACCTGCGAGCCGGCCGATTCCGAGACGCGGCTTCCGGATACCGTGCGGTCTTGGCGTCCCGCGATCCGGTCGATCCCGCCTATCTGCTCGAACTGATTGCTTTGAGCCGTTCGGACACCGCCGAGCGCGAGATCTTGGTACGCCTTGATGCGCGCCTCGGACAGCGCCCCGATGACAGGATGCTCGCTTACGCCCTGGCACGCCTGCTTGCGGCGGCCAAGGATCCCGACCTGCGCGATCCGGCGCGCGCCCTAACGCTGGCGCAAGAGCTGGTCGGACAGCAGCCGATCCCTCCGTATCTGAGGGCCCTGGCCTTGGCGCATATGGCGACAGGCGACGCGGAACAGGCGATCGAGACGCTGCAGCCGCTCGTCGCCTTTGCGGCTTGGTCCCTACCGCCGGGAGAGCGCGCGGTCTTGATGGACGAGGTGGCGGTGTACGGGGAGGGTCGGGTCCCCGATGAGCCTTGGCCCGAGGGGGATCCCTTCCTCGCTCCGCCGCCGTTCGACCCGTTGGCCGCGTTCCGGGATTATCCCGCCGCGGTACCCTATTGAGCCCGGATCCCTTCGTCGGCCGCAGACGTGATAGAGAAGAGCGGAGAGAAATTCCTCGAGCTTGTGAGAAGGCTCGAGTGGGACGCGGAGGGCACGGGGAATCCAAAGTCTTTCCTGCGTGCGCTCCGTGTCCGGGGGGCCCGCGAGTCGCGTCGGAGACCGACGCCGCCGGGGCTTGCGCAGCCGGCTTATTTATCGGCGCTCGATGTCGAGGGTGCTGTCGGTACCGTCAGCGCCGGCGTGTAAGGATATCCGCCCCAGCCGCCGTAGGCGGGGTAGCCACCCCAGGGGGCGCCCCAGCCTCCGTACCCCGGGTAACCATAGCCGTAGCCGGGATAACCGTAACCGTAGCCGGGATAACCGTAACCGTAGCCGGGATAGCCATAGTAACCCGGATAGCCACCGTACCAGGGCCCGCGATGCCAGGGTCCCCCGTACCAGGGCCCGTCGCCCCAGGAGCCCCAAAAGGCATTGGCGGGGACCGTCGCCAGCAGGGAAGTCGCAGCGAAAGCCAATCCAAGCGTGGTCTTCATCAGCGGTTTCATGTTGGTTCTCCTCGTCGGTCAAAGCCGTGGCGTGGGATAGTACGCCATTGAATAGTATAGGCATTGTCGACGCGGAAGCTAGCGGGGATCCGATGAATCCCTCGGTTCGATCGGGCCTCCGGGCGCACCCCCTTCGGCCTCGACGTGCGTGGGCGGCCGTGAGCGCGTCGAGAGACAGCGGCCAGGTACCCGGGCCGCGCCCGGTGAGCCGACGATCAGGACTGTCGCGCCGGTTCGGGGGGCTGGACACCGATGGTGCGGTGTCGCTCCGGCGAGAGGAGCATGTAGAACGCGGGCACCACGAAGAGCGTGAAGAGCGTGCCGATCCCAAGCCCGGTGACGATCACCAACCCGATGTCGAAGCGGCTGACGGCGCCTGGACCGCTGGCGGTCAGAAGCGGGATCATGGCGACCAACATCGAGACCGTCGTCATCAGGATGGGGCGCAGCCGGATCGAAGACGCTTGCTCGACCGCTTCGCGTTTGGACAGACCTTCGCGCTCGCGAAGCTGGTTGGCAAACTCCACGATCAGGATCCCGTTCTTGGCGATCAGACCGATCAGCGTGATGAGCCCGACCTGGGTATAGATGTTGACGCTGGCGAACCCGAGAAAGAGGAAGGCGAGGGCGCCTGCGATGGTGAGCGGGACGGACATGAGGACCACGAAGGGGTCACGCCAGCTCTCGAACTGAGCGGCCAGCACCAGGTAGATGATCAGGAGCGAGAGGAAGAAGGTCACCTCGAGTGCGGCACCCTCGGTCTTGAACTGACGCGACTCGCCCTTGTAGTCCCAGCGCACGCCGCGCGGGAAGAGTGCGGAGGCCTCTTGCTCGAGATAGGCGAGGGCGGCCCCCAAGGGCACGCCGGGCGTCATGACGCCCGAGAGAGTGATGGCGTTGAGCTGCTGGAACTGGACGCGTTTTGAGGGCTCGACCTCGTCGTGGACCTCGATCAGGGCCGATAGCGGGATCAGATCGCCCGCAGCGTTACGGACATAAAAATCCCGTAACGTTCCGATATCATTGCGGAATTGCTGTGCGACCTGAGGAATGACCTGATAACTGCGGCCTTCGAGGCTGAACCAGTTGACGTAGTCCTCGTTGAGCATGGCTGAGAGACTGCGTCCGAGATCGGCCATGCTGATCCCGAGATCGCCGGCGAGATCGCGATCGACCTCGAGGACGGTGCGCGGCCGCTCGTACTTGATGTCCTTGCTCAGGAACATGAAGTTTCCGCTGGCCATGGCCTTTCCGAGCAGCTGGTCGGCGAGTGAGTCGAGCTCGGCGAAGGGGCGATCCGACAGCACGACGAACTCGACCGGAATCCCGTTGCCCGGTGTGGGCAGGCTCGGTCGGGGGAAGACCACCGTTTGCATGCCGGTGATCTCCCCGAGCATGCCCTGGAGCTGCGGCTGGATATCCATCTGGGAACGCTCGCGCTCCGACGGCGGCGACATCTTGAAGCCGCCGAAGGTCATGCTTTGGTCCCCGCCCATGCCGGCGATGATGAAGCTCTCCTTGTACTCGGGAAAGGACTCGAACATCGGCA
Organism: Thiocapsa bogorovii; assembly: GCF_021228795.1. Taxonomy (NCBI): domain Bacteria; kingdom Pseudomonadati; phylum Pseudomonadota; class Gammaproteobacteria; order Chromatiales; family Chromatiaceae; genus Thiocapsa; species Thiocapsa bogorovii. The sequence goes on from NZ_CP089309.1 coordinate 4,959,092, forward strand.
GCATCTCGTCGATATACCGAAGATTCAGGTCGACGGTGGCGGTCTGGGGCGTGGTGCCCATGAAGAACAGGATGCTCTGATCCTCGGTCGGTGCCAGCTCCTTTTTTGTCATCGAGTACATCCCGTAGATGGCGGCCAGGATGACGACGGCGACCAAGAGGGTGACACCCGGATATTTGAGCCACCCGTGCAGCAAGCGCCGATAGCCCTCGGCAAGTCCGGTGAAGACGTGCTCGACGCCGCGCTCGAAACGGCCTTGTTCGCTCCCGGCACGAAGGACGTGCCCTGCCAGCATCGGCGAGAGGGTCAGGGCGACGATACCCGAAACCACCACGGCTCCGGCGAGGGTGAAGGCGAACTCGGTGAAGAGGGATCCGACCAGCCCGCCCATGAAGCCGATGGGCGCGTAGACGGCAACCAATGTCGTGGTCATGGCGATGATGGGCATGGCCAGCTCGCGCGCGCCGTCGATCGCCGCCTGCGTTCCGCTCTTGCCCATCTCGATGTGTCGGTGCACGTTCTCGACCACGATGATGGCGTCGTCGACAACAAGACCGATCGCCAGAACCATTGCAAGCAATGTCAAGAGGTTGATCGAGAAACCCAGGAGCAACATGATAAACCCGGCGCCGACGATCGAGAGTGGCACCGCGACCGACGGGACCAGGGCGGCACGGATCGAGCCGAGCGAGAGAAAGATCACGAGCAACACGATCAGCACCGCTTCGGCGAGCGTCTTGAAGACCTCGGTGATGGATTCCTGGATGAACTCGCTCGCATCGTAGGGCACGAACGCCTTCAGACCTTCCGGGAACTGGGTCTCGAGCTCGGGCATCAGGTCGCGCACGCGTGCGGCGACGTCGAGCGGATTGGAGCCCGGCGCGGGCTCGATGCCGATGAAGATGGCCGGGATGCCCTTGTAGAGCGTTGCGGAATCATAGGTCTTGGCACCCATCTCGACCTCGGCGATGTCGTCGAGGCGAATCAGGGTGTCGTCTTGGGTGCGCACCACCAGGCGCTGGAAATCCTCGACCCGGCTGACGTCCGTGGTCGCCGACAGATCGATCTGGACCTGATCGCCGCGAAGCCGCCCGATACCGGCGAGATAGTTGTTTTCGGCGAGCACGCGGGCGACCTCGTCGCCGCTGACACCGAGCGAGGCCATGCGCGCGGGGTCGAGCCAGATCCGCATCGCGAAGGTTTGATCGCCGAAGATCTCGGCCTTGGCGATGCCTTCCAGCGCCTGGAGCTGGGGCTGGACGACCCGGATGAGGTAGTCCGTGATCTGAGGAAGCGTCATCTCCTCGCTGTAGAAGGCGAGATACATGAGTGCGGTCGAGTCTCCGGTCGTGGAGTCGATGACCGGGTTCTGCGCGGCCTCGGGCAGCACGTTGAGGCGGCTGGCGACCTTCGCCTGAATCTCGGCGACGGCGGCGTTGGGGTCGTAGTTGAGGCGCATGTTCGCCTCGATGACCGACACCCCGGCGGTGCTGGTGCCGACCAGATATTCGATCCCGTTGGCTTCGGCAACCGCCTGCTGGAGGGGTGTCGTGATGAAGCCCTGGACCAGATCGCTGCTGGCGCCGGGGTACGCGGTCGTGATGGTGACGACGGTGTTTTGTGTCGCCGGGTATTGGCGGATCTCCAGGTCGACGAAGGCACGGATGCCGAGGATGAAGATCAGCAGGCTGACGACGGTGGCAAGGACCGGGCGGTGGACGAAGATGTCGGTGAATTTCATGTCGCCGTGTCCTCGGGGCCGTGTCCGGATTCGGACTCGGACTCGGGTTCAGGGGTGTGCTCGGGCTCGGATGGACTGGCGGCGGGCGCCTCGATCCCCGCATCGACGATCCGGACCTCTTGCCCGTTGCCGAGCTTCACTTGCCCGGACAAGACGACACGGTCGCCCTCGGCGAGCCCCTCCAACACCGCGATCTCGTCCCCGCGCACTGCGCCTGTGCGGACTTGGCGACGCTCGACGAGGGTCTTGCCATCCTCCTCGCGGATGACGAAGACCGCGTCGCCGTAGGTATTGAAGGCGATGGCTTCACGCGGGATGGTCAGCACCGCGTCCTCGCGCGGCAAGAGGGTCGCGACCCGAGCAAACATCCCGGGGCGAAGCGCCAGATCCGGATTGCTCAGGCCCGCACGGACACGAACATTGCGGGTGCCCTGATCGATCCCAGGACTGATGACCTGAATGGCTCCGTCGAAGCTTCGGTCCGGATGGGCGGAGACGCGCACCTGCACCCGTTGCCCGACCTTCAACAGGCCCAGGTGGCGCTCGGGCAGAGCGAAGTCGACATAGATGGGATCCAGGGTTTGAAGCGGGACGATCGAAGATCCTTCTGCGAGGAACTGCCCGAGGTCGATCTGGCGAATGCCGAGTTGTCCATCGAAGGGCGCGCGGATCGTCTTCTTCTGGATCGTGGCCTGCTTGGCCTTGACCTGTGCGCGGGCCTGGTCGAGTTGCGCGCTGATCTCGTCGAAGTCGCCTTGGGCAACGGCGCGCTCCTTGAGAAGCGAACGGTTGCGGTCGACCTTGATCTGCGCGAGTCGCTCCGCGGCCAGCAATCCCTCCAGGTCGGCGAGATCGACCTCGTCGGCCAGCCTGACCAGGATGTCGCCTTTCTTGACCATTGCACCCGATTCGAACTCGATGGCCGTGACCTGTCCGGCCACCTCGTTGTTGACCTCGACGCCTTGGATCGCCTGCAGGGTACCGACCGCCTGCAGTGTGGGCTCCCAGGCGGTCGTCTCGACCGTGACGGCGGTCACCGTCGGCGCCGGCATGGGTTGCGAGAACATGGCGATCTCGGACTGGATCTGACTGTATTTGACGTAGGCGAGGGCGCCGATCACTGCGGCCAGCACCATCAACACAAGCAGAATACGGACGAACATGGGCGGGTTGTGCCTCTAGCTGTGGATACGCCTTTGAAGTGGCTTCGGGTCGCTGTGTTTAGGGATCCGAAGCCCTCTGCGATGGGGTCAGTCCGATAGGACCTGTTTCGCCTCGTTGATCTTGGATGCCAGATAGTCCGAGCCCCCTCGGTCGGGGTGAAGACGCTGGATCAGTCGCCGGTGAGCGCTCCGAACCTCTTGCGGAACCGCATCGAGACCGATGCCGAGGATGGCGCGCGCTTCGTCCGGATGCATCCTTTCGATCGGTGCCCGCGGAGTCTCGGCGTTTCGGCGGCGCGGTGCCTCTTCCGTCTTGCGACCGCGCTCGCGATCGAGGTACACCTCGAGCGCCTCGGCCGACTCGGGGTCGCCCGCATAGCAGGTCTCGAGCATCTCGACGAGATCCTCCGTCGGGATCTGATCGAGTGAACGCCCGGCATCTGGCCCGACCAGTACCTCGCCGCCGATCCGACCCGAGAGATGGTCGATCTCGAGCAGGACGCAGCGCGTGGCGACACGAGACCGGGTCGGACTCTGATAGTTGCTCGCGCCCTTCAGCTCACGAACCCACATCGCGGTGGCGCCTGCCACCGCGCTCGGCATCAGAACGAAATTGACCAGCGGCACCATGCTCAGCATCGCCGCAGAAGCGCCGAAACCAAGGCTCATGCCGCGTTGCTGGCCCAGACGTCGGCGCATCTCGCGAAACTTCATCCCGTGGTTTCCCATCGGATAATCCGAGTACTGAACGGCCAATACCCAGGCAATGTAGAGAAACCAGAGGATCTGTCCAACGATGGGTACAAATAGCAAGAGCAGGAAAGGAATCCCAAGAACAAGGGCATAAAGCAGTTTTCGGAGCTCTTCGACGAGCGTCGGCACGATGTCGGACATGACGCCGGCAAGGGTGCTGCCCTCACAGAGCGGGCGCTCGGTCAGCATTCGCTCGACCTTCTCGGCCAAGAGGCTGTTGAAGGGCGAGGCGATCAGGTTTGCCACCAGCGCAAAGAGGTTGAAGACCACGACGAGCAAGACCAGGACGAAAAGAGGCCAAAGAACCCAGTCCAGCCAGCCGAGCCAGCTCGGAAGGCGTGCGTCGAGGGTCGCGAGGGCGTTCTCGAACACACGCACGCCCAGGGCGATGGCTGCGGCGAAGATCAGAACGTTGACCGCGAGCGGGACAACGACGAACCGCCGCAACCCGGGTCGGGTGATCAGCCGGATGCCCTGGAGCAGGTATCCGGCACCTGAGAGGGGGTTGGTTGCCATAGCGATCACGGGCGGCCGCAGCCTTGGTTAGTCGTGTGAGTGCGAAGCCGGGTCCCGCAACCACGGGTCGGCATGGGCGTCCGTGCGCGTCTCGGCGGGCGGGCGACATCCGTAGCAGTATATCCGGGGCGCCCGGGATGCGGCAGTCGATCAGCGACTTCCGCATGACGACTCAAGAGGTGCCGAGACGGCTGCGTCTGTGTGTGAGCCCCTCGCTTGCCTCAGTGAGCCTGAGGTGCTGGGAGCCCGAGCGCGCGCCTCTCCGCGGGCCCCATTGCATCGCGATTGTCGTTCTCGATAGTGGTTCTCCCTTGAACCCGCGCGCCTATTCAGGCAGCCTAAGCGGGTTTTATGACCAAATCCATTTTTAATCGTCCCACACGAGGATCAACCAGATGAAAGAGGTCGTGGCCACGCTCGCACAAGCGCGGGCAAAACTGGCGACTATCGATATCGGTAAGACGTCCGTCTGGACCGTGGCCGTCGTGACTGTTGTCGGAACCCTGTACGTCACGCTTGCAGACCCTTTCGAGGCACCCGCACCTCTTTCGCCGATTCAAGTCGCCGCGAATCTTGCGCCCATCGGGACGGTGGCGGTGACGGCGCCGCCGCCGTCGGCTGCCGCGCCCGCGGGGGGCGCAACCGAGCCGGCGCCTGCGGTGAGCGCAACCGAGCCTGCGTCTGCGCCCGAGCCCATGGCGCAGGCAACTGCCGACGAGGCGCCCGCGGAGGCCGAGGCAGCTCCGTCCCGAGTGGCCGGCGCGTCGCACTTCGCGCCCTTGCCGGCGGCGCCTGCAGCAAGTACGGCTCCACCGGAGCAGGTGTCGGAGGAGGCCGCACAAGTCCCTGCCGAGCAAGCCCCTGCCGAGAAGGTCTCTACGGTACCTGAGACTGCTCGGTTGGAGGCGGCCGGGGCCAGCCATTTCGCGCCCCTGCCGGTAGCGCCCGTGTCGGCGCCTGAATCCTTGCCGGCGGTGGAATCCGCTGCGGCCGAAACCGCTTCGGCAACTGGTCCCGAGGCCGAGGCTCCAACTGTCCCCGAGACCGAGAGTGAGGTGCCAACGGCCGATGCCGGACCGGCCGGAGAGCCGCTTCCGGTGACGCCCACGCCTCCGGCGGTCCGCCCGCCGAAAGACTATCGGATGCCGCATTTTGCGCCCCTCCCGGGTTCGAAGACGGCCGCTCCGCCGAGCCCTGAGGTGACGCCTTCCCTAGCGCATCCGACGCTTCCGAACCTTCCGGATGAGCGAGCTCCGGTCGTCGCGGCTCCGCCGGCTGCTGCGCCCGTCGAGGAGTCTGCCGTCGCCGAGGGCACGCCCGAGGAGCCGGCCGCGCCTCAGGATTCTGCGCCCACGACCCCGGACTCCCTCATTGAGGTGCCGGTGGTCGTCGTGCCGTTGGCCGCGGATCTTGCTTCCGAGCCTCCGGCGACGGCGCCCGCGCCGGCCGAAGCGCACATGATCGAGGCGGAGGTTGTCGAGGCGCCGCTGATCAAGACGCCGGCGTCCCCCGAGTCGCCTGCCGTGCCGAACGAGCCGCCGGTCGCTGCCGCACCGGCTCCGGCAGAGGCACCGGTTGCTGCGGCACCGGCTCCGACAGAGACGCCCGTCGCGGCAGAGGCTCCTGCTCCGGCAGCGGCTTCGGCAGAGGCACCTGCTGCGATAGAGGCAGCCGCTCCGGCAAAGGCACCTGCTGCGACAGAGGCAGCGGCTCCGGCAGCGGCACCTACTGCGACAGAGGCAGCCGCTCCGGCAGAGGCACCTGCTTCGGCAGAGGCCCCCGTCCCGGCGGAGGCCCCCGCCCCGACCCCGAAGCCGGCCGTTATCGCGCCGGTCGTGCCTGCCCCCGCAACGGAGGTCGTTCCGAATCCGCCCGTTGTCGAGCCGATGCCACGTTGGATGAATCACTTCGGACCCATGCGCTAGAGCGCCCTTTCCGCATCGGCCCCGCTCGATGGGCCGGTGCGGGTGTTGCCGGCCAGACGCCTGACGTCGCAGTCGCAAGGTCGACGTCGCTTTGAGGTTCCCGAGCGACACGGCGGGCCCGCGAACGCATAAGCCCCAAAAAATACGGAGAACGTGATGGAAAAGCCGCACCTCCCCAAGACGGTGACCGAAGTCGTCAAGCTCTACGATCCGCGGACTTGGCGCGAGAAGGGGCTGTGGTGGACAGCGGGGTTGTTCGTCGTCACCTACATCCTGGTGATTACGATCCTCGCGGTCTTCTGGTCGCGCTCGCCGGCGACCTTCGACGTCCGGGAAAAAGCAGCGAGCTTGGCCGGCGGCGATACCTCGACCCTTGTCACGGGCACCTACACGACGGCGGTCGCCATCGGTATCGCCGAGACCCTATTGAACAAGCCCGGCGGCTATCTGAGCAACGACTTGACCCCCCCGGGTCTGTTCCTCGACAACATCCCGAACTGGGAGTTCGGTGCCTTGACCGAGCTGCGCGACTTGGCCCGCGCGATGCGCAACGACTTCGCCCGTTCGCAGTCGCAATCGGTCGAAGATAAGGATCTTCAGGTGGCGGAACCTCAGTTCAGCTACGACTCCGAGTCCTGGATCCTTCCGTCGACCGAGTCGGAATATCGCAAAGGGGTCGAAGCGATGTACCGTTATTTCGCTCGACTCAGCGACGGAAACAAGGGGGACGGGCAGTTTTTTGCGCGGTCCGACAATCTGAGATCTTATCTCGCTGTCGTCGAAAAGCGGTTGGGCAGCCTCGCGCAACGCCTCTCATATGCCGTCGGGCAAGCGCAGCTCGATCTGTCGCTTGCCGGCGACCCGAGCGCCCGGGAGGCCCGCCCGACCGACGAGGTGATGCGCAACAAGACACCCTGGCTGGACATCGACGATGTCTTCTTTGAGGCGCGAGGCTATACCTGGGCCTTGATGCAGACCTTGCAGGCCCTGTCGATCGATTTCGAGGCCGTGCTGAAGGACAAGACCGCGCAACGATCGCTCGAAGAGATCATCCGCGAGCTCGGTAACACGCAGAATCCCATCTGGAGTCCCCTGATCCTGAACGGAACGGGATTCGGTCCGATGGGTAATCATTCGCTCGTGATGGCGTCCTACATCTCGCGTGCAAACGCGGCGATCATCGATTTGCGTAATCTCTTGGAGAAAGGCTGATCGCCGCGCGACGGCGCGGCGTGCGGCGCGCGGGATCTCAGGCCCTCGGCAGGATGATCCCGCTGTCGCGCAGGTAGGCGATCACCTCGTCGGCCAGAACATCCGGCGGGTTCCGTCCGGCATGGAGTTGAAGCTCCGGTGCGGACGGGGCCTCGTAGGGATCATCGATTCCGGTAAAGCCCTTGATCTCGCCGGCGCGCGCCTTCTTGTAGAGCCCTTTTGGGTCGCGCGTCTCGCAGATCTCAATCGGGGTATCGACGAAGACCTCGATAAAATCCCCTTCCGGCATGGCACGCCGAACCCTGTCACGGTCCGCGCGATAGGGGCTGATGAAGGCGGTGAGGGCGATGATGCCGGCTTGGGCGAAGAGGTGTGCCACCGCACCGATGCGTCGAATGTTCTCTTCGCGATCGATCGCGGAGAAGCCAAGGCCGAAACGCTGGGCGAACTCCTCGCCGTGAACGTCGCGGAGCATCCCGGGACCCGCGTTGAGTGCGTGACGGACATTGTCGCCGTCCAGCACCGCACTGTGGATGCCCTGCTGGTGGAGCCGATGGTCCAGCGTATTGGCGATCGTGCTCTTCCCCGAGCCGCTGAGCCCGGTGAACCAGAGCACACAGCCCTTGTGTCCCTTCATTGCCTCGCGATCCGAGCGAGAGACCTGATGTTCGTGCCAGGTCACATTCGTGTCGTTCATGGTCTATCCTCAAGGCGGTTTTAGATGTGGCGACCCTTCGAAGCAAGAATAATACCGTATTTGAGACTCCGGCCATGCGGCGGACGCGATACGGATCGGCGCGAAGTGGTTTGGAACGCTCTACGCGATCGACCTTGCGGCGGCGTTTTGGCGGACGCTTCGTAAGCGAACGCGAGCCGGAGCATCGCGTTCACAGTCGCGAATGGACGTCGGGCGTCGGCGTTCAGGTTGCAGATGCGCCGGACAGCGAGAACCGCGTTTCGACCGTGCCGCCGCAGCCGACGATGCACTCGTCATGCTGAGTCGTACAGATACTCATGTCCGCCGCCGGGCATGTCTCGGGCCTGACGCAAAGCGCGCCCGGCGTGGCCAGGCAGGCGTCGTGGTCCGCCGAGAGCTGCTCGGCATACATCCGACAGTCGTCCTCGCGGGTCCGTTGTCGCTGCTCGCACTGACTCCGGCTCAATTCGCAGTTTGCCAAACACGCCTGTGCTTGCGGGTCGCTGGGCGGAACCACATGTCTTTCCTGCAGGTGATTTGTGCATCCGGCGGCGGCAAGTATCGCCAAGAGGCCGATCAAAAAGCGTGGCCCGCGTGCTGATAGGATCCAGTCTGCCATCGATGATCTCAATTGGGTCGTTCAGGTCATTGTCGTCTGCGCAAGCGGCGACCGAGTAGATAGAGTAGGGCTGCGTTGATGCCGACGCCGATTGCAAGCAGCGCTAGGTTGAGTGCGGCCGAGTCGATCCCGATGAGACCGCTGATCTGATTCACAAACAGGCTCCATGGTAGCGCAAAGAGGACGAGAAAGATTCCGGATGATGGATCGCCGCCGAACAGCAGCAAGGCGATTGCACCGACCGACACGGCCAGGTAAACGACGATGAGGTTGCGTATCGCCGTCGGGATTTCGCGCTGCGCGACGCTGGTCTTACGGGGGGCTTGTGGCATGATGACCTCCTGCCGATTCGGGGACTGGACGCCGACCATGATCGAGCAGAGTCGGGCCGATTGGGGGCCCATCAGACCAAACCATTCGAACGACCGGGTCGATCGCCCGGTCGTTCGAAGACGGGCAGTGGAGAGACTCCGATGAGCAAAGGTGAAGACAAGAAGAAGGAAGCGAAGAAACAGCCGTTGAAGAACATGAAGGAGAAGCGCGCGGAGAAGAAGGCCAAGAAGGGCGGTCGCAGCGGCTGAGCGCAGACTGTACCGCGTCACCGGGATCCCGGGGCATTTGCGGATGATGTTCGCGCCGGAGGACTGCTTGTGACCGCGTCTTCCGGCGCATTCGGCTCGTCGCCCATGCAGGGAAAGACCACCAAATGGTCGGCTTCAAGCCGGATCCCGATCTCATCCCCGACGGCGTGTTGGTGATGGCTCGGGACCAAACAAAGCACCTCGGTTCCGCTCTCCAACCTCAGCTGATACAGGTATTCGGCACCGCGAAATGCGCGTTCCACGACGACCGCTCGCCTCGGGCTGGTCTCGTCATACAGCATGTCGTCGGGTCGGATCAACACCTCCGCCGTCGATCCGGGCGGCAGACCATGCGGTTTGCTTCCGGCGACGCGTCCGAGCTCCGTCTTCACGCGTGTTTCGTCCACCACGATCGCCGGGAGCAAGACGCCTTGGCCGATGAAACCGGCAACGAAACGATCGGCCGGCTCGTGGTAGAGGCCGAATCCGGTTCCCCATTGACGGATGCTGCCATCGGCGATCACGCCGATCTGATCGGCCATGGCGAAGGCCTCGAGCTGATCGTGGGTGACGAGGATCGCGGTCACGCCCTCGCGTCTGAGCAAATCCCTGACCTCGCGTGCGAGCTGCTCGCGCAGCTCGGCGTCCATGCTCGAGAAGGGCTCGTCGAGCAACAGGATCTCGGGGCGCGGTGCCATGGCGCGGGCGAGGGCGACCCGTTGCTGCATGCCTCCGGAGAGTTCGTGCGGATACAGGGATGCCGCGTGACCTAGGTCGACCAGGTCAAGGAGCTCTGCGACACGATGCTCACGCTCGGCACGCTTGAGTCCGCTCAGGCCAAACGCGACGTTGCGTGCGACCGTGAGGTGCGGGAACAACGCGAAGTCTTGAAAGACCATGCCGACCCGACGTTGCTCGGGGGGGATGGTGTGGCCGGGAACCGAGACGCGGTGTCCGTGCAACAGGACCTCGCCGCGGCTGACCGGCTCGAAACCGGCGATGGCGCGCAGCAAGGTCGTCTTGCCGCAGCCGCTCGGCCCGAGCAGACACCCGATGATGCCATGCTCGAGGACGAAGGACACATCGCGCACGATCGTGGTGTCGCCATAAGCGACGCTGACGTCTCTGACCTCAAGCTGTGTCGGCATTGCGGGACTTGGTGATGGAACGGCTCAGCAGGATAACCGGAACCAAGCCTGCAAGCACGATGGTCAGCGCGGCCGGCGCGGTGTCGGCCAAGCGCTCGTCGGAGGCCAGTTCGTAAGCGCGCACCGCGAGGGTGTTGAAATTGAAGGGCCGCAGGATCAGGGTGGCCGGGAGCTCCTTGAGCACATCGACAAAGACCAAGAGCACCGCGGTGAGCAGGCTGCCTCGGAGCATCGGGATGTGGATGCGTCGCAACACCTGTCCCGGTCGATAACCCATCGCGCGACCGGCCTCGTCCATGGACGGCCGGATGCGCCCGAGCCCCGCCTCGACGGTCTGAAGTGACACGGCCAGGAAGCGCGTTAGATACGCGAAGATCAGCGCGGCCAGGGTTCCGCTCAGCAACAGTCCGGTGGAGACGTCGAAGGTGCGGCGCATCCAGGCGTCCAAGGTATTGTCGAACCAGGCGAAGGGGATGATGACGCCGATGGCGATCACCGTACCGGGAATGGCGTAGCCGAGACCTGCGACCTTCACGGCCGCGGTGACCGTGCGGGTCGGATGCAGGCGCTTGCCGTAACCCAGCACCAATGCAAGCACCAAGGCGATCAGCGCGGCGATCGAGGCGAGCTCGAGGCTATTGCGTACCAAGCCCCAGAAGGCGGCGTCGTAGGCACCCCGGGCGATGGTCAGCGCCCAGGTTGCGAGCTGTCCCGCGGGGATAAGGAAACCCAGCATCAGAGGGGCCGCGCAAAAGACGATCGCCGCGAAGGCGCGCCAGCCGGTGAGGTGGTAACGGCGGATCGATTGATGCCGCCGACTGGTGTCATGGTATCGCGCCTGGCTGCGCGAGATCCGTTCCAGCGCAATCAGCACCAGGACGAAGCCGAGCAGCATCGCCGAGAGTTGGGCCGCGGCCGCCGCGTTGTTCAGACCGAACCAGGTGCGGAAGATCCCGGTCGTAAAGGTTTGCACGCCGAAATACTGCACCGTACCGTAATCGGCCAGGGTCTCCATCAGGGCCAGGGTCAGCCCGGCGACGATGGCCGGGCGTGCCAAGGGCAGGGCGACCGAGAAGAAGGTGCGCCAGGGGCCGTTGCCGAGTGTGCGGCTGACGTCGAGCACGCAGATCGACTGGCTGAGAAAGGCGGCTCGGCCGAGCAAATAAACATAAGGGTAGAGGACCAGGGCGAGCATCGTGGCAGCCCCTTCCAGTGAACGGATCTCGGGAAACCAATAGTCTCCGAAACCCCAGCCGGTCCAGTCCCGCAGGGTGCTCTGAACCGGACCGGCGAAATCAAGCATGCCGGTATAGGTGTAGGCGATGATGTAGGCGGGCATCGCCATGGGTAGGATCAGCGCCCACTCGAACAAGCCGCGTCCCGGAAAGCGACACATGCTTGTCAGCCAGGCCGTTCCGACGCCGCCGACCAGGGTTCCGACGGCCACGCCGAGCATCAACAGCAGGGTGTTGAGGACGTAGTCGGCGAGGACCGTGTCGACGAGGTGCTGCCAGACATCGCCGGCGGGAACCAGGACGAAGCCGACGATCACCAGGACCGGCAGCCCGGTCAAGAGTGCGATCGCGACGATGCCGGCCGACCACAACCCTCGGCGCTCATGCGTGCTCACGATCGCCTCATCTTGAAGAAGGACTGCCTCCGGGTTGCGGGTTGGGCCGCACGAGGGGGCCTGGTCAGGCCCCATTATCCCTTCTCCACCGCTCGTCCGTCTATTTCCAACCGGCGCGGTCCATCAGGCGTACGGCATCCGGACCGAGCTCACCGAGTTTGGAGAGCTGAATGTCGTCTGCTTTGAATTCGCCCCAGGACTCCAGCAGGGCGCTGACCGGCGCGCCGGGGACGACGGGGTACTCTCCGTTGACCTCCGCGTACCAGGCCTGAGAATCCGCGCTGACGAGGAATTCCGCGAGCTTGATCGCCGCATCCTTGTTCTTTGCCGCGCCGGTCATGGCGATGCCGCTGACGTTGACGTGGGCTCCGCGCCCGTCCTGATTGGGCCAGAAGACCCGGACCGCCTCCGCCGCGGACATCTGGGTCGGATCGCCCGAGGTCAGCATTCCGGCGAGATAGTAGGTATTGGCGATGGCGATATCGCATTGCCCGGCCGCTGCGGCGGCGATCTGATCTCGATCGCCGCCTTTAGGAGGACGCGCCATGTTGGCGACGAGACCCGTCGCCCACGTCTCGGTGGACTCGACCCCGTCGGCGGCGATCATGGCGGCGACCAACGACTGGTTGTAGACATTGTCCGAAGAGCGGATACAGATACGACCCTTCCATTCGGGGTCGGCGAGCGCCTCGTAGGTCGTGAGGCTGGTCGGATCGACCTTGCCCTCGACATAGAGTATGGGGCGCGCGCGCAGCGATAAACCGAACCAATGACCTTCGGGGTCACGATAGGCCTCCGGGATCGCCTCGATCAGCACCTGACTGTCGATTGGCTGGGTCACACCGGCCTCTTTGGCACGATAGAGGTTGCCGGCATCGACGGTGATCAACAGGTCGGCCGGCGAGTTGATCCCCTCGCTCTCAAGGCGCTTGAGCAAGGTCTCGGCCTTGTCCGTGACCATATTGACCTTGATGCCGGTCTGCTCCGTGAAACGGTCCAGCAAGGGTTTAATCAGCTCTTCCTTGCGCGCCGAGTAGAGGTTGACCTCCTCTTCGGCCGAGGCGATGCCCGGCGGGATGGCGAAGAGGAGTGCCGCGGCGATCCCGCCGGTGACCGAGGAGATGAGATAGCGTGATGGCGTCATGCAGTAAGGCCTCCTGATGGCCGAGTGTGGGTTGTGGTCGCGATCGTTTTCCGTCCGACATTTATAATAATGGGAACGCTTCGCATTAACAAGTCTGCACTGAATGCGTTGCTAAAATTCGAATATAATCGCGTCATTATTTGAGTGTCGGCGCAGAAACCCTTGAAACCGGGGTGCTGCGCTCGGACATGAGTGACGTCGAGTCTCAAGCCCAGCCAGCCCGATGTGTCCTAGATGTCCTGCGGAATGTTGAATCCCGCCGCGAAGGGCGTATAGTAAATACCCAGTAAAACGCTCAAGAAAACGGAGCCAGGAGAGATGACCTCAACCCAAGCTGTCGACGATATCGTCCGATCCGAGTACGAGCATGGTTTCGTGACCGAGATCGAGTCCGATACCCTGCCGCCCGGTCTGGACGAAGGGGTGGTGCGTGCCATCTCCGCTCGCAAGGGCGAACCTGAGTTCATGACCGAGTGGCGCCTCAAGGCGTACCGGCATTGGTTGACCATGCCGACGCCGCACTGGGCCTCGGTCCACTATCCGCCGATCGATTTCCAGGCGATCTCTTACTTCTCGGCCCCGAAGCGCCCGGAAGACATGCCGAAGAGTCTCGACGAGATCGATCCGGCCTTGCTCGAGACCTATGAAAAGCTAGGCATCCCGATCGAGGAGCAAAAGGCGCTCGCCGGGATTGCAGTGGATGCGGTGTTCGACAGCGTTTCGGTCGCGACGACCTTCCGTTCCGCGTTGGCCGACGCAGGCGTCATCTTCTGCTCCATCTCCGAGGCGGTCCACGATCACCCGGAGCTGATCCAGAAGTATCTCGGCTCGGTGGTTCCGCATACCGACAACTACTATGCGGGACTCAACGCGGCGGTCTTCAGCGACGGCACCTTCGTCTACGTCCCCGAGGGCGTGCGCTGCCCGATGGAGCTCAGCACGTACTTCAGGATCAACGCACGCAACACGGGCCAGTTCGAGCGCACCCTGATCGTGGCCGAAGCCGGAAGCTATGTCAGCTACCTCGAAGGCTGCACTGCACCGCAGCGCGACGAGAACCAGCTCCATGCGGCGGTCGTCGAGCTGATCGCCATGGACGACGCCGAGATCAAGTACTCGACGGTGCAGAACTGGTATCCGGGCGACGCTCAAGGACGCGGCGGTATCTACAACTTCGTCACCAAGCGCGGCGACTGTCGCGGTGCGCGCTCGAAGATTTCATGGACACAGGTCGAAACGGGATCCGCGATCACTTGGAAGTACCCCAGCTGCATCCTGCGCGGCGACGACTCGATCGGCGAGTTCTACTCGGTCGCCGTCACGAAAGGCCGTCAGCAGGCGGATACCGGCACCAAGATGATTCACCTTGGGCGCAACACCCGCTCGACCATTGTCTCCAAGGGGATCTCGGCGGGAGAGGGTCAACAGACCTATCGCGGCCTGGTGCGGATCAGTCAGCGGGCCGAGGGCGCGCGCAACCATACGCAATGCGACTCTCTGCTGATCGGTGACCGCTGCGCCGCCAATACCTTTCCGTATATCGAGGTCAAGCACCCGAGCGCCAATCTCGAGCACGAGGCGACCACCTCGAAGATCAGCGACGACCAGCTGTTCTACTGCCGCTCGCGCGGACTCACCGAGGAAGACGCGGTCTCGATGATCGTCAACGGCTTCTGCAAGGAGGTCTTCAACGAGCTGCCGATGGAGTTCGCAGTCGAGGCGCAGAAGCTCTTGAGTATCAGCTTGGAAGGCGCGGTCGGTTGAACCTACTGAACCGCGTTCGGATAATCATGCGGAATCGGCACACGCGCTCGGTCTCGCAGCGATAGACGCACTTCGCGCGACGGGGTTCAAGTCTTTAAAACGAGATTAAACATATCGATCGCGTCAGCTCGGATGTTGACTCTTCGACCCTCAGCTCGATCCAATCAGAGAATTGAGCATGGCCTGCCGGACGCGATCGATCAGGAGACTTATGATGTTGTCTGTCAAGGGCCTGCGGGCCAATGTCGGTGAGAACGAGATCCTCACGGGGCTCGATCTGGAGGTCGGTCCCGGCGAGATCCACGCCATTATGGGTCCGAACGGTTCGGGTAAGAGCACCTTCTCGCATGTCCTGTCGGGACGCGAGGGTTACGAGGTCACGGCCGGCTCGGTCACCTTCGAGGGGCAGGATCTGCTTGCGCTCGAGCCTGAGGAGCGCGCGCATCTAGGCGTCTTCCTGGCCTTTCAGTATCCGGTCGAGCTGCCCGGCGTCAACAACACCTATTTCCTCAAGGCGGCGCTCAACAGCATCCGCAAGGCCCGCGGCGAGAGCGAGTTGGATGCGGTGTCGTTTCTGCGTCTCATCAAGGAGAAGCTGAAGATCCTGCATCTGAACGACTCTTTGCTGAAGCGCGCAGTCAACGCCGGATTCTCCGGCGGGGAGAAGAAGCGCAACGAGATCTTCCAGATGGCACTGCTCGAGCCCAAGCTTGCGATCCTGGACGAGACCGATTCCGGGCTGGACATCGACGCGCTTCGCGTGGTGGCCGACGGCGTGAATGCGCTGCGCAGCCCCGATCGCTCGATGATCGTCGTCACCCACTATCAGCGTTTGCTCGACTACATCGAGCCCGATCGTGTCCATGTCCTTGCGAAAGGCCGGATCATCCGCTCCGGCGGCAAGGAGCTGGCTCTGGAGCTTGAGGAGAAGGGATACGGCTGGATCCTCGAGCAGGAGCAGGCGGCATGAATGGCGCAGCGTCCACCAGTTTCGACACCTGGCTATCCGCCCGGACGGACGGTGAGATCGGTGCCGGGCTCGATTGGCTTGAGGCGCATCGGCGCAACGCCCTGGACCAAGTGCGCGAGCAAGGCGTTCCGGGCACCAAGCAGGAAGCGTGGCGCTACACCAGTCTGAAGCGACTGATCGAGCAGGGGTTCGCTCGGGTCGAGGACGAGGTCACGGCGCTGCAGCTGATCGACATTGAGGAGCTGCTGATCCCCGAGTTGGACAGCCATCGTGTCGTGATGGTGAACGGACGCTATACGCCGTCGTTGTCGGCACTCGGCGACCTCCCGCGTGGTGTTCGCGTGACCGGTCTGCGGGCCCTGCTCGCAAGCGATCCGGACGCCCTGCGAGAGCGTCTCAACGGCGTAGCCGGCGAGAGCCAGCCGTTGTTTGCGGCACTCAACACGGCGGGTCTGGACGACGGGCTCGTGGTCTTGCTCGACCGAGGTGCGATCCTCGAGCGCCCGATCGAGCTGATCCATCTCTCCGTCGGGATGGACGAGCCGCGCGTTGCACAACCCCGTCACCTGGTTTCGCTTGCCGACGGTGCGCAGGCGACACTGATCGAGCGTTATGTGAGCCTCGGGGAGTCACTCTACTGCACCAACTCGGTCCTGGAACTATCGCTGGGTCGAGACGCCGTGCTGAAGCACGACCGCATCCAGATCGAGAGCCCGAACGCCTTCCACATCACGGGCCTCTACCTGAACCAAGACGCCAATAGTCGTTATGTCGGCGTCAACATCGGTCTGGGTGGAGCCTGGGCGCGCACCGATCTGGTGACCCGCTTCAGTGGGCAGCACGCCGAATGCGACCTTCAGGGACTCTATCTCGCGGGCGATCGTCAATTAATCGACTACCACATCGACGTGGATCACGCGGTTCCGGCGTGTTCGAGCCGCGAGACCTTCAAGGGCATCCTCTACGGCAAGGGTCGAGCGGTCTTTGACGGTCGGGTTGTGGTGGCAAAGGATGCGCAGAAGACCGACGCGGCCATGTCCAACAAGAACCTCATGCTGTCCGAGAACGCCGAGGTCGATACCAAGCCGCAGCTCGAGATCAACGCCGACGATGTGAAATGCAGCCACGGCACGACGGTTGGCCAAATCGAACCCGAGAAGCTGTTTTATCTGCGATCGCGCGGCATCTCCGCGCCGCTTGCACGTCGCATGCTGTGTTTGGGATTCGCCGAGGAGATCATCGATGCTCTGCACAGCGATGCACTGCGCGAAGCGGTGTCGGAGGAGGTCGGGCGACGGCTCGAAACCGCTCCCCTGACCTAAGACGGGGTTCACTCAGGCGGGGTTCAGGGTGTTTTTCGAGAAATGATCCGAAGAGGGCATCGGTACGGACTCCGGGAGAACTTGAGTCGTTGCGGTTCAGAGTCCGAGAACTTAATGACTTGAACCGCGTCCGCTCCGGAGGCGTCGGCTCGACAAGGGTCGAGCCGATCGAAGACATCTCATGTCGCGCCCGACGCGGTCCAACTGAAAATTGTAGTCAAGAGGTCGAGCATGAACAGACTGGCCCGCTTCGCCGGCTTCGGTAAGCATGACGAGGACAATGCGAACACGGCCGTTCTCACGGAGGACGTTCCCGTCGAGCAGATGAACGCCGAGGAGCTCAGGGATCCGATTATCGAGGCGCTTCGCACGGTGCAGGATCCCGAGATCCCCATCAACATCTATGACTTGGGTCTGATCTATCGAGTCGACATCTCGCCGGTCGGCGACGTCTCAATCGACATGACGCTGACCGCGCCGGCCTGCCCGGTTGCCGGCATGATGCCGATCATGGTCAAGGATGCAGTCTCGAAGGTCGAGGGTGTGGGTCAGGTTCAGGTCGAGCTGGTGTGGGATCCGCCGTGGAGTCAGGCACACATGAGCGACGAGGCACGCCTCCAGCTCGGTTTGATGTGACCGCAGCCGCCGTCAGGTCCTCAATAGACACAAGGGGACTCGAAGCTCGGCCTCGCTGAGCCCTCCGTGAACCCCGATCTGCTGATGTGGCTGCTCGAAAGGCAGCCACTGTCGAATCACACCGTTGGCCTTCGGAAGCAGACAGACATCCCCGACACGCTCCATGAAGCGCACATGCTGCCTCCCGGTGCCGAAAAGCCCCTCCTCGACGAGCTGTTCGCTCGCCACCAAGTCGACTCGGTTCACCAAGACATCGCTGCAATAAGCGCGAAAGGCGTCCGCATGGCCGGAGCGCAAATAGCAAAAAGCCGCACGCGGCTCGCCGCACAGCGGAAGTAAGAGGTGGCTTTCGAGCTCGGGATGATCGGCGAGGTCGATCGCATCCGCGGCAGAGGTATCCAATTGGCCGTGATCCGCGCTGATCAACAGCAGGCTGTCCGTGTCGGTGATGTCATGCATGAAGGTCGCGATCTCCTGCTCGATCGCGAGCAGGTGTGCCTGCGCGGCTGGGCTCTCCATCCCATGCTCGTGACCGATGGCGTCCAGTCCTGGCCAGTACAGATAGAGATATTTGGGCTCACGGCGTCGCCCCCAACCGCGCAGAACCCCGGCGGTCCGAGTGAACATGTCGCGCAATCCCTTGAAGACCACCAACTCGCCGCGTCCCAGATGGGCGCGGTTGAAGTCGGAGCGGGCGATATGTGCCGGCGACACCAGGACGCTGCGGGTGGTGATCCGATCGGACACGGGTGTAGTCCCGAAGAGTTTGACCGGATCGATGCCGGCCTGCCGATAGGGCACGCCGCCGAAGCGGGGCGTGCCGGGCAGCACCGTCATCACGCATCCGAGCTCGCCCAGATAGGTATGCCAGCCGGTTAGCCCGTGTACGAGCGGCGCCTCGCCGGTCAGAAAGGTCGGGATCGCAGCCGCCGTCGTCGAGGGAAAGACCGAGGTGAGAGTCGCGCGCCGGGCTCGGCTCAGAATTCCGTCCGGTGATCGCCTGGCGAGCCAATCGGCGCCGAGCCCGTCGATGACCAGCAGAATGAGATTGGTGGCTTGTGCCAGCTCGTCCGTCGGCAGATCGCGCAGGCTCGGGGCGTCGGATCGCCCGCCGCGGGCCTGAATGATGCTGCTCATCAGATTGAGGATGGAGCCGCCGTCGTAGTCCGGTCGCGCCATCCTGGTCGCTTCCGATGGCCGGGGATTGACCATGATTCCACCCCCCGTTGCGTGTTGGTCGGTCAAGGCCGCGCGCGCCGGGCGCACTGCGGCGGCTGCGAGAGCGCGGCGCATCCGTTAGCCGATGATGTCGCCGAGCGGGGTTGCGGTCCACGCGACGATCAGAACGGCCATGATGTCCATCTTCCCGGTGCCGGCCACGCGCGCGCAGGCGATCGAAAGGGTCTGTCCGGAAGCGGGATCACGAATCCTTGAGCCATGCAGGCGACAAACCGCACTGCGAGTCCGTAGCGGTCTAGGACTGGATGCAGGTTGGCGATCCGGGAGGTCGAGGTCATCGCAATTTCGGCGTCGAGACTCGTCGCGGATCACCACACCAGCATCAGGATGACGGCGCCCAGCAGGATTCGGTAGATCACGAAGGGTAGCATGCTGATGCGCTCGATGAATTTCAGGAAGTAGTGAATGGTCAGGTAGGCGAAAACGAATGAAAGGACCGCTCCGAGCAACAGGGACATCCAGTCGACCGGCTCTCCGGCCTGCACCAGATCGAGCGTTTCGAGACCGCCCGCCATGATGATGGTCGGGATCGCGAGGAGGAACGAGAAGCGCGAGGCCGCCTTGCGGGTCAGCCCGAGCATGAGCGCCGCCGTGATGGTGATGCCCGAGCGTGACGTCCCGGGAATGATCGCGATCGCCTGCATGACGCCGACGAACAGGGCCGCCCTCCAGCCGACGCTGTATTCGTCGCGAGCGCGTTTTCCGCTGATGTCCGCCCACCACAGCAGCAACCCGAATCCGATGCTGGTGGCCGCGACGACCAATGCCACCAAGGTCGGGTCGTCACGCAGAACCTCGAGAACCGATTTCAGCGGCAGGCCGAGCAGGATCACCGGCAGGGTAGCGAGGATGATCATCCAGCCGAGGCGGGCATCGGGCGCGTCGAATCTTCGTGTCCGCAGCGATTGCAACACAGCGATCGTCATGGTCGCGATCTCGCGTCTGAAATAGAGCATCACCGCGGCAAGCGTGCCGAGATGCAGCGCGACATCGAAGGCGAGACTCTGCAGCTCGTAGCCGAACAGCAGCGGTGTCAGGATCAGATGTCCCGAGCTCGATATCGGCAAGAACTCCGTAATGCCCTGAACCAGTGCGAGCAAGACAATCTGAATGGTTTCCAACGAACGGCGCTCCTTGGGATTGAAGGGTCGGATTATACGCGGCGTGACGGCCTTTACGCTGCGGCCTCATTGACCGATCATGCCCGCGGCAACAAATCGAATGTCGTCCAGTCCGACACCGGCGGCAGTTTCGGGCTTGCGACTGCGGCGATATAACCCGTCTCCGGGATGCAATGCAGAACGGCCGGCGGCTGTGCGCCGGCGGGTCGGGGCCGGAAGAGACCGCGCCCGTCGGCCTTGGCATCCGCCTCGAGTGCGGTCCAGGCACGGTAGAAACGGGCGAGGCGCTCATGTTGCGGAGCCGATGCGATGTCTCGGACCGCCTCGGGTGCGAACATGCGTTCCGCCACCGCCTCGATGCTATGCCGGGGGCGGATCCACTCGCAGTCCACACCGAGATCGGTGCTTGATCCGACCCCGGAGCACACGGCCACCAAGGCCAGATCGCCGGTGGTCGTAAGATTGAAGGAGAGCGGCACCGCTGGAGAGGCAAGCGCAGGTTTGCCGGCCGGACCGTATGCGAAGCGCAGCGATTCCGGCGGCTCCTCGAGATACCGCGAGAGGATCTCGCGAAGTCCGGCGTGGGCGCGCACATAGCGCTCCCGATAGGGCTGATGGCGCATCCGCGCAGCGCGCGTGCGCTGGCGTGCACCGAGCAGGCTCAGCCCGTGCGCGAGCTCGATCCCCGTTGCGTCGGTGCGGATCCGCCACAGATGGATCTCACCCGATCGGATCGCGCAACGGATCGGCCCGGCGGCCCAATCGATCGTCGGCGGAGCCGCCATTGCCCCGTCTTCATCCTGTCTTTGGATCGACATGCGTTGTGACCTCCATCGTCATCTTCCTATAATCGACAAACTCCCGGCAAACAGGGTGCATCGCTCTTGGTCGGTAAGATGACGATCCAGAGGAGGCGCGCGTGTCGGGCCATCTTGCTCAACGCCGGAGGCCAGGGCTGTGCAGACTCTTGAGCAGTGTCGTGTGGATGCGCGCATCGAGGCGGTGTGCCGCAAGGGTTGCAGCCAGGTCAGGCAAGACATCGCCGCCCTGGAGGCAGGGGCGCAACTGCCCGAGACGCGCGATCTGAGCGAGGAGGAGCGACGCGCCTTGCTTCGCGAGCTCAAGCAGATTATGGCCGTCTACGGCGATGCCTGCCGACTGCCGACGCCCTGAGCCTCTGCGCGCGTCCTGTCGGGGGTGTATGCTCCCGCAGCCATCCATCCAGATCCGCCGCATCGGAACCCATCGCGCATGACCGACATCACCCGGACCCTCAGTCAGGAGCTTGCCGCTCGACCCGAGCAGGTCGAGGCCGCCATCCGACTGCTCGACGAGGGCGCGACCGTGCCCTTTATCGCGCGCTATCGCAAAGAGGCGACCGGAGGGCTGGACGATATCCAGCTGCGCTTGCTCGAAGAGCGCCTGGTTTATCTGCGCGATTTGAACGAGCGTCGCGCGACCGTGCTCAAGAGCATCGAGGAGCAGGGCAAGCTGACGCCGGAGCTCCAAGCCGAGATCGTCGGCGCCGAGACCAAACAGCGCCTCGAAGACCTCTACCTGCCCTTCAAGCCCAAGCGGCGTACCAAGGCCCAGATCGCGCGCGAGGCGGGGCTCGAGCCCTTGGCCGATGTGCTGCTCGCGGATCCGAGCGAGTCGCCTGAATCAAGCGCGGCGTTGTATGTGGATTCGACCAAGGGGGTCGAGGACATCGCCGCTGCCCTGGAGGGTGCGCGTCAGATCCTGATGGAGCGTTTTGCCGAGGATCCGGAGCTGACCGGGCGTCTGCGCGATCACCTCTGGGAGAAGGGCATTCTGGTCTCCAAGGTCATGGCGGGCAAGGAAGAAGAGGGCAATAAGTTCTCGGATTATTTCGACTATCGCGAGCCCCTCGCGCGCGTCCCGTCGCACCGCGCGCTCGCCTTGTTTCGCGGGCGCAACCAAGGCGTCTTGCACCTGGAGCTGTTGGCCGGGGAGGGCGATGATCCGGATGCCGCCTGTCGCGGTCTGATCGCCTCGCGCTTCGGGGTCCGTCAGGCGGGGCGCCCGGCCGACGAGTGGCTGATCGAGACGGTCCGCAAGACATGGCGGATCAAGCTGCTGACACGGCTCGACCTGGAGCTCAAGGGGCGCATGCTGGAGGCGGCCGAAGAGGAGGCGATCCGCGTCTTCGGGCTCAACCTCAAGGCGCTTCTGTTGGCCGCCCCGGCGGGCCGGCTTCCGACGCTCGGGCTGGATCCCGGATTGCGCACCGGGGTGAAGGTCGCCATCGTCGACGGCACCGGGCGTGTCGCGGCGACTGACACGATCTATCCCCATGTGCCGAAGAACCAATGGGATGCCTCGATCGCGCGTCTCGCCCTGTTGGCGAAGGAGCACGGGGTGAAGCTCGTGAGCATCGGCAACGGGACCGGCTCGCGCGAGACCGACCGGCTGGTGCGCGAGCTGATTCAGAGGCATCCGGAGCTCGGTCTGCGCTCGCTCGTCGTGAGCGAGGCCGGCGCCTCGGTCTATTCGGCCTCCGAATTCGCCTCCAAGGAGCTGCCCGAGCTGGATGTCTCGCTGCGCGGCGCGGTCTCGATCGCACGCCGGCTCCAGGATCCGCTCGCCGAGCTGGTGAAGATCGAGCCCAAGGCGATCGGCGTCGGGCAGTACCAGCACGATGTGAACCAACCCCGACTCGCGCGCGCCCTGGACACCGTGGTCGAGGACTGCGTGAACGCGGTCGGGGTGGATCTGAACACCGCTTCCGTGCCGCTTTTGACGCAGGTCTCCGGGCTCAACCGCACCCTCGCCGAGAATATTGTCCAGTTCCGCGAGACCAACGGGGCCTTTCCCAACCGCAAGCGTCTGATGGCCGTCCCGCGGTTCGGCGAGAAGGCGTTCCAGCAGAGTGCGGGATTCCTGCGGGTCCGCGATGGCGATGAGCCTCTGGACGCCTCGGCGGTTCATCCGGAGGCCTATCCGTTGGTGCGCAACATCCTTGCGGAGACTGGCAAACCCATCACGACCCTGATCGGCGACAGCACGACCTTGCGCCGTCTCGATCCCGCCCGTTTCATCGACGAGCGATTCGGTCTGCCGACCGTCAAGGACATCCTCGCCGAGCTGGAGAAGCCCGGTCGCGATCCGCGTCCCGAGTTCAAGACCGCTCAGCTCAAGGAAGGCGTGGAGACACTCAAGGACCTGAAGCCCGACATGGTCCTAGAGGGCACCGTCACCAACGTGACCAACTTTGGCGCCTTCGTGGATGTCGGGGTCCATCAGGACGGTCTGGTACACATCTCCGCCTTAGCCGATCGCTTCGTGAAGGATCCGCATGCCGTGGTCAAGTCCGGCGACCTCGTGAAGGTGAAGGTGATGGAGGTCGATCTCGTGCGAAAACGGATCGCGCTCAGCATGCGTTTGGGCGATGTCGCGCCCGAGCGCGCGGCCGGCGATGCCTCCGACAGCCGCTCGCCGGGTCGAGGATCTAGTCCGAGGGTCCACACCCCGCCGAGTGGTCGGCCCGCCCGCACAACCGAGACACGCCCGGCGTCGGACCGGCGAGGTGCGACACGCGCCAAGGCGCCTGCGCCCGCGGCGGCCCCGGGCGGCGGAACCATGGCGGATGCCTTCGCCAAGGCCAAACGCCGCTGACTCAGCGCATCGCCACAAGGCGACGGCCGCGATGGGCCGCTCTTCCTCCGCCGACGAGCTTCTGCGCACGCGTGTCTACCGCGGGCCGTCCTCGATTCACGGTCAGGGCTGTTTCGCGAAGATCGCGTTTCGCAGCGGCGACTTCATCGGAACCTACGAGGGCGCCGATGTGGACCGCGACGGCACCTATGTGCTTTGGACCTACGACGCCGACGGGAACGTCCTCACCGCTCGCGAGGGTCGCAACCTTCTGCGCTGGCTGAACCACAGCGACGATCCGAATACGGAATTCGACGGCTTCGATCTTTACGCTCGTCGCGCGATCGCGATCGACGAGGAGATCACCTTCGACTACGGCGGGGGCGGCTGACGAGTTGCTTTGGGCGCGGCGCGCCCCGACACTACCCACCCTAGCAGTCACCCCGCGAGTCACCGTGAAGCGCCTGACCAAGTTCTTGTTGCCCGTTCTGATCCTCGCCATCGGTTTCGGAGTCTTTCAGTACCTCAAGCAGACCCGCCCCGAGCGTCCGCCGGCGGAGATCGTTGAGCGCGTCTGGCGAGTCGAGGCCGAGGCGGTCGAGCCGCGCCGGCTTTCACCAGGGCTTGAACTCTACGGGAGTGTCCAGACGCCGGATCTTCTGCGTGCGGCGGCGTCGGCCCAAGCACGCGTTGCTCAGGTGCTGGTGCGCGAGGGCGATCGTGTGGAGGCAGGACAGCTTCTGGTGGAGCTTGACCCCCGTGACTTCAGCTATCGGCTCGCACAGGCTCGCGCCCAGATCGACGAGCTCGAGGCCCAGGTCGAGAGCGAGCGCACCCGACACGAGACCGATCTCGCCGCGCTCGAACAGGAGCGCAAGCTGCTCGCCATCGCTCAAGACGGCGTCGAGCGCGCATCGCAGCTGACGAAGCAGAGGGTCGGTTCCCAAACCGATTTGGATGTCGCCGAACAGGAGTTGGCCCGCCAAGCGTTGGCCGTGAGCAACCGCGAGATGAGTATCGCGGATTTCGCGTCGCGCCAACGGGCGCTCGAGGCAAAACTGGCGAGCGCTCGGGCGCGTCTCGCCGAGATCGCATTGGAGCTCGAGCGCGCACCGGTGGTCGCGCCCTACGATGCCATCATCGCCAACGTTTCGGTCACGGCGGGTGATCAGGTGCGCAAGGACGATGTCCTGCTGACGCTCTATGCGATCGACAGCCTGGAGGTCCGAGCGCGAATCCCGGCGCCCTTTCAAGCGGAGCTGACCGCCTCTCTGCAGGCCGAGGGACGATTGCCGGCGACGGCTACAGTCGGGGATCGTACCCTTCAACTCTCCCTGGAACGCCTCGCCGGCGAGGCGACGGCGAGCGGAATCGACGGACTCTTCGATGTCGAGGACGAGGCGGGTCTTCTGCGTGCCGGGCAAATGATCGCGTTGCGGCTGGACCGTCCGCCGCAGGAAGGTGCGGTGCCTGCCCCATTCGGTGCCGTCTACGGCGGTGATCGCGTCTACAAACTCGTCGACGGCCGCATGAAGGGCGTGCCCGTGCGCAGTCTCGGGAGCTGGTTCACGGAGGCGGGCGAGGAACGTCTTCTGGTTCAGGCCCCCGATCTCGCTGCCGGAGACCGCCTGATCGTGACCCATATGCCCAACGCGGTGGACGGGCTGCGGGTGGAGATGGTGCAGTGACGAACAGCAGACCCGCCAAGGAGAAGGTGGTCAAGGGGCATCAAAACGACATCGTCGGCCTCTTTGCCCACCACAAGGTCGCGGCCAACCTGCTGATGGCGATCATGATCCTGAGCGGGATCTTCGCGCTGGATCGCCTGAACGTACAGTTTTTCCCGAACTTCGACCTGGACCTGGTCACGGTGCGGGTGGTCTGGACGGGCGCGAGCGCGGAGGATATCGAGGACGGTATCACCAATCCGCTCGAGCAGCGTCTGCGCTCGGTTGATGAGCTACGCAAGATGACCTCCACGTCGACGCAGGGCATTTCGTCGATTACGCTGGAGTTCAACGAAGGGGTGGACCCCTTGTTGGCCCTGGACCAGGTGCGACGCCTCGTCGATGATTTCCGCAACCTCCCGCAGGACGCCGAGAAGCCCGAGGTGGCGCTCGTGACGCGCTATGAGTCCGTCGCCCGTCTGGTCCTGACCGGCCTCGAACGTCCGGACGAGCTCCGACATCTAGCGCGCCGCTTCGAGTCCGAGCTGCTCGAAAACGGTATCGACAAGGTGGAGATTCGCGGGCTGCCGCTCGAAGAGATCAGCATCCAGGTCGACCAGGCGCAGCTCGAGGAGCTCGGCCTCGGTCTGCCGCAGATCGGCGAGCGAGTCGGTGCCTTCAGCCGGGATCTACCGGCCGGGGCGATCGGTCGCGGCGAGGCTACGCGTGAGCTGCGCAGCCTGGACAAGCGTCGTGACGCGCTCGAGTTCGCGCAGATCCCGATCAAGACCGAGGAGACATTGAATCTGCAGCTCGGCGATATCGCCGAGATCGAGCGTGTGCCGCGTGACTCGACACTAAGTCTTTCGATGAACGGAAGTCCTGCGGTCGAGATGATCCTGCAGCGGGCCGAGACGGGCAACTCGCTCGCAGCAGCCAAAGCGCTCGACGAGTGGCTGGCCGAGACACGACCTCTGCTCCCGCCCGGCGTCGAGCTGGTCGTCTACGACGCCTCCTGGGAGCTGATCCGCGACCGCATCATGTTGCTGGTGACCAACGGGGCGGGCGGTCTTATCTTGGTCGTGGCGATCCTCTTCTTGTTCTTGAGCGGTCGGGTCGCCTTCTGGGTCGCCTGGGGTATCCCTGTGTCCTTCATGGCGACCCTCTTCATCCTTTATCTCGCCGGCGGCAGCATCAACATGATGAGCCTCTTCGCGCTGATCATGGCGCTGGGCATCATCGTGGACGATGCCATCGTGGTCGGCGAGGATGCGATGGCCCATCATCAGATGGGCGAGGATCCGCTCCTTGCGGCCGAGGGCGGGGTCCGCCGGATGCTGGCGCCGGTGGTCGCGTCCTCGCTGACCACCATCGCGGCCTTTCTCCCGCTGATGTTGGTTGGCGGGGTCATCGGCAACATCCTGAACGTCATTCCTTTGGTGATCGTCGCCGTCATCCTCGCCTCGCTCCTGGAGAGCATGCTGGTGCTGCCGGGGCATCTGCGCAGCGCCTTCGTGCACTCGCACAAGGTCAAGCCAGACTCGCTGCGTTCACGTTTGGACCGAGGCTTCGAGTACTTTCGCGACCGGCTGTTTCGGCCCCTGGTGACGGTCGCCGTTCACCATCGCTTCGCGACCATCGCCAGCGCAGTGGCGGCTTTGATGATCGCCATCGGTCTCCTGGCCGGAGGGCGCTTGGGTTTCGTGTTCTTCCCGACACCGGAAGGTCAAATCGTTACGGCGAACGCGACCTTTGTCGCCGGCACGCCGCGCGCGCGGGTCGATGCGCTCTTGGAGCACCTCGACGAGACGCTTTGGGAAACCGAACGGGCCTTCGATCAGGGCAAGCTGGTCAATCTGGCGATCGCGTTGCACGGCTCCAAAGGCGACAGTAGCGGCTCCTCCTCGGATCAGCTTGGCGCCTTGCAGGTGGAGCTGGTCGCGCCGGATGCTCGCGAGGTGCGCAACGAGGAGTTCATCCGGGCCTGGCAGGAGCGCATCGAGCTTCCGGCCGGACTCGAGGGCTTTACGATCGCCTCGCGGCGAGCCGGCCCGCCCGGTCGAGACCTGACGGTCCGACTCTTCGGTGCGGATGCGGCAACGTTGAAGGCAGCGGCACTGGACATCTCCGAGGTTCTGAAAGGGATCTCGGGCGTGACGGCGGTCGAGGACGACATGGCCTTCGGGCGCGAGCAGATCATCTACTCGCTCACGCCCGCAGGACAGGCGCTCGGTCTCACGGTCGCGGACTTGGGGACCCAGCTGAGGACCGCCTTCGAGGGACAATTGGTCCAGATTTTTCAGGACGGTGCCGACGAGGTCGAGGTCCGCGTCAAGCTCCCGAAGGCCGAGCGTGAGCGTCTCGGAACGCTGGAGCGCATCAACATCCGTCTTCCCGACGGCACCTCGGTGCCGCTGACGACGGTCGCGCAATGGCGCTCGCAACGCGGCTTCGAGATCCTGCGTCATGCCGAGGGCAAGCTGGCGGTGGAGGTCTCGGCGGACGTCGACTCCGACGTCAACAACGCCGGTGCCATTATCGAAGGGCTGATCGCCTCGACACTGCCCGAACTCGGCGCGAACTACGGGATCAGCTACTCCTTCGAGGGGCGCTCTGCCGATCAACGCGAGACCCTGGGCGACATGCGCAAGGGCTTGGTGCTCGGCCTGATTCTGATCTACATCATCCTGACCTGGGTCTTCTCGTCCTACGGATGGCCGTTGGTCGTCATGGCTGCGATCCCGTTCGGCTTGACCGGTGCGCTTTTCGGGCATTGGCTGATCGGGATCGACGTCACCATTCTCTCGCTGTTCGGGATGTTCGGCCTGTCCGGGATCGTCATCAACGACTCGATCATCCTGGTCAAGTTCTATCAGGAGCAGCTCGACCAAGGGGTCGCCAGCCGCGATGCCCTCATCGAGGCCGCCTGCCAGCGTCTGCGGGCCGTGCTGTTGACCTCGCTGACCACGATCGCCGGCCTGACGCCGCTCTTATTCGAGAAATCCGTTCAGGCCCAGTTCCTGATCCCGATGGCGACCTCGATTGCATTCGGGCTTGGCTTTGCGACCGTGCTGGTCCTGCTCGTCATTCCGGCATTGCTCTCGATCCACGATAGCGTGCATGGACGGCTTGGCCGGTTGTTCAGGGCGAACCCGGCACCGGCGTGACCTTTCTCGGGTGGCGCATGCGACACCGCCCCGGCGGTGTCGCGACTCTCCCGGCGCTATGCGCCGATCCAGGTCGATCCGTACGAATCGCGGGTCATGCCTCCTCGCGCCCTTGGCGACGCCTGATCGCATTCTCGCGCGCATCGTTGATTTCCCGCATGATGCTTTCGATGTCGGCTTCCTTGTTGGCGCCCTTGAAGTGCCCGGTCAACGTGATCTCGGGCGTCAAGGCACCGGTTTCGTAGATGTACCAGATCTCCTTCGCGTAGCTCGTCGAGAGCAGCTCCGGGGCGAATTGACCGAAGTAGGACGCCAGGTTCCCGACATCGCGCTCCAGCATTCGCGCGGCATTGTTGTTGGCCGCCGCGTCGACCGCTTGCGGGAGATCGATGATCACGGGACCATCCTGATCGACCAGGATGTTGAATTCCGAGAGATCGCCGTGCACGATGCCGCTGCAGAGCATGCGCACCACATCCTTGAGAAGGATCCCGTGGTACCGAAGCGCGTCCTCGCCCGTCAGGTCCAGATCATTGAGCCGCGGCGCCGCATTGCCCTCGTCGTCGGTGACCAGCTCCATCAACAAGACGCCCTCGACATAGAGGTGAGGCTTTGGAACACGCACACCCGCAGCGGCCAAGCGGTAAAGTGCATCGACCTCGGTATTCTGCCAAACGTCCTCCTGCTGTTGGCGTCCGTATCGCGAGCCTTTCGCCATCGCCCGCGCCTGCCGGCTGTTTCGCACCTTACGGCCTTCGCTGTATAAGACCTGCTTGTGAAAACCCCGCTGATTTGCTTCCTTGTAGACCTTGGCGCAGCGCACCGCGCCATCGGCATGCACCACATAGACGGCGGCCTCCTTGCCGCTCTTGAGCGGACGGATCACCTCGTCGATGAGACCGTCGCGGACCAAGGGTTCGAGACGCTTTGGAATCTTCATAGACATCCTGGTGTGAAATGGCAAAGTCCGGGCGAAATCGGCGCCGCCCAAGAGCAGTTTCTCGACGCCCGAATGACCGCCGATGGCGTTCGAGCGATACTCGTTGAGTTGATGACCGGGAATTGCGACGGACGCTCGACCCGACGGCGCGGGAGGAGGGCTCGATCGGAAGGGCCAAGGCCAAGATTAACACGTTGGCCCGGGCTGACTGTGCCGGCGTCTCTCCACGACAGGTTACGCATTCGAA
This sequence comes from Thiocapsa bogorovii, assembly GCF_021228795.1. Classification (NCBI taxonomy): domain Bacteria; kingdom Pseudomonadati; phylum Pseudomonadota; class Gammaproteobacteria; order Chromatiales; family Chromatiaceae; genus Thiocapsa; species Thiocapsa bogorovii. The sequence goes on from NZ_CP089309.1 coordinate 4,988,909, forward strand.
GCGCAAGAGTATCGTGAAACCGGACTCCCGAACCGCCATGCGACACCTTATCGACGAGGTGCGCGCAGCGATCCCGTTCGACGCGGATGATGCGCGCGTCTGCAGCGGTGATTGCGCCGGTTGCTCGCAGAAGCTGTTGGACTATCTGGAGGGAGAGCTGGATGCCTGGCAGCAGCGGCTCGCCGAGGGCGACCGGCCAAGCCTTGGAGACCTATCGCGTCTAGCCAAGACCGCTCGCAAGATCCATCGTGTATTGGTGCGAAACGGCATCCTGTCCGAGGTGGCCGAGCCGATTTGACATGAGTACGACATCACTCCGTTTTGTTGGTCAGCCCATTGGAGGAATGTGGTGACAGCGATGACGGCACGCGAAGCGCGTGCCAATCTCTATCGATTGATCGACGAGGTCGCATCTTCGCATCGGCCGCTGCGGATCTCCGGGAAGCGAAACAATGCGGTCTTGATCTCCGAAGAGGACTGGGAGGCGATTCAGGAGACGCCGTTTCTGGTGTCTGTCGCCGGGAGCTCGAATCCATCCGTGAAGACATGGCAACCCCTGTTCACGGGTGCAGCGAGGGTCCAGGCTGGTGAATTGGCGGATGGTTTAGACCAAACAGGCCCAAAAAATGCGCAGACGCCCGCTGTTTTGCCCTGGTCAGGCGACTGTGCAGTACGTCCGCCGAGCTCTCCCGGGAGATCACAACAGGACACAATCACTTGGCGGCAAGCTGGCGGGAGTCCCGCGCGGCTTGACCGAATCGCCGCAGCCGCAGGCTGTTGGTGACGACGAAGAGGCTCGACACGCTCATGGCGGCGGCGGCAAGCATGGGGTTGAGGAGCCATCCGGTGAGCGGGAAGAAGACGCCGGCGGCGAGCGGGATGAGCGCGACGTTGTAGGCGTAAGCCCAGAAGAAGTTGATGCGGATAGTGCGAAGTGTCTTGCGCGCCAGCGCGATCGCGGCGGCCGTGCCGCGCAGGTCGCCCTGCATCAGGATGACCTCGCCGGCTTCGACCGCGATATCCGTACCCGTGCCGATCGCGATGCCGACATCCGCCTGCGCAAGGGCCGGGGCGTCGTTGATGCCGTCCCCGACGAAGGCGACGCGACGCCCCTCGGCTTGCAGACGCTTGACCTCGGCGGCCTTGTCCGCCGGAAGCACCTCGGCGAGGACGCGCGTGATGCCGACTTGGCGAGCGATTGCCTCGGCGGTCCGGCGCCCGTCGCCGGTCAGCATCCCGACCTCGAGCCCGAGCGCACGCAGTTGGGCGATTGCCTCTTGGCTGCCGGCCTTGATGGGATCCGCGACCGCAAGGACCGCGATCAGGCGTCCATCCGCCGCGACATAGATCGGGGTCTGGCCTTCCGCGCCGAGGCGCTCGGCGACCTCGCTCGCGGCGTCCAAAGACACCTCCATCCGCTCCATCCAGCGCCGCGCACCGACCGCGATCCGTTGCTGGCCGACTTGGCCCTGAATGCCGAACCCGGGCTCGGCTTCGATCTGCGTGACCTCAGGCAGGGTCAATTCCCGTGCCTTGGCGTTCCCAACGACGGCAGCGGCGATCGGATGCTCGCTGTGATGCTCGACGGCCGCCGTCATCGCCAGTGCCGTGTCCTTCTCCATACCGTAGGCGTGGAGCGCGACGAGTGCCGGACGGCCCTCGGTCAAGGTCCCGGTCTTGTCCAGGACGAGGGTGTCTACGCGGGCCAGCGTCTCGAGCGCGGCACCGTTGCGCACGAGGATCCCCAAGGCCGCGCCGCGTCCGGTCGCGACCATGATGGCGGTCGGCGTCGCGAGCCCCATCGCGCAGGGGCAGGCGATCAGCAGCACGCTGACCGCGGCGACGAAGGCATAGCTTAAGGCCGGTTCCGGACCCAGCCAGAGCCAGACCGCGAAGGTGACGAGCGCGACGACCATGACCAGGGGCACGAAGACGGCCGCGATCCGGTCGGCGACGCGCTGGATCGGCGGTTTGCCGGACTGGGCATCCTCGACAAGCCGGATGATCTGCGCCAGCACCGTCTCGGCACCGACGCGGGTCGCGCGGTAGCGGAAGGATCCGGTTTGATTGAGTGTGCCGCCGATGACCGCGTCTCCGGGATCCTTGCGCACCGGTACCGGCTCGCCGCTGATCATGGATTCGTCGACCCGACTGCCGCCCTCGGTCAGGGTGCCGTCGACCGGGATGCGCTCGCCCGGGCGCACCTGGATGACGTCACCCGGAACGACCGCGTCGGCGGGGACCTCGATCTCGCCGTCCGGGCCGATGATGCGCGCGGTCTTCGGCTGGAGGGTCACCAGACGTCGAATGGCCTGCGAGGTTCGTCCCTTGGCGACCGCTTCGAGATAACGCCCGAGCAGGATCAGGGTCACGATGACCGCGGCGGCCTCGAAATAGAGATGGACCGTCCCGGCGGGAAGCATCCCCGGAAGGGTCAGCGCCAGCAGCGAGTAGAGATAGGCCGCGCCGCTGCCGAGCATGACCAGGCTGTCCATGCCGGGGCTGCGATGCCGAAGCTCGGTCAGACCGCGCACGAGGAAGCGCCGCCCGGACCAGAAGAGCACCGGGGTGGCCAGTACCAGCTCCAGCCAGGCCCAGAGGCCCTTCGGTGCCAGCTTGGCCATGAGCGCATCGAGTCCCGGCAGGAGCATCGGCCCCATGCTGATGAGCAGCAACGGAAAGGTCAGGGACGCGGCGACGCGCAGATCGCGTGCGAGTCGGTCGAGCTCGTGCGCCTTGCGCATCTCGTCCGACTCCGACCGTTGCTCGGGCGTAGCGGGCTCGTACCCGGCCGCGCGGATCGCTTGGGCGATACGCTCCGGACTTACCGAGGCCGGGAGATAGCCGACGGTCGCCGATTCAGTGCCGAGGTTGACGGTCGCCTCGATCACGCCGGGCACCGCTTGAATGGCCCGTTCCACGCGTGCGACACAGGACGCGCAGGTCATGCCGCCGACGCCGAAGGTGATCGATTCGACCCGGGGCTCGTAACCCGCGCCGCGCACCGCATCGAGCAGGGCCGGCACGGTCGCCTGATCGTAGCGTACAACTGCGGTCCCGGCCGCCAGGTTGACCGTCGCCGATGCCACGCCCGGAGCACGGGCGATGGCGCGCTCCACCCTCGCCACGCAGGAGGCGCAACTCATGCCGGCGACACCGATGCGGACCTCTTGGGTCATGGGTCGACCTGGCTCCAGACGCCCGGCAGGGCCAACGGATCGTCGACGAGGTCGCCGAGAGCGCCGTCGATCACGGGCGCCAAGAGCCCGTAGCCCACCCGCCAGCGGACGGTGCCCACCTGCACCGACGCGGTCTTTGTATTCAGCTTCACAACCTGTCCGAACCGCTCCTGTCCGTCGCGGTCCTTGAAGGCGACCCGGTCGCCCACGCTCAGACGATTGCGATCGACCGCTTGGCGTTTCTGTGCGGAGATCGTCACGTCTTCGCCGTCGAGATCGATCTGATAGAAGGGAATGCTCCACCGCTTTGCGTCGCCGAGATTCTCGATCTCCGCACGGCTCCGGTTGATCCGCAACATCTTGGCCTCCAGCAGCCTATTCTCGACGTGGTCGAACCAACGCACCGTCTGGCCGACACGCAGTGCTTGCTTGACGGCACGGACGCGCTTCGGGTCGTCGAGCTGGTTGCTGATGGCTGCATTCAAACGATAGAGCTCGAACAGGCTGGCTCGGCCCAGCGCATCCATAACCTCTGTATAGTTCAAGTCGACGTCTCCGATATCTGCAAGGATGCGCGCCAGCCTGCGGCACCAGGACGATGTGCGGGATCGGCGCGGATGATTCTAACGAGATTTGGACATACGCGAGCGCGAGGGTTTCCCAGGCCATCGGTTGACCTCGATGGCTTCGGTTTGGGTCATGTCGTCGATCGATCGGGCGGCTTAAGCCCCGCATCCACGCGGTAGGGCGTTTTCCGCGAAAGTATCGCGCAAGACGTCGATGCGCATTTCCGGAAATCCCCCCACGTTTTCCCGCCCTCGCGATCGGTCGAATCACTCGCCCGGTATCGGACGCCTCAGAGCTTGGGCTTGAGCTTATCTGAAGGCGGCAGGCTGGCGGCTGCCCGGAATCCCGGTGTGGGCTCAAGACGGCGCAGTGCATGTTGGGCGCCGCCGAAGATGTCGCGCGCGAGGATGCGGATGGCCGCGAGCCAGGAGGTGGATGCCTCGCAGGCAGAGGGTTGGTTCTCGGAGTCGCGACAGATGGTCGCCGTTTCACCGTCGCTGATGAGGTGCAAGCCGGGAAGCGGCCGGACTGCCGGCGACCCGGGCTCGGGTGCGGTCAGAGCCATCATCGAGGGGCGCGTATCGCTCAAGAGTCTTAGGAGCAGTCCGGGGAGTTGGTAGAAGGGAAGGTCGCCGGTCTTCACGACGCCGCGTTGTCCGTCGATCAGGATCAGGGGCGTGGCGACCAGGGTGCGGAACATCGCGTCGTTGAACTCGGCTCGGTTGGGCGCCAAAAGGCCCGATTCTCTGAAGCCGCCGAACTGGTTGCCGAGTGCCGGGAGATGGTCGCCGAAGAGGACGATCAAACCGTCGGGATCGCGCTGCCGAAGCTCGCCCAGGAAGTCCATCAGCTCGCGTGACTTGTAGTACATCGTATTGGCGTAAGCCTCGACCGTCGCGTGCCCCTCGGCTGCCCTGATGACGTTTGGGCGTTGCGCATTGAGCGGGTACGGCAGATGTCCGAAATAGGTCAGGACATAGTTGAAGACGGGCGTGGGTCCCTGCAGCTGAGGTCCGAGGCGATCGAGTACCTGGCGATAGAGCGATGCATCGCTCAGGAAGCCCTTGTTCATGTCGTCGAGCTCGAAATCGCCGTCGGACCAATAGGTCTCGAATCCGATACGGCGATAGGCGTTGACCCGATTCCAGAAGGACGCCGCGTTGGGGTGGGATGCGAATGACCGGTAGCCGGCGCTCGCCAGATGGCGCGGCAGACAGGGTGCGTCGTTGCGCAGTCCGCCCTCGAAGAAGACGTTGTCGCGCTCAACCGGGAAGCCGCAGAGGATCTCGAACTCGGTATTGGCAGTGTAGCCGCCGAAGACAGGCGAGAGGGCATGGGCGTGTCCCGAGGCGGCCCAGAGCTCGCGGAAGGCGGGATCGATCGGATCCGCGGAGAGCCCGGATGCGTCGAGCAGCATCGGATCCCAGAAGGATTCGAGCACGATCATATGCAGGTTCCGCGAGGGGAGAGCGGTCCCCGCCACCTTCACCAGGTCCTTCGGTGCGGTAGCGCCGAGCCGCGCGAGCGCGTCTTGCACCTCGCCGGGCGTCGGAGGGGGCTCGCGCCGGGCGCGGCTGCGCACGCCCTCCTGCAGGAGTTGCAGCGGAAGACCTCGTGCCTCGAAGTTGCCTCTTTGGTTCCAAACCGAGTTGCCGAACTGCTTGTCCAGAGCATGGCTTGCAGGCTCGGGGAAGGCAAGGAGCAGAGCGACGGCAAGCGCGACGACGCCGAGGTTGATCCAGGACCAAGGCCGACGCCAGGCGATCGTCCACCAGAGCAGGATCGTCGGGACGGCGACCATGAGGACAGCCCCCGCGAGCGGCCATCCCTCGAGCAGCAGCAACATGTTCTTGGCCGCGACGAAGTCGTCCGGCATCAAGGGGCCACCCAGGATCGACATCTTGAGCGCGTTGCCGAGCGTCAGCGCCGTGAACAGGGCAGCCGTTGCCAGTGCAAAGCGCACGAGGTTGCTCGACATGCCGTAGAGCAGCGTGCCGATCATCAGGTGCGCGATCAGGTCGGCCCGGAAAGCCTCGGGGCCGGGCTTGACCTCGAACAGGAGATCCATGGCCGCCTGGGCAGCCAGATACCAGGCCGAGACGAAAAGCATCGCGCCGATCCAGCCGAGGACAAGGCGGAATCCGCGTAGAAGAGTGTTCTGAAGACGGAGGTGATTCATCGATACTCGGCTCATGCCAACGACCCCTCTCCCCGGCGGGTCGACGGAGCATCGAGGACGAAAATGAAAACGTCAGTGAGTAGTCACCAAAGTGTAATACGCGCCCTTGTCCCTGGCCAGCTCATGGCCTTTCGAAATTTTTTGTGTGGGCTTTCAGGAGACTATCGGGAGTCTATCGGTGTCGGTGGGGGTAGGCGCGGCCGAGCGATTCAGCGTAGACTCCGGCGTGCGATGCTTTTCGATCCGTCTGCTCGGGGCCGATCGCAATCCCCGGCTGCGTGCTTCCACACCATCAGCCCAGTCGTCTTGAGGCTTACGAATGGATGACACCCCCGTCGATCCTCGGCCGTCGATCGGTCACTACCTCTTCTCGGTTCTCGTGCTCGCCCTGCTTTGGCTTTTGCTGGCAGGCAGCCTGGCGACGGCAGAGCTGATCGCGGCACTGGCTGTCGGCATCCTCGTGACCTCCATCGCCGGACCGCGCCTGGCCGTCTTGAGCGGGGTTCGGCTTTCGCCTTTGGCGCCTTGGCACCTTCTGCGCTATCTGCTGACCTTCCTCGTTGCGCTGGTGGCGGCCAATGTGGACATGGCGCGCCGCGTACTGTCGCCGTCGTTGCCGCTGCGTCCCGCTTTAATCGAGGTCCGGACCGCACTGCGCTCTTCGCTCGGGCGGATGTTGTTGGCCAACAGCATCACGCTGACGCCAGGCACGCTCGCCGTCGATATCCGCGGGGACCGGATCTTGGTCCACTGGGTGGATTGCCCGCCCGGAACCGATCTCGACCGGGCGACCGCCGCCATCTCGGATGCCTTCGAGCGCCATATCCGCGGGTTCCTCAAATGACGCTCAATACCTTGGAGATCTTAGCCGCCGTAATGCTCGGAGCGGCGCTCCTGATTGCGTTGCTGCGCCTCGTCACGGGGCCGTCGGCACCGGATCGCGTGGTCGCGGCGGATACCTTGACGGTGATCACGACCATCGCGATCGTCGGCTTGGCGCTCCTGTTCGCAAATCCTCTCTATCTGGACGTGGCCCTCGTCTTCGGTGTCTTGGCCTTCGTCGGTGTGGTCGCGATCGCCCGGGCGATCGAGGGAGGGCGCTCGTGAGGCTGCTCGCCGATGTCTTTCTGTTGATCGGGGCCGCCTTCGCCTGTCTCGGCGCCTTGGGCTTGGTGCGGATGCCAGATGTCTACACGCGGATCCAGGCCGGCACCAAGGCGGTGACCCTGGGGGCTCTCGCCTTCCTGATCGGTGCCGCGTTGCTCTTCCCGCAGTGGTGGGCCAAGTTGCTCTGCATTCTCGGGTTTATTCTCTTTACGAGTCCTGTGTCGTCCTCGACGATCGCGCGTGCAATCCATCTGTCGGGGATCACGCCGTGGCGGGCGCCCACGCCCGAGGCGTCCGGGCAGGCCCCGATGTCGCCACAGGCCGCCAAGCCCGCGGAGGGTCGCTGATGACAACCTGGGTCGCCTTGGTGGTGGTCGTGCTGATGTTGGTCTCGGCGCTTGCCGTCTTGCTCTTGCGAAGCTTCGTCGCGGCCGTGGCGGCGACGGCGGTCGTCGGGTTGGGTTTGACGGTGCTTTTCGTGCTGATGCGGGCCCCGGATGTCGCCATGACCGAAGCGGCGGTCGGGGCGGGGCTGAGCGGGGTCATCCTTGCGCTTGCGCTGCGTCGCCTGGGCCTCTGGCGAGTCGAGGATAACGGCCAAGGGGGCGGGGATGCGTAACCTGGCCTCGCTTCTCTTCGCCGGCGGTTTAGCCTTTCTGCTCCTGACGCTTCTGTCTCAGCTCGCCTTCGGGACGCCGCCGATGCGGGTCGGTGCGGAGATCCTGGCGGTGGCGCCCGGCGAGGTCGGTGCCGCGAACCTAGTGACCGCGATACTGTTGGGCTACCGCGGGTTCGATACGCTCGGCGAGCTGGCGATCCTCTTTGCTGCGGCTACGGCTGCGGGGGTCGTGCTCGGGCGCCGCCGTGACGACGCGCGTCGCGATCCGCCCGGTGGAGAAGTCTTGCGCACCGGCGCCGATCTGCTGTTCCCCTTGTTGGTCGTCGTCGGATTCTATGTGATTGCCCACGGGCATCTCACGCCGGGCGGCGGTTTTCAGGGCGGTGTCATCCTGGCTGCGGCCTTCTTCGTCGCTCTCCTCGCGCAACCGGCGCGCCATCTCAGTCATGGCCTGATCCTTTGGATCGAAGGTCTGGCCGGGGCCGCCTTCATCCTCATCGGGATCTGGGCCTTGGTCGCGGACGGTGACTTTCTTGCGCCCTTGCTCGGTCCAGGGCGGATGGGCGACCTGGTGTCCGCCGGGACCCTGCCGCTGCTGTCTCTGGCCATCGGGCTGAAGGTCGGCGCGGAGCTGGCCGGGATCATGGCACACATCGCCGACGCGGAGGCGCCCGACACATGATGTCCCTGACCTTGGAGGGCGTGGTCTTGATCGGCGCGCTCGGGCTGATCGTGATCGGCGCTCTGGGCATGGCCATCTCGAATCACCTCTTTCGGATGCTGTTGGCACTGGTTATTGCCGAGTCCGGCGCGAATCTGCTGATCGTGCTTTCGGGTTACCGGGTCGGCGCGAGCGCGCCCATCCTTGGCTTCAGTGATCCGACGACGCCCATGGTCGACCCCATTCCGCAGGTCTTGGTACTGACCGCGATCGTCATCGGCGTCGGCGTGCAGGCGTTGGCGGTCGCTCTTCTGCTCAAGGTGTATCGTGTCTACGGCACGCTGAACGTGCGCGAGCTGCGCGACCGCATGGACGCCGATGTCGCGACCGCCGCCGGCGTCGAGGCCGATGCGAGTCAGGATGCGCCCGCGGGCGAGCGTCCCTTGCCGCCGGTTCCGGCGCGTGCCTCGGGAGGGGCGGGGGGATTCGGAAGACGCGGTCCGGTCACTTTCCCGCCCCACTCCGACGAGCGGCGCCCATGATCCCGGATATCGCACTCCCGAATCTCTTTGTCGCGCAGCCCGGGCAACTGGTCCTGCCGGTAGTCCTGCCGCTCTTGGCCGCCTTTCTGATGCAGCCGCTGGCGCGCGTGTCTACCGCTCTGGCGCGTGGACTGGGCCCGTTGGTCCTCATCCTCTCCGCTTGGATCACGGCGCAGCTTTGGATCCAGCTCGGTGATGCGCCCTTTACGCTGGCGATCGGCGGCTTCGCCCCGCCGCTCGGGATCCTCTTTTATGCCGACGGGATCGCATTGCTCTTCGCGCTCGCCGTGCCTGTCTTTGCGCTCCTGTTTTGGCCTGGATCGGGATCAGGGGGAGACGCGGTCGCCGGATCGGGCCCTGATTCCAATCAGGCCGACCGCGATCAGGCCGCGCGTCGCGATGCACTGGTGCTCCTGCTGGTGGCGGCGACCACCGGACTTGCCCTGTCCGGCGATCTCTTCAACCTCTATGTCTTCTACGAGCTTGCCGCCGTGGCCTCCTTCGGTCTGGTGGCGCTGTCCGGCACCGGCCGTGCGCAGGTCGCGACCTTCCGTTACCTGATGATCAGTGCCTTCGGGTCTGTGCTTGCACTCGTCGGCATTGCGATTCTCTACATGCAGACGGGCACCTTGAACCTCGGCCAAATCGCGCAGCTGGCGCCCGAGACCCTGAACAATCCGATCGGTTCGGCGGCCTTCGCGCTCATGCTGATCGGCTTCGGCGTCAAGGCGGAGCTCTTTCCGGTCAACACGTGGGTGCCTGAGGTCTACGCCGGCGCGCCGGCGCGCGTGTCCGCCTTGCTGGCCGGCTTGGTGTCGAAGCTCGCGGTGCTGGTGATCGTTCGTCTGCTGGTGTTGATCTTCCCGCAGCCCGAGGCCGCTCAGATGCTGCTCGTGCTGGGTGTGCTCGGGGTCCTGACCGGCGAGTTTGCCGCTTGGCGCGCCAAGGACTTCCCGCGGATGCTGGCCTTCTCATCGATCGGCCAGCTCGGCATCGTCTTTGTTGCCTTCTCGATCGGCGGCGAGATCGGACTCTTGGCCGGGCTTGCCGTCGCGCTGCACCACCTGATCGTCAAATCCGCCTTGTTCGGGCTGGCGGTGCGCTGGAATGGCTCGTTGGAGGCACTTTCCGGTGCCGCGCGCACCTCGCCGCTGGGGGCGGCCCTGTTTGTCTTGTTTGCCCTGTCGCTGGTCGGGGTTCCGCCGCTGCCTGGGTTCTGGGCCAAGCTGACGGTCCTGATCGGTCTGGCCGAGCGAGGAACGCCGCTCGACATGACCGCGCTGATGGTGATCCTGCTGGTGACCGCAGTGGAAGCGAGCTATCTCTTCCGGGTCGCGATCCGGCTCTATCAAGACAATCCGGATCCGGTCGCCCCGCATGCCCGCCGGGATCTCGGGGTGGCCGCGCTGCTCGGAGCCGTTCTGGTCGCCGCGACCCTGGGTCTTCGGCCGGTTGCCGATGTCCTCGGTGCGGGCGCTGCGCAACTCGGCGACCGTGCGGGCTATATCGAGACCGTTTTCCCGTCTCACGTCGCCGGAAAGGATCGACCATGACGTCACTCGATCACCTCTTGCTGGTCTCGGCGCTGACACTCGCTCTGATGCTGCTGTTCGGACGGACGCGGATCGCCGGACGGCTTGCGGTCGCCCTCTACGGTGTCCAATTCCTGCTGCTCATGCAGACCGGGGCACTCCTCGGCGAGCCGGTCGCCTCCTCGCTGACGGTCTCGGTCCTGGATCTTCCGATGCATTGGCGCTACGACGCGCTCTCGTGGTTCTTCGCCATGATCACCATCGGGGCAGGATTCTTTTGTGCCTGGTATGCCGCCGGGGTGTGGCAGGAGCGCTATCGCGAACAGGGACACAGTCCGCGACTCTTCCATGTCGCGCTCGCGGCGAATGTCTTGACCATGTTGATCCTTCTGGGCAGCGGAGACCTTCTCTCGCTCTTTATTGGCTGGGAGTTGGTGAGCTGGGCGAGCTTTCTGCTGATGGCCGTCGGCGGCGGTCCGGCCGGACGGGCTGCCTTGCGCTATCTGGTCTACGCCTTCTCCGGAGGGATGGCGATCCTGGCCGGTCTGATGCTGATCTATACCCAGACCGGCTCTTTGGAGTACACGCGCGTTCTGACCCTATTCGGCGAGCTGTCCGACGCCCGGGTTTGGACACTGCTTCTGCTGATCGGCGGCGGCTTTGCGGTCAAGATGGGGCTGTTGCCTTTTCATCTCTGGCAGGCCGCAGCCTATGCCGAGACGCCCGGTCCGGGATCGAGCTTTCTCGGGGCCATCTCGGCGCGCATGGGTCTCTATGCCCTCATCCTGCTCCTCGTCGCCATGGTCGGCATCGGGCGATTGACGGCGATGGAAGTCCCTTTCACCTTTCTGAGCGCGCGCGACCTGATCGCCTGGATCGCCGCTCTGACGGTGATCATTCCGACCTATATCGCACTGCAGCAGCACGACGCCCGTTATCTACTGGCCTGGCACGGCATCGGACAGGGCGGCTACATGCTGCTGGGTCTGATGGTCGGCAATGCCGTCGGCTCCGCGGGCGGCCTGTTTCATGTCTTCACCTACGGCATCACCCAGGCGGCCTTGCTGATGGCGGTCTTCGCGGTGGTTTACCGCACGGGCACAGCGGACCTCAATAAGCTGGGCGGCCTCGTCGCACGCATGCCGCTGACCTTTCTGGTGCTCTTGTTCGGCATCATCAGCCTGGCCGGGCTGCCGCCGATGGCCGGCTTCGTCTCCAAGTGGATGGTCTATCGCTCGCTCGTCGCGGAGGGCATGCCGCTCCTGTTCGTCGCCGCCGTGGTCGGAACGCTCGGCACCATCCTGTCGGTCTATAAGCTCATCCACAACATCTTCCTCGGCCAACTGCGCATCGAGCATGAGCAGGTGCGCGAGGCGCCGCTGAGCATGCTACTGCCGATGCTGGGTCTCTCGACTCTGATCTTTCTGGTCGGGCTGATGCCCGGACCCGCGCTAAGCTGGGTCGCGGCGGTTCAGACCTCGCTCGGGCTGCCGCCGGTGCCCTATACCTTGGGCGGGATCGAAGATCCGCGCGGCGGTCTCGACATGCTCTGGCTGGTCGGCATCCTCATGGCCGGCTTCGGTGTCGGTGCGTTGATCTTCTTTGGACTCGGCGGCAAGTCCAAGCGGGTCCATCAGCTTGACAACTATGCCGGTGGCCACTTCCTGACCGCGGATGTGCGCTACCAATACAGCGACAACTTCTATGCCGGACTTATGCACTTGATCGGTCCCTGGTATCGGGGAGCGTTCCTCTGGCTGGAGAAGGCGTTGACGGCAACGGTGGCCTTCATCTCGGCGGTCACGAACGGGCTTTATCGCTACGCACAGCCGGCGCTTTTCGTGTTGGCGACTGCGGTCGCACTGCTCGCCTTGACGACCGCATGACCGCCGCTTTGAACCGGGTTTCTCGAAGGTGGTAAAGGTGATCGGATTGATGATCGAGCTGATTCTCATGCCCTTGGCGGCCTTCGTCATCGGGCTTGCCATGGTGCTGATGATGCGTAGGATCGGCGCGCGTTTGCAGCGGCGCGTCGGGCCGCCGCTGCTTCAGCCACTGTGGGACATCATCAAACTGCACGGCAAGGAGACCCAGACCTCGCACGGCCTGATCCACGAGTTCGGCATCGTGATGGCGATCGGCGGATTCGTGGCCGCGGTGACGCTCATGCCCTTGCCGGGCATGAACGGCCTGGCGGAGCAGGGCGGTTTGATCGCGCTCGTCTATATGATGATGATCCCGTCGCTCGGCCTCGCGCTCGGAGTCGGCCAATGCGCCAACCCGAACGGGTCCATCGGCATCTCGCGCGCATTGACCGCGATGCTGGCTTACGACATCCCGATGGTGATCGTCATCTTCGGGGTCGCCTTCTTCTACGGCTCGACGAGTCTCGTACAGATTATCGACGCTCAGCAGGCCGGCGGCTTCGCGACTTGGGGCATCGCCGAGATGCCGCTGCTCGCCCTGGCCGGACTCTTCGCGATGCAGGCCATGCTGGGCAAGCAGCCCTTCGAGATCTATGTGGCCCCGGCCGAGATCGCGACCGGGCCGATGGTCGAAATGGGCGGCAAGTTCCTCGGCGGTCTCTTCATCATGCAGTGCTTCCAACTCTACGCGGCGGGCGCGCTCTATACCCTTCTGTTCCTTGGGGGAGGGGAGAATTGGCTGACATTCCTGATCAAAGTCTTTGCCGTGGTCGCCATCCCGATGAGCATCGCTTTTCTCTTCCCGCGGTATCGGACCGAGGATGTGGTGCGGCTGGTTTGGAAATGGCCGGCAATGATCGGCTTACTGGGCATTGCCTTTCTGATGTATTAAACCGCGTCCGATGCGACATGCACCGTTTTTCAGTGGGTTGATTGTCGATTGCATCGATGCGCATTGGCTCTCACGCGGTTTGAGATGATGAAGACAGGCTTTGTATGCTTGGCGTGTCGTTGGGCGACGATCGTTCGACCGAGACTCGATTGCCGATGGGGTATCCGTTATGACTGAGCTGATCAAGACACCGCGCGCGGGCGAGACCCTGCCGGTCACGGCCGGGAAGCGAACGAATCCGCTTGCGAATGTCTTCGACGAGTTGGTGCGCTTCGCGCAGTCTCGCTCGCTCTTCATGCTGCACTATTGCACCGGCTGCGGTGCAATCGAGCTGCCCCCGGCCATGACCTCGCGGTTCGACATGGAGCGGCTCGGAATTCAGCCGATGGTCTCGCCGCGACAAGCGGACATCCTGCTCGTGACCGGCTATGTCTCGGTCAAGACGCTCAAGCGCGTCATTCTGACCTACGAGCAGATGGGCTCGCCGAAGTATGTGATCGGCATCTGCTCCTGCACGGTCAATGGCGGCATGTATTGGCAAAGTTATGCGACGGCGAAGAAGCTCAACGACTATATGCCGGTGGATATCTACATCGCGGGCTGTATGCCGCGTCCCGAGGCCGTGATCGCCGGGCTTCGCGAGTTGATGGAGAACATTCGGCAAGGCAAGGCCGACTCCTGGAAAGACTACTACAGGCACTACGATCACTACCTCGGTCACCAGCAGCGGTTGTTCGGCGAGACCTGGCAGACCCCCACCGACGTGATCTCGGAGGCCAGACATTACGGTCTTTTTGGTCCCGATACGCTGGGTACGCATACCGCGCTCTTGGAGCAACACCAGAAGCCGCTGGAAGCGCTTGAGATGAAGGTGGATATTCCGGAGTTGACGGCGCGGCGCTGACGCCTACCGCGATCCCGGTTTGACATTGCGGCGTTGATGGTCGGATTCGCTGTGCTCGCTACGTCTTCTCTAAGCCCCGGCCAAATAGATGTTATCGATTGGAATCCCGAATGACTAAAGACCTCTCGACCTGGCTGGATACGTTGCTCAGCGAGCTGCAAGGCATCGAGGTGCGGCGCAAAAGCAGTCGGCGGATTCGTGTCGATGTGCAACCGGATGCCCTGCCGGCCTTGTTGGAGCTGCTCCGTGGGCGCGCCTCCTATGTCCATCTCTCCGCGATCAGCTGCGTGGACTGGATCGAGGAGAACGAATTCGAGTTGGTTTACCATGTATGGTCGTACGAGATCGGATCCTTGGTCTCGGCGCATACCCGGATTGCACGCAATCCCGGCGTCTATATCTCCGTCTACGATATCTACACCCCCGCAGCCTTCTTCGAGCGCGATATCCACGAGATGTTCGGTGTCTTCTTCGAGGGCAGTCCCGACATGAGTAAATTCATCCTGACCGAATGGGATGGACCGCCGCCGATGCGTAAGGACTTCGACTCGGAGGCGTGGGTCAACGCGCACTTCGATTTTCAAGACTACCAACCGGATTGGTTGACGGAGATCGAGGCCAAGGGCGGCGGCGTCGCCGTGCGTCCCGACGAGCAGCGTTTCAGCCGGAGGGACGTCGATGCGTCCTGAGAACTACGAGGCTCAACGCCAGCCGCCGAGCCACGAATACGAGCTCAATATCGGCCCCAATCATCCGGGCATCGAGGGCAACTATGCCTTCAAGTTGAGACTCCACGGCGACAGGGTACTGGAAGGCAAGGCCGATGCCGGGTATCTGCACCGCGGATTCGAGAAGCTCATGGAGGGGCGGCTCTGGATCCAGAACCTCGCCATCACACCGCGGATCTGTGTTCCGGACCCGGTCCCGATGGAGGTCAGCTACTGTCTGGCCGTCGAGGAGCTCTGCGGTCTCGAGATCCCCGAGCGTGCTCAATGGTTGCGGGTGCTCCAGCTCGAGCTCTCGCGCATCGCCGCGCATCTGTTCACCTTCGGCGGACATGCCGCCACCACCGGCATGTACAGCCCCATGTTCTGGGGGATCGCCGATCGTGACCTGGTCCTGGATCTCTTCGAGGAGCTCACCGGCGGACGCGTCTACCATATCTACAACATCCCGGGCGGCGTGCGGCGCGACGCCCCGGACGGTTTTCTCGATCGCGTCGGGAGTACGTTGGATTATCTCGACTCGCGTCTGCCGGACTACGACAATCTGCTGTTCACCAACCAGGTCTTCGTGCACCGGGCGAAAGGGGTGGGCACGATGAGCCGCGAGCAGGCGCTCGAATGGGGCGTGACCGGCCCGAACCTGCGTGCGACCGGACTCGAGTTCGACGTGCGTCGCGACGATCCCTACCTCGTCTACGACGATTTGGATTTCGACATCCCGACCGAGGAGGCCGGAGACGCCTGGGCTCGCACCTTGGTTCGGCGCAAGGAGCTGGTGCAGAGCATCCGGATCGCGCGTCAGGTCATCGCCGCTTTGCGGTCCATCGACGGCCCCATCCGCTGTCCGATCCCCAATCCATTGGCCTGGAACGTCCCGGCCGGCTCGGTCTATACCCGTGTGGAGTCATCCAAGGGGGAGTTGGCCTGGTACGTGGTGTCGAACGGTAGCGAGCGACCCTATCGCACCCACGTGCGCGGTCCCTCGCAGATGCATGCGGTGCAGGTGCTCGAAAAGCTCTCCGTCGGTTGCCGACTCGAAGACGTTGCCCAGACCATGTTTTCGCTCGACGCTTGCCCCCCGGAGGTGGATCGCTGATGCGCGACATCGACTACAAGGATAGGGGCGGGATACTGAACCCGCTGAAGAGTCTCTCCTTTTTCGGTCGCAGGTCCGTGACCGTGCCGCTGGAGCCGCGCGCCGCGTCGGCCAACTATCGTGGCTTCCATGTCAACGACTGGGAGGCCTGCATCGGCTGCAGTACCTGTCAGAAGGTCTGCGACAACGCGGCCATCACCATGGTCAGCATCCCCGATCTGCCGCAGGATCCCGCGAAGGGGATCCGCAACCTGCGTCCGGCCATCGACTACGGACGCTGCTGCTGGTGCGCACTCTGCGTGGATCTTTGTCCGACCGGCTCCATCTCGCTGTCCCGCGAGTATGTCCATACCTGTCTCGACAGCGAGCTGGACAGCTATTTCGTGCTGCCCGATTCCAATGGCATCCACGGCACACCGTATCCGAAAGGCTGGGCCAAGTCGGAGGATGCCGACCTGGTCGCGCTCGAACGCGCGCGGATGGAGGAGCTCCCGCCCGCCGAACGAATCGGCAACTTCAATGAGATCGTCGCCGGCTACGACGCGAACCAGGCGATCATCGAGGCCTCGCGCTGCGTGCAGTGCGGCATGTGTTTCGACGCCTGCCCGACCCACATGAACGCGCCCGAATACATCCGCGCCATCTGGAAGGGCGACCTCGAGCAGGCGGTCCGCGAGATCTATCGGACCAACCCGTTCGCCCACACCTGCGGCCGCGTCTGCACGCATCGCTGCGAGGATGCGTGCTCGGTCGGGCACCGCGGCACGCCGATCGCCATCCGTTGGCTCAAACGGTATGCCATGGACGCCGTGGATCACGAGCGGGTGAAGACGATCGCCGCCGAGGGCAAGGCGCGGTTCCTCTCCGGCAAGCGCGTCGCCGTGGTGGGGGGTGGTCCGGCGGGACTCACCGCTGCCTTCGACCTGATCAAGGAGGGCCATGAGGTCACCGTCTTCGAGGCCCGACCCAAGGCCGGCGGCATGGTGCGCTACGGGATCCCGGACTATCGCCTCCCGCAGGATCGCATCGACCGCGATGTCGACGTCATCGCCTCGCTGGGCGTGAAGATCCGGTACGGCACGCAGGTCGGAACAGACATCACGATGGCCGAGCTCGAGCAGGACTATGACGCCGTCATCCTGACCATCGGTCTCTGGATGGGCCGCTCGACCCGCATTCCGGGCTCCGATCACCCGCGGGTCAAGCGCGCGGTGACCCTGCTGCGCGACGTGGCCGATCAGGTCAAGGTCTCGGTGCCGACCTCCGCGATCGTGATCGGCGGCGGAAACGTGGCGATGGACGTCGCCCGGACGATTGCACGTCTCCAGAAACAGACCTACGGCCAAGTCAAGGTCACGGTGACCGCCTTGGAGGACCTGGAGCACTTCCTCGCCGATCCCGAAGAGATCAAAGAGGCCAGAGAGGAGGGCGTCGAGATCCTGCCCGCCCGTGGCCCGCAGGAGATCCTCTTCAAGCCGCGTAAGTATGAAGTCGACAAGGTCCATGGCTTGCGGACTTGGCGCGTGCTCTCCATCTTCGACGCGCAGGGGCGGTTTGCGCCGAGATATGATGAAGCCGACGAGCAGATCCACGAGGGCGAGATGGTCGTCGAGGCCATCGGTCAGGCCGCCGAGGTCGAATTACTCGGCGAGGAGCTGACGGAGCGCCTCGACTGGAACCGCGGCCGATTGAAGATCGACGATCAGGGCCGGACCAATCTGCCCTGGCTCTGGGCCGCCGGAGACATGGTGCGGGGTCCGGATGTCGTCTCCGCGGTGGCCGACGGACACCGGGTGGCCTCGAGCATCACTAGCGTTTTATCGATTCGGGAGGACGCGGCATGATCGAAGGAGCCGTGAGCAGCTACGAGAAGATCAAGTCCAAGACCTCGCTGCGCGAGATCCTGGAGGTCGCCTGCAGCTTCGAGGCGAGCGCGCGTGATTTTTACACCGACCTGATCCCCAAGGTCGGCAAGAACATACGTTGGCTGGTCGAAGAATTAGCTGCCGAGGAGCAGCAGCATTTCGATCTATTGAACGGACTGGCGAGCCGAGAAGACATCGCCGAGCAGATCAAGGCAGAGGTCCGAATCCCGGCGACCGACACCCGATTCTCCGATGCTGTTCAGTTGCCGGACTTGGGTGCCAAGCCGGACGATCAGGCGATTCTGCAGTATGCGATGGGTCGCGAGCAG
Source organism: Thiocapsa bogorovii (assembly GCF_021228795.1). NCBI lineage: Bacteria > Pseudomonadati > Pseudomonadota > Gammaproteobacteria > Chromatiales > Chromatiaceae > Thiocapsa > Thiocapsa bogorovii. The sequence goes on from NZ_CP089309.1 coordinate 5,007,031, forward strand.
ATTGCCATGGAACATTATCACTCGCTGGCGGAGGGCACCGAACCCGGACCGATTCATGATCTCTTCAGCTATCTCGCCGACGAGGAGACCAAGCACAAGGCCGAGCTGGAAAAGGTCTACTACGAGGTCGTCCACTCGGGCGGGGTCTGATACGACGCCGCATTGAAGCCTGTCCGGAGCGCGCAGCGCGAACCGCGGCATCTTAGGTGACTCGAGCCGAGTCGCGCGCCATCACCCCGACCGACCGCTTGTTGAGGCTTTCTCGAGCCGTTCCGAAGGAAACCCGTCACACGGGGCGGCGCCGGTTCTGCTGCTGCGCGCGGATCGGAATCAGCGTCCGGAAATCCGTTTCGCATTGGCGAGCAGGTCGTCGATCTCGCGTTCAGCTTCGACCCAGTCCTCTGCTTCGTGTCCGGGCGCGAAACGACGTTTCTCTGCACGGTAGTAGGCCGCCTCATGGATCATGTGCATCCGCTCCTCGTCCGACACATTGGCGAGTAACTTCAGGCTGATCGATTTGCTTTCGGGTGCGTTCCGGGCGACTCCGGATTTTGCGGGTGCCTTCTTGGCGGGTGTCTTTTTCGCGACGGGGGTCGCCGTGGCGGTCCGTGTCGCTGACGGCGCTGCCTTCTTCTTCGTGGCTGTCTTTGCGGGGGGCGCGGGGGCCTTGCCCGGTGCCGGTTTCGCCGCCGGTTTGACGGCAGCGGCTTTTGTGGGAGCCTTCTTCGCCACGGTCTTCTTGATGACTGGGTTCTTGCTGTCTACGGCCGCCTTCGGGGCCGTCTTTTTGGTTACGATCGTTTTGTCGTCGGCCATGTCGCTCGCTCGCCTCTTGGATTCCGGTATGGTCTCTTCGGGGTTTTTACTAAGACCCCGTCGGTCATTGGACGTCGTTGATTCAAGACCGGCGGTTCCTCTCGTCATCGCCGATAAGGATACACGGGATTCTTGTTCTCGGGGCAAGAACAGAGGTATGAATTTCGGGCATCTTATTCCGATCTCAACGCCTGCGCCGGATCCGTGCGGGCAGAACGATAAGCCGGGTAGAGGCCCGCCAGCAAGGCGGCGCTCCAAGCGAGCACGACATCCTGGATCAGTGTCAGCGATGGGATCCGCATCTCCATGGTCCAGCCGAAGGATCGCAGATTAACGACCTCGATGAGGAGGTCCGCCATCACGAGTCCGAGGGGAATCGCCAGCACGCCTGCCGAGAGACCGAGAATCGAGGTTTGGGTCAGAATCAACAGGGTCAGCTCGCGCCGGGTTATGCCCGTCGCGCGCATCACCGCGTAATCGCGACGCCGCTCCAGCTCGAGCGCCATCAAGGCGCTCAGCACGCCGATGAATGCCACACCGATGGCCAGGAGACGCAGGACATGGGTTATGGCGAAGGTGCGGTCGAAGATGTCGAGCGATTGCTCGCGGATCTGCTCGTTCAGGCTGACGAGGACCGGGGCATCGAACGTCTCTGTCAGGGCGCGAATCCGCTCGAAGACCTCGGCTCGATCCGCGTTGTCGTGCACCATGATGCCGATAGAGGAGACGGCGTCGTCGGCCCAGAGCGTGGCGTAACGGCCACCCGACATGATCAGCATCCCCGCATCCGAGCCGTAGTCGCGAAAGATGCCGCCGATCTCGAAGGACTGCCAGCCCCTTTGCGTGAAGAGTTCAACCCGGTCGCCGACCCCGACGTCGTGATGATAGGCGTAGGGCTCCGAGGCGAGGATCAACTCGCCGGTCTCGAAACGCGTCCAGAGATCCGCGGCTTCTCCGCCGTCGAAGCTGAAACCGCTCGGACTGACCGACGAGGAGGTCAGCCCGAGCAGCAGCACCGAGCCGGTCTCCGACTCGACCCGCACGCTGCGCCCCATGCTGATCTCGGCGATGCCCGGAAGGCCGGCCAGCCGTTCCGCAAGCCCGGAGGGCAGGACGCCATCGGCGCGATTCCCTGTCTCGGAGGGCGCAGAGACATAGATGTCACTTTGCAGGGTCGTGTCGAGCCAGACGATCAGACTGCTGCGAAAGCTGTCGATCATGACGCCGACTCCGAGGGTCGAGGAGATGGCGACGGTCAGTGCGGCTGCGGCGATGCCTGTACGGGTGATGGATGCAGCCACACCGCGCGCCGCGAGCACGGCGGGGATACCGCCGATCGGACCGACAATGCGCGCCAATCCGAGTGCAATCGCGCGGAGCACGGCGGGGACACAAAGGCTGAAGCCGAGAATCAGGATCAGAATGGCTAAGAAGCCGAGACCGATCGAGCGACTCGGGATCTGTGCTGCACCCCATCCGACGACCATCAGGGTCAGACCGAACGCTCCCAGCCAGAGCACCCAGCGCTGTCCTCGGCGCTCCAGGCTATTGGCACGCAGCACGTCACGCGGCTGAGCCCGCGCGGCCTCGATTGCAGGTCCGAGCGCGGCGACCAAGGTAATCAGAAGTCCGGCGGTCATGCCTTTTACGACCGACAGCGGTGTGACGAAGAGCTCGCGCACGGTCAGTGCGAAGTAGATGTCGTTGATGGTGCGTGTGACCAGCTGCACCAAACCCCAGCCGGTCAGGACACCCAAGGTCAGGCCGAGTAGAGCGCCGACGAGTGCGAAGAACAGGGCCTCGGACAGGACCAAGGTGAATAGCTGTGCGCGCGTGCAGCCGAGTGTCCGCAGCGAACCCAGCAGGCTGCGCCGCTGCAACACGGCGAATGTCATGGTGTTGTAGATGATGAATCCGCCGACCAGCATGGCGAGCAGGCTCATGGCGGTCAGATTGGTATGGAAGGCCCGTGTCATCTGACGCAGGGTCTCGCTGCGTTGCTCGGATGCGACCAGCCGCAGACCGGGCGGAAGCGCTTCGGCCAGAGCAGACGCCTCTTCGGGCGTGATGACCAGATCGATCCGGTCGATGGTGCCGACGCGCTCTGTGATCTCTTGTGCGGTTGCGATGTCTGCGATCGCCAGACCCTCGAAACCGCTGGTCTGATTCGAGGTCAGGATGCCGACCAGCTCGGCCGAGAGCTCGCGGGCCCCGATCCGCAGCGGCAAGGTGTCGCCCGGAACGACACCGAGTCGCCGGGCGTCGCTCGCGCTCAGCAGAAGGGTATCGGGCTGTGTCAGGATTCGTTTCAGCGATGGACCTTCGACCGAGAGGCCGGTGCCTCGGACGGACGAAAAGGCCAGCAGATCGAGCCCGATCAGCGTGAAGGTCGCGTCGGCGATCCGCACCGGCGCCTCGATGATCGGCGAGGCATCGATCGCTGCAAGCCCGCCGTGGCGGCGCAGGTCTGCATAGACCGCATCCGGGATGCCGCCAGAGGCGGATTCGATGCGGTGGGTCGCACGTCCGGCGACCCGCTCGATCGAGAGGTCGAAGGCCCGCCTCGCGCTCTCGTTGGCGATGTCCACGGCGATCACGACTGCCACGCCGAGTGCGATGCCGAGGACCGAAAGACCGGACTGCCAGCGGTGGCGGGCCAGATAGCGCAGGCTGGCGCGGACGAGGACCGGAATCACCAGGCGAGATCTCGCGCCGAGTCGACCAGCTGACCCTTGTCGAGCGTGAGCACCCGGTCGGCGATGCGCGAGACCGCCAGGCTGTGCGTCACCAGGATGAGGGTCCGGCGCCGATCCGCGAACAGCTCGGCGAGGAGCGCGAGGATCTGCTCGCCGGTCTCCACGTCCAGGTTGCCGGTCGGCTCGTCGGCCAGGACCAAGGCAGGGGAATGGATCAGTGCACGACCGATGGCGACGCGCTGCTGCTCGCCGCCGGAGAGTTGGTCCGGAAATGCACGGGCGCGACCGTCGAGTCCGAGGCGCTCCAACATCTCGGTGATCCGCGGCATGCCCCGGGCGAGCGAGGTGCCGTTCAGCTCGAGCGGCAAGGCGAGATTCTCGGCGACCGTGAGGGTCGGGATCAGATTGAAGAATTGATAGATGAATCCGACTTGGCGCCTTCGCAGGAGCGTCAGGCCGGGCTCGCCGAGGGTCGACAGGTGATGCCCCATGACCTCGACGCGCCCTTGATCGGGCCGATCAATCCCGGCAAGGAGGTTGAGCAGGGTCGACTTGCCCGACCCGCTGCGCCCCAGCAGCGCGACGCACTCCCCGCGGCCCACGTCGAAGTTGATCCCTTCCAAGACCCGGTGCTCGGTTGTTCCCCCGCCCTCGCGGTAAAACTTGTGCAGGTCCCGGATGCGCAGCACCGGCCGATCGGCGGACGGTGGATCAAAAGCCGGCGCCTTCATGCGAGCCAACGCACCAGATAATAGACGCGCTGGCCCTCCGATGAGCTCGACGGCCCGTAGACGATCGCCGCATGGAGTCCGCGCTCTGCGTGCGCCCCCGCGCGAGCCCCGGCAAGCGCCGTCGCTTCGTCGTCGACCACCGTCACGCAACCCTCCGGGTAGCGAGCACGGTCGGTGCGTTTCGTCTTGATGATCGCGAACCTGTGGTCCAGCGAGGTCGACTCGGGGTCGATGAGAATATTGGGCATGAGGTATACGGTCTCGGAGGCTTGGATCGGCGGGTGCGTGCGGGACACTCGCTCGGCGGGCGAAACGTCCGCCACTTGGACAGAAGTGGTGCGTCCGCTCGGCGGGCGCAAGTGCGAATCGAAGGGAGGCGTCGGCCTTTTGGGCGTTGGTCGCGCTTCTGTTATCCTCGGCACCTTCGAACCGTTGCTCCTCCGGCCGTCTACGAATGCCGTCCCCCTCATGCCATCTCGGAGTCGTACCGTGATCGCCCAGCACGCGCTCGTTCTGAACCTGCATCAGCCCGCCGGCAATCTCGAGGAGCTCCTCGACAACCAGAGCTGGGAGGCGAAGGAGATCCTGTTCGCCCTGGATCGTATCCCGCGCAGTCTATGGGGCCACGAAGATCTGGCACGCGTCCATGTCTCCCTTTCCGGCACCCTGCTCGAGACCCTGTCGAATCCCGAGTTCCAAAAGCGTGTCTACGGCACCGTGGATTGCGGGTCGCTCCTGTGGCACTTCCAGAACGAGACGCTGTTCGAGGTCTTGGGCACGGGTTACTACCACCCGGTGCTGCCCCTGATCCCCGAGGCGGACCGCGAGGAGCAGCTGCGCCGCTGGCTCGGCATCGCACATCACCTGCTCTGGCGCCCGCGCTTCCAAGGTTTCTGGCCGCCCGAGATGGGCTTCTCGATGGAGTTGATTCCGCTGCTGCGCGCTTTCGGCTATCGGTACGTCATGGTCGACAGCGAGCACGTGGAGCCGATCTCGCCGATGAGCTGGCAGGAGCTTCGCTATCGTCCGCATATCGCGCGTTTCGGCGGCGAGGCGATCACGGTCATCGTGCGCGATCGCGATCTCTCCGATGCCCAGGAATCCGGGATGGAGCTGGATTGGTTTCTCGCCGAGGTCGCCGAGCGGACCAAGTGGTGCGACTTTACCCCCCTGGTGACCACCTGTACCGACGGCGAGAACGGGGGTTGGTTTCGCAATGTGACCGAAGGGGCCAACTTCTGGAGTGCCTTCTATCTGCCGCTGCTCGAGCGCGTCGCCGCCGGCGAGGCCGCGATCGCACCCACCTTCATCAGCCGCTATCTGGATACCTACGGGGCCCACGGCGAGGTGCGCGTGCGCACCGGTGCCTGGAACACCGGGTGGCACCATGGCCGCGACTTCACCCAATGGACCGGCTCGGATCGCCAGAAGGAGGCGATCGAGGCCTTCGCCAAGGCCAGCCGGATGGTCCATGATGCACGTTGGTACGCCACCGAGCGGGGCGTCCGCGAAGGTCCCGAGGCCGAAGCGATCGAGGAGGCGATGTGGCGTCTGCTGCGCGCCGAGACCAGTTGCCATCTTTACTGGGGCGAGGCCTGGGTGCCGCGGGCCGAGGCGGATCTCGAGGCCAGTCGGGCCGCGCTCGAGCGTATCGGGATCCGCCCGGAGCCTACGGATGCGAATATGGATGCACCCGCACCTGAGCCCGGGTCAGAGCCCTTGTCCGACTTGACCCCGGCACCCGATGCGCTCACAACGAACATTCCCGCCGAACCGGCCGCCGACACCCCTCCGACCCATGCACCCGATGGGCCGGCCGTCTCCGAAACACCGGCACCAAAATCCTCTTGATCCACCCCGGCAACCCCGGAACAACCCTTCCTCAAGGAGTCCAGCGTGAAACCGCTACCCGAGTACGTCGATGACCTTCCGAATATCTGCGGCCATGAGGCGGACGTCGAGGCCGTCGCTGCCGATGCGCGGACGCGTTCGCTCTTCGCCGATCGCGGCGGCATCGATTTCGGCTCGATCCGCTCGGCGACCGCCATCGCCCTGCACCAGCACCAGCCCCTGATCCCGGCGGGCGGCGGGGATCTGCGCAGTGCTGCCTTGATCAGCAACCTCCAGTACATGATGGAGAACCAGCACATCGGGGACAATTACAACGCCCCCGCCTTCGTCTGGTGCTACAAGCGAATGGGCGAGTTCATCCCGCAGTTGATCGGCGAGGGCAAGTCACCGCGCTGCATGCTCGAGTACTCGGGCACGCTGCTGCACGGTCTGCGCAAGATGGGCGAGCATCATGTGATCGATGCGCTCAAGGGCATGACCTGTAACCCGGACTACAACTGGGCCGTCGAGTGGCTCGGCATGCCTTGGGGCCACGCGGTCGCACCCTCTACGCCGGTGCAGGATTTTCGTCTGCACGTCAAGGCGTTTCAGCATCACTTCGCGGCCATCTTCGGGTGGGAGGCGCTGGAGCGGGTGCGCGGCTTCTCCCCCTCCGAGATGGCCCTGCCGAATCATCCCGATGTCGCCTACGCCTTCGTCAAGACGCTCGTGGACTGCGGTTTTCAATGGGTTCTGGTGCAGGAGCACACGGTTCAGCAGGTCGACACCGGGCGGCATCCGGAGCGCCCGCACATCCCGCATCGCTTAGTCGTCACCAACTCGCACGGCGATACCGCCAGCATCATCGCCATCGTCAAGACCCAGGGGTCGGACACCAAGCTGGTCGCCCAGATGCAGCCCTGGTACGAGGCACAAGGGTTGCAGCGGGTCGCGCTCGCCGGCAAGTCGATCCCGCCGCTGGTCACCCAGATCGCCGACGGCGAGAACGGCGGCGTCATGATGAACGAGTTCCCGGGGAAATTCATGGAGGTGGTCGGGGCGTCGAGTTACACCGACACGCCTATGATGAACGGGAGTGAATATCTGGAGCATCTCTTTGCGCTCGGGATCAAGGAGTCCGATCTCCCCGAGGTCCAGCCCCTGTTTAACGATCGCATCTGGGCGCGCATTCAGCCCGGCGACGGGCCGGAAAAGCTGGAAAAGGCGATCACCGAGCTCAAGCAGGAAGACGGCCGATTCCACATGGAAGGCGGCAGTTGGACATCCGACCTCTCCTGGGTGAAGGGCTACGACGACGTGTTGGGTCCGATGGAGGAGGCGAGCGTCAACTTCAACCAAAAGGTCCTGATCCCCGGTGTGCCCACCAACGACCCGCGTTATCGCAACGCGCTCTTCCACCTCATGGCCTCCCAAACCAGCTGCTATCGCTATTGGGGTCAGGGTCTTTGGACCGACTACGGGCGCGAGATCTGCCGACGGGTCAATGCGATCCTCGAGCAGGATTTCGGCTGACGACAATCTGGGAAAAGACCTTGCAATGAACGCATTACCGAACACAGAGGATCTCTCGGCCAGTTTCGAACTGCCGGGCGAAGAGCGCTATATCGCGTTTCTTGCGCGTGTCACGGAACGGGGCGAGGTCTGGACCTTAAAGGGAGATGATGGCTTCATCGCTTTCTCCGACGATGAGGGACGGGATTGTTTTCCCTTCTGGCCCGACGCGGCATGTGCCACGGCGCTGGCGACGCATGATTGGGCCGATTGCCGCGCCGAGCCGCTGGCGCTCGAGGTCTTCATGACCCGTTGGTTGACCGGTATGGCGAAGGACGGCCGGATGGTCGCGGTCTTCCCCGCGCCGGATGGCTCGGGCGTAGTCATTGCGCCCGAGACCCTGTTGGAGGATCTTCGGGAGGAGGGGGAGCAGGGCGCTTAACGGGGCTGTGTTGAAGGGATGATCCGAGGCCGCTCGCCCGCGGGCTGAACGGTTGCTCGCGCGTCCGTCGAGGTCACTCGCTTTGGTCACGACGGGATGAACGCCGTGAACGATACCTTGAGCAAGATCAAGGCTCAGGCAGAGCGTGCCCGAAACTCGCACGAGGAGGTCAAGGAGACCTCGGCGGAGAAGCCCACCCCTGCGGCATCATGTTGCATGTTCCCGGCGGTCGTTAAATCTGCCGGGGTCGCTCCCGTCCAAGAACATCGCATACCGCCGTCAGGCGCGGTTTAAGTCTCGGTGATCTCGCACGCGATCCGGTCATCGGCAACTCCCTCGCTGCGGAGCAGGTCCGCCAGCCTTCCGATGGGCGCTTCCGGGCCGGCCAGATAGAAACGCAGTCCGCGCAGATCCGGGTGATCGGCGCGGATCACCGCAAAGACATCCTCCGCACGGCCGCTCATCAGCGGCGTCAGTTGGAAGTTGTCCAGCGCATCCGTGAGCGCGCGGCCCCAACGTCCCTGGTGGTGCCCCTCCGGATATTGCGTGTCCCAGTAGAGGTGGAAGGACTCGATCACGTCGATGGAGATGGCGTGCTCGATCAGGCTCTTCGCCGGCGCGATGCCGTCGCCGAAGGCGATGAAGACCGCCGGTTCCGGCGCGTCCTCGGTCAGCACGAAGCGCCCGTAGGGCCCCTCGACCGCGATGAGGTGGCCGGGGTGCAGAGGCTTGAAGACCGCTTCGGAAAAGGTATCGGTGCCCCGTCTGACGTAAAACCAGAGGTTTCGGGCGTTGCAGGGACAGCTTGCGATCGGCAGCTCGCGGCTTGCGCCGTCTTCCAGCGTCAGGCGCACGCGTTGCCCAGACATGAACCGCAGGGTTTGAGTCCGCGGGGTCTGGACGTTCAGCGCGACCAGGTTCTCCGAGATCTGTTCGAGCTTGCGTAGACTGGCTCGGATCTCCTGATGCGGGAGATCGTTCACGCAAAGCGCCTCGGCCGCCTCGATCACGACGTCCGTGACGGCGGTGTGCGAGCAGGTCAAGAGATAACCCATCGCCTTCTCGCGCTCGCTCAGCACATAGTCGTGCTCGCGGATTCGCCGCGTCTCACCGCTGATCAATCGCCCCTTGCAGGCCCCGCAGTTGCCGCTCGCGCAACCGTAATTAAGGTTGATTCCGGCGCGCACCGAGGCGTCGAGAATCGACTCGTTGCCCTCGACGAAGTAGTCGTGACCGCTCGGGATGAGTTTGACGTTGGCTGCCATGATGCGAAGGAAGGTGTCTTTGGCGAAGAGTTGTGCGCGCTCGTCCGTGACCGCACTGCCGATCAGAGCCGTGCGGGCGTCGAGGAACCAGTCGCGCGTCTCGCATGCCTGTCCCCCGATATGATCGGGGGGCGCGTCGGCAAGCGCCTTCAGACGCTCGCCGACCTGGTCCAAAAGGTCCTCGGCGGCGCTCAAGGCCGACATACGCTCGACGAGCGTCTTGCTCATTGCCCGCAGCCGTGCGACCAGGACTTGCGGGCTGGGCAGCGCGGCGTCGTGCCCCTCGGTCTTGGGAAGCGCATCGCTTTTGATGCGCTCGACCCGCTCGAGCGCCGCGTCGTCCGTCAGACTGACGGCGGGAAAGGCACGAAGGAGATCGCTGACGGCGACCGAACCCTCGAAGGTGGCGATCTCGCCGCGTCTGATGCGTCGCTGCAGCTCGGCGCGGGTGACGCCGGCGAGCCGTGCGGCGCGGGACAGGCTCAGGTAGTCCATGGGCGTGAGGTCTCCGATAGGGCTGGAGGCGTGCGTTCCCCCAGCACAGAAAGTGCTGCCGTGTTCGATCGACCGATCAGCCGCGCTTGACGCAATGCGGACACCGCGGTTCGCGATGACTGTGGTTGTCTGCTTCGGCCGCCAGTTGGGCTTCTCCTGTGCGCCGGGCTCGATGAGGAATCAACGCGAAAAATCTCCCCCCGATCCCGATATCGTCCTTTCCAGAGCCTCCGCGCCTCCCGGCGTGCCTTCATTCCATCGGTTCAATCCACCTGACGAAGGAGAGCTGACGTGGACGACAACACCAAGACCCAGATCGAGGCCGCCGCATTCCGTGGCTTGGTCGAGCACCTGCAACGCCGTACCGACGTGCAGAACATCGACCTCATGAACCTGGCCGGCTTCTGTCGAAACTGCCTGTCCAAGTGGTATATGAACGCCGCTTCCGAGCACGGCGTCGAAATGACCTACGACCAGGCACGCGAGGCGGTTTACGGAATGCCGTATGCGGACTGGAAGACCCGCTATCAGCGGGAGGCAACCGCGGAGCAGGCGCGCCTGTTCGAGGAAACCCAGCCCTTGCACGCCTTCGTCAGCGGCCACGGTGGAAAGGCTTAGACGCTCGGGCTAGAGCAGGTCGTTACAATGACAATGCCGGCACGTAGGGTGGACGAGCGAGAGCGAAGTCCACCTGGGCCAGGGCCGGCGCTGGTGGACTGCGCTGCGCTTGTTCACCCTACAGCGCGTGTCCGCTCTATAGCGCTTGTCCACCCTTCCGCGTGCTCACCCTTCCGCCTGTCTACCCGAGAGCTCCGAATCGGCGGCGTGGCCGTGTGTTAGAGATCGCCGGTGGCGCCCGCGGTCATGATCTCCTCAATCGTATCGCGCACCTTGATTGCATTATCCATCAGGTTCGGCGGTAGGTCGGCCATCCCGATGACCTTATTGAGGTCGAGCGTCGTCAGCCATGCCTTGCCGTCCTGATCTTCGATCAGGGTGATTCGACAGGGCAGATATGCTGAGAAGTCAATGTTTTCCTTGATCATCTCGCTGGCGATCCGAGCGTCGCAGAACTGGAAGATCTCGATGCGTTTGGTCTCCACGCCCATCGACTCCAGCTCCTTGTAGAGCGGCAGGTGAGCGACGAGTTTGAAGTTCAGCGTGTTGGCCCGAAGTTTCATGGACTCGACGGCGTCGTCCATCGAAACATCTTCGGCCAGTGGCATCTTCAGCACGGTGTCGGCGATCGTCATGCTTTCGGCATGTGTCTGTGTGGCGAGGAAGGTCAAGGGCAGCAGGGCGATCAGCAGGGACAGTAGGACTTTCTTCATTGTTGCATCTCTCCGGTGGATAAACTGTTGATGAGTTCAGTCGAATTTGTAGTGCTTCTCGACCGGCTCGACGACCTCCCAGGTGCATTCCATGCCGGCGGGGAAGGTGATCAGGTCGCCGCGTCCGAAGGTCTGGGGCTCGCCCCCGGTCGGGGTCACATGAAAACGCCCTCGCACGACGTAGCAGGTCTCGGAACGATCGTAACGCCAGGGAAAGGTCGAGGGCTCTTTTTTCCAGACCGCCCAGTCCTCAACGCCGAGGACATCCAGTTTGGCGGGGGAGGGTTTGTGCTCGCAGTAAATCTGAAGGTCGGTCATCCATCGGCTCCGGGGTCGGCCGCCGCGATCGGCGGGTCTGGCTTTGCTGGGTCGGCATTCTGGAGCCAATCCGTTGGATTTTCCACCCGAGCGGCTGATGGCCGGTCTGGTTCGGGCGGCGTACGCCCCGGTCGCTATACCTGAAACCCTTTGTGTTCTTTGTGCCTTTGCGGTTAGATCCGGTCATGAATGACCCGAACACTCCCTCCGAGCAAGAGCCGAGCGCTGTCCCCCTTGCCGAGCTGATGCTCCGATCGGCACTGCGCCTTGCTGTCGCTGAATCCTGTACCGGCGGTTGGTTGGCGAAGGTCATTACGGATCTCCCCGGGAGCAGTGCCTGGTTCGATTGCGGGTTCGTCACTTACAGCAATGCGGCCAAGCAGGAGATGCTCGGCGTGCGTGCCCAGACGCTGGCCGCGCAGGGCGCCGTGAGCGAGGCGGTGGTCGCGGAGATGGCCTCGGGCGTCCTGAGTCGCACCCGAGCCCACGTCGCTGTTGCCATTAGCGGCGTGGCCGGACCCGGCGGCGGCAGCCCCGAGAAGCCTGTCGGAACCGTCTGTTTCGCCTGGGCCTGGCCCGAGGGGCGGATCGAGACCCGACGTCTGCACTTCGACGGCGATCGCGATGCCGTGCGGCGCCGCTCGGTGCAGGTGGCGATCGACGGGCTGCTCGAGCGGCTTCCGGACCGTGGCTGAACGCTGGTTCTTTGCCCTTTGGCCCGATGACGCCGTCCGCGACGCCTTGGCTGCGCGCGTCCGCGAGCTTCTGCCCGTCGGCGCCCGTGCGATCCACCCGAGCGATTTTCACCTGACGCTTGCCTTCCTCGGTCCGCTCGCACCCGACGTGCTCGGGTGTGCGGAGGGGGTTGCAGATCGGATTCGAGCCCCCGAGCTCGAACTCGAGCTCGATCGCGTCGGTTGTTTCGCGCGAGCGCGCGTGTTGTGGTGCGGGCCCGCATGCCCGCCCGAGACCTTGCCGGCCCTCGTTTCGGATTTGCAGGTGCGGCTCGCGACCTGCGGTCTTGCCGCCGATCCGCGTCCCTATCGGCCGCATATCACACTCGCGCGCCAGGCCGCCGCCGCGCCGCCGGGGTCCGAGTGGTCGACGCCGATTCGTTGGTCGGTCCGCGAGATCGTGTTGGCTGCCGGATACGGCGGTCCCAGGCCGCGTTATCGGGTGCGTCGTCGGTGGGCGTTGCACTAGCGTCCCACCGCCCGCGTTCAATGCGGGCTCATCGCGCTTGCGGCCTGCGCAACTTGTACGCCTTACCAGCCCGGACGGGCGCTATGCCTTGTGACGTTTGCCGATTCGCTATGCGATAATCGGGATCTGGCTGTTTCGGGCGGCATGAGCCTCGGCGGAGGCCCGGCGCGCTCGCCGGCCGCTGTCGGGACGCCGGCGAGTCGCATCCGGACATTGCAGAACGAGACACCTAGGAATGATCAAGCCGATCAGGTTCAACGGAGACCCAATGGACGATAACCGCAAGAAGGCACTGGCCGCCGCGCTGACCCAGATCGAAAAACAGTTCGGCAAAGGCTCGGTGATGCGCATGGGCGACACCGGTGTCATTCGCGAGGTCGAAGCCATCTCGACCGGCTCGCTTGGTCTGGATCTCGCGCTCGGGATCGGCGGGGTGCCCAAGGGTCGTGTGGTCGAGATCTACGGACCCGAATCCTCGGGTAAAACGACGCTCACGTTGCACATCATCGCCGAGGCCCAAAAGGCCGGCGGCACCGCCGCCTTCGTCGATGCCGAGCATGCCTTGGATCCGGGATATGCCGAGAAGCTCGGCGTGAACATGAACGATCTGCTGGTTTCGCAGCCGGACACCGGGGAACAGGCGCTCGAGATCACCGATATGCTGGTACGCTCCGGCGCGGTCGATGTGGTGGTCGTCGACTCGGTCGCGGCGCTGACTCCGAAGGCGGAGATCGAGGGCGAGATGGGCGACTCCCACGTCGGCCTACAGGCGCGTCTGATGTCTCAAGCGCTGCGCAAGCTCACCGGAAATATCAAGCGGTCGAACTGCCTCGTCATCTTCATCAACCAGATCCGCATGAAGATCGGTGTGATGTTCGGCTCGCCCGAGACCACGACCGGCGGCAACGCGCTCAAGTTCTACGCCTCGGTCCGGCTCGATATCCGCCGCATCGGCAGTATCAAGAAGGGCGACGAAGTGATCGGCAACGAGACCAAGGTCAAGGTCGTCAAGAACAAGGTCGCGCCGCCCTTCAGGCAGGCCGAGTTCGACATCCTCTACGGGCAAGGCATCTCGCGCGAAGGCGAGATCATCAGCCTGGGCGTAAACGAGGGCTTCATCGAGAAGTCCGGCGCCTGGTACAGCTATGAGGGCAATCGCATCGGACAAGGCAAGGACAACGCGCGGGTCTTCCTGTGCGAGAATCCCGAGATCGCCAAGGCGATCGAGACGAAGATCCGCGACAAGCTTCTGCCCAAGGTGGGCGAGGCATTGCCCGGCGCCGGTGTTGCACCGATCGCCGAGGCACCCGCGGAGATCTAGACCGAAGCCCTCGCCGAGCGATGGAAGAACCGGGTCCTGTAGCGGAGATCGTTGATCGAGCCCGCCGGCTGCTCGCAACCCGCGAGCATTCCCGAGCCGAGCTGATGCGTAAACTCCGAGCGCGCGGCTTCGATGATGCCGGGATCGGGGAGGCGCTTGACAGGCTGGTCGCCGAAGGCGCACTCGATGAAGAGCGTATGGTCGAGCAGTATGTTGCCGAGCGTGCCGCCAAAGGGTTCGGACCTCTGCGAATTCGCGCCGAGCTACACGAAAAAGGTCTGACCGATACCCTCATCGACCCTCATCTCGGTGCCATGCGGGATGACTGGGTCGCCTATATGGCAGAGATCTACGATCGCCGATTCGGCAGTGAGCCACCGCCCGACCGTGCCGAGTATGCTCGACGTGGCCGCTTCCTCGAGCAACGTGGGTTTCCCTCCGAGATGATCCGCCGCTTCCTGCGCCGGCCCGATTGACCGGCCGGCGTCCGCAGTCCAACCGAGCATACCCATGACCACGAGTGCAGAGCTTCGAGCGAGTTTTCTCGACTATTTCGCGCAACGCGATCACGAACGCGTGCCGTCCAGCCCCTTGGTGCCGGCCAACGACCCGACCTTGCTTTTCACCAATGCCGGGATGGTCCAATTCAAAGAGGTCTTTCTGGGGCGCGAGCGGCGCGCGTACACCCGGGCGGTCAGCTCGCAGCGGTGCGTGCGCGCCGGAGGCAAGCACAACGATCTGGAGAACGTCGGCTACACGGCTCGGCATCACACCTTTTTCGAGATGCTCGGCAACTTTAGCTTCGGCGATTACTTCAAGCGCGAGGCGATCCTGTTTGCCTGGGACTATCTCACCCGTGTCCTGGCCCTGCCGCCCGAGCGACTCTGGATCACCGTCTACACCGAAGACGACGAGGCCGCCGACATCTGGCTGAAAGAGATCGGCGCCGATGCCTCGCGATTTTCCCGTTGCGGGGCGAAAGACAACTTCTGGTCCATGGGCGAGACGGGCCCCTGCGGCCCCTGTTCCGAGATCTTCTACGACCACGGCCCCGAGATCCCCGGCGGCCCGCCCGGCTCCGCGGACGAGGACGGCGACCGCTACGTGGAGATCTGGAACCTGGTCTTCATGCAGTACAACCGCGACGCCGAGGGCATTCTCACCCCGCTCCCGCGCCCCTCGGTGGACACAGGCATGGGTCTGGAGCGCCTTGCCGCCGTCATGCAGGGCGTGCACAGCAACTACGAGATCGATCTGTTCGTGCGGCTGATCGACGCAGCGGCACGCGCGACCGGCTGTGCGGATCGCGAGAACAAATCGCTGCGCGTCATCGCCGACCACATCCGGTCAGCGGCCTTCCTGATTACCGACGGGGTGACGCCGGGCAACGAGGGCAGGGGCTACGTCCTCCGTCGCATCATGCGTCGGGCCATTCGCCATGGATACCAGATCGGGTGCACCACGCCCTTTTTTTATCGGCTGGTGCCGGCGCTCGTCGCCGAGATGGGAGAAGCCTACCCCGAGCTGGTCGCGGCACAGGAGCATGTCGAGCGCATCGTCCTGCTGGAAGAAGAGCGCTTTGCCGAGACCCTCGAGCATGGTATGCGACTGCTCGACGAGGCGATCGCCGGTCTGAGCGATGCACGCATCCCGGGCGAAACCGTCTTCAAACTCTACGATACCTACGGCTTTCCGACCGACTTGACGGCCGATATCGCCCGCGAGCGTGGCCTGTCCCTGGATATGGATGGCTTCGAGCAGGCGATGGCGCAGCAGCGTGAGCGCGCGCGCGCCGCCAGCCAGTTTGGCGGTCCGGCCGGTTTCGAGATCGATGTTCAGGGCGAGACCGAGTTTTGCGGCTACGAGCGTCTCCACGAGGAGGCGACCGTGGTCGCCATCTATTCCGCAAACGGCTCCTGCGACCAGCTCGCCGCGGGCGAGGAGGGTCTGGTTGTCTTGGATCTCACGCCCTTCTACGCCGAGTCCGGCGGCCAGGTCGGAGATTGCGGCTGGCTCGTCGGCGAGAGCGGCCGGTTCGAGGTGCTGGACGCGCAAAAGAAAGGCGAGGGTGCCGTCGGTCATCTCGGGCGTATCGCCGAGGGTACCTTGGCGGTCGGCGATCGGATCGACGCGCGCGTCGACGGCGAGCGTCGGCGTGCGACGGCCCTGAACCATTCCGCCACCCATCTGCTGCATGCGGCGTTGCGCCAAGTCTTGGGCGAGCACGTACAGCAGAAGGGCTCGCTCGTCGGTCCGGAGCGACTGCGCTTCGACTTTTCGCACTACGAGGCGGTCACGCGCGAGCAGTTGCTCGAGATCGAGCGCATGGTCAACCGCGAGGTCCGCGAGAATCATCTCGTCGAAACCCGGATCATGAGCCTCGACGACGCCAAGGCATCCGGGGCCATGGCGCTCTTCGGCGAGAAATATTCCGACCAAGTGCGTGTGCTGCGCATGGGTGACTTCTCCGTAGAGCTGTGCGGCGGCACTCACGTCAAAGCGGTCGGCGACATCGGTCTGGTCAAGATCGTCGGCGAGAGCGGCATCGCCTCCGGTGTGCGGCGGATCGAGGCCGTCACAGGTGCGGCCGCGCTCGACTGGATCGAAGCCGACGAGGATCGGCTCATTCGCTTGGCCGGCCTCCTCAAGGGCGGGCGCGACGACGTCGACCAGCGGGTCAGCCAGCTGCTCGAGCGCAGCCGCCGGCTCGAAAAGGAGCTCGAGCAGCTCAAGGCCAAGCTTGCTAGCTCCGCCGGTCAAGATCTGGCGTCGCAGGCGGTGGTGATCGACGGTATCAAGGTGCTCGCCGCGCGTCTCGATGGGGCCGATTCCAAGGCCCTGCGGGTCACCCTGGATCAGCTCAAGGATAAGCTCGGCTCGGCGGTCGTTGTCCTCGCCACCGAGGGCGACGGCAAGGTCAGCCTGATTGCCGGCGTGACTAAGGATCTGACCGACCGCCTGAAGGCAGGGGATCTCATCCGCGAGGTTGCAGAGAAGGTCGGCGGCAAGGGCGGCGGACGCCCCGACATGGCTCAAGCCGGCGGCAACGATCCGGCGGGTCTCCCAGCCGCCTTGGCGGTGGTGGACGGTTGGGTGCGGCAGCGGCTCTAGGCTGCCGTTGGGCTGACGGTGCCCGCCACCGACCGACCTCTCGTGGCGAAGTCTGTGCGGTGAACCGTCCGGATGATCCAAAAATCATTTTCTTCAGGATCTTTGGACCCCAGCGGTTCATCGGATCCGACACATCGGGAGAACGCGAGACGTGCATGCCGGGAGAGTTCGATGGGGCTGATCGTCCAGAAGTACGGTGGCACATCCGTGGCCAACGCCGAGCGAATCAAGGCGGTCGCCGAGCGCGTTAAGCGATGGCGCGACGAGGGGCATCGTGTCGTCGTCGTGGTCTCGGCCATGTCCGGAGAGACCGATCGACTGGTCGCGCTTGCCAAGCAGATCCAGGAGCGTCCCCTCCCGCGGGAGCTCGACGTGCTCCTGTCCACCGGCGAGCAGGTGACCATTGCCCTGCTGAGCATGGCCCTCGACGCCATGGGCTGTGCCGCCCGCTCGTACACGGGAGGCCAGGTGCACATCCTTACCGACAGCGTCCACAACAAGGCGCGTATCCACGACATCGACGCCGCCCGTGTCGGTGCGGATTTGGAGGCCGGTCGCGTCGTGGTCATCGCCGGTTTCCAGGGCGTCGATGCCGAAGGCAATATCACGACACTCGGGCGCGGTGGCTCCGACACCTCCGCCGTGGCGATCGCGGCGGCCCTGAAGGCCGACGAATGCCAGATCTACACCGACGTGGACGGCGTCTACACGACCGACCCCCGTGTCGAGCCCAAGGCGCGCAAACTCGATCGCATCACCTTCGAGGAGATGCTCGAGATGGCCAGTCTCGGCTCCAAGGTGCTGCAGATCCGATCGGTTGAGTTTGCCGGTAAATACAAGGTGCCCCTGCGTGTACTCTCCAGTTTCGAAGAAGGCGAGGGTACGCTCATTACGTTCGAGGAAGACATCGTGGAAGACGCCAAGATCTCCGGAATCGCCTTCAGTCGAGACGAGGCCAAGCTGACCGTGCTCGGTGTGCCGGACCAGCCCGGCGTGGCCTATCGGATCCTCGGGCCGATTTCTGACGCCAACATCGAAGTCGACATGATCATCCAAAACATCGCAGCCCAAGAGGCGACGACCGACTTCACCTTCACCGTGCACCGGAACGATTTTCCGCGTGCGATGGAGATCCTCGATCGAACCGCGAAGGAGTTGGGAGCACGACAAGTGCTCGGCGACAGCCGGATCGTGAAGATTTCGCTGGTCGGAGTCGGAATGCGCAGTCATGCGGGGATTGCGAGTCTTATGTTTTCCACCCTGGCCAAGGAAGGCATCAATATCCGGATGATATCGACCTCCGAAATCAAGATCTCGGTCGTGGTCGACGAGAAGTACCTTGAGCTCGGGGTGCGAGCCCTGCATGACGCGTTCGGACTTGGCGTACACGCATCATCTTGACCGTGGTCGAAACGTGAACCGACCGTCGGTCGGCTCGAATCCGTCGGGGGCTCTTGGAATTGCGTTTTCGAGGACAATTGTCGTTGCCTGGAGCGCGAATCTTTTTGGTTCTTGCGGGCAGGTGCTAGAATCCTGGAAGGAAACTTGGTTTCTCACACCCGATATGCGACTGGCTGTGCCTTCGATGAGACTGATCCGCGTTACGGCCAGCTAGCGGTTCGGGTACTATCATTCAATCGGAAAAGGGAACGTAAGGGAGATTAAGCGATGTTGATTCTGACCCGCCGGGTTGGCGAAACCCTCATGATCGGTGACGAAGTGACAGTGACAGTCCTCGGTGTCAAAGGAAACCAAGTACGGATCGGGGTCAACGCACCTCGCGACGTCGCGGTGCATCGGGAGGAGATTTACGAGCGCATCAAACGCGAGCAGGCCGAAGGTGGTCCGATCGCTGGAGCGGTTCCGCCGGGAACTCGGCTCGACTGAGCTTGCCGGGAACTCGGCTAGACTGAGCTTGTAGCCAAGGGCGCGTAGGCAGGATAAACTACGCGCTCGTCGGAGAGATGGCCGAGTGGCTGAAGGCGCTCCCCTGCTAAGGGAGTATAGGCTAATCCCCTATCGAGGGTTCGAATCCCTCTCTCTCCGCCAATTCAATCGAATTCATATCGATGATTCAATCGCTTGATGAGGTATAGCCTCTCCGGGTCTCCAGTTCGTTCCCCCATCTCATGCGATCCGCACTGCCTCTTCGCCTCCTTTATCGCAGTTGCCAAGATCGCCTCGTGCCGTGTGCGCGGTTCAGAGTTGCGGAGATTCCGTCTCGCTGACGGCAAACCTCGTCTGCAGTCGGTGGCTTCCGACCGTGGGGGCGGTGGCCGGTTCGAACGGGATCACGACGATGACGGCTATGCCGTTGGTCATCACTTCCCGGTCGGCCAGACGAAATGAGGGTCTCGGCAACCTGCCGGGCACAATCTCAATCGCCCGCAGGCGGGAGTCGCACGACGGGTTTATCGTCATCGGGGGGCGGCCGGCGGCGAGCCGGCCTTCCATGTCAACAGGCGATGACCGCCCTCGGGCGTCGGGCGCAACAGACCGGCCCAGCCTTTATTCCAATCGATCCGGGCGGATCCGTCCTCCAACGTCCAAGTCCCGCTGCTGCGGTAGTCGCCGATCTGCTCGGTGGCGATGCCGCCCGGCAGGAGACCGATCACGATCGGGGTATCGGGTCGAGACAGACTGGGTGCGGACCAGATCCCCTCCAGCGCGTCTCCGGCAACGGCGAAAGCGGGCAGGAGCAACAGGAAGGCAAAAACATGACGAGACATCGCACACCTCGATGATCGCGGATGGGCCAACAGCGCGGTAAGCGCCGCCGGGCTGAGCGTTGGCTTCAGTAGTGCACCCGATCCGGATCGGCGGCATAGCTTTCGAGAACCTCCAGCGCCTCCTCGCGGAGCAAGGGGATCTCCGGGATCCCACGCCGTTCCGGCGGTCTTTCCAGCTGTTCGTAGATGAAGCGGTCATCGAAGCCGATGCCGGCCGCATCCTCGATGGTGAAGCCGTAGAACACGCGCTCGATCCGCGCCCAGTAGATCGCACCGAGGCACATCGGGCAGGGCTGTCCACTGGTGTAGAGATCGCAGCCCTGCAGGCTGAGGCTCTCGATCCGCCGGCAGGCATCGCGGATCGCCACCATCTCGCCGTGCGCTGTTGGATCCCGCGTGGCGATGACCCGATTCCAGCCCTCCCCGATGATTCGCCCGGCGCGAACGATCACTGCACCGAAAGGACCGCCGTCACCTGCTGCCGAGCCCCGACGGCCCAAGGCGATGGCGCTCCGCATGAAGTGCTCATGACCGGACCGGTCATCGATCTCGCCGACGTCTCGACTCGGCGACTCGGATTGCATGCTCACATCAATCTCTATCGGCTTGCGGCTGCCCGAGCCACTCCGTTTTGATCTTCCGGCGTACTTGATCTCCCAGCATAGCGCCATAGCTGCCTATTTGATTGACCTTAGACCCGATCATCGGCGAACAACCGGGGCGCCGAGTAACGGTCTTCGTCCGACAGGCCGCGGTCTCGGCGAAGGGTCGACGGCGATGCACAGCGCACTTTAACCGGTGAAGGACCCGATTTCGGCAGGCATGTCATCTGGGCAGGGTAATCGTTGCAGTCATTCCGCCATGCTGTCGGTTTAGCAGCAGCAGATCGACTCCACGCGCGCGGGCAATATTACGCGCGATCCCCAGCCCGATGCCCCCGAGTTGCGCACCCATGAACCCTCAAGGCGCCAAAAGGGCGCGAAGACCTTCTCCGGTGATTCGGGCCGGATGCCCGGTCCCCGATCGGCGATCGTCACCTTCACCACGGTCTCGGAATCCCTCAACTCGATGTCCGCTTCGCCGCCATAGCGCAGGGCGTTGTCGAATAGATTGCCGATGCAGCGTTCGAGCGCGACGGGTCTGCCTTGATAAGGCTTCTAAATCTGACCGCGCAGGCGCACGCGTGCACCCGACTTTTCGGCATTGTCGCTCAGGCTTTCGAGCAGGGCTATCCGATCCATGGGTCTCCTCCCGGCTGGCGGTGCACGCATGGAATCGAGGGGCGTCTCGACCATGCTCTGTATGTCGTCGAGATCACGCCGGCCAGCAGGATCAGCAGTCTCAACGGCATCTGCGCCGGCCAGTCGAAGAGTTCCCGCGGTATAAGGCGCTCGGACCAGACCCAGCTGCGGTCCTTGAGCCGGGCCTGGACGATGAAGCGGTTCGCCATCGCGTGCCTGTCGGCACCGTCTCGACCCGGCCCCGTCGTGTCCTAAGCGTCTCGACCGTGCATCGGCCCACTCATGACGAAGCCGGCCAGGGCCACTTCGACCTTGGTGTCGGCACCAAGACGTTTTCGGATCTACGCTCGCACCAGTTTGGCACCGGCCTTGTGCGCATCCAACGGCGGCAAGTCGCATGATGGTTGATGGATTCGGTATCCCCGGATTCGGGATTGTCCTGATCTGGGTCGTGATCAACGCCGCGGTTGCGTTGTTGATCCGGGCATTTGTGGGTGGCGCGCGGAGAGGAGCGCGCCCGCATCCATGTCTTTACGAACAGTAGTTGTCAGTATTGCAAGAAGTTACATGGGAAAATTCTGGCGCTGCGAGAGGGCGGTGTGCCATCGCCTACATTCCGTTTTCGCGCGGCGATACCGAAACCGGCGTGCTGCAACTGCCCACCTGATCGATCCGGAACCCCACATAAACGCTGACGATCAGGCAAAACCGCGTGCGTCACCACTGAGTGCTTCACCACTGAGTGCTTCACCACTGGGAGGATCGAATGCCAAGACTCAGAAATCTCGTTCCGGGGCTGTTGCTCGTTGCGCCACTGTTCTGCGCTTTGGCTGCGGCAGCGGAGCCGACCATCTCCGTCTTTAAGAGCCCCACCTGCGGCTGCTTTACCCGATGGATCGGACACCTGGAAGACAACGGCTTCGAGGTGGACGCCGTAGACTTCACGGACCTTGGTCGCATCAAGTCCCGGGCCGGCATCGCCCCGGAGCAGTCGTCCTGCCACACGGCCCTCCTCGGCAACGATGTGATCGAGGGCCATGTGCCGGCGAGCGACATCCGCCGGCTGCTTGCGGAGCAACCGGATGCGCGCGATCTCACGGTGCCTGGAATGCCGCCGGGCTCGCCGGGCATGGAGACGCCGAATCCCCAGCACTACCAGGTGCTGCCCATCGGCAAGGACGCCAGTACGTCCGTATTCGCGGAGCGCGAACCTCATGCGCCGCGGCTCATCTCGGAGCGCATCTCGATCGCCGTCCGGGAAGGGGGGGCGGGAGGGCCCAAGCAGTGACCGTGTGGCACGACCGACGCGCCGCGCTGCTGGTCGGCGCAGCCGTTTTGGCTGCGCTGAGCGCCTGCGCCGGGCCGCGCTGGATGGGCCCTGGACCTCCACGCGGAGCGGCAGGCCCGATGTCGGGCGCTCCGGGCGGCATGATGGGTGGTTACGGCATGGGCGGCTACGGATACCGGATGCGTGGCTATCGTGGCGGCATGATGGGCGGCTCGATGCTGCGGCACCGGCAGGTGATGACGGATGGGATTCCGGCGGTCTATGCTCGGCTGCGCAACCCGCTGCCGTCGAGCACGGCGGTGATCGCCGCGGGCAATGCGCTCTATCGAGCCAACTGTGCCGCCTGCCACGGCGACCTGGGCGACGGCGATGGTCCGGCAGCGGCCGGGATGTCGCCTCCACCGGCCAACCTGCGCTGGTCGATGCGGCGACCCGTTGTCGGAGATGCGTATCTGATGTGGACCATTAGCGAGGGCGGCGGGCAAATTGGCACCGCGATGCCCGCGTTCAAGGACGCGCTCACCGAGACCGAGCGCTGGAAGCTGATCCGATTTCTCAGGACACTCTAATGGCCTGCATGTCGGCGGGGGACCACAAGCGAAGGACGTCGCCCCGGAGGCCGCGACGGTTGCTGGTCCGGTCCACGGGATTTAGGCCACCTTCGCCTCAACCTAAGCCGAACCTAGGCAGGCGTCCTGGTTCATAACGACCCATTCCACAAACAATAGAGGAGTTGCATGCGATGTACGGATTTTCCACGACACTGAAGACCACATTCGACGAGGCCGTCGCCCGCGTCACCGAGGCACTGAAGGGCGAAGGTTTCGGCGTCCTGAGCGACATCGACGTCAAGGCCACACTGGAGGCCAAGCTGGGGATCGAGAAGCGACCCTACCGCATCCTCGGCGCCTGCAATCCGCCCCTGGCCAATCGGGCACTGGAGGCGGAGCCCGACATCGGGCTGCTGCTGCCCTGCAATGTGGTCGTGCGCGAAGAGGCCGACGGCAGCATCGTCGTCGCCTTCATGGACCCTGAGTCAGTTCTGCAACTGGTGGACAGACCCGAGGTCGCGGAGATCGCCGCGGAGGTCAAGGGTCGGATGGAACGGGTCCGCGACGCCCTCGCGGCGGCTTGAGGGGACTCGACCTTTCACTTAAACCGCGTCCAGCGCGGCGTGCGATGGTTTTGAATCGGATCAACCCTCGCGGAATCAACGATCGCCGGAGCTGGCGCGGTTTCATCGGAGACACCTGTTGAATCCCATTCCGGCGGGCCGAGCGCCTGGAATCGCAAGCGGCCATCGCACCCGATCAGGAAACGGCTGGGCAACACTTTTGCGCCCCGGGCATGGAAGATCGTCTGATCCGGATCCAATACGATTTGGCCCTCGTAACCGAGCCGGCGCATGGCCTCCACGGCCCGGCGCGGTGTCTCGTCGACGTTGACCGCCGCGACGTGGAACGGATGTCCAGCCAGGCCTTGGGCAAGCCGCTGCAGCGAAGGCATCTCCGCGAGGCAGGGCGGGCACCAGCTCGCCCAAAAGTTCACCAAGACCACACGGCCGTCGGGGTCGCTCAGCGAATGCCGATCTCCCCCGGGTCGGCGGCGCCGACGGCCGGTGACGGCGCTGCATCCGGAATCCCTTCCAACGCGCCACCGAACGCGGGAAGCGCGAGGACCATGAACAACGCCATTGCGTTGGCCGGAACGGCCCGGATGGACGTCATAGCGCGTACCCCATCGACAGGCGTGCACGGTAGGACGCCGGGCTTGGCCACCTCTTCAAGCTCTGTGGCCCGATCTTAACCGGTCGGTCATGTCTCGGTGCGCTCGACAGCCAGTGGTGCGGTGCACAACGATTCTTCAGATCGACGTGCATGAGCGAGGGAACACGCCCGGATTCGGACCAGTGCTCCGACAATAGCCCACCCCCGCGCAACGGCACCTCGGTCGGATGTTCCCTTCGGTCGATTCGGCTGCCGAGGCGCGGGCGTGCATGCTCTGGCCCAGCCATTGCGTGCCCAGGGACCATCGCGCCACAGCGCAGTTGCCCCGAGCCCTTTCCAGGTATGACCCTAAAAAGAGCATTTACACCTTGCCTCAGGTGATCCAAGCGGCTGAAATATCGCTGCAAGGAGGTCCCGATGACCAATTCGATCCCTCACCCGCAGGGTGAACCCGAAACCACCGCGGCGGTGCCGCATGCCGGCCCGGTGGCGGTGGACACCTTTGGCGGGCGCGTCCACGTCGAGTGGGATGCGCAGGCGTCGGTGCGCCGCAGCCTCGGCAAGCTCGATGAAGCCGACGGGGTGGCCTGGTCGCAGAACCACCTGGACGCCTGCGTGGCCCCGGTGCTGGGCGTGCCCTGGATTCTCGATACCGACCTGACGGTCAAGCCGCACCACGGTCATCAAGAGGGTGCGGTCAAAGGCGACAATCCGCACAAGCCGGGACGCCCTTCGCACAGCGTTGCGGTGCGTGCGGGTCTTCCGCACGCGCAAGGTTGGTCCGATCGCGAGCGGATGGGTGCCGATGAACTGGTCTACCGCGGTGTCGTGCGCACCCCTGTCTATGCGCCTGCGGAGCGAGCACCGCTGGACGGCGACTGGACGGGCCTCGCCGCCGAGCATTTCGCGACGGCTTCCGATGTCTACCGCCTGACGGGCGAGCTGCCGGTATACGCCGATCTCGGCGAGACGGCCGACGGACGGGCCAAGGGCGAGGTCGAAAGCGCAGCCCGGCTGGCTCGTATGCTCGGCGAAGACGCGATTGCCCTGGAGCCTCATCAGTGGCGCTCTTTGGCGAGCTATCTGCGCCAATGTCGGATCGAGCGTATCTGGCGGCCCTGGGCGCGCCGATGCTCGGCCGGCCTGCCCGAGGATGCGCCGTTGGTGGGCGCCGGTGTTGGCCGTTTCCTTGTGCCCGAGCTTGCGCGGCGGCTCGGCCGCGGCCATGTCGACTGGCTGACCTTGATCGCGCGTGCAGCGGATCCGGCGTCCGCGCCCACACCGGAAGGCGCCGATGCGGGGGGCTGCGCGCCGGCCGTTGCACTCGCTCTGTTGCCCTTATCGGAGTCCGGCGATGCCCTTGCTTGAAGAGCTGCCCTATCGACCGGACAGCGCACAGATGTTCGAGGCCTTGACCGAGCGACCGTGGGCCGCGTTCCTGGACAGTGGCCGACCGCTGTGCGAGGGCGGACGGTACGACATCCTCGCCGCCGATCCCTACCTGATGTTGGTCACGCGAGGGACGCTGACACGGATTCGCTCGCACGCCGGTGTATCCCTATCGCCGCAAGATCCCTTTGAGCTGTTGCGTGACGTCCTCGGCGAGCGGACTGCGCCGATTGCGGGTCTTCCGTTCGCGGGTGGCGCCATCGGCTGGCTTGGCTACGACTTGGGACGGCGTATCGAGCGGCTGCCGGTGCTCGCCCGCGATGCAGAGAAGATTCCCGATATGGCCGTCGGGCTCTATGACTGGGCCGTTGTCGTCGATCACGACGAACAGCGCTGCTGGCTGGTCGGTGCCGGCCGCGATCCGCGCACGCGTGCACGCTGGCCGGAACTCCTGCGGACCTTCACCGGGCCGTCGCCAACGCGTGCGCGCTCCTTTCGGTTGCGCAGCCCCTTGTGCTCGAACATGACCAGGGCTCGATACGCGGCCGCCTTCGCCCGCATCCAGGCGTTCATCCATGACGGCGATTGCTATCAAGTCAACCTCGCGCAGCGCTTCGCGGCCCGCGCAGCGGGCGATGCCTGGTCCGCCTATTGCGGTCTGCGCAGGCTCAACGCCGCGCCGTTCGCTGCTTACTTGTCGACGCCGTTCGCTAAGGTGATGAGCTCCTCTCCGGAGCGCTTCCTCTCGCTGCGCGACGGTCGCGTGGAGACCAAGCCGATCAAAGGCACTCGGCCCCGGGGTACGAGCCCGGAAGCGGATTCGATTCTCGCGCGGGCACTGTCGGAAAGCACCAAGGACCGCGCCGAAAACCTGATGATCGTGGATTTGTTGCGCAACGATCTGGGCAGAGTCTGCCGGACGGGCAGCGTGCGCGCCCCGAAGCTCTTCGACGTGGAGAGTTACGCCGCGGTGCATCATCTCGTCAGCACGGTCACCGGCAAGCTGGCGGATGGCGAGGATGCGGCCTCGTTGCTGCGGGCCTGCTTCCCCGGCGGGTCGATTACCGGCGCGCCGAAGATCCGTGCTATGGAGATCATCGAGTCGCTCGAGCCGCAGCGCCGGGGTGTCTACTGCGGCGCCATCGGCTATCTGGGCTTCGACGGTGCGATGGATAGCAATATCGCCATTCGTACCCTGGTCTACGCGGCAGGCACGGTGCGTTTCTGGGCCGGCGGCGGCATCGTTCATGATTCCGATATGGAGCAGGAGTATCAGGAGACCTTCGATAAAGCCGCACCCCTGCTCCGGCTGCTCGAGGGCGAGCCGCTCGCCGATGTGGGTCGTTAAGCTCGGGGGCAGCCTCGACGCCGCCGAGCTTGCGGCAGCCGCTTCTGGTGGTGCCCGGCGGCGGCCCGTTCGCGCATGCCGTGCGCGCCGCCAACAGCGGCGGCAGTTCGATGATCGTGCCGCTCACGTGATGGCCGTGCTGGCCATGGAGCAGATGGCGCACGTCGTTCGTTCACTGGCGCCCGGGCTCACGGGCACCGATGACGCGACAGCCCCGCGGGCGCCCTGCGGCGATGCCCGCCCCGCGGTGCGCGTGCGCTTCGACCCGACCGCGATCTCGGCAGTCGGCAGCGGTTCGTAGGGAGCCGCCTCGGTTCGGCGATCCGCCCGTGTCGAGAACGGCGAGCGGGAGTCCGCCCTCGGGATCTATGTGAAGCTCCACATCACCGGACCATCCGGCCATCGGCAAGGTCGCCTCGCGCACGGCGGAAGCCCGTACCGCGCGCTGCAAGGCCAACAAGGGCAGCCTGCCCGGTTGCGCCGCCGGGCAACCGACCGCGGTCATGACCAAAGGCACGCCCGTGGGTTCTGGCCTGTGCCGCCTGCGGAAATAGGCCTAAACGACTTGCCAAGGACGGCAAAAGGTCGGTCAACTGCCGGATCTGGGCTGAGCGAATCGAGTGATGGCGTTGATCAAGCAGACCGAGCACGAGATGGGTCAAGACGCCAGCAACATCGGGTTCGGCAGCAGCGAGGCCGATTCGATGATCTCTTCAATCGCCTGACCCACATGTCCGGAATCCGCCTTCACACGTGAGGGTTGATCGGTCGGCTCCGGATTGCTCGGCGCGGCTCCAGTCAACGCGTGCAGATTCCGAGCAGGTTCCTCACACGTTTCCAGGGTTGCAGGGTTACAGGAGCCTTGCCGACGCCGCGGTCGAAGAAAAATCCGGTCGATGAACCGCCGTCGAGGTTGATGGCGCGATCGACCCGCCAGGGTGTCAGGTCCCCCGGGGAGGCAAGGATTACCCCGAGCTCGGAGAGCGTGAGACTGGTCATGGTCGCACCGATGACCCAGTGTCCCCGCCAATCCGTGGCGATGAAGGTGCGGCGCCGCGGGTCGGAGGTGGACAGGCCTCGCACCGTGCGACCGTCTTCCACGAGATAGGGTCCGGTCTGCAACAAGGCGCTGATGTGCGTGTGATCTTGGAAACGGCCGCGCCGGACGAGATGGATGCCGCGGTCGTCGCTGTAGATCACGCCGCTCAGGAGTTTCGCGGTCTCGAATCGGTTGATCCGCTGTCCTTTCGAAATCACCAGCCCGGCCGGCCGCCAATCCGGGTGGAAGAAGCCGCCGTTGACCCCGGCCACGCAGCCCTCGGCGCGGAAGGCCGCCTCCAGCGTCGGGTACGCCGCCTCCGGACCGGCGCCCAGATCGATCACCTCCAGGCGGAACGCCCGCGAGGTGAAGAAGGCGACGTGTGCGACGACACGTTTGCTGTCGGAAGGGCGCACCGCGGAGCGTTTGGCGTAGGTGAGGTCGGCGCTGATGTCCTGCCGCTCCGACTCCCCCCCAGGCATCCAATCCGCGGCGAGCGCGGTCGAAGCCTGCAGCAGAAGGGCCAGGAGGAGCATGCCGGGCCACACTGAAGGCGGGCTTAAGGACCACCGCACCCAACCAGCCTGTTCGCCGCGGATCGTCGTACGCGTCGGCGCGGTCCACGGAGTTTTCTCAATGGTCATGGCTTGGAGTTGCCCCGACGCGCAGTGCATCACCAGACCCGGGATGGGCTCCGGCGATGTCACCGTTCCGGCCGGTCGTGCATTTCTCGGTTAGGCGGATCATCGGGGGCATCTTCGAGGTCCGAGTTGCGCGGCCCCGGCGAGCGCGGGACGCACCCTGCTTTCCGGGTGAGGAGGCCCTGGTGAGTCCTCCCAATGCTATCAGAAGCACGCCGACATCCCTAAAGCTGCAGCGGATGCTCTACCGTTGGAATCCCGCGCACTCACCACGATCTCGCGTTCGAAGGGTACATCATCAGGAGAAGGACAATGAGCGTCGTGCATTTGAGCGCACCCACGATCGATCCGGACGAGGTCGCCTATTTCGAGCGACTCGCGCACCGTTGGTGGGACGCGGAGGGGCCGTTCTGGCCCTTGCACCGTCTCAACGCCTTTCGCGTCGACTACATCCGCCGGCATCTTGCCGTATGTTTCGGGCGGGATCCACTAGCGGAGCGCCCCTTTGAAGGGCTGAAAGTGCTTGATATCGGATGCGGCGGCGGGATTCTCAGCGAGTCCATTGCGCGGCTCGGCGCCTGTGTTACGGGGGTGGAGATTACCGAGAAGAACGTACGTGTTGCGCAGATCCATGCCCAGTGGAGCGGTCTGGAGATCGATTATCGCCTGGGGACGGCGGAGGACTTGGTGCGTTCCGGCGAGCAGTTCGACGCCGTGCTGAACATGGAGGTGATCGAGCATGTCGAGCATTTGCCGGAGTTTCTCGCCGATTGCGGTCGCCTGGTTCGACCGGGCGGGGTGATGTTCGTGGCCTCGATCAATCGAACGATCGCGGCCTTCTTCGTGGCCATTCTCGGCGCGGAGTACCTCCTGCGCTGGCTGCCCAAAGGCACTCATCACTATCGCAAACTGGTTCCCCCGGGGGAGGTTGAGACCGTGCTGGGTCGAGACTTCGATGTCAAAAATCGCACCGGCGTCCGGGTGAATCCGTTCAATCGCGCTTTCGGCTATACCCGCTGGATGGGCGTGAACTATATGCTTCTCTTGCAGCGTCGCTGAGGGTGATTGAAACATCGGGCAGGTGGATCTTGTCGAAAGAGGGGTGCCGGGGCGTATCCGATTGGCTCCGGCTTGGTTCTGAGGGCAGGACGATGACCGGAGAAGACGAATTCGAGGGTTGGATCGCATCGATGTCGCGCGGCGACTGCGGTTTCACGTACGTCAGGTTTTATGCCGATGCCCCGGAATGGGCCCGATACGCGGCAATCAATCGCTTCGGCAAGGGCACGGTCTTTCTGCCGCCTACCGAGATCAAGCCCAAAAAGACCGCGGCCTAATCCGCCGCGATCGAGAGTACCTCTTCGATGGCTCGGTCGATGACCTCGAGGGGTGTGTAGAAATGGGGTGAGAAGCGAATTCCGCCGCCGCGCTGTGCGCAGAGAACCCGCCGGTGCATGAGCTCGGGGTAGAGCTCGGACGAGGGTTTTCCGGGGACTCGAAAGGTGACGATGCCCGCGCGGCGCTCTGGCGCGCGGGGCGATAAGATCTCCAGGCCGTGTTGATCGATCCTCTCGATCAGATGGGCCGTGCGCATCTGAACCTCATGCCAGACGTTCTCGATTCCGACCTCTTCGATCAGCGAGAGACTCGCCTCGAGGGCGTGGACCCCCAGGAG
The DNA here is from genome assembly GCF_021228795.1 of Thiocapsa bogorovii. Lineage (NCBI taxonomy): Bacteria > Pseudomonadati > Pseudomonadota > Gammaproteobacteria > Chromatiales > Chromatiaceae > Thiocapsa > Thiocapsa bogorovii. The sequence continues at coordinate 5,037,179 of NZ_CP089309.1, forward strand.
GTTCGGGCTGCCGCACTCGAAGCGTCTTGCGTCCTCGGCGGGTCGCCAATCCCGCCGGTCGAAGTCCCCCGAGTGTTCGAGCATGTGCCATCCGAACTGGTGCAGGATGAGGGTGTGCCGCATGGACGGGCGAACGTAGAGCAGGGCCACGCCCTCCGGACCCAGCATCCATTTGTGTCCGTCGGCCACGACGAAGTCCGCCGCGGTGCGCGAGAGGTCGAAGGGCAGGGCACCCAGGCCCTGGATGGCGTCCACACAGAAGAGGATGCCGTTGGAGCGGCAAAAGGCGCCGATACGCTCCAGATCGAGGCGTAGGCCCCGCGCGTATTGCACCCAACTGACGGCGATCATTCGGGTGCGCGGGGTACAGAGTGCGAAGAGGTCGGCTTCGGGATCGGCGGATCCATCCAAGTCGAGCGGTTTCCAGACCACCCCGCGGGGTGCTAGGGACTCCCAGACGACGCGGTTGGACGGAAACTCCTGTGCGACTCCGACGATCTCGTCGCCGGATTGCCACGTTAAACCGTAGGCGATGATCGAGAGTGCCTCGGAGGTGTTTTTCGCCAACGCGATGTCCGCTGCCGAGTCGGCTCCGATCAGCCTCGCCAACCGCTCGCGCAGACGACGCTCCGTCGCGAGCCAGTGAGGATAATGCAGCGATCCAAGCCGCCTGTTCTCCTCGGAAAATCGCTGTACAGCCTCGGCGGCGCGCCGCGGCCAAGGACCGACGGCCGCGTGGTTCAGGTGGCAGAGGGTCGGGTCGAGATCGAACTCGTCGGAGTCGAGACTCAACCGTCACTTCCCTCCGCCGGAGCTGCCGGAGCCTGCTGGGCCTGGACCGATGGCGTTGCCGGTGCTGCGGGCGCCTGCGAGGCTTCGCTGCCTGTTGCGGGCGGACTCTGAGGTGCCTCGGCCGCCGGTGCCGGATCCGAAGCGGGGGCTGCCGGTATTGCTGCCGCGGGTGGTGACGATCGCGCCGGCGAACTTGCGGAATCGGCCGGTCCTTCCGTCGTCGCGGTTGCCGTGGTCTCCGTATCGGGCGTCGCAGCCCGGCCGGATTCCGCGCTTGCCTGTTCAGGCGCTGTAGCCGCCTCCGCGGCGCTTTGGGGCGCGCTCTCGGTCGAAACCGCCGGCGCGGCCTCTGCCGTTGGAGCCGACGTCGGCGGTGCGGCCTCGGATGCCGTGGCGCCGGATGTCGGGCTCGGATCCCGGGGTGTGGCAGACGCGGTCGACGACTCCGGCGTGGTTCCGGGCACGGACCCCGGTGACGCCGTGGCGGGTTCGGCAGCCGTCACACCGACATCGGAGGTCGGTGGCGGCGCGGCGGGCGGGGTCGTCGATGCCTGCGGGGCCGAGCGCGAATCGGCTGGCGGGCGCGGAGTCGTCGTCGCGCTCGCTGTGCTCGCAACAGCGGTTGACGCCTCGGCGCTCGGGCTCGCCGCTGCCGCACTGGCTTGGGCGACGCGACGATTCTCGGCCTCCCGTTTGGCGCGCTCGGCTGCGATGCGCTGTTTCTCGACATAGTTGCCGTAGCTCGGGCCGGATCCGACGATGGTGACCTCCGTACCATGCGAGACGTGCTTGAACAGAACCGGCGCGAGCGTACTCGGCAAACGAATACATCCGTGCGAGGCGGGCTGTCCGGGACGCGGTATGGGCCCGGCATGTAGGCCGATGCCGTCGTAGGTCAGCCGCATGAAATAGGGCATGCGTGCGCCCTCGAAGCTCGCGCCTGCCGGGATCGGATCGCGGCCCGCTTTGGCGTTCGAGCGGACGACCTTGCCGTTTTTCACGACCTTACCGTAGAGGTTCGAGCGCTTGTTCTCCACCTTTTCCATGACGGCGAAGCGGCCGGTCGGGGTCGGATGCTTGGGCAAACCGCTGGCGATGGTGCTCCAGCCGATCTCGTCTTCGCCGACAAAGAAGCTTGCCCGCTGCGTGTCCGTGTCGATGACGATGCGCGAGACCTTGCGACCGTCTCCGTTCCACTCATAAAGCTTGGAGGGTTTCGGCTTCTCGACGGGCCCCTCGACGCGCTCCTCTGCCGGTTGAGGTGTCGGCTGCTCGGCGACGACCGGCTCTTCCGGCTTCGGATCGAGCTTGCTCATGAACCGCGCAAGCTCGGTACAACCCGTGAGGGTCAGAAGCAGCGCGCAGGCACCCAGGACCTTGACGGAGGGGAATAAGGCTTGGGGCAAGCCCCGTCGTTGCATCTGGCTCATAGCGTCTTGTTCTTCTCGAGGGTCCCGGCCAAGCCCGGGACATTGCGATTGGTCAATCAGGTTTAAAGGATAGCGCGATGAAGCTCGAAGGGCACGCAGATCGGCTGATTCTTGACTTCCCCGTCTTAGCACCGACGTAGCTCGCTGGCGAAGAGATTTTCGATCCGAGCCGACATACGGTCGCGGCCCGAACCCCGTGAGACCAGTCATATCGACCCCTTGGACCGCCGACGTGGCGGTAAAGCTTACGGAGTATCGGATGCTGACGGACCGCGCCTCGTCCCCCACGCACGACCACCAACCCAGTGGCTCGGAAGCCGATGCGGCAATGATGTCGCGCCGCCGCGTTCTATTGTTTTTCCTAATTATCGGCACGATCGCATTCGCGATCGCCCTGATGATCGCCACCCTTTCGAGCGGCGGATTCGACCTTCTGGATGCCCTCCTCACCCTCTGTTTCGGGCTGACCTTGCCCTGGACGGTGATTGGCTTTTGGAATGCCGTGATCGGATTCGCTCTGATGCGTCGCCATCGTGACCCTGCCGCGGTTGTCTGCCCGGTGATCGCCGATCCGCCGGATGCGATCACGGCTAGAACGGCAATCTTGAGCTGCATTCGCAACGAGGATGCCGAGCGGGTCGTGCGCCATCTGGATCGCATGATTCAAGGCCTCCATCAGTCAGGTCATGGACAGGCGTTCGAGATCTTCGTACTCAGCGACTCGACGTGGCCCGAATGCATCGAGGCGGAAGAGGCAGGGGTGCAGCGCTTGCGCAACCGCTGGTCGCCGCTGGTGAGCATCGGATATCGGCGACGTCCGGACAACCCCGGTTTCAAAGCGGGAAACATCCAAGATTTCATGCATCGCTGGGGCGACGGGTTCGATTTCGCTCTGGTCCTGGATGCCGATAGCCTGATGGCGCCCGACACCATCCTGCGGATGGTGGGCATCATGCAGCGCAATCCGCGTTTGGGGATTCTGCAAAGCCTCGTCGTCGGCCTGCCTTCGACGAGTGCCTTTGCGCGGATCTTTCAATTCGGCATGCGCCTCGGGATGCGCTCCTACACGCTGGGCAGTGCCTGGTGGCAGGGCGACAGCGGGCCATACTGGGGACACAATGCGCTCCTGCGCGTGCAGCCCTTTCGGGCGCACTGCCGTCTCGATCCGCTGCCGGGTCGCCAACCGCTCGGTGGTTGGGTCTTGAGTCACGATCAGGTCGAGGCGGCGCTGATGCGCCGAGCCGGCTACGAGGTGCGTGTGCTGCCGCAAGAGCGGGGAAGCTGGGAGGAGAATCCGCCGACCTTGATCGAATTCATCCGACGCGACCTGCGTTGGTGTCAAGGCAACCTCCAGTATCTGCGCCTGCTCTCCACGCCGGGCCTGCATCCCGTCGGGCGGGTTCAGTTGGTGCTGGCGATCCTGATGTTCATCGGCTCGCCGGCGTGGGTCCTCTTCATGACGCTCGCGGCCTTGCAGATCGGCCGTGTTCCGGAATCCGGCCCCATGTTTGATCCGATCTTCGGCTGGTCCATCTTTGCGCTCGTCATGACAATGGTCTTCGCGCCGAAGCTTGCGACCTTGGGGAGTCTGCTGCTCTCCCGAAAAGGTCGCGCCGATTTCGGCGGCGGTCCGCGCCTGCTGGCCGGCGCCTTTGGGGAGATCCTCTTCTCGACCTTGATCGCGCCCGTGATGGCTTTGGCACACACGCTCTTCATGGGCGGGCTCCTGTTCGGCAAGGCGATCGTCTGGTCACCGCAGCGTCGCGACACCCATCGATTGAGGGTGACACAGGCCTTGCGCCGACTCTGGCCGCAGACCCTCTTCGGGATTGCGGCGATGCTCTGGTTGATCTCGACCGATGCCGGCGGGGCGGTTCTCTTGTCTCCTTTCATCGTCGGGGCACTGCTCGCCGTCCCGATCGCCGTGCTGACCGCCTGGCCGGCCTTCGGCGCCTGGCTGGCGCGGATTGGCCTTTGGCGGATCCCGGAGGAGGTCGATCCGCCGGCCTTGATCAAGTCGCTCGGGCTTCCACGGGTCGGCCGGCGACGCGCTTATGTGCCGGCGACGGATCAGGTGGCCGCGGATTCGATCGTTGGCGACTGAGCGCAATCACGCCCGCAGAGACGGCCTACGGGCCGTTCTCGGTGTAATGCGATCGTTGAAGATCTACTATCTGAACCGGCGTCGGTTGCGGATGGACGACTTCTACCGTGCCTTTCTCGCCCCCGGCGATCTGGCCTTCGATATCGGCAGTCACGTCGGCGATCGGGTCGGCTCTTTTCGTCGCATCGGTGCCCGCGTCCTGGCGGTCGAACCACAGCCGGCGCTGGTGCGAACGCTCCGTTGGCTCTACGGACGCGACCCCAGGGTGCGGATCGAGGCGGCGGCGGTCGGGCGCGCGTCCGGGCGGGGGCAGCTGCGCCTGAATCGCGCCAACCCGACGGTGAGTACGCTCTCCTCAGGCTTCATCGCGGCGGCACGGGATGCGCCGGGGTGGGAGGCGCAGCATTGGGACGGCGCGATCGAGGTTGACTGCACGCGTTTGGACGACCTGATCGAGCGTCACGGCATGCCGCGCTTTATCAAGATCGATGTCGAGGGTTACGAGGCGGAGGTGATCGGCGGACTGACCCGACCCGTCGATGCCCTATCGTTCGAGTTCACGACGATCCAGAAGGACGTCGGACGGTGTGCGTTGGCGGAATGTTCGCGACTGGGCTATTCGCAATTCAACGCCGTTCTTGGCGAATCCTATGTCTTTGTCCACGACGTTTGGCTCGACGCCTCCGCGATCGGCCGCTGGCTCGATGTCTTGCCGCATACCGCCAACTCGGGAGACATCTATGCCCGGCGAGTCGACTAGGAACGCGCGCCGATCGCAAGCGGCGCCTGCGCAGCGGGGCGTTCCGACATGGGCCCGCGCCTACTGGGTCACCGGGCCACTTCAAGGGGAACTGCGCGATGAGCCGCTTGCACCGCCCGGTCCGCGGGAGGCGCTGGTGCGAACCCTTTACACGGGCATCAGTCGAGGCACCGAGGCGCTGGTCTTGCGCGGCGAGGTGCCGCCGAGCGAGTACGCCGGGATGCGTGCACCTTTTCAGACCGGTGACTTCCCCTGGCCGGTGAAATACGGTTATTGCAACGTCGGGCGGGTCGAGGCCGGCCCGCCGGATTGGCTCGGGCAGACGGTCTTCTGTCTCTATCCCCACCAGAGCGCCTATTGCGTCCCGATCGAGGCCCTGCACCGGATCCCCGACGCGGTCCCGCCGGGGCGGGCCGTGTTGGCGGCGAACCTCGAAACCGCCGTCAACGGGCTCTGGGATGCCGGTCCCCGGATCGGCGATCGTATCGCCGTGGTCGGCGCCGGATCCGTCGGTGTGCTCTGCGCCTGGTTGGCGGGGCGGATCCCGGGCTGCCGTGTCGAGCTGATCGACATCAATCCGCGCCGCGCCGAGATCGTCGAGAGGCTCGGGGTCGACTTCGCCTTACCCCTGGATGCGCGCGGGGATGCCGACCTCGTCATCCATGCAAGCGGCTCGTCGGCCGGCTTGGAGCAGTCCCTCGGACTGGCCGGCTTCGAGGCGACCGTCCTGGAGTTGAGCTGGTACGGCACCAAGCAGGTGACCCTGCCGCTCGGCGCGGCCTTCCACCGACGTCGCTTGACCTTGCGCTCCTCCCAAGTCGGCCAGGTCGCGACGGCACAACGTGCACGCTGGGACTATCGTCGGCGTCTCGGTCTCGCGCTGGCACTGCTCGCCGATCCGGCGCTGGATGGTCTGATCAGCGGCGAGGACGCGTTCGAGGATCTGCCCGCCGTGCAGAAACGTCTGGCATCGGATTCGAGCGATGTCCTGATGCATCGGGTTAGCTACCCTAGAGACGACATCCGAGCCGTGTCTTGAGATGCCCCGTCGGTTCCTCTCCGCCACCGAGAGATCCGGTTTGCGACCACCGCGCCGTGGTGCCTTGTTTCGGTTATTCTTCCGGCGTGTACAAAGAAACGGGACAGGAGACACCATGTACAGCGTCTGTGTTCGCGACCACATCATGATCGCGCATAGCTTTCGGGGGGAGGTCTTCGGACCGGCACAGCGGCTGCACGGGGCGACCTATGTGGTGGACGTCGAGTTCCGCCGTCCCGAGCTGGATACGGATGGGCTGGTGGTCGACATCGGGCTCGCCACACAAAAGCTGCGCGCGCTCTTGGCCGATCTGGACTATCGGAACCTGGACGAGGAGCCGGCCTTTCAGGGCCGCAACACCTCTACCGAGTTCCTCGCGCGTGTCATCTTCGATCGCATGGCCGAGCAGTTGAGTGCGGGCGCGCTCGGCGAGGGCGCCCGCGCGATCACGGCCCTGCGCGTGCAGTTGAGCGAGTCCCACGTTGCCTGGGCGGCCTACGCCGCCGACCTGCCGCAGCGACAGCACGCATGACGCGTGCAGGCTCCGTCTGGTTCCTGATCCCCGGTAACCTGACGACGCCGACCGGCGGTTATCGCTACGATCGACGGATCATCGACGGGTTGATCGGCTTGGGTTGGCGCGTTCGCGCCGAGCGTCTCGACGACAGTTTCCCCGAGCCGAATGCGGATGCTCTGGCGGATGCCGACCGCCGCCTTGCAACCATTCCGGACGGCGATAGGGTGGTCATCGACGGATTGGCCTTCGGGCTTCTCGGGGATGTCGCCGCTCTTCACGAACGACGCTTGCGCTTGGTCGCGCTCGTCCATCACCCACTCGCCTTGGAGACCGGTCTCTTCGCCGCCCGAGCCGAAGCATTGCGAATGAGTGAATCACGGGCCCTGGTGTCTGCCCGTCGAGTGGTGGTGACCAGTGCCGCCACTGCGGATGTCCTGAACCGCGACTACGGGGTCTCGAAGGAGCGGATTCGCGTCGTCCAGCCCGGCACGGATCCGGCACCGCTTGCGGCAGGCTCGGACGAAACCATCCTGAACCTGCTCTGCGTGGCCGCTCCGACGCCGCGTAAGGGCCACGACACCCTGTTGCGCGCGCTCGCACCCTTGGCAGACCGGCCCTGGCGACTGGATTGTGTCGGCAGCCTCACGCGTTGCACGCGGACGAGCATCGCCTTGCGGCGTCTCTCTGAACGCTTGGACCTGTCCGAGCGTGTGAATTTCACGGGTACCGTCGACGAACCCGCTCTCGATGCGTTTTACCATCGGGCGGATCTGTTCGTCCTGCCGACCCGCTTCGAGGGCTACGGCATGGTCCTGACCGAGGCCTTGGCTCGGGGTCTGCCGATCGTCAGCACCCGGACCGGGCCGATCCCGGACGTGGTGCCTGCGGATGCGGGGCTCTTGGTGGATCCCGACGACCCGGCGGCGCTCGAAGCCGCCTTGGCCCGGGTACTCGACGACGCCGGGCTGCGCCGCAGTCTGGCCGCGGGCGCTCGCTCTGTGCGCACTCGCCTACGCGGTTGGGATGCTGCGAGCGCGGAGTTCGGCTGCGCCTTGGAAGGGGTGCCCCATGGGTGATTTCGACGCCGACTGGTTGCGGCTGCGCGCGCCGGCGGACAGCCGTGCCCGAGCTGCCGATCTGCCGGTCTTGCTGCGTCCTCACCTACCGAAATCGCAGATGCTTCGTGTGCTGGACCTGGGGTGCGGGACCGGTTCCAATCTGCGAACACTGGCCCCGATCTTGGGTGGCCCGCAGGCGTGGCTCTGTCTGGATGCGGATGACGACCTCTTGGCTCGAGTGACGGACGAGACCCGAGCCTGGGCGCAGGCATCCGGGCTCGATTGGGACGCAACGGATCAACGGGTCACGCGGGCCGAGCCGCATCTGAGATGCTCCATTGCGACCCGTCGCTTCGATCTCGTGCGCGACCTGTCCGCGCTTCCGCTCGAAGGGATCGGGTTGGTCACGGCCTCGGCGCTGCTCGATTTGGTGTCGGAGACCTGGCTCGCCGGATTGGTCTCGCGGTGCGCGAAGGTGCGCGTGCCGATCCTGATGGCCTTGACCTACGACGGTCGCGTGGCCTTCGAGCCCGCGTTGAGCCTTGATCGGGAGGTCATCGAGGCCGTGAATCGACACCAGGGTCGCGACAAGGGCTTCGGCCCGGCGCTGGGGCCCGGCGCGAACGCTCGATTGGCGATCCTCGCGGCTGCAGAGGGTTACTGGGTCGAGGTGCGGAGGAGCGATTGGCGGATCCGACGTTCGGAGCGGGAACTGCAGACGGCCTTGATCCGTGGCTGGTCCCGGGCCGCTCGCGAAGAGTCGCCGGCATCCGATGCGGCGGGGATCGCGCACTGGGAGACGGTTCGGCTCGCCGCCGTCGAACGGGGTTGTTCCCGAATCAACGTCGGTCATCGCGATCTTCTCGCCATTCCGCCGCGGACTTAAACCGCGCCCGTCGCGGTATGCGTCATGTGTTGCAGTGGCTTGGCCGCGCCCGCTGCAACGCCTGTCGGATCTGGCGCGGTTTAGCGGATGCGGGACAGCTCCGATCGGGTGATCGTCTCGTCGTCGAGGGCATTTCGAGGGACCTCCGCGGCGGAATCCTCCGGTGCCGGCGCGGGGGACTCTGAGGTCAGCTCGAAGTCATAGAGCACATCCTCGCCCATCCGAAAGAGGCGTGTCGCCGGCCGCAAGGCATCCGCCAAGCGTTGGGTCGGCGGCAGTTGTACTCCGGGTCGACCGCTGCCGATCACGAGCGGGGCGACCGCTATCTGCAGGCGGGACAGCCGCCCGGCCTGAAGGAATCGCGAGACCGTGGCCCCGCCGCCTTCGATGAAGATCCTGCGCAGACCTCGCTCGGCGAGCGTGTTCAGGACCGCCTCCAGATCGAGCCCGTCTGACACGACCGGTACCCCGATCAGCTCGGCCCGCCCATGGTGTTTCTCTCCGGGTCGGATGCGGTCTCGGTCGCAACACAGCAGCGTCTCGGCCTCGCCGTCGATGAACAGATGACGCTCGGAGGACAGACGTCGTCGCGGGTCCAAGACGACCCGCACGGCATTCGGTCCGGGAACCAGGCGCGTGGTCAGGCGCGGATCGTCTGCGGCCACGGTCTCGGCCCCGACCAGCACGGCATCACTGAGCGCACGCATGCGGTGCAGGTGCCGAATGTTGGCCTCGCCGGTGACGAAGCGGGCATCCCCGTCGGCCGTGGCGATGAAGCCGTCGATGCTCTGACCGAGATGTGCGATCACCTCCGCGGGACCGGGATGCGGACGGCACAGGGGCAGGTAAAGATCGAAGAGCGCGAGCGCTGGATCGCCGCCTTGGCAATCCTCCGCGCGGTCTCTTGTCCGGTTTCCGGGGCGCCAACCCGTGTGCGGGAGCCAGAGCAGGTCCGCGAGCGAGCGATGCGCCGGGTCCACCGTCGACACCCGACCGTCCGGGTCGGCACGCAAGGCCAGCGGATGGTCGAGCGACCAAGCGGCATTGCGCGCCAGTCGTGCGGCACTCAGAATCAGCGACCAGGTGCGAGCGGCGTCGGTGTCTTGCCGATGCGACTGCGATTTCGATCCCTCGCGCTGAGTGATCTTGGATCGGATCATCGGCGGGCTCCCCTGGTTGAGTTGATGTCGGACACGCGGTTGAAAGGCAACGTCATTCCGCGGATATGGCGCTGGACACCTGGAAATCGAGCCGAGCGAATCGGTCTTCGCCATCGACGCGCCCTCGGTGACGGGAACCAAGACACATGGAACGAGGAGATCGCCTTGAGATTCCTGCATGCCGCCGATGTGCATCTCGACAGTCCGCTGCGCGGACTCGAACGCTACGAAGGCGCACCGGTCGATGAGATCCGCGGCGCGACCCGCCGGGCCTTCGAGAATTTGGTCGCACTCGCGATCGAGGAGGCGGTCGACTTCGTCCTCTTGGCCGGCGACATCTACGACGGGGACTGGCGGGACTACAACACCGGGCTGTTCTTCTTGGGCCAGATGGGCCGCCTCAACGATCACGGCATCCCGGTCTTCCTGATCGCCGGGAACCACGATGCCGCGAGCCAGATCACCAAGGCGCTGCGACCGCCGCCGAATCTCTCGGTCTTCGCCACACGCGCGCCCGAGACTTGGATCCTCGAGCACCTCGGCGTGGCCATTCACGGTCAAGGGTTTTCGACCCGTGCGGTGACGGACGATTTGAGTCGGGCCTATCCGCAAGGCGATCCGGCACTCTTCAACATCGGGTTACTCCACACCTCGCTCGACGGGCGCCCGGGCCACGAGCCCTACGCGCCCTGCACCCCGGACGGCCTGAGAGCAAAAGGGTACCAGTATTGGGCGCTCGGCCATGTCCACCAGCACGAGCTGATCGCAGAGGACCCCTACATCCTCTTCCCGGGAAATCTCCAGGGCCGCCATATCCGCGAGACCGGCCCGAAAGGCTGCACCCTCGTCCGGGTCGAAGACGGCGAGGTCGTGGAGATCGAGCCGCGGGCGCTCGATGTCGTGCGCTGGGCGGTCTGTCCGGTGGACGTGACCGACGTGCGAAGCCCGGATCAGATCCTCCCGCTGGTCGAGCATGCGCTCGCCGCAGCGTCGGACGCGGCAGAGGGCCGTCTTCTCGCAACCCGTCTCCGTCTGACCGGGCGCACACCGATTCATTCGCGCCTGCACGCCGAGCACGAGCGCCTGGTCAACGAATGCCGTGCCCTGGTCTCCGCCGCGGGCTTGACGGACGTCTGGATCGAGAAACTGGTCGTGGAGCCCCATCCGTTCGCGCCGGTCTCCGAGCTGTCGCGCGAGGATGCCTTCGGCGGGCTGTTGCGCACGATCCATGCCTTGGAGGTCGACGGCGAGCGTCTCTCCTCCCTGAGCGAGGAGGTCGAGACGCTTGCGCTCAAGCTGCCGGCTGCCTTGCGCGCCGGCGATGATCCGTTCGATCCAGTAGACCCTGAATATCTGTCCGACTGCCTCGAGGACGTGAAGGCGTTACTCGTCGAGCGGCTGCGCGGGCAGGGCGATCCGCAGGAGGGTGCCGGATGAAGATCCTGGAGTTGGACCTGCGCGCATTCGGTCCCTTCACCGACCGGCGCCTCGATCTGAGCGGTGGCAGCGAGGGCCTGCATCTGGTCTTTGGCCCCAACGAGGCCGGCAAAAGCTCCGCCCTGCGTGCACTGCGCGGCTTGCTCTTCGGGATCCACGAGCGTACCCGTGACGACTTCCGACACGGCAAGCAGGAGCTGCGTCTGGGCGGGCGTCTGCGCAACCGCGGCGGGGAGGAGCTCGAATTCGTCCGACGCAAGGGCCGCAAGAGCACGCTGCTCGATTCCGCCGGGAAGGCAATCGGCGAGGATGCGCTGCTGCCCTTCCTGGGCGAGGTGGACGACGGCCTGTTCGAGCGGCTCTTCGGGATCGATTACGAGAGTCTGGTCGGCGGCGGTGAAACCCTGCTCGAAGAGCGGGGCAGGGAGGCCGAGGCGCTGTTCGGGACCGCGCTGGGCGCGACCGCAATCCACCGGGTTTTGGATCGACTCGATCAAGAGGCCAACGGGCTCTTTTTGCCGCGCGCGTCCAAGCCGCGGATCAACGCCCTGATCGGCGAGCTCGGCGAGAACGACCGCCGCGTGCGCGAGGCGAGCTTGTCGGTCCGTGAATGGGAGCAGGCCAAGACGTCGCTCGATCGGACGATGCGCGAGCTGGCGGGGATGGACGCGGAGATCGCGGAAACGACGCTCGAGCGCAGCCGCCTCGAACGCATTCGCCGCACCCTCCCGGATCTGGCGCGGATGGCCCGGCTGCAGGAGCAGTTGGGCGGGATCGGCGCCGTGCCCGTACTCGCCGAGGATTTCGCGTCGCGTCGCGAGGAGGCGGTCGCCAAACAGACCCGTGCCGTCGAGGCGCGCACCAATGCGCAGCAACGGCTCGATGGGTTGCGCGGACTCATTTGCGAGCTGAGCGATGCCGTGTCGGAGGCTCTGCTCGGGGAGTCGGAGTCGATCGACGACCTGCGCGAACGGCTCGGCAGCCATCGCAAGGCCGCGCGCGATCGCACCGAGCTGGTCGCCGAGCTGACGGGCCGGGAGTCCGAGGCGAGCGCGCTGCTGCGGCAGGCGCGTCCGGACTTGACCCGCGATGCCGCGCCTGCCGATGTGGCTCGACTGACGCCGCTGCTCGCGCGCAGGCGAAGCGCGACCGATCTCGGCGCCCGCAAGGCCGCCTTGATCGATGCGGTCGCCAAGACCCGTGCCGATCTCGCCGAGACGCAAGAGCGCCTCGGGCTGCGCACCGCGGCGCTTGCCGAGCTGCCCCCGGCGGTTGTTTCGACCGATCTGCAGATCGCACTCGATGCCGCGCGCCGGGCGGGAGACCTGGATCAGACGCTTGTCGAGGAGCGGGTGGCGTTGGCGGCGCAACTGAAGGCTTGCGAGCAGGGGCTCTCTGCACTCGGTCTCTGGTCGGGCGGGTTGGCCGATCTGCTTGCCGCACCGCTGCCCGACGAGGAGAGTCTGCGGCGCTTCGCGGACGAGACCCGCGCTCTGAACGAACAACGGCAGGCACTGGAGTCGAAGCGTTCGGAGGTGGTCGGCGAGCGACTGCGGTGCGAAGAGGCCCTGCGGGTGCTCGAGCTGAGCGGCTCGGTTCCCTCCGAGGAGGAGCTGACGCTCTCGCGTGCGCATCGCGATCGGGGCTGGCTGCTCGTGAAGCGGGCATGGCTGGCGGGCGCGGATGTCGCCGCCGAGGCTCGGCTCTACGACGCCGCAGCACCTCTTCCGGATGCCTTCGAAGGGGCTTTGACGGGGGCCGACGAGGTTGCCGATCGTCTGCGCCGCGAGGCAGGGCGCGTCCATGACCGTGCAACGACACAGGCACGACTGGAGGTCGTGCAGCATGAGCTGGAGGAGACCGAACGTGCGCTGGCCGAGCTGGCATCGTGCGTCGCCCGCTCCGAGACGGCATGGCATGGGCTTTGGTCCGCCTGCGGCCTGATCCCGCTACCACCGTCCGAGATGCTGCCCTGGCTCGTTCGCGCCGCGCGGCTTCGCGAGCTGATCCGCCGGGCCGACGAGATTCGCGAACGGATCGAAGCCCGCGAGGCGGTCCGGGCTTCGCACCGCGCGGCGCTCCTGAGCGCACTCGGCTCGGGGGACCGGACCGTCGAGCTCGGATCCACGGCGCTCGCCAAGCCCGAGCTCGGCGGCCTCATCGGGTTGGCAGAGGACCGGCAGCGCGCCGCGGAGGACGGCGCGCGTGCGCGTCTCGCGCTGGAGCGCGAGATCGCGGAGCTCCAAGAGCGCGCCCGAGGGTTGAGTCGCGAGCTGTCCGAGGCCGAGGCCGATTACGCAGGGTGGCAGAAGGACTGGACGGCGCTTATGGCCGAGCTCGGACTCGCGCCGGATGCCGGTCCCGGCGAGGTCTCGGACGATCTTCAGGCCATCGCGGATGCGGTGGCGAAGGTTGAGGCCGGCGCGGTTTTGAGACGGCGTATCGAGGGGATCGATCGGGATGCCGCGGCCTTCCTCGAGCAGACCCGCGAATGCCTCGGTCGGCTCGCGGTCGACCTGCTGGACCGGCCGGTCGAGGACGCGATCTTGACGCTCCACGCGCGGCTCGACGAGCAACGTGCCATCAAGACGCGACTCGACGAGCTGCGTGCCCAGGCGAGTCGCACCGAGGATGAGATTCGCGAGTCGGAGACGGCGATCGCGGCGGCCGATCGCGTCCTCGCCGAGCTCTGTCGTCAAGCCGGGTGCGAATCGCCCGACCAATTACCGCTGATCGAGGCGCGTGTCCGTGAGCGGCGGCGACTCACCGACGAGCTGGAAGATGTCGAACGTGCACTCATGCGCGCCGGTGACGGCCTCGGAATCGACGCGCTCGCACAAGAGGCGGCCGCCGTCGACCAAGATCGGGTGGTCATGCGGCTGACCGAGATCGACGCGCGCCTCGAGCAGGAGCTGCGTCCGGCGCACCGAGCGCTGATCGAAGAGAAGGCCGACGCGGATCGTGCACTCAAGGCGATGGGCGGGGAGGGCACCGCCGCCGCGCTCGCCGAGGGATCCCAACAACTCCTCGCCGGCATCCGCACCCATGCCGAGCAGTATGTCCGGCTCAAGCTTGCGGCGCGTATCCTGCGTGACGAGATCGAACGTTTCCGCCGCCAAAACAGCGACCCCATCCTCGGGCGCACCAGCCACTATTTCGCGCGCCTCACCTGCGGCGCCTTCAGTGCGGTCGAAACCGATTTCGACGAAGCCGACCAGCCCGTTTTGGTCGGTCTGCGCAACAGCGGTGAGCGACTGCGCGTTGAGGCGATGAGCACGGGGACCCGCGATCAACTCTATCTGGCGCTGCGCCTGGCCAATCTTGAGCAGTATCTCCAAGCGGCCGAGCCGATGCCGTTCGTCGTCGACGACATCCTCATTCAGTTCGACGACGAGCGCGCGCTCGCCACGCTCGCGACCCTGGCGGACTTCTCGGCCAAGACCCAGGTGATCCTCTTCACGCACCACGGCCGCGACACCGAGCAGGCTCGGCAGCTCGATCCGGGCCGAGAGCGGATTTGGGTCCACCGGTTGGGGTAGTGTAGGCAAGCCCGTGTGCCAGCCCGGCGGAGCGTCATCCATGCCACTTGGCCGGCTCTTCGAACTTGCTCGTGACAGTCGAAGCACTATCTAATGAGCTTGGCGGCGAGCGCGCGAACCCGTCTGCTCGCCGGTTCGTCAATAGGAACGAGGCTATCAGGAGTTACCGTTGGAAATCGAAGCAGTCGCACAACTCATTCGGCAGGGCATCCCGGGCGCCGAGGTCCAGGTCTCCGGCGACGGGAGTCATTTCGACGCCGTTGTCGTCAGCGAGGTCTTCGAGGGCCTCACGCCGATCAAAAAGCAGCGCTTGGTGATGGACACCGTCAAGCCGCAGATCGCAAGCGGGGAACTGCACGCGCTGTCGATCAAAACCTTGACGCCGGCGCAAGCCGCCGAGCAAGTCGGCTGAGGACAACACGGACTTGCCGCCTCGGCACGGCATGCCCGGACCTTGCCAAGGGTCGCCCCGGTGTCATACTTGTAGGTGAAGGATCAATCCCTTGCGCAGGAGGTCAAGCCATGTTTCTCAAACATCGCACTACCGGCAAGATGATCGAGGTCTTGAGTCAGCGGGATCTGTTCAATCCGATGCACGCCAAGGTCGTCGGGCGCTATCACTATGGTGAGGAGGCCCAAGAGCCGGAGACGTTCGACAAGACCGAGTTGTTGTTTATCTCGGACGAGGCATTGCCGCGCTGCTGGACCGACAGCCATTATCGCGACGACGAGATCCACCACTACTACAAGAAGGCATCCTGATCGGTGGCAGGCCGGCCCGAGTTGCAAGCTCGGGCCGTTTTCTTTGCGCCATTCGCGCATTTGCGATGCCGGTTCCCGAATCCAGTCCGGCCGGGCCGGGCTAACGATCAAGGCCGTCGGTTGATTGTGGCGCGCACTGGGGTTGGCTCGGGGAGGATGGGTTTCGCTTCGCTCGACCCATCTTCCGGCCCTTAGCCGCCGTTCGTGTCGGACGCCGGTGCGATCTCCACCAATATCCGCCCGTGCGTCTTCCCCGCGAGTATCTCTTCGAAGACCCTTGGCAGGCCATCCAGATCGACGGTCTCTCCGAGTAGCAGGTCCAAGTCGGCCGGGCGCCAGTCGCTCGCCAGGTGGCCCCACAGCTCCGCGCGCAGCCCCTGTGGGACATCGACCGAGTTGCAGCCGAGCAGGCTCACCCCGCGCAGGATAAAGGGCATCACGGTGGTCTCGAGCTGGTGGCCGCCGGCGAGCCCGATGCTGGCGATGTTCCCGTTCGGGACCATGGTGCGCGTGATCTGCGCGAGTGTCTCGCCGCCGACATTGTCGATCGCGCCGCCCCAGAC
This sequence comes from Thiocapsa bogorovii, assembly GCF_021228795.1. Taxonomy (NCBI): domain Bacteria; kingdom Pseudomonadati; phylum Pseudomonadota; class Gammaproteobacteria; order Chromatiales; family Chromatiaceae; genus Thiocapsa; species Thiocapsa bogorovii. Next base: position 5,053,226 of record NZ_CP089309.1, read on the forward strand.
GGCTTTTTCCAAGGGCCGCTTCGCCTCGGCCAGAGCATCGCGCCCGATGATGCGCGCGGCGCCGATGGCCTTCAGCCAGTCTGCGAGCGCCGGTTTCCCCGAGAGCGCGACCGCCTCGTAGCCGAGCCGCGAGAGGATCGCGATCGCGATTGAACCGACCCCGCCGCTCGCGCCCGTCACGAGGATCGGACCCATATCGGGTTTCTGACCGTTGACCTGCATCCGGTGCACGGCGAGCGCCGCGGTGAATCCGGCGGTGCCCAGGATCATGGTCGCGCGCGGGTCCAACCCGACCGGAATCGGTGTCAGCCAGGTCGCCGGGACGCGGAGATACTCTGCATAGCCGCCGTCGTGGTCGAAGCTCAGGCCCCAGCCTGTGGCGACGACCGCATCACCTGCCCGGTAAGCGGGATCATTGGATTGCTCCACGATGCCGGCCGCGTCGACCCCGCCGACCAGCGGGAAGGTACGCAGGATCTTCCCGCGCCCCGTGCCGGCGAGTGCATCCTTGTAATTGACGCTTGAATGGATGACACGAACCAAGACCTCGCCCGTCTCGGGGGCCTGCTTCGGGAGCGCCTCGAAGCCGGCGCGGTGGCCCTCTGCGTCCTGATGAATCCGGAATGCCCGATAGTTTTCCACTAGATCACCTCCACCGGGATCAGCCCGATTTTGTTGCGCCATTTGGCAGGTCCGGTACGGTGGACGGACTCACCGCGGCTGTCGACGGCGACGGTCACCGGCATGTCTTCCACCTCGAATTCGCGAATCGCTTCCATTCCAAGATCCTCGAAGGCGATCAGTCGAGACGACTTGATCGCCTTGGCCACCAAGAAGGCCGCACCGCCGACGGCCATCAGATAGACCGCGCCGTGCTTCTTGATGGCGTCGATCGCCGCGGGACCGCGCTCGGCCTTGCCGATCATCCCGATCAGGCCCGTACGCTCGAGCAGCTGATCGGTGAACGGGTCCATCCGTGTGGCCGTCGTGGGCCCGGCCGGGCCCACGACCTCGTCGCGCACCGGGTCGACGGGGCCGACGTAATAGATGAATCGGTTGGTGAGGTCGACGCCTTCGGGTAGTTGCTCGCCCCGATCAAGGAGATCGGCGATGCGTTTGTGTGCAGCATCTCGGCCGGTGAGCAGCTTGCCCGAGAGCAGGAGGCGCTCGCCGGGTTGCCAGGTCGCGATCTCCTCGCGGGTCAAGCCGTCGAGCTGGACGCGACGTGCCCCGGCGGCCGCGTCCCAGGTGATCGGAGGCCAATCCTCCAGGCTCGGCGGGACGAGCGCAACCGGGCCGGAGCCGTCGAGTGTGAATTCCAGATGTCGTGTTGCCGCGCAATTGGGGATCATGGCGACCGGGAGCGAGGCGGCGTGGGTCGGGTAGGTCAGGATCTTCACATCCAATACCGTGGTGAGCCCCCCGAGACCCTGCGCGCCGATGCCGAGCGCGTTGACCTTCTCATGCAGCTCCAGGCGCAGTGCTTCGATGGGATCCGCAGGTCCGCGCGCCTTGATCTCGTGGACGTCGATGTGCTCCATCAGGGATTCCTTCGCGAGCAGCATCGCCTTTTCGGCAGAGCCCCCGATCCCGATGCCGAGCATGCCGGGGGGGCACCAACCGGCACCCATGGTCGGAACCGTCTTGAGCACCCAATCGACCAGGTTCTCGCTCGGGTTCAAGACCGCGAACTTCGCCTTGTTCTCGGAGCCGCCGCCTTTGGCCGCCAGACGCACCTCGACCCGATCGCCGGGGACCAACTCCACGTGCACGACCGCCGGTGTATTGTCCCCGGTGTTCTTGCGCGCCCCGATGGGGGGCGAGACCATGGAGGCGCGCAGCACATTGTCGGGATGGCTGTAAGCACGGCGCACCCCTGCATCGACCATCTCCTGAATCCCTACGGACGCATCCCAGCGGACCTCCATACCGATCTTCAGAAAGACCACCACCATGCCGGTGTCCTGACAGATCGGGCGGTGACCCTCTGCACACATCCGGGAATTGACGAGGATCTGAGCCATCGCATCCTTTGCTGCGGGCGATTCCTCGATCTCGTAAGCCGCAGTCAGGGCTTGGATATAGTCGCGCGGGTGATAGTAGGAGATGAATTGGAGCGCGTCGGCGATGCTTTGGACGAAGTCGATCTCGCGGATGATGGTCATGGGTCTGCGGCGTCTTGTTCAGAATATCCAAGCAGTATAACAAGCCACTCGCGGAGGGTTCGCAGCGCTGCCGGGTGACCAGGCAGAAGCGCTCGGTAGGACGCAGAGGCGATGCGACGCTTCGGCAGCGCTCCGGGAGGAAGGTCTCCGATAGGATCGCGCCGGGTCTTCACCCACAGCATGCCGGGAAGGTCGATTCGTCGATACCGGTGCCGCGCTCGGCCAGGGCACCGGCACTGCCTTAGACGTCCGCGACCATCTCGGGTAGCCGTGGACGAGGAAAAAGCACTTGGCAAGAATCTTAGGGGCCTGTATTATTCCGGGCTCGCAACGACAGGCGCGTAGCTCAGCTGGTTAGAGCACCACCTTGACATGGTGGGGGTCGTTGGTTCGAGTCCAATCGCGCCTACCAAACATCAGCCGCCAGCTCCGGCCGTCAGCCGCCCGATCTACGTCGAGCGGCACCGTGCTGGAGCTGGCGGTTTTTTCATGTGATCCCTCGTATCGATCACCACTGACGCTTTAAGGTCTCGCTATGCCTCTTGTCACCCTTCCCGATGGATCCAAGCGTCAATTCGATGCCCCTGTCTCCGTTCGGGATGTTGCGGCTTCGATCGGCGCGGGCCTAGCCAAGGCTGCTCTCGCCGGGCGGGTCGACGGCGTCTTGGTCGATACGTCGTTTATCCTCGAGCAGGATGCCGCGTTGGCGATCGTCACCAACAAGGACGAGGAGACCGCGCTCGAGCTACTGCGACACGACGCCGCCCACGTCATGGCTCAAGCGGTGCAGGAGCTGTATCCGGGCACTCAGGTGACCATCGGTCCCGCGATCGAGAACGGCTTCTACTACGACTTCGCCCGCGAGGAGCCCTTCACGCCCGAGGATCTCGAGGCGATCGAGGAACGCATGCACGAGATCGTGAAACGCGATCTGCCGATCGTGCGCGAGGTTTGGGATCGCGAGCAGGCCAAGCGGACCTTCGCCGAGCTCGGCGAGCACTATAAGGTCGAGATTATCGAGGACATCATCCCCGAGGGGGAGGCGGTTTCCGTCTACCGCCAGGGCGACTGGTTCGATGTCTGTCGCGGGCCGCATCTGCCGAGCACCGGCAAACTGGGCAACGGGTTCAAGCTGACGAAGCTCGCGGGTGCCTACTGGCGCGGCGATTCGAACAACCCCATGCTCCAGCGCATCTACGGCACCGCGTGGCGCGACAAGAAGGAGTTGGCGGCCTATTTGCATCGTTTGGAAGAGGCAGAGAAGCGCGATCATCGCAAGCTCGGAAAGCAGCTCGATCTGTTCCACTTCCAGGACGAGGCGCCGGGCATGGCCTTTTGGCACGCCAAGGGGCGGGTGATCTACCGCCTGGCCGAAGGCTACATGCGCGAGAAGCTCGACGAATACGGCTATCAGGAGGTCGAGACCCCGCAGGTGCTCGATCGGTCTCTCTGGGAGCGCTCCGGTCACTGGGACAAGTTCGCCGGCGGCATGTTCACGACCCATCTCGACGATCGCGACTATGCGATCAAGCCGATGAATTGTCCCGGTCACATCCAGCTCTTCAACCAAGGGCTCAAGAGCCATCGGGATCTGCCGCTGCGCATCGCCGAGTTCGGGGTCGTGCATCGCAACGAGCCTTCCGGCACCCTTCACGGTCTGATGCGGGCACGTCGCTTCACCCAGGACGACGCGCACGTCTTCTGTACCGAGGCGCAGCTGCAGGACGAGGTTGCGACCCTGATCGATATGGTTTTCGAGACCTACCGCGACTTCGGTTTCACCGAGATCGATCTGGCCCTCTCGTTGCGCCCGGACAAGCGCGTCGGCAGCGACGCGCTTTGGGACAAGGCCGAAGCGGCGCTCGACCAGGCGCTCACGGCGAAGGGTCTCGAGTTTAAGGTGCAGCCGGGCGAGGGCGCCTTTTATGGCCCCAAGATCGAATTCACCCTGCACGACAGCATCGGTCGTGCTTGGCAGTGCGGCACCATCCAGGTGGACTTCTCGATGCCCGCGCGCTTGGGTGCGCATTACATCGCCGAGGACAACAGCAAGCAGGTCCCGGTGATGATCCACCGCGCGATCTTGGGCTCGGTGGAGCGGTTTATCGGCATCTTGCTCGAACACTATGCCGGTCAATTGCCGGTTTGGTTGTCGCCGACCCAAGCAATGGTGATGAATATCACGGATCGGCAGGCGGAGTACGTCAAGGAGGTCTCTAAGACCTTGCGCAGCAAGGGCTTCCGGGTCGAGACGGACTTGAGAAACGAGAAGATCGGCTTTAAAATCCGCGAGCACACCCTGCAACGAGTACCCTATCTGCTCGTCGTCGGTGATCGGGAGGTCGAATCCCGATCCGTTGCCGTCCGCGACCGTGCGGGCCAGGATCTCGGAATCCTTCAGCTCGATGCCTTTATCGACCGTCTGAGCGAAGAGATCACGAACCGGACCCACTGACGCCCGGCCTGATCAAGGGGCCGCGAGAGCGTCGTGCGCGTCGTGTCTATCAGTGCTTTTGGAGGAACCTGCTATCGCTGCACCAAAGAGAAACCGCGTCAACAAGGAGATCAACGTACCGGAAGTGCGTCTGATCGGCGCGGACGGAAACCAGGTCGGAGTCGTCAATACGCGCGAGGCATTGGAGATGGCCACGGAAGCGGGCCTCGATCTCGTGGAGATCGTTCCGACGTCGGAGCCTCCGGTGTGTCGTCTCATGGACTTCGGCAGATTTCTCTTCGACCAAAAGAAGAAGAAGAACGAAGCCAAGAAAAAGCAGAAGCAGGTTCAGATCAAGGAAGTGAAGTTTCGTCCTGGAACGGACGAAGGAGACTATCAGGTCAAACTACGCAGCCTGACGCGTTTCCTCAACGAAGGGGATAAGGGCAAGGTCACGATGCGATTTCGCGGGCGCGAGCATGCGCACCGGGAGCTCGGTTTGGAGCTTTTGAAGCGGATCGAAAACGACCTTGCAGCCCTCAGTGTCGTGGAACAACAACCCCAGATGGAAGGACGCCAAATGGTCATGGTGCTGGGCCCCAAAAAGAAATAGCGACGCGTATCGTCGAGCCAGCGGGCGAATCATACTGAGTGTCTCGAGAAGACGACCATCGGTCGATGCGGCCGATGCCGTCTTCAAAAAAACCTCGGCTCGACGTGCGTCGCACTACAATCATTCGGCAAATCGCGGAGTAAAAACCCATGCCCAAGCTGAAAACAAATCGCGGGGCGGCGAAGCGCTTCAAGCGCACGGCCTCCGGTTCGGTCAAATGCAATTCCTCTCACCGGCGTCATATCCTGACCAAGAAGAGCACCAAGCGGAAGCGCCAATTGCGTGCGCCCAAGCGGCTCCATAAGGCGGATGTGCGGGCCGCGCTGCGGATGATCCCCTACTGCTGAGCACATTGCGCTTGAACGAATCCCAGGAGTCAAAGAATGCCACGCGTTAAACGGGGTGTTACCGCCCACGCTCGTCATAAAAAGGTCCTTGATCAGGCCAAGGGTTACTACGGTGCCCGTAGTAAGGTCTACCGTGTCGCCAAGCAGGCCGTCATCAAGGCCGGTCAATATGCCTACCGTGATCGCCGCCAGAAGAAGCGCCAATTCCGTGCGCTCTGGATTGCGCGCATCAATGCTGCCGCGCGCGAGAACGGTCTCTCCTACAGTCGCTTCATCGACGGGCTGAAGAAGGTCGGGGTCGAGGTTGATCGCAAGGTGCTGGCCGACATCGCCTATCACGACAGCGTTGCGTTTGCAGCGCTGGCCGAGCAAGCGAAGACCGCACTGGCCTAAGCCGTTTCCTTTCTCGCCCGAGTTCTACGGCGATACAAGAGGGAAAGGCCCCGGTCTTTCCCTTTTTCGTTTCACGACCTCGCGGCGGATCAGACACCCAGCCGGAAGACCCGACTATGGCTGAACACACCGGACTCGGCCTCGCGGCGCTGCAAGCTGCTGCACTTGAGGCGATCGCGGCGGCCGCCGATCTTGCCAGTCTCGACCAAGTGCGCGTGCGCTATCTCGGCAAGAGCGGTGAGTTGACCGCGCTGCTCAAACAGCTCGGGACGCTCCCGGCCGAAGAGCGCCCTGCTGCAGGTCAGGAGATCAACCAGGCCAAGGCTGCGGTCCACGTTGCCATCGACCAGCGCAAGGTCGTCTTGGAAGAGGCCTCACTCGCGGCGCGACTCGCCGCCGAGCGGATCGACGTGAGTCTGCCCGGGCGAGGGCGCCGGCCCGGTGGGCTGCACCCCGTGACCCGTGCGATGCGGCGCATCGAGCGTCTGTTCGCCAACGCGGGGTTCGCCGTTGCAGAGGGGCCGGAGGTCGAGGACACCTATCACAACTTCGAGGCGCTCAACATCCCGGAGCATCATCCCGCCAGGGCGATGCACGACACCTTCTATTTCGATGCCGAGCTTCTGCTGCGCACCCACACCTCCCCGGTTCAGATCCGGGTCATGGAGGAGCAGGCGCCGCCGCTCAAGATCATCGCGCCCGGTCGCGTTTATCGCTGCGATTCCGACCTGACTCATACGCCCATGTTCCACCAGGTCGAGGGTCTGCTGGTCGACGAGCAGGTGAGCTTCGCCGATCTGAAGGGCGTGCTCTACGATTTCTTGCGGAATTTCTTCGAGCGCGACCTGGAGCTGCGTTTCAGGCCGTCTTATTTTCCCTTTACAGAGCCTTCGGCCGAGGTCGACATCCAGTGTGTCATCTGCGGCGGCAGCGGGTGTCGGGTCTGTAAGCAGACCGGATGGCTTGAGGTGCTCGGTTGCGGCATGGTCTATCCCGAGGTCTTTCGGCACGTCGGTATCGACCCCGATCGCTATCTGGGATACGCCTTCGGCATGGGGGTAGAGCGCCTGGCGATGCTGCGTTACGGAATCGACGACATTCGCTTGAATTTCGAGAACGATCTGAGATACCTGCGCCAATTCTCATGATCTCGGCTTAAAAAGAGCCGGCAAGCACTCGGGAATGGTCCTTGTCCGGCGGTAATCCTATCGATCCTCATCCCTTGTGGCGGGATGACACCAGAGTACAGGGCAGCAGCAGATGCGATTCAGCGAGGCGTGGTTGAGGGAGTGGGTGAACCCTCCGGTCGACACCCGACAATTGGCCGACCAGCTCAGCATGGCCGGCCTCGAGGTCGATGCGGTCGAACCCGCGGCTCCGGCCTTCAGCGGTGTGCGGATCGGCTGGGTGCAGTCCGTCGCACCCCATCCAGACGCCGAGAAGCTGCGGATCTGCCGGGTCGATCTCGGCGAGGATGCGTTTCTCCAGATTATCTGCGGGGCGGCCAACGTCGCCGAAGGCATGAAGGTCCCGGTCGCGACCGTCGGAGCCGTGCTGCCCGGCGACTTCAAGATCAAGAAGGCTAAGTTGCGGGGTGTCGAGTCCTACGGCATGATCTGCTCGGCCAAGGAGCTCGGTCTTGCCGAGACCTCCGAGGGCATCCTGGCCCTGCCGGCAGATGCGCCTGTGGGCGAAGACATCCGCGACTGGATGGCACTCGACGATCACTGTATCGAGGTCGATCTGACCCCGGATCGCGGCGACTGTCTCGGCATTGCCGGGCTTGCGCGCGAGGTCGCCGTGATCAACCGTGCGCCGCTCGCCACACCCGCGATCCAGCCGGTCGCGCCTCTGCATGACCGGTCTCTACCGGTCCACCTCCAGGCCCCGGCTGCCTGCCCGCGCTACGTTTGCCGAGTCATCCGCAACATCGATCCGAGCGCGACCACGCCCTGGTGGATGCAGGAGCGCCTGCGTCGCGGCGGGATCCGGGCCATCAGCCCGGTGGTCGACGTGACCAACTATGTCCTGCTCGAGCTGGGCCAGCCGATGCACGGCTTCGATCTCGCCAAGCTGGACGGCGAGATTTGCGTGCGCATGGCGGTGGAGGGCGAGCGTCTCGCCCTGCTCAACGGCGAGGAAGCAACACTGCGCGCGGACACCCTGGTGATCGCCGATGCCGGACGTGCCGTCGCATTGGCCGGGATTATGGGCGGGTCCGGGACCGCGGTCGGTTCCGAAACCCGCGACGTGCTGCTCGAAAGCGCCTTCTTCGCGCCGCTTGCCCTCAGCGGCAAGGCGCGGTCTTACGGCCTGCATACGGATTCGTCGCATCGGTTCGAGCGCGGGGTCGATCCCCAACTCCAAGTCCGCGCGATCGAGCGTGCGACCCGTCTGTTGATCGCGATCGTCGGAGGTGAGCCGGGCCCCGTGATCGAGGCGGTATCGCAGACCGAGCTACCCGAGCCTCGGATGCTGACGCTCCGTCGGTCGCGTGTCGCTCAGGTGCTCGGACTCGCGCTTCCCGACGACACCATCCTCGATATTCTGACGCGTCTGGATCTGAACACGGAGGCGACCGCCGAAGGGTGGCTGGTCACGCCGCCGAGTGCCCGCTTCGACCTGGTTCAAGAGGTCGACCTGATCGCCGATATCGGACGCATCTACGGTTACGATCGAATCCCGGTGAGTCACGCGAGCTCGGCATCCGTGACGGGTGCGACCCCGGAGACGGATTTCGATCTGGATCGCGCCCGTCTCGCGCTGGTCGATCGCGGTTTCCACGAGGTCATCACCTACAGCTTCGTGAGTCCCGAGATTCAAGCGTTGGTCGACCCCAAGCAGGAGGTTCTGCGTCTTGCGAATCCGCTGAGCGCCGAGCTCTCCACCATGCGGACCAGCCTCTGGCCCGGCTTGATCCAGACCGCGCGCTACAATCAGGCGCGGCAACAGGAGCGGGTGCGCATCTTCGAGTCCGGTCTACGCTTTCGAGTCGGCGCGGACGATCTGACCCAGACGCAGGGTCTCGCGGGTCTCATCACCGGGAGCCCGGATCCGGAACAGTGGGGTTTGCCGAGCCGCGCGGCGGACTTCTTCGATCTGAAGGCCGATGTCGAGGCCCTGCTGTCACTGACCGGCGCACCGGGGCGCTTCAACTTCGTTCCCGGCACGCATCCGGCGCTGCACCCCGGTCAGACCGCGAGGGTGGTCTGTGACGGGCGAGGCATCGGTCTGCTCGGAATGCTTCATCCGAGTCTGGCCGCACAGCTCGACATCATGGGCGATGCCTATCTGTTCGAGCTGGACGTCGCGCCCCTGAGCGTCGGCGCACTGCCTAAGCACGCGTCCATCTCGCGCTTCCCGAGTATTCGCCGAGACATTGCGATCATCGTCGACGCGGCAGTGACTTACGGGCAGATCGCGGACTGTATTCGCGACACGGAGACCGAACTTCTACGCGATTTGGTCCTGTTCGACCTCTACACCGGCAAAAACATTGAATCGGGCAGAAAAAGTCTCGCTCTTGGATTGATTTTACAGGCTTCTTCTCAGACACTTACAGATGGAGTCATTGAAGACACGGTGGGGCGGATCCTAGCCCGCCTCGCTTCGGAATTTGGCGCAAGATTGAGGGACTGACCCAATGGCATTGACCAAGGCCGATATGGCCGAGCACCTGTTCGATGAGCTTGGCCTGAACAAGCGTGAGGCCAAAGACATCGTCGAGATGTTCTTCGAGGAGATTCGCGCGGCGTTGGAGCGTGGCGAGCAGGTCAAGCTCTCCGGGTTCGGCAACTTCGATCTGCGCGAAAAGAAGGAACGTCCCGGCCGCAACCCCAAGACGGGAGAAGAGATTCCGATCACGGCGCGGCGCGTGGTGACCTTTCGCCCGGGGCAGAAGCTAAAACAGCGAGTGGAGGCCTATGCTGGAACCGACCGATAAGGGCGAGGACAACGGCCCCGGCGATCTTCCGCCGATTCCGGGAAAGCGATACTTCACCATCGGCGAAGTGAGCGAGCTCTGTGGGGTCAAGCCTCACGTGCTGCGGTATTGGGAGCAGGAATTCCCTCAGCTCAAACCGGTCAAGCGACGGGGCAACCGTCGCTACTATCAGCGTCACGACGTGCTGATGGTGCGACAGATCCGCAACCTGCTCTACGAGCAGGGCTTCACGATCGGAGGCGCCCGTCTGCAGCTCAGCGGGGAGGGCGCCAAACAGGACCTAAGCCAGACCCACCAGATCCTACGCCAGATGCGTGTAGAGCTTGAAGACGTCCTTCAGTTGCTGCGACGTTGACAGCAGAGGGACCACAACCTAATATGGCTCGTCTTAACGGGGCGTAGCGCAGCCTGGTAGCGCACCTGAATGGGGTTCAGGTGGTCGGAGGTTCAAATCCTCTCGCCCCGACCAAGGAAAATAACGGCTTAGGTCATTGATGACCTGGGCCGTTTTCGTTTGGGTCACCGTAAAGTTACCAGCCTTGGCGTGCTTGCCGCGAGGCTGGCCTCGGATTACCCTAAAAAGAGCAGTTAGCGCCCGTCGCGGAGCGTTTTCGGCCCGCGGGCGAGTACACATACCGGCGGTTCGGCGGCTACGCCGGGGCCGGTAACACCGCCGGCGGCTGCAATTGGCGGCCGTTGAGGTACTTCACCAGCGCACGCGAGAGCAGCCGGTACCAGCGTTGCAGGGGACTCAACTGCTCCGCAGTTCGGCGCAGGGTGTTGAAGAAGGCCGCGATCTCGCGGCAGGTCGCCTCCACCCACCCGGCTTCGGCATGGGGATGGCTGATGGTCAGGCGCGTCTGCCCGCCGTGACGGGTCAGTCGTGCCGGTGCGCTGAGCAGCAGCGGGCGGCTGGTGATCGCCTCGGTGTGCCGTGTCGGGTCGGCCAGGCGCACGAACAGGCTCCACCAGTTGTAGGTCAAGGCGGTGATGCGCGCCATGAAGCGGCAGCGCTTGATGTCGCGGGTGGTGAAGCCGCCCCAGCCCCAATGGTTCTTGAGCTCGTCGAAGGGATTCTCCGCGTCGGCGCGATCGCGATAGAGTTGCGCCACGCTCAGGATCTCATGGGGCAGCGAGGTCACCAGCACGGCGTACTCGTAGAGGATCGTCCGGTCGGTGAACTCGGCGAAGCTCAGGCGCAGCTGCTCGGGATCACCCTGCTCGACGACGGCCAGGTCGGCCTTGATGCGCCGGCGCAGCACGACGGCGCGCCGGGCACGGCTCCAGCCCGACAGACGCAGGGTCGTCTCGGCCCCCTGCCAGCCTTGACCGGCATCGCGCCACTCGGCGTCGCGCATCAGGCGCTCGACGGTGTGTTTGACCTTGGAGGTCATGCGCAGCTTGAACAGATACGGGATCCCCTCCTGCTCGGCCCGTGCCATGTTGGCTTGGGTGCCCCAATCGCGGTCGCCGCGAATGCACAGCGGCCAGTGCGCCCGCGGCAGGCGCGCGAGCAACTCCCACAGCCCCGGCGCGCTGTACTTGGACGCGGTTTGGTTGCCGTCCAGCACCTCCACGTCCAGGATCAGACGCAGACCGGCGATGAAATAGGTGTGGTAGGTGTGCGAGGGCCGACCCGGCTTGTGCGGGTTGTAGCCCTTGAGCGCACCCTCTTGATGCCCGTAGAGCGGCTTGACCGTCACGTCGGCATCGAGAATCCAGGGCACGCCCAGCACCGGCGCCACGCAGGCGTCCAGGTGGTTCTGCAACCAGGCCACCCCGTCGGCTTCATCGAGCTTGCCGAGGTTGCGGCGCACCGAGTCCTCGCTGACCACCGCCTCCATGCCCAGCAGGGCGGCGTTGATGGTGTCGCCGCGCAGGGCACTGATGTGGGCATAGCGCTGATGCCCGGACAGCACCGCCAGGATGGCGGTACCCAGAACGTCGCGCGTGCTCGGGGCGTTCGGGCTGGTCAGCTTCAGCGGGCAGCTCTCGACCCAGGCATCGAAGCGCCCGCCCAGGCGCAAAAACTCGGTGAAGAACGGCAGCTGCCCCAGCGGGGTGACCGCCGCCTGCGCATCCCACTCGACGTGGACGCGCCCGCCAAACGTGTCCACCGCAACCGGGCCGGCATGCGGTACCAATGCGGTGGTTTCGGGTTCACCCTGCGGGTGAGGGATCGGGTTGCTCATGGGGACCTCCTTGCGCGGATATTTCAGCGGCTTGGATCACTCGAGGCAAGGTTTAACTGCTCTTTTTAGGATTACGGTTTCGGGAGACCGCGCACGAGGAGTGGTCACCCTGAGAGTGGTCTCGCCTGCGAACCCTCGCTACAGCGTTTTCTCCCGAGCAGCAAGGAAACGGTTCATGGCCATGAAGAGGTCCGAGCTTCATTCCTCCCTCTGGTCCAGTTGCGACGAGCTGCGCCGGGGTATGGATGCCAGCCAGTACACGGGCTACGTCCTGGTGCTGCCTTTCATTAAGTACGTCAGCGAAAAGTACCTCGGCCAGCCTCACGACGCCCCGATCGTCATCCCCCCGGGCGCGAGCTTCCGTGAAATGGTCGCGCTCAAGGGCAAGCCCGACATCGGCGATCAGATCAACAAGCCGATCATTGCCCCGTTGGCCAATGCCAACCGGCTCTCCGCCATGCCGGACTTCAACGACCCCTTCAAGCTCGGCTCGGGCAAGCAGATGGTCGAGCGGCTCAGCAAACTGATCGCTCTAGAGGATCTCTTCGAGCGCTTCAGCCACTTCGGCGTGCCGCCGGCCAAAGCCGGGCCATTATTCCTACCTGCTGCATATCGTCCGCTTGCTCAAGAATACCGTTACTGGAGGATGTTGGGCGTGCGCTGAAAAAGGTGATGGGAGAAAAGTCGCGAGCCGTCTCGCTCTTCCTCGTTGAGGCCGAAACAATTCCTTGGACTAAATGGGGTAGTGCAGTACCCTCCAGTGCGTTTGCAGTGAGCTTCTGGGAGGGAGGCGAGCCAAGGCCACCACCGAAACCGGTACACTGACATTTCGCATCGCCCCGGCCCGGAAGGAACCGTTACGCAGGGTCGATCAGCGGGAGGACTGCTCCTCGCCAACATGGTGGAGGTGTTGATCCGAGACTACTGCGAGAGCAGCAGTATCCCCATGGAAGAGCCGATAGCCGACAAGTAACCAAGAGGGGTAACGGATGCGATTGCATGAAGTGCCCGCCAGCCGTCGGTTTAGAAGCAACGCGATGGGCCGGGGTTTGAAAGAACAATGACCACAGAAGCCGATACCCGCGCCAACTTCATCGACCCTGCCCTGGCTGGTGCCGGCTGGGGAAGCGGTCAAATCACTCGGGAATACTACTTCACCGACGGACGCAAGCTTGCGGGCAACCAACGCGGCAGCCGCTGCTTTGTCGACTACCTCCTGCATAGTGAGAATCGCCACCTCGCGATCATTGAGGCTAAAAAGGCATCCGCCCACCCGACCCAAGGACTTCAGCAGGCAATCGCCTACGCCAAGAAGCTTGGCGTCCGCTTCCTCTACTCCACTAATGGCGAGCAGATCTACGAGTTCGACCTTGAGACGGGAAAGGGCGCGTACAGGGACAGTTATCCGACACCTGCAGAATTGCTTGCGCGGTATGCCGACGCAACGACCGAACTCGCCAGCACACTCAGGAATACCGCGTTTTACCTGGAAGCGGGGATGCGCCCTCGCTATTACCAGCAACTGGCCGTCCACGCCGCCACTGATGCGATCGGCGATGGCGATGAGCGCGTGCTTTTGACGCTGGCGACCGGCACCGGCAAGACCTTTATCGCGTTCCAAATCGTGCACAAGCTGTTCCAGGCGCGTTGGAATCGGCAGCAACTGGGATCACGTCGCCCACGCATCCTCTTCCTGGCGGATCGCAACATCCTCGCCGATCAGGCGATCAACACCTTCAACCCCTACGAGAAAGACCTCGTCAAGATCGACGGTGACGAGGTCCGACGTCGCAATGGCGTGGTGCCGACCAACGCCCACATCTTCTTCGCCATCTATCAGGCGATTGCCGAAAGAGAAGACATCGGCGGCTACTACCGGGAATACCCGAGCGACTTCTTCGACCTGATCATCATCGACGAATGTCATCGCGGCGCGGCCAATAACGAAGGCTCCTGGCGTGCCATCCTGGAGCACTTCGCCCCCGCCGTACACCTTGGCCTCACCGCGACTCCCAAGCGCACCGACAACATCGATACCTACAGCTACTTCGGCCAACCCGCCTACGAGTACTCGCTCAAAGAGGGCATTAACGACGGTTTTCTCACGCCCTACCGCGTCAAGCGAATCCGCACCAATCTCGACGAGTTGGTCTTGACCGCCGACGACGAAATCCTCAAGGGCGAGTCCACCCAGGATATGTACGACACCAACGATTTCGACAACAAGATCGTCGCCGACCAGCGCACCGAGCTGGTTGCCCGTGCCATCCTGACGAACATCAACCCCCTGGAGAAGACCATCGTCTTCTGCACCAATCAGAACCATGCCCTGACCATGCGGGACATGATCAACAAGCACAAAGCGGTGGCCGATCCGCACTACTGCGTACGCGTCACCAGCGACGAGGGCAAACCGGGCCGAGACCTGCTGGAGCGCTTCCAGAACAACGACCGGGATATCCCCACCATACTCACGTCGTCCCAGATGCTCACCACTGGTGTCGATGCCCGAAACGTCCGCAACATCGTGCTGGATCGCGCCATCGGCTCCATGGTCGAGTTCAAGCAGATCGTCGGGCGCGGCACCCGCGTCTTCGAAGGCAAGGACTACTTCACCATCGTCGATTTTCGCGGTGCCACCAACCGCTTCTATGACAAGGATTGGGACGGCGATCCCCTCGACGTGGACACGCCGCCGGTCATCGACGCGAACGAGCCGCCTCCGCCACCCTATGGCGATAAGCAAGAGCACGAATCCAGGCAGGCCGGTGGAGAAGGCGAGGCGGAGGATGTTGAGCCAGTGGAGAAGCTCACGGTTCGCCTCAGTGCCGCCCGCGAGCTCAAGGTCATCGACGTGGAGATCCGCTATATCGACGAGAATGGACGACCGCTGTCCGCTCAACAGTTCGTCGAGCGTCTCATGGTCAAGTTGCCGGGCCTTTTCTCCTCGGCCGAGGATCTGCGCGAGACCTGGTCCGACCCCGACCGGCGCGAGGCCCTGCTGCAGCAACTCGGCCAGGCCGGTTTCGATGCCGAACAGCTCGCCACCCTGCGCCGCATGTTCGCCGCCGAGCAGAGCGACCTGTTCGACCTGCTGGCCTTCCTAGCCTTCGAGCAGCCCATGGCGACCCGCAGGGCGAGGGTGCAGGCCACCCGCGCCAACAGCGCCTTCTTCGACCAGTTCGAGCAGCAACCGGCCCGCGACTTCCTGCACTTCGTCCTGAATCGCTATGAAGAGACCGGCGTCGCCGAGCTTGCCCGCGACCGCATGCCCGGCCTGATCAAGATGTCCAGTCTCGGCACCACCCGTGACGCCTCCCGTGCCTTCGGTGGCAGCCCCGCCAATGTGCTCGCAGCCTTCCGCCAACTGCAACACCAGCTCTACCACTGTGCCTAGATCATGGATCTGACCCTCGCCCCCAATCCGCTGCACAACGCACCGCAGACCCTGAGCTTCGACAAGATCGCCACCCTGATCGGCGCGAACGGCTCAGGCAAATCGTGCATCTTGCAGAGCATCTTCGATACCAAGCTAGCGGGTACGGGTTTCGAAGCCCTCCGGGTGGTCTGCTTCTCCTCGGGCCAGAACGAGAACTTCTCCCAGCGCTTCAGCCAATACTTGAGCCAGGAGCGACGCGCGGGCCGCTCGTTGAACTTGGCGTGCTTCTACTTTGACAAGTCCTGGTCGAAATTGCTGATCTTTCTCGCAACCTGCCTTCACTCCAGCGGAAAGGTCCGAGAGTTCCTGCGCGAAAACGACTATGTACAAGAGCAGCAGGTGACCCAGACCAGCTCCGACGACACCAGCTCCCGCCTCACAATGAAGTTCAAAGTGGACAAAGGCTACGCCGAGCGCGTTCAAGCGGCCTTGAAGGCTGAGGAGCGAGGCGAAACAGACACCTTACGCAGTACCCCATACTTCCGATCCCTGGCCAGCTTCATCGAAAGCAATGTCGATCCGCACTACGATTTCGAATCCGCCCTGCGCAAACGTACCGTCGAATTGACCGCAGCGAAGCTGCTGACCGCATCCTACGTGTCCGCGCGTCCTGAGGATGACGAGGATGAGGAAGATCCGGCGCAGCAGATCGAAGTCGACCCCACCGTCAGCTTCTTCACCCAAGCCGCAGACAACAACTACTTCATAGAACGGGGCGACTTGAAGCTCCAATTGCGTGACGGCCTTGAACTGGACCAGCTCAGTGACGGCGAATACCAGCTTCTCTTTCTCTACGCACTCATCGACCTGTTCGATGGCGAGAACACCCTGTTTCTGTTGGACGAAGCCGACTCCCATCTGCACTACAAGAACATCGACCGCCTTTGGAAAATCCTGAAACAGATCAGGGGTAAAACAGTCACCACAACTCATCTGCTCGACTCGATCACGGCCAACGAGTTTCACGCCATCAAGGTGGTCGAGAAGGGGCGCATTCGCGACGACGACAAGCTCAAACAGTTGATCGATCGACTTAGCATCCTCTCCCGTGCCACCTCGGTGGAGTACGAGGTCTGCGCCAAGATCCAGCACATGGCGCTGCTCGACGACTACAACGATTGGGACATCTTTCTGCGCCTTGCCGCGCGCAAAGGGCTGGATACTTCACGATTGAATAGCGTCTACGCTTTCAAGAAATCATCGAGCTATGCCAACGAAAACGAGTCTTTCGGCAAAGCAAAAATCCAGTGGACGGAGAGCTTGAGCAAGGTGGAGTGTGACCTGGCGACAACCCAGGTATTTCTGATCTGCGACCGGGACGAAGCCACCCTTGATATAGATCCGCAGTCCGGCGTAAAGGTCCGGGGACAGCAATATCGGGAGCAGATCAACGGCATCCACTGGCCCCAGGGGAGGAATGTTTCAGTTCATCTCCTCGCTTGGAAACGCCGCGAGATCAAGAACTACCTCCTCTCCCATACGGCGCTGGATCACCATGGCAAGCTGTGCGAGATCAATGGCCCCGGGCTGGCCCAGGCCGACCATCTGGCCGCCAACGACCCCGGCGACAACGGCGGCATCCGCCGTCTCGCCGTCAAGGACACCATCAATCCGTTGATCAACGGTCCTGATGGCCTGTGCCCGCTGAAGCTCCAAGCCTACATCGACCTGATCCCACCCCAAGAGATCAGCGAAGACATCGAAAACATGTACAACTTCATCGTTGGGAAGCTCTCTTAGCCCATGTCGCTCCAGCAAAAAATCGACCGCATCACCGACATCCTGCGCCGGGATGACGGCATCTCCGGGGCCATGCACTACACCGAGCAGACCTCCTGGATCCTGTTCCTCAAGTTCCTCGACGACTACGAGGCAGCGAAGGCGGACGAGGCCATTCTCTCCGGCGTCGACTACACCCCCGTGCTGGACGAGCGGCACCGCTGGGGCAGCTGGGCCTGCCCCAAGACCACCGACGGCAGACCGGATATCCAACGGGCGCGCACCGGCGATGACCTGCGTGAGTACGTCAACGGCGAGCTGTTCCCCTATCTCAAGGCCTTCCGCAACACAGCCGGCTCGACCGTCGGCGCCGACCCCAACTCTTTCCGCTACAAGATCGGCGCCATCTTCGAATACCTGGACAACAAGATCGCCTCCGGTCACACGTTGCGGGAGGTGCTGGACATCATCGACGGCCTCAACTTCCAGTCCGAGAGCGAGCTGTTCGAGCTGTCCCAGGTCTACGAGGGGCTGCTGCAAAACATGGGCGATGCCGGCGGTTATGCTGGGGAGTTCTACACACCGCGCCCGCTGATCCGCGCCATCGTCAAGGTCATCGATCCCCAACCGGGCCAGACCGTCTACGACGCCGCCGCCGGTTCCTGCGGCTTTCTCATCCAGGCCTTCGAGCATCTCAAGGCGAGGCGGGCCAAGCTCAGCACCAGCCAGTGGGACCAGATCCAGCAGCAGACCTTCTACGGCTACGAGAAGACCACGCTGGCCTATGTCATGGGCATGATGAACATGATCCTGCACGGCATCGAGTCGCCCAACCTCTACCGCCAGAACACCCTGACCCAGAACATCCGCGACATCCAGGAGAAGGACCGCTACGACATCATCCTCGCCAACCCGCCCTTCGGCGGCAAGGAAAAGGCCCAGATCCAGCAGAATTTCCCCATCCAAAGCAACGCCACCGAGTTGCTCTTTCTGCAGCACTTCATGAAGTCGCTCAGGATCGGAGGCAAGGCCGCCATCGTCGTGCCCGAGGGCGTGCTGTTCCAAACCAACACCGCTTTCGCCCAGGTGAAACAGGAGCTGTTGGAGCACTTCAACCTGCACACCATTCTCAGCCTGCCCGCCGGGGTGTTTCTGCCCTATTCGGGGGTCAAGACCAACGTCCTCTTCTTCGAGCGCCGCGGCGGCACCACCAAGATCTGGTTCTACGAGTGCGAGCCGGAGCAGAAGCTCACTAAGAACAAGCCCCTCACCGACGCCTACCTGGCCGAGTTCGTCGAGCTTTATGCCAAGCGCAGCACCACCGACCGCTCCTGGACCATGCCGGTGGACAAGCTGAAGGAAGACTACGACCTCTCCGCCGAGAACCCGGCTAAGAAGAACGACGTGGAGCACCTGCCACCGCGCAAGATCCTGGAGCTGATTCAGGAGAAGGAGACGGCGGTGACCAACCTGCTGGGCGAGATCGACGAACTGCTGGGGGAGCGGTAGGCGATGGAGCAGCAGTTGTATGAATTGCCGGAGGAGTGGATAACCAAGCCTATTGGGGAGATTGCCTCGCTGGTAACAAAAGGTTCTACACCTACCAGCTATGGGCATAAGTTTCAGAGTTCTGGCATCAACTTCGTAAAGATCGAAAACATTACTGACGGGAAAATTGATGCAGATAGTATTTCTAGCTTTATAACTGAAGAGGCCCATCAGTTTTTGAAGCGATCGCAGTTACAAGAAGGAGACCTCCTTTTTTCCATCGCCGGTTCTATTGGAACAAGTGCGTTAGTTGATGCCGCTATACTCCCCGCAAACACGAATCAGGCATTGGCTCTGATACGGGGGTATGAGTCGGATGCTATCCCTGAATTTCTTCTATATGCGCTTCGTTCCGAGGTGTTGAACGAAACAAAAAATAAAAAGCGCGGGGGAGCATTGCAAAATATCTCTCTCACAGATATTAAAAACACAAAAATCCCCCTCCCGCCCCTCAACGAACAAGAACGCATCGTCGCCAAGCTCGACGCGCTCTTCACCCGCATCGACGCCGCCATCACCTACCTCCAGGAAACCCTCAAACTCTCCAAAGCGCTTTTTGCGAGTGCGTTGGATCGAGAATTTGCTGCCTTAGACGTTCGCTTCCAAATTGGTGACATTGCCTACGTTAAAGGAGGTAAACGGCTACCTAAGGGGGCGACGTTTCAAGATGACTCAACAGCACACCCATATATCAGGGTCGCTGACTTTCGGGATGATGGAACAATAGAGTTGTCCGGGCTGAAATACATCAGTGATGAGACCTATAAGTACATCAAGAATTACACGATAAGTATCAAGGATTTGTATATCAGTATCGCTGGAACAATTGGAAAAACCGGTGTTGTCCCGGAGGAGCTTGATGGAGCTAATTTGACTGAAAACGCGGCGAAAATTGTGTTCAAGAAGCAGGGGAATATTGATGTTCGATTCGTCTATTACTTTACTCTTTCTAATGATTTCTTAGAGCAAGCGGGCCTCGCCACGAAAATTGTAGCGCAGCCGAAATTGGCGCTCACTCGTTTGTCGAAAATTGAAGTTCCTTTACCAGCCTTGAGAGAGCAGCGCCGTATCGTCAGTAGTCTCGACCTCCTTTCCGAACACACCCGCGCTCTCGAAGCCGAAACCAAGGAACGCCTCGACCAACTGGCCGCCCTCAAGTCTTCCCTGCTCGACGCCGCCTTCCGCGGTCAGCTATGACGGCCCAAGCCGGAGCCACGCCATGAGCCAGGACCTGACCAACTCTGCCACCCAGCGCCAGAACATCCTCAACAACCCCTATGCGCTGCAAGAGATCGAGAAGGCCGCCCAGATCCGGGGGATCGCCTTCGAGGGGCGCAGTGTGGTGCTCAAGGAGCAGGTGGCCGCCTTCTTTGAGGTGACCGTGCGGACGGTGGAGAATTACCTGGCCCAGTTCGAGGAGGAACTCTCGCGCAACGGCTACGAGGTACTCAAGGGTAAGCGGCTGAAAGAATTCAAGTTAGCCCTGCAGGCGCAGGATGTTCCCGAAACAGATTTCGGGAACATCGCCAAGAGTCCTCAACTGGGGATCTTCGACTTCCGCGCCTTCCTCAACCTGGCGATGTTGATGGTGGAGAGCGAGCGGGCACGGCTGCTGCGCCAGGCGATCCTGGACATCGTCATCGATACCATCAACCAGCGCACCGGCGGGGGCACCAAGTACATCAACCAGCGCGACGAGGACTTCGTGCACGCCTGGTTCCAGGAAGAGAGCTATCGGAAGCAGTTCACCGACGCCCTGCGCGATTACGTGGCGCTCGGCAACTTCAAGTATCCCCTCTACACCGACAAGATCTACGTCAGCATCTTCCGCGAGAAGGCGCAGGCCTACCGCAAGGTCCTGAAGCTGCATGAAAAGGACAAGGTTCGGGACACCTTCTACTCGGAGATTCTAGATCTGGTGGCCTCGTATGAATGTGGCATCGGCGCCATGATCCGGGAGGAGGCGGAAACGAAAGGACATCCGCTGTCAGCCTGGGAAGTGGACGCCATCTTCGAGCGATTCGAGAAGCTGCCCCACTGGACGCCGCTGATCGAACGGGCGCGCAACAAGATGGCCAGCCGCGACCTAGCCTTCCGCGACGCCTTGCACAAACAGCTCGAAGAGTATGTGACGCCGCTGCAGCGGGACGAGTTCGAACGCTTCCTGGGCGAGAAGAGCAAGGAACTCGCCGAGCGCCTGGAAGAGGCCAAGGATGTGATGAAGCGCCTCAAGGAGCGTGAATGAGCACCTCGGTCATCTACCTGACCCTGGAGCAAGCCGTCGAGGTGCACCGCAAGACGGTGGAAGTGAGTGGCGGCGGCGCCATGGGGCACCTGGATCTCGGCAAACTGGATAGCGTGCTCACGCACATTCAGAACGACGACTACTATCCCACCTTCGCCGACAAGCTCACCCACCTCTTCTTCGGCGCCTGCAAATTTCACAGCTTCCAAGACGGCAACAAGCGCGTCGCCATCACCCTCTGCGCCCAGATGTTGCTGTTCAACGGGTATCTCTACTGCTCCGACCGCTTCATCCGGGAGATGGAGAACATCAGCTACCACGTTGCCGCCGGTCGGATCGACAAGGACCTACTGGGCGAGATCATCGCCGCTGTCTTGGATGACGAACTCGAAGCCGAATCCCTGAAGCTGAAAATTCTGAACGCGATTTCCGTCGATCCCGACGATGGGCGATCGAACTGATTGGACGAGCCTGTATCTCCCGTCAAGTCGCGCGCAAACAACGCAGCAAGCGCATCGCCAGGTTGTACGTTAGCGCTTCCGGGTGGCAAACGGCAGGCTCGACGCACGACATTCAGCCCCGCCATTGGCGGCGAATGCGGATCTTCCACCGCACGCCCACTGACTCGATTCGTGTCTTCCCCGTCGGTGTGCGCCGGCGCGAGATGGGCATAGCGCTTGCCGGCGACTCAAGAACTGTTAGGTGCACGTGCGGTCAGGGAGGGCAAGGCGGCGGGGACCGAGTTCGTGCACGCCGCACCCAGGGGGAAGAGCCCAAGCTTTTCGATCCGACATCCTATCCAATGCCGCACGAACGGTTTTGTCTGTTGGCCGCGTGCCGCCGCCCCGATCGTCAACCTCACCCCTCCACCAACCGCTCCCGCAACCGCGTCAACCGCCCGGCCCCGGTCTGCTTCACCGCCGTGGCGAGCGCCTTGGGCTGGGCGATCAGAACCACCAGCCGCTTGCCGCGGGTCACCGCGGTGTAGAGCAGGTTGCGCTGCAGCAGGGTGTAATGCTGGGTCGCCAGCGGGATGACCACGGCCGGGTACTCCGAGCCCTGGGCCTTGTGCACGCTGGTGGCGTAGGCGAGTGCGAGGGCGTCGAGCTCGCCGGTCTCGTAGGCGACGGGGCGCCCGTCGAAGTCGATGGTCAGGATCCCTTCGTCGAGATCGATCGTGCGGATCCGTCCGATGTCGCCGTTGAAGACCTCCTTGTCGTAGTCGTTCACCAACTGGATGACCTTGTCGCCCGGGGCATAGGTCCAACCGAAGCGCTCGATGCGCGGCTGGGCATCGGGATTCAGCGCCGCCTGCAGGGCAACGTTGAGCGCACGCGCCCCGAGACCGCCGCGGTTCATCGGGGTCAGCACCTGGATATCGCGCACCGGATCCAGGCCGAAGCGCGCCGGGATGCGCTCGGTCACCACCCGCAGGAGCCGGTCATGAATCGCCTCCGGGGTATCGACCCGGATCAGATGAAAGTCGCTGTCTGGGCCGTCCGCGGCCGCTGCTTCGGGTTGGTATCCGGCATTGATGCGGTGGGCGTTGACGATGATCCGCGAGGCGGCGGCCTGGCGAAAGATCTCGGTCAGGCGCAGGGTCGGCAGGGTGGCGGAGGCGATCAAGTCGGCGAGCACCGCGCCGGGTCCGACCGAGGGGAGCTGATCGACATCCCCGACCAGGAGCAGCGCCGCAAAGCTCGGCACGGCGCGCAGCAATTGGTTCATCAGCACGATGTCGACCATCGAGGTCTCGTCGACCACCACCAGATCCGCCTCCAGCGGATGCTCGGCATCGCGTTTGAATCCCATCACCTGCGGGTCGAACTCGAGCAGCCGGTGGATGGTCTTGGCCTCCCGCCCGGTCGACTCGGAGAGCCGCTTGGCCGCGCGCCCGGTCGGGGCGCACAAGAGGACATCCACACCCTTGGCCGCGAGGATCCGCAGCAGGCTGTTGACCACCGTGGTCTTGCCCACGCCCGGACCGCCCGTGATGATGGCGACCTTCGCCTCGAGCACTGTCGCGACCGCGGCGCGCTGGGAGGCCGAGAGCACCTGCCCGGTGCGTGTCTCGACCCAGGGCAGGGCCTTCTCGGCGTCGATCGGACCCCAAGGCGGCGGATCCTGCGCGAGCCGGCGCAGATGACCGGCGACCCCGCGCTCGGCACGCTGCAGGGGCGCGAGGAATAAGGCCGGGCGCTCGGCGATCGTCTCGGCGACCAGGCGCTCATCGGCCAGCTCGGACTCGATCGCCGCCGCGATGATCGGGGCGGGGATCTCCAGCAGGCGCGCGGCCTGGGTACTCAGGTCATCCCGCCAAGCGGCGCAGTGGCCTTCGGTGGAGAGCTCCTGGAGCACATGCCGCACCCCCGCCTGCGCCCGAATCGGCGCATCGCGCGCGATGCCGAGGCGCTCGGCGATCGCATCGGCGGTTTTGAAGCCGATGCCCCAAATATCGAGTGCCAGGCGATAGGGATTCTCGCGGACCTTCTCGACCGCGGCGTCCCCGTAGGTCTTGTAGATGCGCACCGCGCGCGCCGTGCCGATCCCGTGGGACTGCAGAAACACCATGATCTCGCGGATCACCTTCTGCTCGGCCCACGCCGAGGTTACCCGCTGTTGGCGTTTGGGTCCGATCCCCGGCAGTGCGAGCAACCGCTCCGGGGTCTCCTCGATGACGGTGAAGACGTCTTCGCCGAAGGCCGCAACCAGGGTGCGGGCAAAATGCGGTCCGATGCCCTTGACCATCCCCGAGCCGAGGTAGCGCTCGATCCCCTCCAGGCTGCGCGGCGGGACGATCCGCAGATTGGTCGCCTTGTACTGCAGCCCGTGCTGGCGGTCGTTGACCCAATGCCCCTCGGCTTCGAGATGCTCGCCGGGGGATACGCTGGCCGCGGAGCCGATCAGGGTGACCAGATCCCGCTGACCGCGCACCTGCACCCGCAGCACGCAGAAGCCGCTCTCGGGGCTGTGGTAGGTAACGCGCTCGACGGCACCGCTGAGCGGTTCGGTCGGGGCGGGCGATGCAGGCGGCGAGGTCACGTGTCCCGACTCTCAAAGGAAGCGCTCAAGTGAGCAGGGTATACATCCGTTCGCGACGGCGGCGGTACCACTTGTTGCCGGCGGCGTTTGCCCTCTCGGTCCACCCCGCTCTTGAGCCGGTAGCGATCAGTCCGTATAAGTACCGGAGCGAAGCGATTCCATCTCGGGCCTCGACCGCGGCCTCTCTTGACCGCGACGGTACTCGATTCTCACCTGCACGAATTCCTCGGCGCTGCTCAGCGAGAGGAATCGACACGAATCCGTGAAGAGGAAGGCAGCCATGACCGAGAATCCGGCCGACTCGAACCCGTTGATGTCCGGTCGAAACCAGTCGCTGTTTCCGCAGGCTTGCACCATCGTGATCTTCGGCGGCGCGGGCGATCTGTCCCGACGCAAGCTGATCCCCGCACTCTACAATCTCGCGTTGGACGGCTTGTTGCCGACACAGTTCGCGGTGATCGGATTCGCCATCGATGAGATGAGCGATGACGCGTTTCGGGGCTTCGCGCGCGAGGGCATCGAACGATTTTCGCGGCGCGAGCTGAGTGAGGAGGACTGGCTGGATTTCGCCGAGCATCTCTTCTACCAGCAAGGCGAGTTTGGCGAGGCCTCGGCCTATGCCGCGCTAAAAACACGTCTCGATGCGATCGAGCCGCGCTTCGGCATCTCCGGCAATCGGCTCTACTATCTCGCCATCCCGCCATCCTTGATCGATACCTGCGTCTTCGGGCTGCGGGATGGAGGCTTGGTAGCGCCGGCAGACCGGGATCTGCCCTTCACCCGTCTGGTTGTGGAGAAGCCCATCGGGCGCGATTTGCCCAGCGCGCTCGCCGTGAACCAGTCACTCCAGTCATGTTTCGCAGAGCATCAGCTGTATCGGATTGATCACTATCTTGGCAAGGAAACGGTCCAAAACATACTCGCGATGCGTTTTGGTAATTCGATCTTCGAACCACTGTGGAATTCCAAGTACATCGATCATGTGCAGATTACAGTGGCCGAGGCGGAGGGGGTCGGTACCCGCGCGGGATATTTCGAAACGGCCGGCGCCCTGCGCGACATGGTACAGAACCATATCCTGCAGTTGTTGTCGTTGGTGGCAATGGAGCCGCCCTGGAGTATGCGCGCCGACGTGATCCGCGACCGCCGACTGGACCTGCTGCAATGCCTTCGCCCGATGCGTATCGATGAGGTCGAACGGCACGTGGTGCGGGCTCAGTATTCATCGGGCTTCTTCCACGGCAAGAACGCGCCGGGTTATCGCCGCGAGAACGGCGTGGAAGCGGATTCGACCACCGAGACCTTTGTCGCCCTGCGCTTGTTCATCGACAATTGGCGCTGGGCGGGTGTGCCGATCTATATCCGTACCGGCAAGGCGATGCCGAAACGTGTCAGCGAGGTTGCGGTGCAGTTCAAGGCGGTGCCGCACATGCTGTTCAACACCGATACGGATCATCCACTCGAGCCGAATGTGCTGGCGCTTCGCATCCAGCCGGACGAGGGCTTGTCCTTGCGTATCGGCTCCAAGCTGCCGGGACCCAAGGTGAAGATCTACCCGGTCAAGATGGACTTCCGCTACGGCTCAACCTTCGGTGACCAGTCGCCGGAGGCTTACGAGCGTCTGCTGCTCGATGTCATGGCGGGCGACGCCACGTTGTTCATGCGCGACGACGCGGTCGAGGCGTCCTGGCAGTGGATCCAGCCCATCCTCGATGCCTGGGAGGCGAGCGGCGAGCGCTGGTTGCCGGAATACCCGGCGGGCAGTTGGGGGCCTATCGAGGCCGATCGGCTGATCGACGCCGACGGTCACGCTTGGCGTCAACTCTAACGACGGGTCGACCGCCATGAATCGTTCTGCCGAAGACTACATCGACCCGGTCGAGATCGAACGCGAGCTGACCGCAATCTGGGCGACCATCAACGGTCAGCAGAAAGACGGCGGCACTGTCACCCGGGCCTCCATGTCCAACGTCATGATCTTCTGCGACGGCGAGGACCAGGCGTTGGACGCCGCGGATCGGATACCGCGGCTGGTGCAACATCACCCGGCGCGGGTATTGGTGCTGGCTCTCATTGAAGAGCAGGCCGGTGAAGGCGTGCAGGCCTGGGTCACATCCCACTGCCGCCGCACCGGCGATGGCCAGCAGCTTTGCGCCGAGCATATCGAATTGCGCTTCGGCGTGGGCAGCGCGGCGCGCGCGGCATCGATCGTGCGTTCACTGCTGATCAGTGACCTGCCGTGCGCGCTATGGTGGCTCAGTCCGCGACCGCCGGCGCTCACCGGTGCGGTATTCGATGCCTTCGCGCCCATGGCGAACCAGATCATCTACGACAGCATCGGCTGGGCGGATCCGCCCAGTGGCGTGCTGGCAATGGTGAGGTGGTCAAAGAACAATCGCACCGTGATCTTCAATCTAGCCTGGCGCCGGCTCAAACCCTGGCGGCGGATGCTGTCCCAGAGTCTGGACCCAAGCGCGCTGCCCGGTGCGTTGCAGCGCATCGACGCCGTCGCGTTGCATCATGGTCCCCACGCCCTGCCGCTGGCTTGGTTGCTGCTCGGCTGGTTGGCCTCGCGTCTAGGCTGGCAACCGAAACAGGGCGTTGCGGAGGCGGGCAGCCAACTGAACTGGCGGTTCGAGTCGCCGAACGGTCCGGTCCGAATCACGATGCAACGTCACGACGATGGCCCACCCAATATCGACTGGATGCGCATCAGCTGGCAAGCCGGCGACGCTCAGCCGGCCGGCTGTGCTGAATATCGCCATGAGGGCCATCACATCCGCCACATCCCGAGCGATGATTCGATGAGACCCTCATCGACACCTGCGGTGGAGCAGCGGCTCGAACAGATGGTCGCTGCCCAACTCGCACACCGCGCCGGTGATCGGCTGTTCACGGAGTCGATCGCGTTCTCCGAGGCCATGGCGAAGGTGGTCAAAGGGGAGACCGTAGCGGCGAAGAAGGAACCAAATGAACGCGGTTAGCCTTTGGCGCTCCGGGCAACTGATCGACGCGTCTGGGCTCATCATCCGGGCTGGTTCGACCCCCATCAAGCGGGAAGCTCGGCCACGGACGCAAGCACCCCGTCCGGTAGGGGTTCCTGGCGCAGATTGTCCGGGCGGAACTGACGGGTGCGCGCCAACGCCCCAGTAAGACCATCCACGGCGCGCCAATAGCGCGTGTTGCCGAGGACTTTCTCTCCAAAACAGCGCCGAAGGAGACGCCGTCGATGCTTCGGTAGCCGCGGAACAATTGGCCGTCGGGTGCTGGCATTGGTTCGCACACCCGTTCGGTTCGGATCCTGAACGGGGTTGATCGACACCAGCCGGCCAAGTCCGACCGCCCGGTTTGCGCCGATGACCCGCTACAACAGCAGTGTCAGGATCCTTAGGGCTCTGCCGGCTGAAGCCGGTCGCCGGCATCTCAGGCTTCGCCGCCGGGGCGCAGCCGCGGCGCGCTCCAGCCGCGAAGTACGACGATGATGCGCAGGCTGAAGACCAGAACGAAGGTCGCCCCGATCGACAGCACGATAGGCCCGCTCCACGTCATCCATGTGGTTCGCCAGATACGGCATTGAGAACAGGAACAGCCCGCCGAGGATCGCGATCTCCTCATAGATGACGCCGCGGAAGGTGCGCGGCTTGCAACCGGTGACGACGTCAAGCAAGACCCCGCCACCGGCGCAAGTCAGCGCGGCCAGCAGCGGGATCCAGAGCCAGTCCAGCCGGGCGACGATCGCGACTTTGGCCCCGATGATGCGGAACGCCGCCAACCCGACGGTATCGGTGATCAGCAGCAAACGGGGAAAGCGCTCGCCCCATGCCTGCGGCTGCCGTGACAACCGGTTTTCCAGTTGCGAGAGAGTCTGCGGAATCGGCTCCCCGGCCGGCGTCACAAGACCGTCACCTGGTCTCCGACCCGGATCTGACCGCCCTCGCGTACACGTAGACAGTGCCCGCCTCGACCGCGGAGCGCCTTGGCCGTGCCGGTTCCGGAGATGCGATCCAGGTAACCGCATGGTGGGCGGGTCCGGTGCCACTCGAAGAGCGCCTCTCCGATGCGCAGGTGCCGCCTTCTCAGCTCGACGCCGGCCAACCCGGTCACGACCAGGTTGCGTCGGTGCTGGCCGTCGCTCAGCACCAGGCCATGACGTCGTTCGGCGCGGTGGAGGTCCTCGGCTAGGATCATGGTGACCTGACAGCCGTCGGTGAGCCGCCAGAAGCCTCGGCCCAAGTTGTAGCGATCCTCTGCCAGTCCTTGATCGACAATCGCCAGGGTCTGCGTGCATGCGCGCATCGGTGCCCCGGCCGAATTCGCGACGAAGATCGCTGCGAGGTGTGCGTCGGGCGCTCGACCCTGTCCTAGGGCGAGGCCGTGCAGGAGTCGCTCAAGCCGCGCTTTTAGCCAATGAGGACGCATGTGCGACCGCCCGTGATGATCAGCATGGAGGCCCGTCGCCGGTGGGCATGCTTCCGCACGTGCCTAAGCCGGCGCGGCGACGGCGCAGCGATGCTCGAGAAACCCCAGCAACGCGCCGACATGTTCCTCGATGCAATCGACCGAGTCATGGTCGGCGCCGTCGATTTCCAGCAGGCGCACAAGGCGTCCCGAGGATCGCGCATGGATCAGGCGCGCGTCGTTTACAGGAACCACGCGATCCGCCCTGCCGTGCACCAGCAACACTGGACAGGGGATGCGGGTGACTGTGTTCATGGGCGCGATGGCGTCGAAGCGGTGTCCGATCAGCCATTCCACGTAGCGGATGATTCCGTAGACGATCGGCGCGGGTAGGTGCAGGTGACGCACCGATGCCTCGGTCACGCGTGCGGGGTGGGCGAATGCGGCGACGCTGATCACTGCCGCGATATCCGGGTTGCGTGATGCCTCGAACAGGGCGGCGCCTGCTCCGACCGAGTGACCGAGCACGGCGACACAGTCGGCGCGTCGCGGGTGATGCCGTTTGAGCCAGGCGATGGCCATTCCGAGATCCTCGGCAAACCGCGGCAAGGAGGAGAAGGTATCGGCGTCGCTTCCGCCGTGATTGCGGGCATCGAACAGCAAGACGTTGAAGCCGGCCTGTCGGAAGGGGGCCGCGATGGGCAACATCAGCTCGGCGTTGCCGCCCCAGCCGTGCAAGATGACAAGGGTGCGTGTCGAGCCCGCTGCCGGAATCAGCCAGCCGAAGAGGGATCGGTGTCGCACGGTCGGGATGCGAACGGCCTCGAAGTCGAGACCGGCGTCCGCCGGCGTGCCGATTTCGCGGAGCCGGGGAGCGCGGAATCCCAAGTGCACGCCCGCAGGGATTGCGGCTGCGGCCAAAACGGCCAAGAGACTCAAGGTCGCGAGCATGTCGGTCGAATTCCGTGACGGCTTGGAAGATTGCGCCCGCACCCTCGACCTTGTCCGGCCGTCTTCAGATTGCGGTGTTCGGCAAGAGGAAAGTGATGGCATCGGCTCGCCTTTCCAAATGCTCCGGCCCGGAGGCCCCTTCTTTGAGCGAGACGCCCGAGACCCGACGGCGTCGCGCCTCCTCCATCAGGTAACGCAGTTTGCACGATGCCGATTCGTGACTCAGGCCGGCGGAGCGGATATTGGACAAGCAGTTGCGATCCGCATCCGTTCTGCCGACGCGCGGGCCATGGGTCAGGTAGACACCGAGACTGTCCGGCGAGCTCAGGCCCGGTCGTTCCCCGATCAGGATCACCAGGATCTCGGTCCGCAGCCGCTCGCCGATCTCGTCGCCGATCGCGACCCGACCCTGCTCGACGATCGGGATGGGACCGACCCGCCAGCCTGCGCCCAGCAGATCCGGGATGATTCGATCGAGGAAGGGCAGGGCGTTTTCGTGGATCGCACGCGCCGAGAGACCATCGGCGATCACGAAAACCACATTCGGTTCGGCACCGGACGCGCTCGCGACATCTTCGAGTAAGGCACGCGACTCTGAGTCCAGCCGACGTCCCAAGTCGGGACGCTGCAGGTACTCGAAGCGATTCGCAGCCGCACTGCGCAGACGCAGGCTCGTCCAGCAGCGTGCGTCGAGCTGCGTCGCGATGCCGTCGGCATCCAAAGGCAGATGGACGGCATCGCGAGCCTGGGCATGGGCGAGCTGAAACGCCAGATGCGCCTGCGTCGGCAGACTGCCTCCGGCGCGTCCCAATGCAATGCGTGCATCGGTGAAGCGACGCAGAGATGACCAAGGGTTCGAAACGACCGGGCTTTCGGGGTGCGACATGGTTGCTCCTAAGGCAGCTGCGCCAGGGCGCGGCGGAAGGGTTCCGGCAGTGCTTCGGAGAGGGCCAAGCGATTGGTTCCGTCGAAGATCCCCATTTCCCCGAGCCACGACTCGAACTCTGGTGCGGGTCTCAGCCCCAGGACATCCCGGACATAGAGGGCGTCGTGAAACGAGGTTGTCTGGTAGTTGAGCATGATGTCGTCCGAACCCGGGATGCCCATGATGTAGTTGCACCCGGCGACACCCAGCAGGGTCAGGAGCACGTCCATGTCGTCCTGATCGGCTTCGGCGTGATTGGTGTAGCAGACATCGCAGCCCATCGGCACGCCCAACAGCTTGCCGCAGAAATGGTCTTCGAGACCGGCGCGGATGATCTGCTTGCCGTTGAAGAGGTACTCGGGTCCGATGAATCCCACGACCGTATTGACCAGGAAAGGATCGAGTTTGCGGGCGAGTCCGTACGCGCGGGCCTCCAGGGTCTGCTGATCGACTCCGTGATGAGCGTTGGCGGACAAGGCGCTGCCCTGTCCGGTTTCGAAATACATAACCTGATTGCCGACCGTCCCGCGCTCGAGCGACAGGGCCGCGTCGCGCGCCTCGATCAAGAGGTCCAGTGTGACGCCGAAGCTCGCATTCGCGGCCTGGGTTCCGGCGATGGATTGGAACATCAGGTCCAGTGGTGCACCCTGCTCGATTGCCTGGATCTGGGTCGTGACATGCGTCAGCACGCAGGATTGGGTGGGAATGCGGTAGTGCCCGATGATCTCGTCGAGCATCCGCAGCAGGGTCGTGACCGCGGCTAGATTGTCGCCGGCCGGGTTGATCCCGATCATCGCATCGCCGTTCCCGTACAAGAGCCCGTCGAGGATGACTGCGGCAATCCCGGTCGGATCGTCGGTGGGATGGTTCGGCTGCAGGCGCGTCGACATGCGTCTCGGCAGCCCGATGGTGTTGCGAAAGGCCGTGACCACGCGACACTTGCGCGCGACCAGGACCAGATCCTGAATCCGCATGACCTTGCTGACCGCAGCGACCACTTCCGGGGTCAGGCCCGGAGACAAGGCGGTGAGTGCCGCCGTGTTGGCTTGCTCCGACAGGAGCCAGTTGCGGAAATCCCCGACAGTCAGATGCGCGACCTTGGCGAAGGCGGTCTTATCCTGATCGTCGATGATAAGGCGGGTGACCTCGTCGTCCTCGTAGGGCACGACTGATTCGCTCAAGAAGACCTGCAAGGGTAATTCCGACAGGGTCAGTTGGGCCGCCACGCGCTCGGCGTCGTTGGCCGCGATCACCCCGGCCAGGGCGTCGCCCGAACGTGCGGGCGACGCCTTGGCCATCAGCTCACGCAGGCCGTCGAAGCGGTAGGTCGTCGTTCCGATGGCTTGTTTGTAGTGAGGCATGGTGTTCTACCGGATCTTAGGCGACGCCCGCCAGTTCTGCCTCGGCGCGTTTGATCGCCTCGAACTCCTCCTCCGGGGCCTGCGCGACCAAGTGATGCCGGCTGTAGAAGAAGAAGTAGGCTGCCATGACGGCATAGAAGATCGCCGCGTAAAGCACGACCATCGGATTCACCAGGAAGCCGGCGACGAAGGCGACACAGGCCAGCACCAAGGCGATGCTCGAGGTCACGGTGCCGCCGGGCGTGCGGTAAGGACGCGCGAGATCCGGCTCGCGCCGACGCAGGACGATGTGAGAGGCGGTCATGAGGATGTAGGAGATGGTCGCCCCGAACACGGCCATCAGGATCAGCAGGTCGCCTTCGCCGGTGAGCGACAAGGCAAAGCCCAGCGTTCCCGGGACGACGAGCGCGATCCACGGGGTCTTGCGCGAGCCGGTGAGCGACAGGACGCGCGGCAGATAGCCGGCGCGGGATAAGGCAAAGACCTGTCGTGAGTAGGCAAAGATAATCGAGAAGAAGCTCGCGATCAGGCCGGCCAGACCGACCAGGTTGATGAATCCGCTGACCCAGGTGCGCCCGCCGAAAGCCGTCTCGGACTCCAGAGCGTCGATCAGGGGATTGCCCGAAGCCATCAGTGTGGACGAGCCTGCCCCTCCGGGGCCGACGACCAGGATCAGTGCCGCGAACAGGAGCAGGATCAGCATGCCGACGATCAATCCTTTGGGCAGGTTCTTCGTGGGGTCTTGCGTCTCTTCCGCCGCCAAGGGCACGCCTTCGATGGCGAGGAAGAACCAGATTGCGAACGGGATCGCCGCCCAGATGCCGAGGTAGCCGAAGGGGAGGAAGGCGCTCGCCCCGAGTGCATCGGTTGGCGGAATATCGAACAGGTTATCGACGCTGAAATGCGGAATCATGGCGATCACGAAGACCAGCAAAGCCGTCGCGGCCACGGCCGTGATTACGAAGATGAGCTTTAGTGCTTCGCCTACACCGTAGAGATGGATGCCGACAAAGACGAGGTAGAAGACCAGATAGACGGGCCATCCGCCGATGCCGATGAGCGATTCCATGTAGGCGCCGATGAAGACGGCGATCGCCGCCGGCGCGATCGCGTATTCCAAGAGGATCGCGGTCCCGGTCAGGAAGCCGCCGACCGGCCCGAAGGCGCGGCGTGCAAAGCCGTAGCCGCCGCCCGCAGTCGGGATCATCGAGGATAACTCGGCCAGCGAGAAGACCATGGCCGTGTACATGGTCGCCATCAGTACGGTTGCGATCAGCAGGCCGCCCCAGCCGCCCTGACCCAGCCCGAAATTCCAGCCTGCAAAATCCCCCGAGATGACATAGGCCACCCCCAATCCGGCGAGCAGGACCCATCCTGCCGCGCCCTTCTTCAATTGCCGGTGCTGGAAATAGGCCGCGTCGACCTTCTCGTAGTCGGCCCCATGCACATGAACGACGGTTTCTTCCGACACCTGTGATACCCCGCTAAGCGACAAAGATAGAAAGGATGCGATCGGTGCCATCTCGGGCTTGAAGCAGACAGACGAATCGGTCTGCCCTCCTGGTCTCGCGAGCTGCCCTCGGCTGCGATCTTTTGATGCAGTCGAGGCGCGATCTCGATCCCAACGCCCCGTATCGGTGCTGCGCTGCAACATCGGCGCGGCGCATGAGCAACAACCATAGGCATGAAGGCTCGGTTGCCCGAGTTTCAGGGGTTTGCACCGCACGATCCGAGCCAAAGCGTGTTGGCGGCTCGCGCGGCTCCTCCATCGTCGGCATCGAGAGGATCGCCGGAGCGGCACGTCGAAGGCCGTCGGGCGCCCATCGGATCCGTCGGCCGGGCGGTCCACTCGACGGCATCGACACCGCCGAGCGCAAGCGGCTGCTCTCGGAATGCGAGGGCGGGCGAGCGCGTCTCCGGTGCAGGACCATCGGTCTTGGCATAGACTGAAGACAACACACTCATGCCCTCGAGCGCGTCGTGAAGGACCGGACCGACACCGGCCGCGCAACCTCGATACGGAGATCTCCGGGCTCGTCGTGAGTGGCGCCCTGGTCGTCGCGATCGTCAAGCCAGAGGGCGCTGACCTCGTCGTCCGGACAGGAGCTCAACATGTTTCATGTCTCCCGCCCACGGCTTTACCGCCTGCTTGCCGCCGGTGTCTTCTTGCTGCTTGTGCGCTATGACGCTCTGGGCGCTTCCGCCATGTCGGCGCCCGCTTGGGATGACTGCCGTGACCGCGTCATCGCGAACCTCGAGGCCGCCGGTCTGCGGGATTTCGGCGACGTGAGCGCCTACACGGGCGCAACCGGTACCGGCGCGCTACAGGCGGTCATCGACCGATGCGGTTATCGCTCCGAAGACCTCGATCCGGCCTTTTGCGACGATCTCTACGAGCAGGTGTATGCGGCTTGCCGCGAGGATGGCTTCGAGGGAATGAGCATGGCCGCCACGTCTTGGGTTCTGATCTTCGATCCGAAAGGCCCGCTCGTGGAGCGGTTGAGGAGGATCTGTATCCAACGGGCGACGATCGACCGGACGCGGTTCGGTCGTCTGATCTGCGGGGAGTAACGGGAGTCAGCCGCTCGACGAGGTCCAGGTCCAACTGCGCGCTGTCGGTCGCCACAGCATGGAGCGGACGTGGGGGGTTCCTTCGCTCGGATGCGTGTGCTCGAAATCGACCGATTGTGGATCGCCGTTCAGCTCTCGCCGCGCACGATGCGACGCACCAGCGGAATGCTCGGTTGGCGTTGTTCGCGCAGGCTGGCCTCATCGATTCGCTCGATCAGGGCCACCAGTGAGCCGGGATCGCGCGCATAGTTATTCATAATGTAGCGCGCGGTTTCCTGTCCCAGCCGCATGCCGAACTCTGCGGCGATCTCCGTGAGCAATCGCTCGCAATCCGCGTCGCTCAGCGGCAGTAAGCAGTAGCGCGGACCCCATTGAAGGCGCGAGCATAGATCCGCCAGACCGAGTCCCAGAGCATCCGGGGCTGAGCGTGCTGCGATCAGGAGTGAGCATCCTCGCGCCCGTGCCCGATTGAACAGATCGAACAAGGCGACCTCCCAGTCCGGCTTGCCCGCCATGGCCTGGACATCGTCGATCGCCAGAAGATCGCGGCTCTCCAAGTCGTCGAAGATCGAGGGCATCAGTCCGGTCTCGCAAAGCGGGATGTACTGCGCCGTTCGGCCCCTTTGGATCGCGGTATGACAGGCGCCTTGCAGCAGATGGGTCTTCCCCGTCGATGCGCCTCCGAACAGGAAAATATAGGCTTCGCCGACCCCGGACGCCAGGGCCTCGATCGCGGCGAGCGCCTCCGCGTTCGGGCCGGCGCGATAGTCCGCGAGCGTCGGCTCGCGGATGAGCGTGACCGGCAGATGCAGTTGTCCGGGATGCTCGGTCAAGGTTCCGCCTGCTCGAGGATGCGCGACTTACGCTTTAGCCGGCGCGACGCGAGAGTGCTGCAGCGGTTTCGGCAAGCCGACGGCCCAGGGCGACACACAGACGCTTTTCCTCGTCCGTGACCGGGAGGGCGCTATCGGGTCCGGCGAGATGCGACGGACCGTAAGGCGTGCCGCCGGTCCGGGTGTGAAGCAGGTCGGACTCGGTGTAGGGGAGCCCGGTCAGCAGCATCCCGTGGTGAAACAAGGGGACCATCATCGTCAGGAGGGTGGCCTCTTGACCGCCGTGCAGACTGGATGTCGAGGTAAAGACCCCGGCGGGCTTTCCGGATAGGGCCCCGGAGAGCCACAGACTGCTGGTTCCGTCGAGAAAATACTTCATCGGGGCGGCCATATTTCCGAATCGCGTGGGGCTCCCGAGTGCAAGGCCGGCGCAGCCGCGCAGATCATCGTCGTCGGCATAAGGTGCACCGGAGGCCGGGACACTGTCCTCGGTCGCTTCGCAGACGCTCGAAACGGCAGGAACGGTTCGCAGACGCGCTTCCAGTCCGCCGGCCTCGACGCCGCGTCCGACATGATGGGCCATCTCGGCGGTGGCGCCGTAGCGACTGTAATAGAGGACGAGAATATAGCTCATAAACGATCGGTCTCCGAAAAGGCAGGTTCGGATGCGCAGACTCCGGGTCGGATCTGCGCTCGGCGTGATGTTGACCACGTGGGTCCGGGGTTAGTCTAAACCGCGTTCCCGATCGACACCGATGTTTTG
This sequence comes from Thiocapsa bogorovii, assembly GCF_021228795.1. NCBI lineage: Bacteria > Pseudomonadati > Pseudomonadota > Gammaproteobacteria > Chromatiales > Chromatiaceae > Thiocapsa > Thiocapsa bogorovii. Next base: position 5,089,108 of record NZ_CP089309.1, read on the forward strand.
TCGAATCCCCGTCGCGCAGCCGGAGCCGGGACGCGTCGCCATTGAACTGTCGAGCCGAAGTGGCGAGAATCAGGCGACGGCGCGCGCGCGTTCGCCCGGTGCCGGAAACCTTGCGAGGAGGCAAGACAAGAATGACTCAAACGCGTTCGCGTGTCCGTCGGCTACAGCTTCGACTGATGTTTATTCTGCTGGTTCTGCACGCGGTCTCGGTCGGCGCTGCAACCCGCGACCCGGCCCAATACTTCTTCGATTCGACCTTCGGTGATTTTGCCGAGGAGCTCCAGACGGCGAGAGACGAGGGCAAGAAGGGCGTCCTGCTGATGTTCGAGATGGACGAGTGTCCCTTCTGCCATCGTATGAAGACCACAGTGCTCAACCAGCCCGAGGTGCAGGACTACTTCAAAGAGCATTTCATGATCTTTCCGGTGGATATCGAGGGCGACGTCGAGATCCATGATTTCGCGGGTACCGCGATGCCGCAAAAGGATTTTGCGTTGAAGACCCATCGGGTCCGTGCGACGCCGGTGTTCGCCTTCTTCGACCTCGACGGTAATCTGGTGGCCAGGTACACCGGAGCCACGGGTGATGCGACCGAGTTCATGTGGCTCGGGGAGTATGTCGTTCAGGAACGCTATAAAGACATCACCTTCCCGGCCTACAAGCGCGAGCGCCAAGCCGCCGCCGAGTAAGCCTGCAATCCAAGCCACCGTTCGTGCAGTGCACAGGACCCGATCCGAGGAGCAGAGAATGGACGAGCGTCAAAGCGAGCAACACATCTGCTACCGCTGCCTCGTCGGCGGGCGGGTGCAGGGCGTGTTCTTCCGTGCGTCGGCCCGCGAGCAGGCGATGCGGCTGGGTGTGACCGGGTATGCGCGCAATCTCCCCGATGGGCGCGTGGAGTTGCTGGTTTGCGGGGAGGCGAATGCGGTCGGCCATCTGCGCGACTGGTTGCGCACGGGGCCGCCGGGTGCTGCGGTGACCGGGGTTGCTTGCGAGCCTTTGGACTTTCAGCAGTATCCGAGCTTCGCAATCGATTGACGGGCGATTTCTAAGGTCGATGCGTGACAGGCGTCGCGCGCGTCAATAACCGCCTGCCGTCCGATTGGCACGCTCCGGGTAGCCGTCGAGACGCACCACACGCGTCTCGAGTGCGCCGTCGGCAAGTAGTGCGAGCTCTCGGTACCCCGGCGCTTGGGTATCGATTGCGAATTGGGACCGGCGCGGCTCGAACTGAACGCAGGTCGATGGAGTTCCCAGAACACTATACCCGTCGATACGCCGTGCGAATTCCTGGTGGATATGACCGCACACGACGGCCCTGACCTGAGGGTGTCGATCGCAGATCGCGATCAGCTCTTCTCCGTCCTCGACCGAGAGCTCGTCCATCCAGTCGCTTCGGACAGGGATCGGATGCTGATGTAGAAAGATGACGGTGGGTGAGGGGTCCGGCGCGAGGACTTCGTCAAGCGCGGCGAGTCGAGCCCTGCCGATCCGCCCGCCTTCCAAGCCCGGCTCGGTCGAGTCGAGAAAGACGAGATTCCAGTCGGCGAGCTTACGCACGGCAACCGGCTCGACTGCTGCAGGTCCGAGCAGCTCTTCCATCAGAGGACGAGAGTCGTGGTTGCCGGGAATGCAGTAGTAGGGTAAGTCGGTGCGATCGAGCAGACGACGGAGCGAGCGATACCCTTCGCGCGACTCGTCGTGGACAAGATCGCCCGTGAGCACTAAGGCATCGGCTGGTGGGGAATGCGAGAGGGCGAGCTCCAACACCGCCTCGAAGCTGCGCCGCGTGGTCACCCCGAGCAGCTGCCCGTCGGGTTGGGCGAACAGATGCGGATCGGTCAACTGCAGAAGCGTACGCCGTTGCACGGTCTGCTCCGGGCGTGTTCCACCCGCCACGGGTGATGGGGCGAGGTCGAGTGTCCGTGAGCCGATGGACGCTGGCATAATCTGCTCCTTGGTGATCAGATTTAGGGTATAGCAGTTGCGCATGAGCGCGTTACCGAACCAGTTCACAGACTTGTCGAAGAGCGCCGTCGCCCATAAAAACAGACGATCGAGGTCATTGGAACAAACAATTTCTGAAATGGCGTCGAGGTGACTAAGGTTTTTGTGTAGGTTCAGCCAACCCCGTTCTTTCCATCGTGAGGAGATCGACATGGAGCTCAAGGGCAGCAAGACCGAAGCGAGTTTGAAGGAAGCCTTCGCAGGCGAGTCTCAGGCCAATCGCCGCTACCTCTACTTCGCCGCCAAGGCCGATGTCGAGGGCTACAACGACGTCGCGGCGGTCTTCCGTTCTACCGCCGAAGGCGAGACAGGCCATGCGCACGGCCACCTCGAATATCTCGAAGCGGTCGGGGATCCGGCCACCGGCTTGCCGATCGGCCCGACCGGCGACAATCTGCGTGCGGCCATCGCGGGCGAGACCCACGAATACACCGACATGTATCCCGGCATGGCAAAGACCGCGCGTGACGAAGGTTTCGACGAGGTCGCGGATTGGTTCGAGACGCTGGCCAAGGCCGAGCGCTCGCACGCCAACCGCTTCCAGAAGGCACTCGATAACCTCGACGCCTAAACCGAGTCCCCCGAGCAACCAGATCGGCTCGGCGGCATGATGTCCATGCTCGGCGCCAAGTACCGCGGCGTCGGGCGCGGCTTAGAGAAAGAGCGCTTCCCCCGACCTTTGTAGGGAGCGCGAACCGCATGTCGGGGCGACGTGAGTCGCCCCTTCTTGTTTTGAGCTGCGGCGTCGTCCGGATGTCGACGCTCGGGAATCAACTTCACGATTACCGAGACCGCCTCGGATCCCTTGTCTGCTTCGTCACCTCGTGCGGCGCAGCCGCGCACGCGTATAATCGCGCCGTGCCCTTCAGCGCTCCAGGCCGCGTTTTACCGGCGTCCACCAACGACGCCCCAGTAGCAACAGGCCAGATCCGCATGAGGTGGCTCGACCCACCTCGAGCTTTTTCCATTCTTTAGAAGACCGCGTCAGCTGAGACGCCTGTGAATGATTGCGACGCGGAGTCAGCGTGAGACGAGTGACGATTGCACCCGATGCGGCTTAAAGGACACGATGGAACGATTGCTTGAATGGATCAGCGCTCGGCGACCCTGTCGTCTCATCGAAGGCGAGCAGGGCGAGCCCTACCTCGAACGCTACTACCTCCTCGGCGCCTTCGGCTGGCATCTGTATCTGCACCGCTTCGTCGATTCGGATCCGGACCGCGGGCTTCACGACCACCCCTGGCGACACGCCGTGAGCTTGGTGCTCTCGGGCGGCTATGACGAGATCCGCGCACTCGACGGGGACCCGGAGCACATCCGGGCGCGCTTCTGCGCTCCGGGAAGATTCAACAGGCTGCGCGGCTCGGACTATCACCGGGTGGTTTTGCGTGCGGGCGTCCCGGCTTGGACGCTCTTTATGCATGGCCCGAGAGTCAAGGGCTGGGGATTTCGTCGAGGGGGCTCCGTCCAGGTGATGGCCAAGGACGGAAACGACTTTCGACATCGCGATTGGTGGAAACAGGCGCCGACGGGTGCGGAGATCCGTGGGACGGCGCGGATCCGGCCTCGATGAGGGCCGAGCGGCTCGTCCGGTTGCGCGTTCCGGTGCTCGTGATCCTCATGGCGAGTCTATCGGGATGTGGCGGTGCTTCCTCGGGAGGCGCACGCGAGGAGCTTCCCGTCGCCTGTCTCGTCAAACCCGACCCCGGCCCCTGCCGCTCCAATCAACGCGGGTTCTATTACGATTATCGAGACGATCGCTGCAAGGCATTCACCTACGGCGGTTGCGCGGGTCGGGTGCCGTTTCCCACCCTGAAGCACTGTTTGGACTTCTGCGGGGCAAAGCGGTGATCCTCGGGGCCGGTCACGTGAAAGGCGACATCGGTTATCCGTCATCGGTGATCGGCTCTTAGGCAATCTCCGGCATCGCTTCCCCGCGAGGCGACGATAAGTCGCCGACAGTCAGCGCCTCTTCGGCGGCAGCAGATCCGTGATCGACCCGTGCGCCATCTCGGCGGCGAGCCCGATGGTTTCGTTCAGGGTCGGATGCGGATGAATGGTCAGGCCGATGTCTTCCATGTCCGCGCCCATCTCAAGCGCCAGAACAGCCTCGCCGATCAGCTCGCCGGCGTTCGGGCCGACGATGCCTGCGCCCAGGATGCGCTTGGTCTCCGGATCGAAGAGCAGCTTGGTCAGACCCTCGTCGCGATGGATGCCGAGTGCGCGGCCGCTTGCGGCCCAAGGGAAGACGCCTTTCTCATAGGCGATGCCATTGGCCTTGGCATCGGTTTCTGTGAGGCCCATCCAGGCGACCTCGGGGTCGGTGTAGGCGACCGAGGGGATGGTCATGGGATCGAAGAGGGCCGGCATCCCGGCGATGACCTCGGCCGCGACCTTGGCTTCGTGGGTCGCCTTGTGGGCGAGCATCGGCCCGCCGACCACGTCGCCGATGGCGAAGATGTTCGGCACGTTCGTGCGCATGTGGGCATCGACCTTGATGAACCCGTGCTGATCGACCTTCACCCCCGCCGCCTCGGCGTTGACGAGCTTCCCGTTCGGGCGTCGGCCGATGGCGACCAGTACCTTGTCGTAGACCTCCTCGCCCGGTTTTTTGCCCTCGAACACAACCTTGATGCCTTCGGCCGTGGCGCTCATCTGCGCGACCTTCGTTTCGAGTCGGATGGTGCTGTAGCGCTTCTTGATGACCTTTTCGAGCGCGCGCACGAGGTCGATGTCCGCACCGGGCATCAACTGATCCTTCATCTCGACGACCTCGACGGTCGAGCCGAGTGCACTGTAGACGCTTGCCATCTCGAGTCCGATGATGCCGCCGCCGACGATGAGGAGGCGCTCGGGAATGTCTGCGATCTCGAGCGCGTCGGTGGAGTCCATGACACGCGGGTCGTCATGCGGAAACCCAGGGATCTTCATGGGCGCCGAGCCGCACGCGATGATGCAGTGGTCGAACAGGATCCGGACCGGACCACCGGGTTGGGCCACGGCGATCCGGTTGGGTGCTTCGAACCGACCGGTGCCCTGGATCACGTCGACTCGACGTTGCTTCGCCATGGTCGCGAGACCGCCGGTGAGCTTGGCGACCACCTGCTCCTTGCCCGTGCGCATCTTTTCGAGGTCGATCTCGGGCGCACCGAAGGTCACGCCCATGGTGCCCAGGGTCTTGACCTCTTCGAGGATGGCGGCGGTGTGCAGCAGCGCCTTCGAGGGAATACAGCCGACGTTCAGACAGACGCCGCCGAGTGTGTGGTAGCGTTCGATCAGCACGACCTTCTTGCCGAGGTCGGCGGCGCGAAAGGCGGCGGTGTAACCTCCGGGGCCGGCGCCGAGGACCACGACCTCCGTGACGATCTCCTGCGACGCGGCGGCAGCCGTGTTCGCGGACGCTTTCACCGGTTCGGAGGCGCCCGCAGCCTGTACCTCCTTGACCTCGAGCGTCACGATGAGTGTGCCTTCCGAGATTCGATCGCCCACCGCGACCTCGACCGTGCGCACGATCCCGGCACGCGGCGCCGGGATCTCCATGCTCGCCTTGTCGCTTTCGAGGGTGATCAGCGACGCCTCTTCGATCACAGGGTCACCCGGGGAGACCAAGACCTCGATGACCTCCACGTCCTCGAAGTCTCCGATGTCCGGTACCTTGACCTCGATGATGTCGCCGCTCTTGTCGTTCATGGTGTGATTCTTCTCTTGGGGCCGCAACGGCCGCGCGATGATGATGGCTCGATAGCGCCCAATCCTAGACGAAAGCGTGTCGCGAGGCGAAACCCTCGACCCTATTCACTGCATTGCGTTCGGGCGTCGCGCACGTGCGTGGGCCCCGGGTATCGACCGCGGGAGCCGAGGCGAGGCACAGGCAAACATGCCCCGCCTCCACGAGCCGGCCTCACAGCAGGAGCTGACGAAGATCTCCGAGCAGCTCCCCGAGCAGGCTGGTGAAGCGCGCCCCGTCGGCCCCGTCGACGACACGGTGATCGTAGGACAGGGACAGCGGGAGCATCAGGCGCGGCTCGAAGCTCTGGCCGTTCCACACCGGCTTGGTCGTCGCGCGCGAGACCCCGAGGATGGCGACCTCGGGCGCGTTCACGATCGGCGTGAAGGCGGTCCCGCCGATACCGCCGAGGCTGGAAATGGAGAAACACCCGCCTTGCATGTCGCCCGGCAGCAGCTTGCCGTTGCGCGCCTTGTCGCCGAGATCGGAGAGCTCCGCGGCCAGGGCATAGATGCCTTTCTTGTCGACATCGCGCACGACCGGGACGACCAGGCCCTGCGGCGTATCGACCGCCACACCGATATGGGTGAAGTGCTTGAGCACCAGACCCTCGCCGTCCGTTGTCAGCGAGGCCTTGAGGACGGGCATCCGGTTCAGGGCCGTCGCGACCGCCTTGAGGAGGAAGGGAACAAAGGTCAGCTTGATGCCCTTTTCGGTGGCCTGAGCCTTTTGCGCCTTGCGGAAGTCCTCGAGGGAGGTGATGTCTGCCTCGTCGAATTGCGTGACGTGCGGCACGGAAAGCCAGCAGCGGTGCAGATGTCGACCGCTGAGCTTCTTGATGCGCGACAGTTCGGTGACCTCGACCGGGCCGAACTTGGCGAAATCAATCTCGGGCGCGGCGGGCAAGGCGAAGGGCAGGGCGCCGCCGGCGGGCCCGCTCGGAGCACCTTGCGCGAGCGCGTGCTTGACGAAGCCCTGGACGTCGTCCTTGAGCACGCGACCCTTCGGCCCTGACCCCTTGACGAATTTCAGGTCGACGCCGAGCTCGCGAGCGAACCGTCTCACTGTGGGGCTCGCATGGGCCTTGCGGCCTTTGGCGATGGCTGCCATGTCCTCGGGGCGTGGCAGCACCGGCGCGGGTCGGCGCTCGGATTCACCGGGTGCGCGCTTCGCGTTCGATGACGGCCCCGGCGGTGCTTCGAGCTCTTCGGCCGTGTTCGCAGCCATCGGCGAGGCCGTTGCGATCGGCTCGCCGCTGTCGATCTCGCCGTCGGTGCGAAGCGTGAGGATGAGATCGCCCTGGTTGAGGGTATCTCCGACCTTGACGGCCAGCTCCTCGACGATACCTGCGTTTGGAGAAGGGATTTCCATCGTGGCCTTGTCGCTCTCGAGCGTGAGGAGCGACTGGTCGACCTCGATGCGATCTCCCGGAGCGATCAGGACCTCGACGACCGGGATGTCGGAAAAATCGCCGATATCGGGCAGGACCACGGAGATGGTCTCGCCGCTGCTCGGCCCATGCCGAGCAGTCGACTTCGGTAGCGGCGGCGACGCAGGAGCCGGGGAGGCCGCGCGAGACGTCAGGGGGGCGGCGAGCGGCTCGCCCGACCCGGCTTGCGCAGACCGCGTTTCGCCGGCTGCGTTCTCTTCGGGTGCCGCCTCCTCCGAGCCGGTACCATCTGTCTCGACGCTCATCAGGGGATCCCCCTGACTGACCCGGTCTCCGATCTTGACCTTCAACGCTTTGATCACCCCCGCCAGGGGCGAGGGGATCTCGATGGTCGCCTTGTCGCTTTCCAGGCTGAGGATCGATTGCTCGGCCTCGATCCGGTCGCCTGGCGCGACGAGGATCTCGATCACCTCGACGTCCGAGAAGTCCCCGATGTCCGGCAGCAGAATATCTTCGACGGTTGCCACGCTCTGTCCTCCCTAAACCGCGTCCGGGGCGATCACCACGGATCCCTGTGGTGGGCGGCCCTGGCTGAGCCGGGCGGTTCGGCCCGGACGCGGTTTAGCCATAGATTTTAGATGTCCTAAACCGCGTCGGCCGAGCGCTTCGTAGAACCTTGTATGTCGGTAGGTTCACCGAAGCAACGCGTGTCATGCCGGACGCGGTTTAGCGCGGTTCAGATCGTCACCGGGTTGGGTTTTTCCGGGTCGATACGGTATTTCCGAATGGCCTCGGAGACCGTCGCGGTCGGGATCTCGCCCTCGTCCGCCAATGCCTTGAGTGCGGCGACGACGATGTAGTAACGATTCACCTCGAAGAATTTTCGGAGCTGGCTGCGCATATCGCTCCGCCCGAAGCCGTCGGTCCCGAGCACCAGGTAATGGCGCGGGATGTAGGGGCGGATCTGATCGGCGTAGGTTCGGATATAGTCGGTGGCGGCAATGATCGGACCCTGGGTCCCGGCCAGCTGCTCCTCGACATACGTGGTTCGTTGGGGCTGGTCGGAGTGGAGCATGTTCCAGCGCTCCACATCGATGCCCTCGCGCCGCAGCTCGTTGAAGCTGGTGACGCTCCAGACATCGGCGCCGACGTTGAAGTCCTTGGCGAGCAGCTCGGCCGCGGCCAAGACCTCCCGCAGGATGGTCCCGGCGCCGAGCAACTGGACCCGGTGGGTATGCTCCTCGCCCTGATGAACCCGATACATGCCCTTGAGGATCCCGGCCTCGGCGCCCTCGGGCAGCGCCGGCTGAACGTAATTCTCGTTCATCGCCGTGACGTAGTAGAAGACGTTTTCCTTCTCCCGATACATGCGGCGCAAGCCATCCTGGACGATGACGGCGAGCTCGTAAGCGTAAGCCGGATCGTAAGCGACACAGTTCGGGATGGTCGCGGCGACCACCATGCTGTGGCCGTCCTGATGCTGCAAACCCTCGCCGGCGAGCGTGGTGCGTCCGGCGGTGCCGCCGATGAGGAAGCCGCGCGCCTGCATGTCGCCCGCCGCCCAGGCGAGATCCCCGATGCGCTGGAATCCGAACATCGAGTAGTAGATATAGAAGGGGATCATGCTCTGACCGTGGTTCGCGTAGGCGGTGGCCGCGGCGATCCAGGACGACATGGCTCCCGCCTCGTTGATGCCTTCCTGCAGGATCTGACCCTTCTTGTCCTCCCGGTAGTACATGACCTGATCGGCATCGACCGGCTCGTAGAGCTGTCCGATCGAGGAGTAGATGCCGAGCTGTCGGAACATGCCCTCCATGCCGAAGGTGCGTGCCTCGTCCGGAACAATGGGGACCAGGTACTTGCCGATCGCCTTGTCGCGTACCAGGATGGTGAGGATGCGCACCAGCGCCATGGTGGTCGACATCTCCTTGTCGCCGCTGCCTTCCAGGAGCGGCTTGAAGGCATCCAGCTCGGGGATCGGCAGCACGGCGGCCTCGTCGCGACGCGCCGGCAGGAAGCCGCCGAGCCGCTCTCGGGCCTCGTGCATATATTGCATCTCGGGGCTGTCCTGAGGTGGCTTGTAGAAGGGCGCGGCGCCGATCTGGTCGTCCGAGATCGGAATATTGAAGCGATCACGGAAGGCCTTGAGGTGCGTTTCACCCATCTTCTTCTGTGAGTGGGTGATGTTCATTCCCTCGCCGGCCACACCCATGCCGTAACCCTTGACCGTCTTGGCCAGGATGACCGTCGGCTTGCCGTTCATGCGCATGGCTGCGTCGTAGGCCGCGTAGACCTTGGCCGGGTCATGACCGCCGCGGTTCAGGCGCCAAATGTCCTCGTCGGTCATGTTGGCGACCATCTCCTTGAGCTCTGGGTACTTCCCGAAGAAATGCTCGCGGGTATAGGCGCCGCCCTTGGCCTTGTAGGCCTGGTAGTCGCCGTCGACACATTCTTCCATGCGCTTCAGGAGCAAACCCTGCTTGTCGCGCGCGAGCAAGGGGTCCCAGTAACTACCCCAGACGACCTTGACGACGTTCCAGCCGGCGCCGCGGAAGACCGCCTCCAGCTCCTGGATGATCTTGCCGTTGCCGCGCACCGGGCCGTCAAGACGTTGCAGGTTACAGTTGACCACGAACACCAGGTTGTCGAGACGCTCGCGCGCCGCAAGAGAGATGGCGCCCAGCGATTCGGGTTCGTCCATCTCGCCGTCGCCAAGGAAGGCCCAGACCTTACGCTCGCTCGTGTTGACCAACCCGCGATCGTTCAGATAGCGCATGAAGCGCGCCTGATAGATGGCCATCAGCGGACCCAACCCCATCGAGACGGTCGGGAACTGCCAGAAGTTGGGCATCAACCAAGGGTGCGGATACGAGGACAGGCCGTTGCCGTCGACCTCCTGGCGGAAGTTGTAGAGCTGCTCCTCGCTGATGCGTCCCTCCAGAAACGCGCGTGCATAGATGCCGGGCGCCGCATGGCCCTGGAAGAAGATGAGATCACCGCCGTGATCCTTGTCGCGCGCACGGAAGAAGTGGTTGTAGCCTACGTCGACGAGGGTGGCCGAGGAGGCGAAGCTCGAAATATGGCCGCCGAGCTCGGTCGAGAGCCGATTCGCTTGAACCACCATCGCCATCGCGTTCCAGCGCACGAAGGAGCGAATGCGCCGCTCCATCGCGCGATCGCCGGGGAAGCGTTCCTGCTGCTGCACCGGAATGGTGTTCACGTAGGCGGTGTTGGCGGTGAACGGGAGATAAGCCCCCGAGCGGCGCGCCTTGTCGATCAGTCGCTCAAGCAAAAAATGGGCGCGCTCGACGCCTTCGTTCTCGAGCACGGCATCGAGCGAATCGAGCCATTCCTGTGTCTCTTGGGGATCGATATCGGGCTTGTTGGTCATGATGTTTCCCGGAAGCGGTCGAAGCGGTCGGCACGGGCAAAGCGCGGATTATACCAGCGCTCCGAGTCTGCAATGCTAAGAATGTAGGTGGTCAATGCACGTCGGGACGGAGGCAGCCTCCAGCTTTCAGCCTTCAGTCTCCAGCCTCCAGCGATCAGCCGCCGGCCTTTCGGTGAGCGCGCCGCAAAGCGCCGGGGCGCCGGTGTAAAACCGCACGACTGTCTCGTACTGGATCCGGTTCGTGTGGAAACCCCGTCGGGCTCGCCCTGGACCTGCGGCGCCTGCTGGCCGTGTGAAGGGTCGTCGGCGCTCGCGATGCCGCCTTCAGATTCATCTATCCGGCGGCATGTCCGGGCTTTTCCCGGTGTCTTTTCGGTCCGTTGTTTGGGCCTTGATGGCGCCTTAAGTCGGGTCTCGGACGACGTCGCGTTGACGCGCGTATGTTGCGAAGTGCAGCCGCTGTCTCGTTCGAGGTTTCAATCGGCCGCTTGGCGATCGACGTCCGATGCGCCGCGCTCGCTGCACAAGCGGTTGACCTGCTCCAGACAGGTCACGCAAAGACAGTCCCGATACCGGTCTCCGAGGTATTCGAGCGCCTCCGCGGTAAGCACGACGCTCAGGCATCCGCATCGCTCGACCCGGTTTGCTTTGCATTCGAAGCTGGATCCGCAGCGCGGACAGGTCTTCATCTCGTGCTTGCCCATGCGCGTTGCTCTCGCTATCCGTGTTGGCGGGTGGATTGATCGACCGTCTTTTCGGTGTGGCCGAATGATGGGGCACAGAACCCGGTAGACGGATCCACTGATGCAGGTGATTTGCACACAACCAGAGTCTACACCCTCGCCGCGACACCTCGCAGACCCGTATGCGCCGTCTTCGTTGCAGCCGCGCCGTCGCTTGCGATAGCCTCGCGCGGCTGTCGCTCCGTCGCGCGATGGCCATCCATCCCCGTTTCCGTGATCGAGGTCCCGCATGTTGCTCGAAGAGACCGACCGTTACGCCCTGCATCGGCAGGGGCGCTATCTCGTCGTTGCCTTCGCGCGCCCGCATCGCGTGCTCGGCACCTGTCGGGTCAACGGCGGGATGTCCGAGTCGCTGACCCATCTCGCGAACCATCAGAGTTGCGAGGGCGTGGCCCATTTGGCGCGCTACGAGGCGGTCCTGGGTCTCGGAGCCCTGGACTATCACGCACGAAGCTGCTCAGAAGCCGGGCTTCCGCCCGAAACGACGGCCCTGATGGGGACCGCCGCCAACATGCAGTGCGCGGTGGTGGCGCACGCGAGTGCAGAGGATCTTCGCGCGACGGTGGTCGCCACCGCCGGGGTGACCGGCAACGCCGTTCGCGCGGGTGATCCGGCCGCTTGGCACGAGGAGGCCGAGGGCAGCCGTCCCGCTCGTCGCGGGCGTTCCGCGGAATCGGCCGATCAGCCCGGATCCGAGGGCGAGAACGTCCACGATCGACCGCCCGATGAGTCGGGCTCGGGGACCATCGTCACGCTGGTCCTGCTCAATCGGCCCTGTACGCCCGCATGCCTGGTTCGTGCGGCGACCATGGTCACGGAGGCGAAGAGCACGGCTCTGCTCGACCTGCGTATGCCCAGCTTGCAATCGCGAGGCCTCGCGACGGGCACCGGGACCGATCAGCTCGCCATCGCCGCCCCGTTGGTCCGCGCGGACGAATGGGAGCGTCACTGGGCGGGCGGTCACAACACGCTGGGCGCGTTGCTCGGGCGAGCGACGCACGACGCCGTCACCCGCTGTTTGCTGCTGCAGAACGGCATCGTTCCCGAGCTCAGGCGAACCGTCTGTGCGGCCTTGAGCCGTTTCGGTTGCGACGAGGCCGCGCTGCGGGCTTGCGCCGAGTCCGAGCTGGATGCGCCGGGCGCGGCGGTCTTCGCCGCGAATCTCCAGGCCATCGTCCATGATCCGCACAGCGCCGCCGCAGCCTATGGCCTAGCCGAGATCTTGGACCTGGTGCGCGCCGGGGTGCTGCACGCGGAGGTTGCGCGCGAGGCGATCCTAAACCAGGCGGCGTTGCTCGGAGCGGCCGTCGCCGTGAAACCCGAGCGGTTCGTCGCGCTGCGCAAGGAGCTGGTACCGCATCAAGGGTTGCCGGACGGACGCTTGGCCGCGCTCGCTGTCGTTCGGGGTTTCGCTCGCAAATGGGACTGACCGAGCATCTCGCACTCATCCTCGCGGCCTGTCTGCTGGACGTCTTGATCGGGGATCCCGTCTATCGTTTTCATCCGATTCGGATCATCGGGGCCTGGAGTCTCGCCTGTGAGCGCCTCTTGTTTGCCGTCGGGTTGAAGGGGCGGGCCGGCGGCGTCCTGCATTGGCTGCTGGTGGTCGGGGGCGCGTTGGCGGCCTGGTGGGGCGTTCGAGCCGGTCTCGGCGTGCTGCACCCGTGGGCGGCTTTTGGCTGGGATGTCTTCATCGCCTACAGCCTGATTTGTACCCGCGACCTCCTGGACCACGGACGCCGGGTGCTCGAAGCGCTCGACGATCTCCCGCAAGCCCGCGCGCGGCTGCGAATGCTGGTCGGTCGCGATACGGATCACTTGGAGCGCGACGGCATCGTACGTGCGACCGTCGAGAGCCTCTCCGAGAATCTGACCGACGGGGTTCTGACACCCCTGTGGGCGCTCTGTCTCTTCGGGCTGCCGGGTCTGATTCTGGTCAAGGCGGTGTCGAGTCTGGATTCGATGGTCGGCTACAAGAACGAACGCTACGGCCGGTTCGGCTGGGCCGCGGCGCGCTCCGACGATCTCGTGCATTGGCTCCCGGCACGGCTCTCGGTCCCCTTGATCGCGGCCGGGGCGGCACTGCTCAAGCTGCACCCGCGGCTGGCCTTCCGCGCCGCGCGCGACTATCACGCGATGCTCCCCAGTCCGAACTCAGGCTGGAGCGAGGCCGCCTGCGCCGGCGCGCTGCGGGTCAGGCTGGTCGGTCCGATTCGCTACGGAGGGGCTCTTGTTACCGAAGACTACATGGGTGATCCGGATTGGCCGGCCGATCTCGGGGGGGCGGACCTCGAGCGCGCGCTGCGTCTGATCCTCGTGGCCTGCTTCTTGGCGCTTCTCGTCGGGATGGCGGTTGCGCCGCTGCGAACGGTTCTGCCATGGTGAAGGTTCTGCGCGGCCGGTGACGTGAGCTGCCGGCGACCGGCTCGCTCGGAGCGCAATCTGTTCTAAACCGCGTCCAGAGCGAGATGCTCACTTTCGGGTGAGCTCGAAGTTTGATGCATCCATGGCCCTTAGCGGGGACGCGGTTTAAAATTTTCAGGTTTTTTAAGATTTTAAACCGCGCCGACTCCAACGGTCGTCAAGTCTGCCGGCGCCGATCCCATCCACAAACATCGCATACCGCGCTGGGCGCGGTTTAGTGTTCAGGTCTCGAGGTTCTCATGTCCAAAAAGTCCGCCAAGCCCAAGTCCAAGCCCGCGACGGGCGCCTCCGCCGTGCTGTCCAGTCAGCTCAAGGCGATCGAGCGTCTGATGGAGCGCCGGGACTACTCGACCGCAGCTCGCCGGCTGCGTGCCTTGATCGAGGCCCACCCGGATCAAAGCGGTCCCAGGCGCCTGCTCGTGGAGGCGCTGGAGAGTGGCCAGGGAAGCGGCGCTGCGGCCATCGCCGCCTTCGACTGGGCTGAGCGTCGACCAAAGAGCTTGCCTGCGCAGGAGATGCTCTTTCGGTACGCACTGCAGTTCGGGCATGTCATGTTGGCGGATCGCACCGCAGAGCGGCTGCGTGCGCTCGGTGCCGAGACGCGCGGGTTTCCGATGGCGCCCGCGATACGCGCGGATCTGCTGCGGCAGCCCGACGGGTCGAGCGCGACCGCCGAGCAGATGCTGCGCTTCGATATCGGAAAGCTCCATCTGGACGGGCATGATTTTGCCGGCGTGGTGCGTTGGCTGGACGGGGTCGATCTGACGCCGGCCAAGAACAATCGCGCGATGTCGCTGTTCCATCTCGATCGCATCGAGGATGCCCTGGCGGCCTTCCTGGCGTTTTGGAAGGAGGATCCGGACAACCTCTTCGCCTTGGGATGGGCAGCGCGCTTGCGACTCTATCAGGGTGACGAGACCGGCGCCCGACGCCTGACGACGCCCTTGGCCGCCGCGACGGCTCGCCGGGTCGAGGATGCCGTGCCCCAGCTCGATGCCCTGCTGCTGCTGGGCGAGGACAACGCCGCGTTGAGCGCCTTCGCCCGTGTCGAGCGGTCTGATTGGTTCGGTATCGGAGAGCCTCAGCAACAGGCCATGCTGAGCCATTTGGCCGCCTGCGCGGCGAGTCGGCTGGGCGAGGCAAAACGGGCGCGGGCGCTCTGCAAGGCATCGCTCGAGCGCGTGCCGAATTTCAAACCCGCCCTCGAGAGTCGCACCGTGATCGACGCCGCGGGCGATGCCCTGGCGTATCCGCCCGTGTTCGGTCTCGGACAGGCGTTGCCGCTGACCTGGCTGAACCGGATGCGTGATGCCGGGAACGACGCCTTTTCGCACCTCGCGAAGGTGACGGCCTCCAACGACTTTCTCGATGCACTCTATGTCGGCGGCGACGACGGCCTGCGCGGGCTGGTCGCCTTCATCCTCCAATACCGCGCCGAACAGGGCGATCCGGGCGCGGCCGAGCGTCTGAAACGATTTGCGCGCCTGCCGATCGGAACCAAGCAGACGCGCTTCGGGTTTCTTCGCACGCTCTACGACAAGGGTCTGCTGCCGCGCGACGAGCCGCTCGAGATGTGGGACGGCGAGCACGTCACGCAGGTCAAGCTGATCAACACCGAGATCAGACGCGATCTCGTACCGAGCCATCTTCCCGAGGATCTCGATATGCTCCTCGGACGCTCGATCGAATGTTTCAACACGCGTGACTATGCGGGCGCGGAGATCCTGCTGAAGCGGATCCTCGAGCACGCCCCCGGTCATCGTGTCGCACTGGGCAATCTCGCCGCGGCCCTCAGCGCCCAGGGTCACGATCAGGAGGCGCGAGAGCTGCTTCGCGATGCGGTTGCGCGTCATCCGGACTACATCTTTGCGCGCTGCAACCTGGCTGTCATGCTGATCGAGGACGGTGATCTCGACGAAGCCGCTCGTTTGCTGGAGGGGCTCTACGAGAGTCCGAGCCTGCACGTGCAGGATATCTTCGTGCTCTACGGCGCACTGGCGATGCTGAGTCGGGCACGCGGGGATCAGGCTGCCGCGGATGCTCTGATCGCAAATCTCGAGTCACTGGTCGAAGACGAGGACGACGCGCGCCGTCTCGCCCTCGCCAAGCGCTTACAGGGGCGGGTCAGGCCCGTTGCAGCCAAGGGCGGTTGGTTCAAGCGCTCGGGTGCTTAAACCGCGCCAGGCGCGGTATATGGTGTTTTTGGATGGGATCGGCCCCGGCGGACTTGACGTGTGTTGGAGCTGGCGCGGTTTAAGGTGATTTCGGGGAAAGGAACTACCGGCAGAGCCGAACCAAAAAGCGCTCGAAGGCTCTGCTCGGCGGTTTGCTTGAGACTTGTGACGTCAGGTGCTGGATGCCTTCCGGGCATGCGCAGTCGGGATCACTCCGATCCGGCGAGACGCCGCTTGATCCGTCTGAGTCCGAACCAGGCGAATCCGATTACGAAGGGTAGGGCGATCCCCATCCAGAGCGCGGCGTCGATCGGCGCGCCGCCGCTCTGCAGACCCTTGAGTGCGTATCCGATCAGGCCGACGCCGTAGTAGCCGATCGCAATCACCGACAGTCCTTCGACCGTCTCTTGCAGGCGCACCTGCAGATGGGCGCGGCGATCCATAGACTCCAGCAGCCGCCGATTCTGCTCCTGCAGCGAGACATCCACACGGGCGCGCAGGAGGCTGGTGATGCGGGCCGCGCGCTCGGCCAGATCGTGTTGGCGGCGTTGGGTCGCCTCGCAGGTCGCGACCGCCGGGGCCAAGCGCGCGTCGAGGAATTCGGACAGGGTCTGCAGGCCTTCGATCCTGTTTTGGCGCAGCTGCTCGAGCCGCTGTTGGATCATCCCGTAGTAGGCCCGCGAGGCATCGAAGCGATAGGTCGTTCTGGCCGAAACCGCCTCGATATCCGCGGCGAGGCTGGTCAGCTCGCCCAGCAGCTCGCTCTCGAAGGCCGGCTGATCGGATGCGCCTTGACTCGACAGGCGCGATGCCACCATCGCCAAGCGGCGATCGGCGTCGCTGAGCGCTCCAGACACGCTTCGCGCCAGAGGAAACCCGAGCAGGGCCATGGCCCGATAGGCGTTGATCTCCAAGACACGTTTGGCCAGTCGCCCGGCCTGATTGTCGGACAGACCGCAGTCGCGCAACAGGATCCACGAGTACCCGTCGGCATGGATCTTATGGTCCGACCAAGCACGCCCTGCACCCCCGACCACTTCCGATCCGATGACCGGGTTACCGTCGAAGAGCGCGACCAGCTCCTCGTTGGCGCGTTCGGGCTGATTGCAGGTCTCGATGGCCAGCGAGGTGGCGGTGATGACCTCGCCGGGCAGCTCGCGCAGCCAGTCCTGCGGCAGATCGTCGAGCAGCGGCTCGGCGAACGGGTGAACGAAGGCGCCGCGTTTGCTGAAGGTGTAGGTGACGAACTCGGTATGACGTTCCCAACGCAGACGCATGGGTCCGAGGTCGGTCCAATAGTGTTGATCCACCGTCTCCGGGATCGGTAGCCCGAAGTGCGACAGCAGCCGCTTCAGGTGCTCGACGTTGCGACCGCTCCCGCGCTCCCCGGAAACCGCAGCGAGGTGCGACACACGCTCGGGCGCGCGCAGCGGCTCGAAGGTCCGGGCGTGCAGCTCGTCGGTGACGACATGACGGAGCCGATGCTCTTTGAAGGGGAGTGACATGCCGTGATGATCCTTGTTGGGCAGCGCGAGTGTAGTCGGCGGTTGTGACGAAGACGAGTCTCGCTCCCGGCTCGATCGTCGTTAGCAGGTCGATCGCGCTTGTCCTAATCTTTTGCCGGCCGCGCAGGCGCGCGTGGGCGTTCCGGGCCGTAGCCTCTTGCTCGGCATTCTCGGGAGTCAGCTCACGCCCTGACCGGCGTCGGTCTCCGGCAGGTCGCCCTCGGGCTGCTCGACATCTGTCGCTTCGGATTGGGTGCTGCTGTTTTCCGCCCTGCGTTTCTGCTTCTCCTCTTTTTTCTTTTTCTTTTGCAGGTCGCGCTGACGTTTTTCGAACGCATAGTTTGTCTTGGCCATCGTCATCATCTCGCGATTCGGTGCCGCGACAGTCGAGACTGCCGGGCCCCGTCAAGAGGTTGGGGAAGGGATCGCGTGCGTCGGATCCCATTTTTAAACCGCGCCAAGCGCGGTATGCGATGTTCTTGGATGGGACCGGCCCCGGCCGACTTGACGGCCGCTGGAGCTGGCGCGGTTTAGGGTGATCTTCGAGCGTAACAGCATCCGCTCGATTGCTCTACTCAGGAGGGGGTTCTCGCACGGCGGAGCGGCCATGAGCGACGGCGATCGACCGTTCCGCGTTCCGCCCCGTTCTCTTGGGTGCCGCCCCGTTCTCTTGGGTGCCGCCGCGATCGTCGACGCCCGCCATCCGTCGAAAGGGCGGGAAGTCATACGCTTGTCACGGCCATCTGCGATGCTCCCGGCCATCCGTGGCTGATTCGGGGGCAGGTAAATTGGAACGCTTTGCAGATGAGCTCGACCTTACGCAGTTTCGAATCGATCAGCTGACTGCACTGGCAGTCGCCGCAATGCGTGATCAGGCAAGCCGTGTTGCAGGTCGCGAGCACTGTCTCGACTGTGGCGATATGATTCCTGCGAAGCGTTTGACATGTGTGCCGAACGCGACTCGCTGCGCACCCTGCCAGGATCGCGAAGAGCGTCTTGGTCGTGGCTTCGTGCCTGGCGCGCTGGTTGACGGGCCCCAGGCTCGTCGTTCCGTGTAAGTCTCGCTGGGGTCGCGTGCTCGCCGCACCAGGAGATTCGCCGGAGGAGTTCTTCGGCGGGATAAGACGGATGCCGTTGTCGCGGACGCGATCGTCGTCATTTTTTGGCGTCGGAGAGCGGACTCGGCTTCAGGTGCCGGCCGAGTACCTCGTTCCACCTTATTTTGGGTGCTCAGCGAGGCGAGAAGCGTTCAGCGGCTAGGCGCGCGAGTGAAGGAAGAGTGACCCTCTTTCAAGCTTGCGCAACAACGGCGCTGAACGCTTCTCGCCTCGCCCTTCGGGAGCCCCCCAAAGGCGCCAGGGCAGCGTTACAGCCCTTGGAAATAGCACCCACTATTCCCGGCGGTCTGTGCCTTGCCCTGACGCCTTTGGGGGCTCTGAGCATGCAAAATAAGGTGGAACGAGGTACTAGCGTCGAAAGAGCACCCGCGGGTATCGGGCGGCGACATCGGCACACCGTCGGCCTCATACTCTGCGCCTAGATCCAAGCTCGACGAGCCCCCTGCGATGCCTTTCGCCCACGGCTTTGCATTTGATCCAAGCTACGGCTATAGCCTGGATGCGCTCCTGGCTGTAGAGCCGCCGCCCGAGCCCGCCGAGTTCGGCGCCTTCTGGCGCAAGCGCTACGCGTGCGCCTTGACGGTCGAGCCGAACCCCCGCTTGAGCATTTCACGCGAGACTCACCCGCGTTTCAGAGTCCACGACCTTCAATATGACTCGACCGGCGGATTCCCGATTCGCGGCTGGCTTCTGACACCGCGCGTTGGCTCGCCTCGGCGAGGATTCGTGCTGGGGCACGGCTACGGCGGCATCGACGCTCCACCCTACGACCTTCCCCGCGACGACGGTGTCTATCTGGTGCCCTGCTTCCGAGGTCTCGG
Source organism: Thiocapsa bogorovii (assembly GCF_021228795.1). Lineage (NCBI taxonomy): Bacteria > Pseudomonadati > Pseudomonadota > Gammaproteobacteria > Chromatiales > Chromatiaceae > Thiocapsa > Thiocapsa bogorovii. The sequence goes on from NZ_CP089309.1 coordinate 5,108,408, forward strand.
CCGCAGCCAGCGCCCGCCGATCTCGGCGGACCCCAATTGGCATGTGCTCCACGATATCGACAGTCGCGACAACTACATCCTGGGCGGCTGCGTCGATGACCTGTGGGTCGGGGTCTCGACCCTCCTTCTGCTCTTTCCGGAATTGGCCGGCCATGTCGGGTATCTCGGCATCAGCTTCGGCGGGGGGATCGGAGCCATGGCGATGGCCCGAGATGCGCGCATCGCACGCGGGCACCTCAACGTACCCAGTTTCGGTCACCAGCCTTTGCGGCTTGCGTTACCCAGTATCGGCAGCGCGGCTGCCGTCCAACGCTGCGTCGGTACCCAAAGTCGAATCGGCGATACCGTCGCCTATTACGATGCGGCGGTCGCTGCGCGGTCGATCCGTCAACCGATGCATGTCGCCGCCGCCCGCTTCGATCCGGCCGTGGCGCCGCCCGGACAATTTGCGGTCTACAACGCCATCCCCGGAGACAAGCGGCTGTTCGTTCTCGACGCCGGGCACTTCGACCATCCGGGGCGGGCGCGCCAGACACAGGATCTGCTTGCCGAGCTCTGGGCCTTCTTCGCGCCGCTGTGAGGTCAAAAATGAATCGCGAATACCACCGATGGTACAGCGACCGGCTCGGCCGGGACATGGAACTGCTGGTCTTCGGGCATGCGGGAGCCAAGGTTCTCGTGTTTCCGACGCGCGATGGGCGCTTTCACGAATATGAAGATCTGCGCTTGATCGAAGCACTCGGTCACAAGATCAATGCCGGCCAGCTTCAGCTCTATTGCGTGGACAGTATCGTTTGGGAGTCGCTCTACTGCGATTGGTGTCACCCCGCCGATCGCATCCGCCGGCATTGTGCCTTCGAGGACTATGTCCTCAACGAAGTGCTGCCCTTGATGGCGATGAAGAATCCGCACCCCTGCACCATCGCGCATGGCTGTAGCTTGGGGGCCTACCACGCCGTGAATATCGCGCTGCGACACCCTCATCTCTTCAAGAAGATCGCAGCCTTCTCGGGGCGCTATGACCTGACCTACGAGGTGGACTGCTTCCGTGATCTGTTCAGCGGTCATCGGGACGAGCTGATCTACTTCCACAGCCCCGCTCAGTTCCTCGCGAACCTCGACTGTCCAAACCGACTTGGCGCCCTGCGCGGCATGGATATCACCTTGGTTGTCGGCAACGAAGATCCATTTCTCGATCACAATCGCCGGTTCAGTCACTTGCTCTGGGTGAAAGGGATTTGGCATGCGCTGCACGTGTGGGACGGCCGTGCGCACCGCGGCCACGATTGGCGGCGCATGGCGCCGCTCTATGTCTGAGACCTGGTCTGGGACCGTGTCCGAGACCGGTTCTGAAACCGGCCCATTCTCGATCGCGGATCGGGATGGCATGCCTTTCGCGCTTCGATTGCGCGGGATCGGATCGGGCCCCGGCGGGCGGCCTCGCCGAGCCGATCGACCCCGCCTCCACACAGCGCTCGATGGTGAACGGCTCGGTGGTGGTGACCGATTGCATGACCCGCATCGACGGGCGTCACACGATTGTCACCGGAACCGTCGATAATCCTGCCTACCCTGACCGGATGTGGCCCAGCCGCCTGGAACCTCGCGTCGTGACTCTTCTCCCGCTGGCTGAACACCACAGATCCCCTCGCCGTTGCCGTAGCGCTCGGCGAATTCCCTCATGACGACCGTCGATCTGATCTGGTTCAATGCGGGCGGTGGTCATCGCGCCGCAGCGCTGGCACTGGAGCAGGCCATCCAAGATCAGGGTTTGCCCTGGCGTGTGCGCAAGGTCAACCTGGTACAGGTGTTGGACCCGCTCGGATACTTTCGCCGCGTCACCGGGATGGAGCCCGAAGAGATCTACAATCGGCGCCTGTCGACCGGTTTTACGCTCGGGCTGACGCAAGAGCTGAAACTGCTGCAAGGCATGGTCCGCTGGACGCATCCCCTCATGGTGCAGCGGCTGGCGTTGCATTGGCGAACGACCCGACCCGATCTCGTCGTCTCGCTGATCCCGAATTTCAACCGCGTGCTGCATGACAGTCTTGCCTTGGCGGACCCGGCCGTGCCATTCGTCACGGTGCTCACCGACATGGCGGACCACCCGCCGCACTTCTGGATCGAGCCGGATCTCGCTCAGCATCTGGTGTGCGGTACCGACTACGCGTACGCGCAGGCCGTGGCCGCCGGCTGCTCGCCGGACCGCGTGCATCGCAGCAGCGGGATGATCCTGCGCCCGGAGTTCTATACCCAGGCGCCTATCGCACGCTCCGAAGAGCGACTGCGCGTGGGACTGGATGCGGCGACACCGACCGGTTTGGTGTTGTTCGGCGGCACCGGGTCGCGGGCGATGAAGGGCATCGCCGCTCGTCTGCCGAAGACCCCTCTGATTCTGATGTGCGGTCGCAACGAGAAGCTGGCGGCGCAGCTCCGCGCTCTGCCGTCACAGGCGCCGCGTGTCGTCGTCGGCTTCACGACCGAGGTTGCGCGATGGATGCAGCTGGCCGATTTCTTCATCGGCAAACCGGGACCGGGCAGTCTGAGCGAGGCCGTTCACCAGGGACTGCCGGTGATCGTGACCCGCAATGCCTGGACCATGCCGCAGGAGCGCTGGAATACCGAGTGGGTGCGCCAACACGGCCTGGGGGTCGTGCGACCCAGTCTTCGGTCCATCAGCGCAGCGGTCGACGACATCACGCGGAACCTGCCCGAGTACCAAGCCAGGGTGCGCCGGATCGAGAACCGTGCTGTTTTCGAGGTGCCGCAGATCCTCGCGAAGATCCTGGAGCAGGCGCGACAGCCTGCTCGTTTCGCGAGCCGAGGTCAGGTGTCGGGTCTGGTCGAGTCATCCTCCGATCACCGCGAGCCGGTCGCGGCGGACCGGCCGGCAGGCCCGGGGTACCCGGCCCCGTTCCGGCGCTGTCCGTCGAAGGCGTTGCCCAAGATCTCGAAGCTCGGCCGCGCAATGCGTAAAAAGCGCACTCTCGTTGCCCCTGCGATCGTGACCAAAGAATCGTGAGCGGATGAGCCGATGAACACGACATTCGCTGCGATTGGCTGCGTTCTACTGTCTGTCACCGCGCAGTTTCTGATCAAGGCAGGCATGTCGAGCGTCGCGGTCAAAGCGGCCTTGGCGAAGCCCGCCGCGCTGCACGTGGCAGGAACCGTCATGCTCAATCCCGCCATCATCGGCGGCTTTGCGCTCTACACCCTCGGCGCCGTCGTCTGGTTGTGGGTGCTGGCGCGTTGGGACGTCAGCAAGGCCTACCCGTTGGAAGGCCTTGGATTCGCGCTGGCGTTGCTGGTTGGATTCTTGATCGGGGAGCAGGTGACCCTGCTTCGCACCCTGGGCGTGGTGTTGATCTGCGCAGGCGTGTTTGTCATCAGCGCGAGTTGAGCACGCGCATGGGATTTCCCGCGGACGGGTCGCGGTCATCGCATCGTCAAACTTGCTCGGTATCGTCCCTGGTCAACGATCGACCCCTCGGGTCAATCACCCTGAACTGCTCCGGAGATCGAGCATGGCTGAATCACTGTTGCTGGTTGAGAAAAAGCGCGACGCATTGCGGCAGGGCTTGCTCGTCCTCGGTGAGCACGTCGAGGTGGCGTTGCGTCAATCACTGGACGCACTGCGTGAACACGACCTCGACTTGGCTCGGAAGATCGTGGATGGTGATGAAGCGATCAACCTCCGTCGGCGCGTCCTGGAACAGGAGGCGCTGCTCGTGTTGGCCGCGTATCAACCGGCTGGCGCCGACCTGCGAATGGTTGGCGCCGCTCTGGAGATGGCGACGGAAATGGAGCGGATCGGGGACTATGCGGCGGACGTCGCACGGATTCTGCTGCTCGACGCCGATCAGGTCTTCCCGGCGCCCTTGATGATGTTCGTCGTCGAGATCGGCGAGGCCGCCGTCGCCATGTTCCGGGATGCCATGGCGGCCTATGGTCGCAACGGTGGAGACGCGGTGGCGGCGCGGGAGGTCGCGATACGCGATGATCAGGTCGATGCCCTCCAACGAGAGCTCATTGCCGCAATCGTCGCGTCGATCCGGAGCGAGCCGGAGGTCGCAGCTCGTTGCGTTGCACTCTCCTGGATGGCTCACAACTACGAGCGTGTCGCAGACCGTGCAACCAATATCGCCGAACGGGTGGTCTACATCGCGACCGGACAGCTGCCTGAGCTGAATTGACGCTCAGGCCTGACTGATCGCAATGCGTCAGTAGTGATTAGGGACGAAGAGTTGCTCCGGCAGGGGCTCGCGATCGTAATCCGGATTGAAGACGCGGTCGGGTAGCGAGATCTGCTCGTGCGGCACCTCCGCGTAAGGAATCTGGCTCAGCAAGTGGCGGATGCAGTTGAGCCGTGCCCGCTTCTTGTCGTTGCCTTCAACGACGAACCAGGGTGCCTCGGGAATATTGGTGCGCGCGAAGGTCTCTTCCTTTGCCTTCGTGTAGTCCTCCCATCGAACCCGGGATTGAAGATCCATCGGACTCAGTTTCCATTGTTTGAGAGGGTCATGGATGCGCATGAGAAAGCGCAGCTGCTGCTCCTCGTCGGTGATGGAGAACCAGTACTTGATCAAGCGGATACCCGAGCGCACCAGCATGCGCTCGAACTCCGGTACGTCCTGAAAGAACTGTTCGACTTGATCCGCGTCTGCGAAGCCCATGACGCGCTCGACCCCTGAACGGTTGTACCACGAGCGATCGAACAGCACGATCTCCCCGCCGGATGGCAGGTGCGGAACGTAGCGCTGGAAGTACCACTGGGTCTTCTCCTGCTCGGTCGGTTTCTGCAGCGCGACCACACGAACGACGCGCGGATTGAGGCGCTGAGTAATACGTTTGATGACGCCGCCCTTGCCGGCCGCGTCGCGCCCCTCGAAGATCACCAGGACCTTCTCGCCGGTCTGCTCGACCCAGTTGTGGAGCTTGATGAGCTCGCCTTGCAGCGCCAGCAGGGAGCGAAAATAGGTCGACCGATCCAGAGCCGCCGGGTGCTTGCGCTTGTAGGTCCTGCGAAGCTCTTCGGAGAGTGCCGGCTCGGAGATCTCGAGCTCGTAGTCTTCGTCGAGCGTATCCGCGAGCTCGGCCGTCAGCCAGTCCATAGCTTCAGGGTTTTCGTCGTCGATCGTCATCTTGTCGCTCCGTAAGGCCGCGAATGAAAGGTTTGTTTGAACGGACGTTCGCTATCACGAGGATCGAGCTGGCCTTTCTCGATCCTCGACGCCGCGATTGGATCGGCCCGCCAACACCGGGATTGCATGATCCCGGGACGCTTCATAACCCCCTGGACGGAAGTAAATCAGACGGAAATGAACCTTTCATGAACCTTAAGGTGATCAACACCATCGCTTCCAGTGCAATGCGTCGCTGCGGAGGCGTCCGGATCAGTGGGGTCCGTGTCGATCTCGGTTCTCGACGTCGAATTGTTGCGGTTCGATTGCGAGGGGCGGAAAGGTTGTCGCCGGCAAGGCCGGTCAGCCGACGCCGCCGAACCAAAAGGCGGTGTCTTGCTAGGCCAAGTCAGTTGGGATGTTCCCCGAGACCAACAGAGGGTGCGGGCGGTGCTTAGGACTCGCGGATGCCCTTCGGTCAATAGGTGTCCCGTCGTCGCGGCGGATTCGCACGCGCCTGGATGCGGCGTCAATAGGGTTCAGCCCAGAGCTCAGACCAAGCGGGCCGTGACGATTCCTGCGAGCTCGGTTTCGATCCGCTTCCAAGCGGCCTCTCGGTCGCAATCCCGGCCCTCGCCGGCGCGCCGGATCGACCAAGCCGAATACGCGTCCCAGGCCGGTGAGTCGCTGGTCAGGCGCTCCGCGAGAAAGGGTTTCTGATAGGCAATGCAATGGGGACCGTAACGCGGTTCGTGGTCGACCCAGCGGGTCTCGGCCGCCTTCTCGAGTGGATCGGCATATGAGATTCGACACACCTTCCGGGTCGGCATCTCGCACCAGAAAGGCTCAAGCCAAATCACGGCTGCGCCGAGCGTGGTTTCCGCCAAGAAGATATCGGCCACACTCCGGCGATCCAGCTCGAAAGGTCGATGGCGGTTCGGGAGAACAACCTGGAGCGCGATGCCCTGCTTGATGGCCTCGGCGAACGTCATACCAGCACCTTGTGACCGAAACGGCGACCGATTTTACCCGAGAGGTCCAGTTCGAGAAAGACAATGTTGTGAAGACGAGACGTACCGCGTAACGACCTCTGCCGCAGCGGCGGTGCTCGGGCCCGCCGCCGGGATGCGATGGCCGTGATCGAGCCCAAGCGTTGTTCGATGGAAGCGGCCGGGCGGCAAGGTTTTTTCGAAGCCCTCAGTCTTGGTGTCGTCCGTGGCCGTGCTTGTGCCACCAAGGATGCTTGCCCTGCACGAAAGCCTGCCAGTGGTCCTCGAAGCTGTCCAACAGCTCGCAGGATTGCCGCGTACGCCACCCGACCAGGCCACCGGAATAACGGATGACATCAGGGTCGGACTGTCCGGCGAGCAGGTCGTCGAGCAGGCTGCTCATGACCGATACGTCGTTGAGGACACCCAGCAGATCCTGTAGGCCCTTCAACCGGGTGATGTAGACGTCGAGGCCCGGTGTGATGGCGGAGAAGAACTCGGCGGCGTAACGCAGCTTCTTGCATTGGATCCGCAGCCGATGCAGCTGCCGGGCGTCGTTCTTGTCGAGGTCCGTGCCAGCCTCGAGGACCTTGCGCTCGGAGCGGTCCAAGCGCTTGCGTGCGTACTTGGCGACGTCCATGTCGAGCCGGGTGCGCTGTTCCTCCGCGAGATCCGCCTGCTCCCAGGCCCTGGTCTCGGCCCACTGCGGAAAGGCGAGCTTGATCTGTGCATAACGATCGCTGTCGAGCATGGCTCGAACCACCTCGTAGGCGGCCGCGCGGTGCTGCTCCGCCAACGTCGACAGCTTGTCTGCGCCGGGGAGCGGCAGCCTCTCCCGCACGGATGCCAGGCCCTCGGCGATAAAGACATCGAGGTCGCGAGCCCGACCAAGTTGGCTCGCCACCCAGCCCAATTCCTCGCTCCAGTGCCGGCTGATCTCCTTCGGGACGGCCGAGCGAAACGACGACAAGGCCGCGCGCATGCGACGGGAGGTGACGCGCATCTGGTGCACGCCCTCGAGATCATCCCAAGACCGGGCCTTCGCTTCCCATTGCGTCATGTCATCGAAGTTATGGCGCAGGATCGTCGCCAACGCCGCACTGACCGTCATTCCCTTGCGCAGCGGCACTTGCGTTCTCGCCTTCTTGTCAGTCACGGCAGGACTCTCCCCCTCGTGTCTCGGATGGGGTGATCCGGATAGGGAACGAAGCATGCGGCTGCGCGTGCCATTTCGCCGCCGTTTTCCGCCGTTTGCCTCTTCCCGAAGTATAGGCTTGATCCATTCGGGCGGTCCGGCGCAATGGAGCGAAGAGCCGCCCAAGCCGTCGGATGCCTTCGATGTGCTGGATGATTTCCCGGACGCGGTGGTGCGGCAAGTGCTCCCGCGGCTGCGCGAGCGCGAGGCGATCGCGGCGCTGCGCGGTTACCGGGAGGAATCGGCCGGCAGCATCATGAGCCGCAAGTTCGTCGCCGTTCCGCCGGACTGGAAAATCGGTCAAGTCACCGACGAGGTCCGCGCCCATGCGCCGGCGATCGGAAAACTCTATGCGGTCTACGTCGTCGATGCAGAGCGGCGACCGGTTGGCTACCTGCGGCTCCGTGATCTGATGCTGTCGCCCAAGGAGGCGCCGGTTCGCGACGTCATGAGTACCGACTTCGTTGCGGTCGGGCCGGATACCGACCGAGAGGAGGTGGCCAAGCTGGCGGATCGCTACGAGCTCTCGGTCGCCCCGGTCGTGGACCGCGACGGGCGGCTGATCGGGCGCATTACGCCGAAGCAGCTGCGCCGGGTGCTGCGCGAGGAGGCCGAGGAGGACCGCAACCTGATGGCCGGCCTACCCGCCGACGCGCGCCCCGACGAGTCGATCGGACGGATCGTGCGCGGGCGCATCCCCTGGCTCTTGGGCGGACTGGCCGGCGCCTCGATGTCCGCGGCGGTGGTCGGTGCCTTCGAAGACGAGCTCGCCAAGGCCGCGATCCTCGCGAGCTTTATCCCGATCGTCATGTCGATGGCGGGCAACGCCGGCATTCAGGCCGCGACCGTCGCCGTACAGGGCATCTCGACCGGCACCGTGACCTTCGGGGACCTCGGCTGGCGCCTGGCCAAGGAGCTGCTCGCCGCGCTTGCGAACGGCAGCATCGCCGCGGCGATTCTGATGCTCTTGGTGCTGGGCGTCGCGCAGATCGCGGCCTTCGACGCGCCGATCACCTTGGCTTTGACCGCCGGGCTTGCCTTGCTCGCCGTCGTCACGGTCGCGGTCGCGGTCGGCGCGACGATCCCGATCGTGCTGGATCGTATCGGGATCGATCCGGCGATGGCCACCGGTGTCTTCATCACCACCGGCAACGACATCCTCTCGGTGATGATCTTCTTTGCCCTGGCATCGTTGTTCTACCTCTAAGAGGCTGTCCCTTAGGTCTGCGACGCGCTCCAACGCGAAACTCAGCCGTTCTCAACAAGTAAAACTTGCCGGAATCACAGTAGCGCACCGATTCGAGAAGACCATGTTGTCGAGACGCGGGGTACCCGCGCCGACCTCAGCGGCAGCGGCGGTGCTCGGGCCCGCCGCCCGGATGCGATGGCCGTGATCGAGCCTACGCCGACGTCTGCTCTGCGATCCCGATCAGGAATCATCCAAGCGTCACCGTCCCTTCGATCGACTGTCACGGAACCTTGCCACACTATCGTCCCCGGTTATCGGATGGATCGCGGCTCGAACGCGGCTTCGCGACTCACCGGCGGGGATCTCAAGCCAGCATCGAACCGACCGGAGGACTCCAGCATGATCGACATCCGAGCCCCTTTGCTCGCCTTGGCGACCGCGTGGATCGCGTGTGTCGCCCTCGCTGCGCCCGGCGCGGCAAACGCCGGTCTGCCCGGAAAGCCCAGCCGCCCCGTTCTTTCGGTCCAGGATGCCGTTGCCTACGAGGGCGAGGGTCTGCTGTCCTTTCCGGTCATCCTCGACCGACCCGCGCCGAGGGCGCTGCGCGTCATCGCCGTTCCGCTCCGCGATTCGGCAATGCCGGTCAGGGACTATCGTCCCGGCGCCGTGTTGACCACGATCCCGGCCGGTGCCACCGAGGGTTCTCTCGGGGTCCGGATCCGTGACGACAAGGTCGTCGGTCCGGATGCCACCTTAAACCTGCACATCGTCGCGGCGCCCGGTGTAACCGTCGAGAAGGGTAGGGCCACCGGCACCATCCGCGACGATGAGCCGCTGACGATCAATCTGCTCCACATCAACGATCATCACTCGAACCTGCAGCCAACCAGCACGACGCTCGACCTCGGCTCATCGGGGGGGCGTTCACTGCCCCGATCGGCGGCTTCCCGCGGGTGACGGCCAAGATCAGAGAGCTCGAATCGCTGCTCGACAATGTCGCGAAGATTCACGCGGGCGACGCCATCACGGGCACACTCTTCTACACGCTGTTTCAGGGCGAGGCCGACGCGGATCTGATGAACACGGCCTGCTTCGACGTCTTTGCGCTCGGTAACCATGAATTCGACGACGGTGACGCGACTTTGGTGAAGTTCCTCGATGTCCTGGGGTCGGATCAGACATGCGATACAACGACGATCGCCGCTAACGTGATTCCGGCCGTCGGAACGCCGTTGGCGCCCGTGACGGCAAACGATTACATCCAGCCCTACGTCATCAAGGAGTTTCAAGGCCAGAAGGTCGCATTCATCGGGATCGACATCGCCGATAAGACGCGATTCTCATCGCAGCCCTTGCCGACCACGCAGTTCCTCGACGAGGTCGAGACCGCGCAAGCCTATGTCGACGCGCTCTCGGCGATGGGGATCGACAACATCGTCCTCGTGACCCACTACGGTTACAAAAACGACTTGGCGCTTGCGCAGGCCGTGACCGGTGTGGACGCCATCATCGGCGGTGACTCGCACACCCTGCTCGGCAATCTCGGTCAGTACGGTTTGCCCTCGGCCGGTGACTACCCGACCCTCACCACGAACGCGGACGGCGACCCGGTCTGCGTCGCGCAGGCTTGGCAGTATGCCCAGGTCGTCGGCGAGCTGGCCGTCACCTTCCGCGAGGGCAAAGTCGACACCTGCGGCGGTACGCCGCACCTCTTGCTCGGGGATGCCTTCGAGCGAAACCGTCAGCCGATAACCGAGCCGGAGCGTATCGAGATCCTGGGGCTCATCGACGCGGATCCGGACCTCGGTGTCGTGACCCCGGATCCAACGGCCGAGGCGATCCTCGCCGCTTATGCGGACCAGGTCGACGAGCTCAGTCAGGAGGTGATCGGCGAAGCGGGCGAGGTCATCTGTGAGCGGCGCGTGCCGACAGAGCCCCGCGGGAGCGCACCCTGCGACGGCGACGCCGTTTCCCTTTCGGGGGCGCAGCTAGATGTGAACGGCGGCTTCAGCCAGCAGGTCGTGACCGACGCCTTCCTGGCACGTGCCTTCCGGGCCGACCTCGCGCTGCAAAACGGCGGTGGCGTCCGCATCACGATCCCCGAGGGGGAGATCACGATCGGGACCGCCTACACCCTGTTGCCCTTCTCCAATACCCTGGTCGAGCTCGAGCTGTCGGGCCAAGAGGTGCTCGACAGCATCGAGGACGGTCTTGCCTTCTACGCCTCGAATCCCGGCGGCAACACAGGGGCCTTCCCCTATGGCTCGCGGATCCGCTGGAACATCGATATGAACCAAGCCAAGGGCGCGCGGATCAGTGCCGTCGAGGTGAAGGATCGATCCACCCGGATCTGGTCGCCTCTCGACCCCGCGGAGACCTATATCGTCGTGACCAACAGTTTTCTGGCCAACGGCGGTGACGGTTACGCCACCTTCAAGGCCGCCGCGGACGACGGGCGGGTGACCGACACCTTCATCAACTACGCACAGGGTTTCGTCGACTACCTGGTCCAGGATCTCGGCGGTGGAGACCTCTTCGTGCCGCTTCCCGAGGACTTCTCGACCCAGTCGTTTGAGCCCTTGCCTTAGCCTGACCGGTTTTCTCCCGTCCGGCATGGCTGCCGGCCGGGAGAAAGGGGGGATCGCGCAAAACCGAGCAAGCGAGCTCGTTGCAACCGGAATGGAATCTCTATATCGCGATGCCGACGACGGTAATGCCGCAACGGTCGCAGCCTCGATCCCCGTGGGTCCCGCGTCCGAGGAAGCCTAGCTCGACACGGAGGACGCCGACTCGTCGGGTTGGACACCTCACTGTCATCTGTTGAACACATTCAACAACTATCGTATGGGCTCATGGGCGATTCGGCCGAACATGGATCCCGGGTTCGACTCGCGGGGATGGAGTCAGCACCCCTTTGATCGCCCGAACCCGACGACTTGGTGCATCACATGGCGGATTCGGATCGCAAAACACCTCTCGAGAAGGTCGAAACGCTCTATGAGGAGCTCGTCGACTGGTACGAGGAGGGCTCGGATCGCGAGCTGCGCGCCGCATCCAAGCTGCTGATGATCGGCCTTCTCAAGCTTAAAGCGCATGGCGGGTTCGGGTGGCAAGGACTCGTCGAAGACTACGTCCTGATGCTCAAGCAGGATCCCGAGCGCTATGCGCGGATCCTCGAGGCCAACCGAGGCGAGAGCAAGAAAGCCTAAGGATGCTTGCGCGTGCTCCCGAACACCCCGTCCGGAACGGAGACCGACCGAACGGCCCACCAGATCGCACCCTCACCAGATCGACGACCGAGAGGAACTCTAGATGCCGTTATCTCCTGCCCTGCGTGTACTGGCGCTCGCCTTCGGCGCGCTGGTCTCCACAACCTTCTGGCAGCCATCCATTGCTGCGGACCCGATCAAGATCAACGGCGCGGGGGCGAGTTTTCCGGCTCCGCTCTATCAGCGCTGGTTTCGGGACTATTTCCTCGCGCATCCGAACATTCAGGTCGACTATCAGCCGATCGGCTCCGGACCGGGCGTCAACAGCTTTATCGAAGGTCGGCTCGATTTCGCAGGATCGGATCAGCCCTTGACCGATGAGCTGGCGCAGAGGGCAGGGGACAACATCCTCCAGCTCCCGTTGACGGCCGGGGCGGTCGTCTTGACCTACAATCTTCCGGGGATCGACGCGCTGCGGCTCTCGCGCGAAGCCCTCGCCGGCATCTTCCTCGGCTCGGTCGCACGCTGGAACGATCCGTTGATTCTTGCGGCCAACCCGGGTGTCGAGATCCCGGATGTGCCGATCGTGGTGGTCACGCGGGTCGACGCAAGCGGCACTTCCTTGGTCATGACACGGCATCTGAGCGCGATCAGCGAGGCGTTCGCGAAGGAAGTAGGCGTGAGCATGTCTCCGGACTGGCCGGCATTGCTGCGGGCGCGAGGCGGCCTGATCCGCGGAAGCGGCAACGGGGGCGTGGCGGCCTTCGTTCAGGCGACGGTCGGTGCCATCGGCTATGTTCAGTATTCCTATGCTCACCTACCCAACATGCAGATGGCTTCGATCGAGAACCGCGAGGGTGATTTTGTCTCGGCCGGGAGCGAGTCGTTCCGGGCGGCGATCGAGGCCTTTCGGGCGAAGCTTGATCCATCGCAGCTGAGCGATCCGGAAGGTGCGGGGGCTTATCCTATCTTGTCGTTGTCTTGGTTGGTGATGCGCTCCGGCGGGGATGATGCCAAGTCGCAGGCGATGCGCGACGTGGTGCGCTACGCGCTCGTCGACGGACAGGCGGATGCCTCCAAGCTGGGTTATATCCCCTTAAGTGAAAAGGCGGTTTCCTTGATTCTCGAGGAGCTCGATTCGAGGAAATAGCATGGATCGAGGAAAGCTGAAATGGTGAAATCGACGGCACTTCGAGGGGTTGCGCTCGGTGTGGCGGCCGGTCTGCTGGTCGTCGGCTGTACGCAAGAGACGCAAAACAAGTTCGGTCGGACGCTTCAGAATTGGACCGGGGCGAACGGGGTCCTTGAAGTCTATGCAGGGGAAAAGCTGGTCCGGCGCTTTATCAAGATCGACAAGCTCACGACGGCCAGCGCGACCCAGGGGGCAGGAGCACGACCCTATCGTTTCGGCTACGGGGTGTTGGATCTGAATCAGAACGGCGTCCAGGACGGCGGCGAAAAATCGGTCTATTTCGAGATCAGCGACTATTCCACCAACTACGTCTTCTACGGCGATCCTGGCTCCTGAAAAGGGAGGCAGTCCGGCATAAACATCCAGCCGAGCGGGAACCATAGCCGACTCGGTCGAATCAGCGAGGCTGGAGGCTGGAGGCCAAACCCTTAGGCGATTTCCGGGAACCAACATCCCAACTGCACATCGGATTCGCCGGAAGTGATGCCGACGGTGGTCGCGACGTTGCTTCCGGCCGATCAAATTTGCACGGAACGATCGACGTGTCGATGCGCATTTAGGTGCACCTCAGGCACCTTCAGGTTGTGCGGGCATGCGCAGTCGGGATACTGATTTTCGGAAATCACTTTAGACCTCCCCCCCGCAGCACGTCGGCAATCTCCCCCATCAGCCGCTCGAACGATGGCGCCAGGTGATCGATCACCCCTCGGTCCTTGCGTTTGAGGCTATTGCCGACGTAGACCGCTCCACCGCATCCGACCTCGCGTTTCGCCGCTCGGACATTCTTGCGGCTATTGTCGACAACGATACAGGACCGAGGCTCGACATCGAGCTCCTTGAGAACGAAGCGATAGCCTTGCGGATCCGGTTTGGGATGCAGCTTGTTCTTTTTATCGAGCGTCGAGATCGCATCGAAGATGTGCTCGGGCGGAAACATCTCGGTAAGCCCCTTGACCTCGAGAACCCGGAAGACGTTCTCGCGGACCCCGTTGGTCAAGATGGCAACCTGGATCTCATGATCCCTGAGCAGATCCAGTCCCTCGCGGATCCGGTCTTCGGCTCGACTGATGCCGCGATAGTCGAGGTTTCCGGTGCAGGCGTCGATGAGCCTCGCGAGGGTCGGCTCGATCGGGTCCTCCGCGGGCTTAAGCAATTTGGCGGTATGGTACAAGAGCGGTCCGAGCTGGAGACTCCCGCCCGCATCATAGATGGCGCGGCCTGCGAGTCGCATCATCTTGAGGGCGCGCTCGCCGAAATGCGTGCTGATCGCTGCGAAGACCGCCAGGGTCTGCGCCTTCAGCGCCACATCTTCTGCTTCGGTCGTGATCACGCCGTCGAAATCCAACAACAAGAGCCGCGCATCGCGGATGAGTCGGGCAGGCATTCCCGTCATGGATGACCTCGGATTCCGAGTAGGCCCTGGACGGGCCGAAGCTCGTCAAGGCGGAAACAAAAGGCCAGGCGAGCGGCCGCTGTTCGATACTACTCCAAGACGCCGATCCCGGGCGCAGCGCAACGAACTGCCCGAGTCGATACGGCGGTATTCGTCTATCGCGCGGGGGTGGCTGATCCCCTCGCGCCTCAGCGCAGCGGAATTAAGAGGGCGGTGCGCAGTTCCTTGGGGCTCTCGGCGCTGGACGGGTCGTTCTCGTAGATCTCCAGCATTGGGCGGTGCTTGTCGAGCTTGAGCTTGAGCATGCGGACATGGGCCACGGCGGCGTACCAGGCCAGCTCCAGAAAGTCATAGCTGCCGGTGAGGGTGACCCGGTAGTGTCGGCCGCCGTTGAAGTCCTTGCGGGCGAAGGGGCCGGCGGCGATGTCTGCGGGCGCCGGGATCGCCATGTCGCACTCGAAGCGGTTTTTCTTCACGTTCACCTTGTTATAGGCGCTGAAAGGCGGTCCGACAGGCGCAACACCGAGGGAAGCGAGATGGCCCGCGAGCTTCGGGAAGCCGTCCTCCATGGCCCGCACCATCGCATCCATCCTGCCGCTGAAGGGGATCAGCAGCGCGCTCTGCGGCTGCAGAGTGGTCTCGCCCTCGAAACGCAGCTCGGGCCGCGGGGCGTCCGGATCAAGCTGCCCGCGAAGCAGCGCCAGGCCGAGCTCGTAGTCCTTGCCGATCATCTCGCGCACCAAGGGGATCATGGGACGCAACAGGAAGGGCATGCTGCCGCGCAGGTACCAGGCGACCTCTGTCCCCTCGTCCGTTTCGGCGAATTCCCACCAGACATCCGACCCTGACTTGAAGGGTCGCTGGATCTCCAGTCGTTGCTCGATCCGCCCAGGCGGATCGAAGCGGATATGGGTCAGCCGGCCGGCGCCGATGAGGCGTCCATCCCAGGTATAGGAGCCGCCCGGCTGATCTTCGGCCGCACTGAAGTCACGCTTGGCATCGGGTTCGTGCAGCAGCCAGGGACTCCAGTCGTCCCAGCTTCGGAAATCGCGTACCCGGTCGAAGACGGCTTGCCGGTCGGCGTGCATGGTCAGACTGCGCCGGACCTCGTAATCCTTTGGAAGTCGGCTTAGATAGACGAGCCCGGCAGCGAGGGCGATGGCGAGGACAATCAGGACAATCAGCATGGCGATCTCCCGGTAGGCTGGATTCTCGGAAGTTTAGCCTTCCATTCGTTGCACGTGGATGAATCGAGACGTTTTTCGACGTCGAGGTCACCGATCTCGAAATACTGGATGCGCTCCATCACCTCCGGGAAGTGCTCGCGCACCATCGGCTCATGTTCGCGACGGCTGACGGCGATGATGCGATGGGCGGCTTTAAAATCCTTCGGCCGTGCGGCGATTGGATAACGGGCGCCGCCGCGAACCGGGATCGTGCGGCGTTGCAGCTCGGTCATGGCGAAGGCGGAGTTCGGCCCCTGCGTTCTTAAACGTCGAGCGCCGCCCCGTTCCTTCGCAGCCATTCCTTCCGCTCCCGGAAATCGGGTAGGACCTTGTCGACCTCGTTCCAGAATGCGTCCGTATGGTCGCGGTGGTGGAAGTGGCAAAGCTCGTGGACCAGGATGTAGTCGATGACGGTCTGAGGAGCCATCATGCACTTCCAGTGAAAGGCGAGCTTGCCGGAGGCCGAGCACGAGGCCCACCGGTGTCCAAGCTCCTTGACCTCGATGCCTGCCGGCTCGACGCCCACCTTGGGGGCGAAGTAGCCGACACGGCTGCGCAGTCGCTCGGTGCCCTTGGCGGTATGGTAATCCCGGAACGCGGATTTGGCCGCCGCCATCTCGCCATGGTCAACGAGGTCGCGCCGCAGCGTGAAGCGGCCATTCTTGAGCTAAAGCTTCTCTGCCTGGTCGGCGACCAGCAGAAGACGGTAAGCCCGCCCCAGGTACAGAAACCCCTCGCCGTTCATGTATTCGCGCAGCACCCCCAGTCGGCTTGAGATCCTGCCACTAGGCGAGGCTCCGGCAGATCCAGTATTGTTTGGACGCGACGGAAGATCTCTTCGAATCGCCTGCCACCTTCGGAGCCGAAGCGCTGCAGCTCGACGCGGTTCGAGCCGTCCGAAAGGGTCGGCAACAGCGTCCAATGCGCGACCGGGGAGACCGGCCAAGGCGATCCCTCGGATGCAAACGCCGACCGCGTGGACGGACTCGATACCGGCGATGCTCCGCGCCGTCTCTTGCTATTTGAGCTGCGCGACCGAGAGCTTGCGCAGCGTCGCCCGCCGCTTGACGTAATGCTCGTCCATGCGTCCGATGATGCCGTCGAGGAAACGGACGGTCTCGACGATGTTCGGCCCCTTGTTGAGCATGGCGCATTCGGCCTGGATGCTCATGGCGGCGTCCGAGACCTCCGCGCGCGACGGTGCCCCCTTCTTGGCCATGCCCTCGAGGATCTGGGTGGCCCAGATCACCGGGACATGCGCCGCCTCGCAGAGCCAGAGGATCTCCTGCTGCACCTCGGAGAGGCGCTCGAAGCCGACTTCGACCGCCAGATCGCCCCGCGCGATCATGATCCCGACGGGAGGCGAGTTGAGGCTTGCGAGCAGGATCCGCGGGAGGTTCTCGAAGGCCTGACGGTTTTCGATCTTGAGCACGACGCCGAGACGGTTGGCGCCGAGTCGGTAGAGCGCGTCGTGCAGATGCTCGACATCCTCGGGCCCGCGCACGAAGGACAGCGCGACCATGTCGGCAAACTTGACGACTGCCGGCAGGTCCTCGAGGTCTTTCTCGGTCAGGGCGGACATCTCGAGCGCGGTGTCGGGGAAGTTGATGCCCTTCTCGGCGCGCAGCTTGGCGCCCTGCGGCCCGGTATGGGTGATCTTGACCCGGATGCGCTGGCCGTCGTTTTCTTGAACAAGGCCGCCGATCTTTCCGTCGTCGAACCAAACCCGGTGTCCGTGCGCGACCTGCTCGAACGCCGCATCGAGGGTGCAGTGGATCTGTGCCGGCGCGACGATGCGACCGGATGCGTCCCGCTCGGCGTCCGTACCGGGTTCGTCGTCACGGGTCAAAATCAGGGTGTCTCCGGGCAGGAGGCCGATGGGGTTGACCACCTCGGGGATCCCGACGATGCGCCCTTCCCCGATCGACTTGCCGTCGCGCAGGCCCGTCACCGGTGTCTCGTCCTGAATATAGGCGGTCCGCTCGGTTTCGGCGATGAATGATCGACCGGCCGTCTCGACGATCTTCAGCTCATGGTTTTGACCGCGCGTGTCGGTCAGAGCAATACAATCGCCGACAGCGAGCCGCTCGAGCAGACCGCACTCGATCCGCAGGGTGTAGCGAATATCGCCGGGGGGCGGCTCGGCCGCTGCCGCTGTAGTCAGCCAAATACAAGCGGGCCTAGCGATGCGACCGAAGACATCCCGCTCGGGCGCCAATCGTTTCACCCGCCCGCTCGCGCGAATGGCGCCCGTGCGGAGCTTCGGACCGGCTAGGTCGGCCTGCACGCGACAGCTGCGCCCGACGACGCGCTCTGCGCGGCGCAGGTTTTCCACCATCGCGAACCAGGCATCCGGACCGTCGTGCGCGCAGTTGATGCGCATGACATCCATCCCGGCAATGAGGAGATCCTGGACCAGTTGCGCATCCGAGGCCGCTTCACTGGGCATGGTCACCATGATGCGAACGAATCGGTCCCGCGGCTCGGGACCCAGGAGCGCACGGGTATGATCCCGAAGCAACAAGGGGCCGGTACGGAAATCCACCGGCGGCTCCGGCGCCGGACCGAGATCCTTGCCGCTGAGCTGCTCCAAGATGGCCATGACCGAGTTGAGGCTGGCCAGGGCATGGGGCTCCAGGACGCCGAGCGACGAGAGCCCCAAGGCGCCGAGGTCCTGCTGCAGACTGCGGATGTCGTGTTGACGAATACTCAGATAGTGAAGGAAGTTGCGTGCGCTGTCGCGATGGCTGGGCTCGACCTTCTCGATCTCGGCCTCGTAGGCTCGCTCGAACTCGACGGCACCCTCGCGGAGGGTGGCGAGTTGGGCGATCGGTCTTTCCAACTGTCGGGATGTCGGGGTCGTGGTCATGGGGCGGGTGCCTGCGCGTTGGATCTTGGCCGCGCGGTGACGGCCGAATCCGGAGAACATAGGGCAGATGTGTTTCAGTTGTGTGATCCTGCTGCGAGGCGGGGGCTGCCGCAGCGGCACCGATCGAGGCTGATCCGCAGGGGTTGTCATCACCTGCGAAATACCCTCGAGCCGGACCGGCGCAGCGAGGTGTGCGGGTTGGGGTCGTCCCCGAGGAGGCGAGCTCAGTCTCCGGCCTGGATCGTCAGACAGCAGGCAAAAGATAGTCGGGTGCGCCGTTTCCTTTCAGGAGACGTGCAAGGCGCTTTTTGAGCTTCGGGATCGTAAACAGCATGCCGAGGCTGTGTTTGCGCGCGTCCTTGACCAGCGTGGAGGGGTCGAAATAGGCCTTGGCGTTGTCGACGGACAGCACGAAGGGCGGTCGGCCCTCACGCGCCAGGACGTAGCTCATAATCAGGGAGCCGGTGCGGTGGTTGCCTTCGAGAAAGAGCTGTGGACGACTCAGGATGTAGACGTAGAGACCGGCCGCGCGAAACCAGACCTTCTCGTCCCGGTGACGCGCGAGCCATTCCATAAAACCGCCGATGCCGGCACCCTCATGCTGGTAGAAGTGCCGCTCGGTCGAGGCGATATGCGTGGAGAACTCACGGCGCCTCTCGACATCCTGTCCGCACAACACGCAGGTATTGAGCTCCAACAGCCATTGCGAGTGTCCGACTTCGAAGGGGTCGAGCCCGCTCGCCAAGGCGTCGTCGACCATTCGGTAGCCGGCCATCATGTTCCGGCGCACCCTGTCGGTCATCGGATCCCGGGGTGTGCTCAGGGTCAGGTTGATCTGCTCGAAATCGGCCTGAACGGCGCGCAGGGACGTGTCGATTGCGCTCAAATTTAGACGCATGGGTTCCATGGCGCGATCTCCGGAGTCAGAACGGCCGGTCCCGCTGGCAGCGGTGCGGAGTTTGCGCGGGACGACCCTATGCGCGCGGGGCACACGGCTCGGGGCATCGACGGATCGATCCCTGGATCGACCTGCTTCGCCTAGCGGATCGTATCGAGGGCGCGTGTCGCTGCGGAGACGATGTTGGTCGGAAGCGGAATGTAGCCCAATGCCTCGGCGATCGGCTGTCCCTCGTTCAGGGCCCAGGTCACGGCAGCCTTCAGCGCCGCCGCCTTCTCGGGCTCCGGATAGGCGCCATAGAGCAAGAGCCAAGACAGACTGACGATGGGGTAGGCATCCGGCGCATCCGGATCGGGAACGAAGAGCCGCAGGTTCTCGGGCATGCGCTCCGCCGCTGCCGCTTCGAGTGTGCGCCGCCCGCTCGCGGCATCCGGCTTGACGAAATTGCCGGCCTGATTCTGCAGGGTCGCCATCGGCAGTCCCAGGCGCTTTGCAAAGAAGTATTCGACGTAGCCGATCGAGCCATGGCTGATCTTGATCTTGTGCGCGACCCCCTCGTTGCCGGTACCCGTCATGGCGCCGCCCGGCCAATCGAGCAGGGTTCCGACCCCAGGCCCCTCATTGCGCCAAGCCGGTTTGATGGTGCCCAGATGGTTGGTGAAGACGAAGGTGGTGCCGGAGCTGTCGCCACGCACGACGGTCTGGATGAGTTTCGACGGCAGCCCGAGATCCGGATTGGCTGCGACGATCCGCGGATCGTCCCACTTCCAGATCCTGCCCTTGAAGATGTCGACGTAGACGTCCCGAGGCAGACGCAGCTCCCCGTCGATCCCGGGCAGGTTGTAGGCGAGCACCACCATGCCGGCAGTCACCGGGATCAGCCTGGCGCCGCGGCTCACCTGAGCCATCTGCTCGTCCGTCATCGCCGAGTCGCTGGCACCGAAATCGACCGTCTCGGCGATGAAGCGTTTGACGCCCTCGCCGCTGCCCACGCCTTCATAGCTGAAACGCGCGTCGGATTGCTCCGCGTTGTAACGGCCGATCCACTCCTGGTAGAGCGGCTCGGGGAAGGTTGCGCCGGCCCCCGTGATGTGCAGCCCGGTCGGGGAATCCGCCGTCGATTCCGTAGATTCCGTCGACTCCCCGCCGCACGCCGCCAACAGGACCGAAACAAAGAGCGCCGAAACGGCGCGTGTGACCCCAAGAAACCTCGTCATGGCCCGTCCTCGTGAACTGAAACTGATGTGCGAAGGCGCCGCGCCCGCATGGGGCAGGGCGGGTGCGCGTCCGCAGGATCAACTGAACTCGCCGGAGACGTATTGCTTGGTGAGCTCCTCTTGGGGATCCTCGAAGATCCGGCGGGTCTCGCCCATCTCGACCAGGTAGCCGGTGCGTCCGCCTTGCGAGATATCCACGCCGAAAAAGGCGGTGGTATCGGCCACGCGAGTCGCTTGCTGCATGTTGTGCGTGACCAGGGCGACCGTGTAGCGCTCCTTGAGCTCGAGCATGAGCTGCTCGACCTGACGGGTTGCGATGGGGTCGAGCGCCGAGCAGGGCTCGTCCATCAGCAGGACATCGGGCTCGGTCGCGATCGCCCGGGCGATGCACAGCCGCTGCTGTTGACCGCCGGAGAGGGAGAGGCCGCTCTTGTTTAACTTGTCCTTGACCTCTTTCCAGAGTGCGGCGCGCTCCAGGGCCTTTTGCACGCGCTCCTCGATATCGCCCTTGTAGCGGTTCAGCCGCAGCCCGAAGGCGACGTTGTCGAAGATGCTCATCGAGAACGGGTTCGGCTGCTGAAAGACCATCCCGATATAGCGCCGGACGACAACCGGGTCGACATTCTTCCCGTAGACGTCTTGCCCGTGGTACTTGACGTGGCCTTCGAATCGAAAGATCGGGATCAGATCGTTCATCCGATTGAGGCTGCGCAGCACCGTACTCTTGCCGCAGCCGGAGGGGCCGATGAAGCCCGTGATCTTGCCCTTCTCGATCGGGACATTGCTGTTGCGCACGGCGAGAAAATCGCCGTAGAACACCTTCTGGAGCTGACAGTCGATCACGGTCGGGCCGACCGGCGTGAAAGCCGCTGCTCGCGGCGCCATTGCTTCAGCTGTTGCGCTCATGACTGATACCTCGGGATTGGGTTACACCTTGGACTGCCCGATGAGGCGCGCCAGGATATTGAAGACAAGGACGATCAGGACCAGCACCAGGGATGCGGCCCAGGCGAGCTCGATCTGGTTGTCGAACGGCATGGCCGAGAAGTTGTAGATGAGGATGGACAGCGAGGCGGTCGGCTCCATCAGCTCGGACATGAAGTAGTTGCTGAAGAGTGCCGTGAAGAGCAGCGGAGCGGACTCGCCCGCTGCACCGGCAACCGCAAGCATGATGCCGGTCAGGATGCCGGGCAGGCCGGTCGGCAGCACCACCTTCCAGATCACCTGACTGCGGGTGCAGCCCATCCCGAAGGCGGCATCGGTCATCTTCTGCGGCACCTGCTTCATGGACTCCTCGGCGGCCAGCACGACTGTCGGCAGCATGAGGACCGCAAGTGCCACACCGCCGGCGACCGCCGAGTAGCCGAAGTTGATGACCAACACCGCGTAGGTGAAGACACCCGCCAGGATCGACGGGAAGCCGGTCAGGGTCTTCGCCACGAAGCGCGCCGTTCCCGCCAACGGGCTGTGGGGATCGAGGATCGCAAGATAGATGGCCGCGAGCAGACCGATCGGGACGCTGATCGCGGTCGCGATGGCGACCATCACCAAGGTGCCGATGATGGCGTTTGCGAAACCGCCGCCCATCTCGAAGCCGGCCGGCGGCAGCGAGGTCAACGCCTCGATGTCCAGGCGGGCGCCGCCCTGGGTCACCAGCATAATGATGACCGAGAAGAGCGGGATGCTGCCAAGGATGGCGATGCCCCAGGTCAGGCCCGTCAGGATTCCGCTGGTGAGTGCCCGCAGCTCGAAAGGTCGGCGCTCCAGGCTCAACCGCTGTATGTCCTGCGGCCGGGATGTCAAGTCGATGTCGCTCATGCCTTGCCCTCGAACTTGCGAACGGTGTATTGCTGGATGCCCAGCCCGACAACGTTGACGACCAGTGTGATCAAGAGGAGCACCACGGCGGCATACATGAGCGCCTGGACCTCGATCTGGCCGGCCTCCGGGAAGCTCGAGGCCAGGAGAGAGGCCAGCGTGTTCGCCGGGGCGAACAGCGACAGGTTGATCTGGTTGCTGTTGCCGATGAGCATCGCCAGGGCCATGGTCTCGCCGAGCGCGCGTCCGAAACCCAGAACCAACGCCGCCAGGATCCCGGAGGAGGCGGTCGGCAACATCACCTTGAGAATGGCTTCCCAGCGAGTCGTGCCCATCCCGTAGGCCGCTTCCTTGACCTTGTAGGGGATGCGCCGGAAGGCATCGACCGT
Organism: Thiocapsa bogorovii; assembly: GCF_021228795.1. Lineage (NCBI taxonomy): Bacteria > Pseudomonadati > Pseudomonadota > Gammaproteobacteria > Chromatiales > Chromatiaceae > Thiocapsa > Thiocapsa bogorovii. Next base: position 5,131,112 of record NZ_CP089309.1, read on the forward strand.
GATGGCGGCGACCGTCGGCAGGATCATGATGGCGAGCACCAAGGCCGCGGGCGCCATGCCGGGACCGCTCAGCTCGGTCCCGAAGATCGGGACAAAACCGAGCTCGCTATGCAGCCATTCGGCGACGGGGCGCAGCATCGGGATGACGACATAGATGCCCCAGAGACCGTAAACCACGGAAGGAATCGCGGCCAACAACTCGACGATGGTCCGAAAGACCGCGGCGAGGCGGGCGTGGATGAAGTCCTGGGTCAGGAAGATGGCGATCGCAACGCCGAAGGTTCCGCCTAGGATCAGCGCCAAAAAGGAGCTGTAGAGCGTTCCCCAGATCTCGGGCAGGACGCCGAATTCCTGAGTGCCGACATTCCAGGTCGTCCCCGAGACGAAGCTCAATCCGTGCTGCGCCATGGCCGGCAATGCCAGGCCACCGATCTCCCAGAGGATGAAGAGAATCAGGAGGATGATGAGCGCCGCACAAGACAGCGCGATGATGCGAAAGACTGAGTCGGCGAGGTAATCGCTCCCGGAGGGTGGTCCGGAAACGCTGCTTGCCGAGTCGGCATGCTCGAATGGATTCAGGGCCATGGGTTTGTATCTGCCTGGATGTGCGTCGATCTGAACGATGGACCTGCGGTCTCCTCAGCCTCGTCGGGCGGATCGAATGCGGTGGCTCCGCCCGTATGGGTCGCCTGTGAGGGCGATCCGGACGGAGGATCCGCATGGGCGCTCATGCCGGCTCACCCCATGTGAACCGGCGCGCCCCATCCCCCCGACATGCTCCGAAGACCCGGATCCTGTCCCGCTAAGCAAGGGTTCAACAACAAGTGATCCGACTTGGCCCCTCCCCCCCTCGCGGGAGAGTTTGGTGAGAGGGGAGAACGAACCGGAATGGCTCAGTTGTTTTTGAACCGTTACTAAACCGCGTCCAGAGCGACAAGCGTCATTTTCACTTTGTGTCGGGATTAGGGATTTTTCCTAACCTCGTGGAGACGTGGTTTAGAACTTTAGATTTTTTAGAACTTTAAACCGCGCCGTCTCCGACAATCGTCGAGTCTGCCGGGGCCGATCCCGTCCAAAAACATCACATGCCGTACCGGGCGCGGTTTAAAGGACTACTGGATCAGCGCAGAGACCTCGCGGACCTTCTCGACCACGTTTGCGGGCAGCGGGATATAGCCCATCGAATCCGCGCTCTTCTGACCTTCGGTCAAGCAATACTCGACGAGGTCACGCGCGACCTGCGCCTTCTCGGCGTCCTGCGTCTCCGGGAAGATGAGCCAGGTGTAGCTGACGATCGGATAGGCCTCGTCGCCGGCGGGATCCATGATCCAGGCGCGCAGATCCGGAACCTCCGAACCCGGCAGGTTGCCGGCGGGGAACTCGGCGGTCGCCAACGCCGCAGCGCCGCTCTCGGCACCGGCTGCGACGAATTTGCCGTCTTGGTTTTCGAGGATGGCGCTCGGGGCCTTCGTCAGCTTTGCGAAACCATATTCGACATAGCCGATGGCCCCGGGGGTCTGTTTCACCGTTGCGGTGACGCCGTCGTTTTTCGGTGCCTTGACGAACGTCGTGCTCTTCGGCCACTGCGGCGACTTCCCTTGGCCGATCGTGGTCTTGAAGGACTCGCTGACGGCGGAGAGATGTCCGCTGAAGACATAGGTCGTGCCGGAGGAGTCGGAGCGGACGACGACCGTGATGTCGTCGTCGGGCAGCTCGACACCCGGATTGGCTGCGGTGATCTTCGGATCGTTCCACTTCGTGATCTCGCCCGAGAAGATGGCCGGATAGACGTCGCGCGGGAGCTTCAGCTCCTCGACACCATCGAGGTTGTAGGTCAGAACGACCTCGCCCGCGGTCATGGGCAGCAGCACGACGCCGCTCTTGGCCTGCGCGATCTCCTCGTCGCTCATGGCGGCGTCGCTGCCCGCGAAATCGACGACCTGGTTGACGAAATCCTGGATGCCGGCGCCGCTGCCCTTGGACTGGTAGTCGACCCGCACGCCCTTGTTCGCGGCACTGAAATCCTTGAACCATTTGGCGTAGATGGGTGCCGGAAAGCTCGCGCCCGAGCCCATGAGCTTGACGTCGGCAAAGACGGCGGGCGAGAAGGCGGCGGCCGAAAGGCCCCCGGCGATCGCGACTGTCTTGAGTAGAGATGAGATTTGCATGAGAAAAAAACCTCCAGGTCGGACCGTGTCGGGTGTGATGGTCGGGTGTGATGAATCGACCGAGTAAGATTGTCCCGAAAGTGTCTGCCAAATCCGTGACGGCGACGTGATGATTAGGTGACGGTTCTGCGAAGGGTTGTGTTTGGCGTGGGCTTAACCGCGTCCGGAGCGCTAGGAATCGTTTTCAGTGTGCGTTTGGCTTCGGAGATACCCTTGATCCCGGTGAGGTTCGGTTTGGATCAGGCCGTTTCGTTTCGGGAGACCAGCCGGATCCAACTCGCCAGCCCGAGCTTTGCCGGCCCGAGCTTCGTTTGATAAAGCAGCCCGGCAATCAAGGCGGTGAAGGGAGCGACCGTGATGAGCCCGAAGCTACCGACCAGGATGTTGAGTGTCTCGGCGGCGACGAAGGGCGCGTTGAGGATGTTCTCCGCCGGCAGGCCTTTGGCCATGAAGAGCAGGAACATGCAGATGTGACTGCTCGAATAGGCGAGCAGCAGCGTGGTCGTCATGGTACCGATGACTGCGCGACCGACGCGCAGCCCCGACGCGATATGCTCCAACACGCCGATATCCGGTTGACTCAGCTTGATCTCCTCCATGCTTGCGGCGATGTCCATCGCCAAATCCATGACCGCGCCCGATGAGGCGATGAAGACACTGGCGATGAAGATATCGGTGAGTCGCAACTCGTAATAGCCCGAGTAGAGAAGCGACTCTGCGAAGGGGCGGATGGCGCCGTGCAGGTTGAATGCATGCGCGAACCAGACGGCGAGGCCGCAGGTCAGCAAGACGCCGAGCATGGATCCCGAAAAGGTCGCGATGCCGCGTCTGGTCAGTCCGCCGACCGAGAAGGTCACGACGCCGGTCAAGACGGCGACCACAGCAAGACCGGTCGGGATCGGCGGATAGCCGAGGAGCAGAAGCGGGAAATAGAGCTTCCAGAGAACCAGTGCCGCAAAGACAAAGGAGAGTGCGGCCTTCAGTCCGGTGACCCCGGCAACTCCGATCAGCAGAGCCACGAAGCAGCCGATGAGCAGCAACTGCATCTGTAGTCGATAGTGACCGCGGGCCATGCCGTGGGCCGGCTGCCCGTCGAGGAGATCGTATTCGACCAGGATGACCGAGCCCGTTTCGTAGAATTCGTCGAGTTCCAGCTTGCCGGTGAGCATGTTGGTGACGGCGATCTCCTCGCCTTTGGCCGGTCCGTCGAGCAATCGGACGGACAAGACCTGGGCCTCGGTCTTGATGATGAGGTTCGTGCGGACGCGACTGTTGTCGACGTCGACGATCAGTCCACGCGCATGAAGTCCGCGCTCGGCCGGCGGGCCTGGCGGTGCCAAATCCAGGTTGAACAGGAGGATGCAGACGACGGCGATGACCGCGGCAAAGAGCCATTCGCGACCTATTCTCGACACGGAGCGATACCTCGAATACAAGGATCTGAAACACGAAAAAGGCGCCGCGAAGGCGGCGCCGGGGCGCGGCGGGTTCGATCTAACCCGTCGTTGCGATCAAGGGCATGTTTTCGTGACCGGCATCTCGGGCAAACGCATGATCTTGGCGAGGCGCTTGGCGATGTCCGTGTTGTCGTAGAAGCCCGCCAAGCGCTCGGCAGCCCATCCCTGTGCGTACAGGGGTACGGGTACGCCGGTGTGGGAGTAGGACGTCCAGCCGATGCTGGCGCGCTCGTTGAGCAGATGGGTGATGGTGACGATGACCGGCTCGTAGCCGCCGTAGAGGAGCTTGTTCTCGTCCGTGCTGTTGTCATCGGCGCCGCACATGGACTTGTCATAGGCGTCTTCGAGCTTCTCCTTCTGATAGGTGTTCAGATCTGCCCAATCGAGGCCGAAGACATCGGCGATGAGTCCGAGCATGACCGTATCCTGCTCGAGGTTGTTCGATGCCTGCCAGCCGTCGCCCGCGCAGATGCTCTCGCTGTTGGCGGCCTTGTGCTCGGCCCATTGGTTCGCTTGGAAGTGCTCGTAGCTGTTCTTCTGACCGAGCAAACGATCGTAATAGGCCGTATAGGCGGTCGTCGCATGGCCGACGGTCATGCCGCCGGTCTCGTGATCGCCCGTGACGACGATGAGGGTTTCGTTCGGATGCCGGCTGGCGAACTCGATGGCGACCCCGACCGCGGCGTCGAAATCCAAGATGTCGCCGATATTGGCGACCGCGTCGTTCGCATGGCCGGCCCAGTCGATCTTGCCGCCTTCGACCATCAGGAAGAAGCCTTTGCGGGCCGAGCCGCGCTCCTTGTCCCAGCGTTTCTTCGGGCGATCTTCGAGATTGGCGATCGCGACCTCGACCATCTCCTTCAGCGAGAGATTGCCCTCCGGGCGGTCGATGGCGTACGGCATGGCAGAGCTGCGATCGAGTGTGGGGTTGATCGCGACCACCTTGTCCATCGGTTGAGTCTTGAGCGACAAGATGGACGAGCGGTCGTTGAGGACCGTGTAGCCGTTGGCGCTCAGCAGATTCCAAATATTATTGTCGGTATCGCCCGAGCGCGCTGGTCCCTCCGGTGCGACCAAACCGCCGCCGCCGAAAAACTCGTACCCGCTCTCGGCCAGCTGAGTCGCGATGTTGTTCATCAAGCCGCGATTCGTCACGCTGGCGTAATAGGTGGCCGGTGTTGCGTGATTCAGAGAGACGCTGCTGATCACCCCGACCTTCCTGCCGCTTTCGTGGGCGAGCTCGGCGATGCTCTTGTAACAGACCGATTGCGTCTCGGGGTCCATGTTGATCACGCCGCTCTTGGTCTTGAGCCCACTCGCGAAGGCCGTCGCCGAGGATGCCGAGTCCGTCATCAAGGCGTAGGCATCATAGGTCGTCTGCATGCCCGCAACGGGCATTTTGGTCATGTTGAGCCGGTTCTCTGGGCGCATGAGGTCTTCCGCGACCGTCGCCTCCCCGCCGTTGATGGTCGTCAAATAGGCCTCGGTGGCTTGGATCTGGGTATTCGACATGCCGTCGCCGAGGAAGAAGAACACATACTTCGGCAGCGCCGCGCTTGCCGATGTCGCTGCTGCAAGCAACGCGGTGGCGGACAGACTGAGGATCAGATGTCGGTGTTTCACTTGCCTTCTCTCTACTTCTCGTCATAGTTGGCCCTGGATGGACGGGGCCGGCGGACCGTTCCGGGGGCGACCGAGGTGTCTGGCGCTTCCCGAATGGCACGGAGCAATCTACAGAAAGACCCTTACTTTCTTGTGACAATATGCCGAACATTCTGCGACATCTGCTGCTGCTTCTCTTGATCCTGTCGGCGCCCTTGCGGGCGCAGATCGATGCCGTTGCGGAGGATTCCGGGCCGCTCGGCTCCGGACCCAGTTCCTCACCGAACATCCCCGCGGCGTTGCAGCCTTGGATCCCCTGGGTTCTGGAAGGCGGTCCCGAAGGGCAGGATCAACGCGACTGTCCGATTGATCCGGCCGACGGCGCACGCCTCTGCGCCTGGCCCGGGCGGCTGGAGCTGGCGCTGAGCGGCGCGGGCGGGATCTTCGCGCAGGTCTGGGAGGTCTTTGCCGAGTCCGCGGTTCCGCTGCCGGGCGGCGCGGATGCCTGGCCGCTCGGAGTCGAGGTCGACGGGGCCGCAGTCGCAGTAGTCCAGCGTGACGGCCGGCCAACGGCGACACTCGCGACCGGGATCCACCGCGTCACCGGACGCTTCGTCTGGGACCGTCCGCCGGACGCGCTCCTGATCCCGCCCATGGTCGGGCTGGTCGAATTGGTGCGCGACGGCCGCGCGGTGCCGACGCCGCGATTGGACCGGACCAACCGTCTCTGGCTCGGTGACCCCGCGGGGTCCGAGACCGAGCGCTCGGGCGATCGTCTGAGCCTGGAGGTCTATCGGCGCATCCAAGACAGTCTGCCGCTCGAGGTCCTGACCCGGCTTCGGCTCGAGGTGTCCGGCGGTGCGCGCGAGGTGCGGCTGGGCCCCGTGCTGTTGCCCGGCGGGATCCCGTTGCGGATCGACAGCCCCTTGCCGGCACGAATCGAAGAGGACGGGATGCTGCGGGTGCAGGTCCGCCCCGGGCGCTGGGTGGTCGATGTCATGGCTCATCACCAGGGCGACGTGTCCGAGCTGTCGCGTCCCGAGACCGGCGCACCCTGGCCGGAGCGCGAGATCTGGGCCTTCGCCGCGGAGCCCGCGCTGCGGCGGGTCGAGCCCTCCGGTCTCGATGCGGTGGATCCGCGCCAAACCGGGATCCCCGAGGAGTGGTCGCGCCTGCCGGTCTATCGGGCTGAGCCGGGCGCGGTTCTGCGCCTGGCCGAGCAGGCCCGCGGGGATCCGGATCCGGGACGGGACCGTCTGCGCCTAGATCGCGAGCTTTGGCTCGACTTCGACGGCAAGGGCTACAGCGTGCAGGATCGCATCGGCGGTCAGTTGTCGCGCGGGTGGCGCTTGGACGCCGGCCCGGCACTCGCGCTGGGCGCCGTGACCCTCGACGGCCGTCCCGTGCTGATCACGCGTCTGAACGACACGGCGTCGCCAGGGGTGGAGGTGAGACGGGGCATCCTGGATGTGGTCGCCGATGCTCGGCTCGAGTCGGCACCGGGACGCGTTCCGGCTTCCGGCTGGGCGACCGAATTCGAGAACGTCGCTGCACGGCTCTATCTCCCGCCGGGCTGGGATCTCTTGACCGTTCAAGGCGTCGACAACCTGCCGAGCACCTGGGTCGGTCGCTGGAGCTTGTTGGATCTCTTTCTGGTGCTGATCACGACACTGGGTATCGGCCGCATCTGGGGTTGGGGTTGGGCGTTGCTTGCCCTGCTGACGCTGGGTCTGACGTGGCAGGCTCCGGGTGCGCCGCGACTGATCTGGCTGCACCTGCTCGCCGCGGCGGCCTTGCTTCGGTTGATCCCGGACGCGCCTGTGCGGACCGGTCTTCGGCGCCTGCGAAGCCTGGTAACGCTCTATTTCCGATTGGCGTTGTTGGGGCTTGTGGTGATCGGCCTTCCGTTCCTGGTGACCGAGGTCCGGGACGGGCTCTTTCCGCATCTGGAACGCTCCTGGGCGGCGTTGGGCGACGCGGGATCGAGCACACGGACGACCGCCGCACCCCCGCCGGCGTTCGAGCTGGGACGCGCGATGGACACCGAGGCGATGTCGAAACGTGAGGGTCTATCCGGTGCCCTGTCCGAGCCCGCCGCCTCGATTCCCGAACCTATCGACCTCATGGATCCCGATGCGCGTCTACAGACCGGAGCCGGCATCCCGGACTGGCGCTGGAACAGTGTCGATCTGCGGTGGAGCGGTCCCGTCGGCGAGCGGGAATCGGCACGCCTTTGGTTGCTGAGCCCGACCTTGAACCTGGTGCTGTCGCTTCTCGGCTCCGTTCTCCTGGTGCTGCTCGGTCTGCGGCTGGCCGGGCTCGTCGGCGGTCGCGTGACCCACGGGGCGGGTCTGGCCCTGCTGGTTGCCGTGGGGCTGGGCACGGCGGTCGGTCCAGGACCCGTCTCGGCCGAGGATCTGCCGAGCCCCGAGTTGCTTCAGGAGCTTCGCACCCGTCTGCTCGCACCTCCGGACTGTCTGCCACACTGCGTCGATCTGCCCCTGGTGATCCTCGCGGCGACTCCGGATCGTCTGGTCCTGGATTTGACGATGGATGCCGCGGTCGCGGTCGCGGCACCCGTACCGGGCGGGGTAGGGGGCTGGCTGCCGACGGAGATCCGCGTGGACGGGGAGCCTTCGGACGGATTGCGCCAAGACGCTGCCGGTCGGCTCTTGCTGATGCTCCCCGCCGGCCGACACGCAGTCAGGCTCGCCGGCCCGCTGGCGAGCCGCGATCAGGTCGAGATCCCGCTGCCGATGCAGCCTCGGCTGATCCGGGCCACCGTCGATGGCTGGAGCCTCGAAGGGCTGGATTCCGGCGGACGCGCCGGCGCTCAGGTTCGCTTGGTCCGCCTCTCCGACACCGGCGCCCCGCATGAGACCTCGCTTGCCCAGGGTGCGCTACCACCGCTGCTGCGCGTCGAGCGGACCCTGCGGATGGGCATCGATTGGCGTGTGGATACCCGTGTGCGGCGTCTTTCGCCCGACGAGTTCCCGGTCTTGATCCCGGTGCCGTTGTTGCCGGGCGAGTCGGTGCAAACCCCCCGGGTCCAGGTCGAGGGTTCTGCGGTTCTCGCGGACCTGCCGGCCGGGCGCTCGGAGGTCACCTGGTCGTCGCGTCTGGAGCCGACCCGCGAGCTGCGCCTCGTCGCCGCCATAGATCCGCGCCTGAGCGAGGATTGGCGTCTCGACGTGGGACCGCTCTGGCATCTGGAGTACGAGGGTATCGCTCCGATCCACCGTCTGGGTCCGGCCGAGCGCTGGCTGCCCAACTGGCGACCCCTGCCTGGCGAGACCTTGGTCCTGACCCTGACCCGACCACTGGGCGTCCCGGGGCGAACCTTGACGATCGATCGCGTCGACACACGGGTCGAGCCTGGGCAACGCGGGACCCTTTCGACCCTAACCTTGGAGATCCGCAGCAGCCAAGGCGGAAGCCATGTCGTCCGGTTGCCGGACGCCGCCGAACCGATCGCCTTCAGCCTGGACGGCCGGAGCCTTCCGCTCCCCGATACGGCGCCGGAAGTCGAGCTGCCGCTGACGCCCGGATCGACCCGGGCCGAGCTGACCTGGCGCGAGCCGCAACCGCTCGGCCTCGGCTACCGGCCCAATCTGCCTGATCTGGGCAGCACGGCGGTCAACCTGAATCTCTCGCTGAGCCTGCCCGACGACCGTTGGGTCCTCTGGACTTGGGGGCCACGAATCGGTCCGGCCGTGCTTTTCTGGGGGATCCTTCTCGTTCTGATCGGGCTGGCCGCGGGCTTGGGTCGCAGTCGTCTGACGCCCCTGCGCATGCACGATTGGCTTCTGCTCGGCATCGGACTCATCCTGGCCGAGGTCTGGGTCGTGCTGCTGGTCATCGGCTGGCTCTTCGCGCTCGGCCTGCGGCATCGCTTGGACCCGCTTGCCCGTCCGGCCTGGCGCTTCAATCTGATTCAGACGGGGCTCGTGATCCTGACGCTCTTCGCCCTTGCGGGCCTCCTCGGCGCTGTCCAGCAAGGTCTGCTCGGGACACCCGAGATGCAGATCCGGGGCAACGGCTCGACCGCGACCGCGCTCAACTGGTATCAAGATCGCGGCGGGCCCGCGCTGCCCGATGTGTGGGTGCTCTCGGTGCCCATGTGGGTCTACCGCGCACTCATGCTCGGCTGGGCGCTCTGGCTCGCGATGCGGCTGCTGGACTGGCTGCGCTGGGGCTGGGAGGGACTGTCCAAGCCGCTGATCTGGCGCGAGACGGGGGCGTTCGAACGGAAGCGGCCGGCGGCGAAATCCACCCACGATGCGGAAGAGATGCGTCTGGATCTATGAGCCAAGTCCTGTTCAGCTTCTTTCGCTATCCGATTCGGCAGGTTCCTGGCGCCCTGCTCCTGATGGGGTTTCAGCGCCTGCTCGCCGGCCGCGACAGGCCCGCCGGCGTTGTCCGGCTGATGGGCTGCGGCAGCGGTGACGGATTCTCGGTGGTTCCGGATCTGCGTGCCTATTGCCTGATGCGCGTACTCGCGAATCCGAACGACGAGGCACGTCTGCGCCGGAGCCGGTTCTACCGCGCGGTCGCCGAGTCGAGCAGCGATCAGCTTCACTTCTCGCTGGCGCCCCTTTCCGGGCGCGGAACCTGGGACGGCGAGGCCGTGTTCGACTATCGGGGGGCATCGTCGACGGACCGGCCGCTGGCGGTCCTGACCCACGCCCGGGTCACGCCGGGGCGGGCGATCGACTTTTGGCGGAGCGTCCCGGGAATCCGCAGCCAGTTGCGCGAGACCCCGGGCTGCCCCTATCACATCGGATTCGGGGAGGATCCGCTGCTGACGCTGGCGACATTCAGTGTCTGGGACGCTCCCGCGAGCATGCAGGCGTTCGCCTATCGGAACACCCCGCATCATCGCGCAGGCCGCGCGTCACGGCAGGAGGACTGGTTGAGCGAGTCGATGTTCGTACGCTTCGCCGTCGAGCGTGTCGAGGGCCATCTCGAGCGTTATCCCCGCCTCGCGGCGATCCTGGGGTCGCGAGCGCGCCACCCGCAGCATCCCGACAGATCAGTGGAATCTCGGACACAGTGATATGACGGTGGCGTGTCGGGCACGCTACGCTCTACCCAATCTACGAGTAGGGAGTTTTTTGAAATGGGTCAAGCGGATGTCTGGCACGGAAAACTCTAAAAATGCTTTTCAAATCCTAAAACGCGTCCACCACCGAGCATCTTGGGTCCGCTGAGCGCTATGCTCGCTGCAAGAGATCGAATATCGCTCGGGACGCGTTTTAGCCTTAGAAACCCTCGGTCGAGGTAAAGAGCCCCACCCGCAGATCTTTTGCCGTATAGATGGTGCGCCCATCCACCTGCACCACGCCGTCGCCGATGCCGAGCACGAGCTTGCGCGAGATGACCCGTTTCATGTCGATGTGATAGGTGACCTTGCTCGCCGTCGGGAGGACCTGCCCGGTGAACTTGACCTCGCCGACGCCGAGCGCCCGGCCGTGTCCAGGGTTGCCGATCCAGGCGAGATAGAAGCCGACGAGCTGCCAGAGCGCGTCCAGGCCCAGACATCCGGGCATGACCGGGTCGCCGGGAAAATGGCACTGAAAAAACCAGAGATCGGGCTTGATGTCCAGCTCGGCGAGGATCTCGCCCTTACCGTTGGCGCCGCCGAAATCGGCGATACGCAGCACCCGATCCATCATCAGCATGTTCGGCACGGGCAATTGGGCATTGCCCGGACCGAACATCTCGCCGTGTCCGCAGGCAAGCAGTGCGTCGCGGTCGAAGGAGGCTTCTTTCGTCATTAGGGGTGAGGTCCTGTGTGTCTTGCGGTTCCAGGGGTTAGAGAGCCTCCAGCCTCCAGCCACCTGCCTTCGGCTTCGTTCGAGGTGGCGGGGCGGTGGATTGCACGCGAGGCGTTCGGTGTTGCGTCGCTCGTGCATGAGCGCGAGGATCGCTGGCAGCTGAAATCAGCCCGTCCGAAGCCGCGCCGATAGCCAGCCGACGATCTGCTCGATCGGGATAAGCTGGGTCTCGCTGTCGTTGCGGCCTTTGTACTCGACCTGTCCGTCGTCGAGCGACTTGTCGCCGACCACGATGCGATGCGGGATGCCGATCAGCTCCATGTCGGCAAACATCACGCCGGGGCGGGCGTCGCGATCGTCGAGCAGGACGTCGATGCCGGCCTGCTTGAGATCCTCGTAGAGCTGATTCGTCGCCTCTCGGACGCGGTAGGATTTGCCGAGCTTCATCGGCAAGAGTGCGACCTGGAAGGGCGCGATCGGCGCCGGCCAAGAGATGCCGCGCTCGTCGTGATGTTGCTCGATCGCCGCGGCGACGACCCTCGACACCCCGATCCCGTAGCAGCCCATGGTGAGCGTGGTGGCGCGCCCGTCCTCGCCGAGCACGTTCGCCTTCATGGCCTGGCTGTATTTACGACCTAGCTGGAAAATGTGTCCGACCTCGATCCCGCGCGCGATGCGAAGATGGCCCGAGCCATCCGGGCTGGGGTCGCCGTCGATGACGTTTCTCAGATCCGCGACCTCGGGAAGCGGCAGATCACGGCCCCAGTTCAAACCGAACCAATGCTTGCCGTCCTGATTGGCCCCGGCACTGAAATCTCCGGTCACCGCGACGCTGCGATCCACGATGGAGGGGATCCGCAGATCCTTCGGTCCCAGCGATCCGGGGCCCGCGCCGATCGCCTCGCGGATCTCGGCCTCGCTCGCCATGCGAAGCGGCGCCGCGACCGAGGGAAGCTTCTCGGCCTTGAGTGCGTTGAGCTCGTGATCGCCGCGCACCAGCAGAGCGATCAGAGTGGACCCACTCTCTGCGGAGGCGGCGACGACCAGGGTCTTGACCGTACGCTCGATCGGCTGAGAGAACTGCTCGACCAGATCCGCGATGGTGCGTGCGTCGGGCGTGTCGACCAGGCGCACGGTCTCCTGCGGGGCCGGGGCGACTTTGGCCAAGGCGAGGGCCTCGGCCAGCTCGACGTTGGCCGCATAGTCGCTGCTGTCGGAGAAGGCAATGGCGTCTTCGCCCGAGTCCGCCAGGACATGGAACTCGTGCGAGGCGTTGCCGCCGATGCTGCCGGTGTCGGCTAGGACCGGGCGGAAATCGAGTCCGCACCGACTGAAGATGCGGCTGTAGGCCGCGTGCATCTGCCGGTAGGTGTCTTCGAGCGATGCATCGTCGAGATGGAAGGAATAGGCATCCTTCATCAGGAATTCGCGCGCGCGCATCACGCCGAAGCGCGGGCGGATCTCGTCGCGAAACTTGGTCTGGATCTGATAGAAGTTGATCGGGAGCTGCTTGTAGCTCTTCAGCTCGTTGCGGGCGAGGTCCGTGATGATCTCCTCGTGCGTCGGGCCGAAACAGAAGTCGCGCTGGTGGCGGTCGCGCAGACGCAGCAGCTCGGGGCCATAATGGTCCCAACGGCCGGATTCCTGCCACAGCTCAGCCGGTTGCACCGCGGGCATGGAAACCTCCAGGGCACCGGCGCGGTCCATTTCGTCACGGACGATGCCTTCGACCTTGCGTAGAACCCGCAGCCCCATCGGCAGCCACGTGTAGAGCCCGGCGGCCAGCTTGCGGATCATGCCGGCACGCAGCATCAGGCGATGACTGGCGATCTCCGCGTCGGACGGGGTCTCTTTGAGGGTCTGTATCGGGAACTGAGAGGTGCGCATCGGGAGGGATTTCGGCGGCGTAAAGGCGCGAAGTGTATTGTTCAAACAGTGTCGAAACAACCGCGTCATGCCGATCCCGGCGGGACTGCGGCGCAAGTCCGGTCGATCGGCGGGTTCGCGGGATGTCGGATCCCTCTCTATACTTGCCGAATCCGCTGTAGGCTGGCGCTGGACAATCCATAGCTCAATTCAGCCGAAATCCGAATCGGGTTTGGCACCCGCGGGAGCCGAGCGCGAGATGACAACGGGAGTGGATGATTCGAGTCGCATGCAGACGACGCCCTCCGAAAACCGGCGCACCCAACGACGCATCACCGTGCGCATCCCGATCCAGGTCTATTTGCCCGGCACGGATCAACCCATCACCGCCATGAACCAGGATATCTCCTGGGGTGGGGCGCAGTTTGTCGCGGTCTTGCCGGTCGAGGCCCTGTCCGGCACGCTGCGCCTGGTTTTCCCCTGGCGAGGGCGCGACAGGGTTGCGATCGAAGCGCGGGTGGTGCGAGCGCAGCGTCTGGAAGCCGGCCACTTTCAGGTCGCGGTTCGTTTTGCGAGCCTCTCGCCGAGGAGTCAGTCCAGGCTGGAGAAACTGCTGCAGATGCTCGACGTGGCGGACGGGGCGGCCGAGTCGCCACCGGCCCCGCTTGTGCGCGAGCTCGAGGTTGCGGTCGACGAGGTCGGCGCCATGCGCGAGATGCTCGAACAGATCGGATCCGGGCGCCTGAGCATCACCGTGTTCGAGGCCTATCAAGCGGGTCAAAGCATCCGCTTGGCGATTCGTGGTGCTGACGCCCTGCCGAGCCTTCGCTTGAGAGCCCGCGTGCTCGAGGTCTCGCGGGTGAAGGTCGAAGGGTTCGCCCAATCGGAGCTCTTTGCGCTTGCGCTCGGATTCGAGCATCCGCCGACTGCGATCACGGCCTTCGTGGAGCTGCTGATCGCACAGCTCCCGCCGGTCTGGAAAGACCCGGAATCCAGCTTCGCGGGTGCTCCGGATTGGCTGCGCGCCATGCATTTGGCCAGACCGACGGAGGATCTCGCCCTCGGCGATCAACAAAGTGATATCTCTGTCCTCGAGTCGCGCTATCCCGACGTCTTGAGGAGTCTCGCGTGGGCTTGGGGAGACCCGGAAGCATTCGACCTGGCGTTCCAAGACCTGACGTTGGGCGACCGCGTCGAGCCGGGTGGTTGGCCCGAGGATGCATGGGACGAGCTGGGTCTTCTCCAGGATGTTCACGACAGCGCCTACGGACCCCCTGCGACCCGGCTGAGTTCGCTGCGACCGACGCGTTGTCGTTGAGTCGGTGCGGCGACCGGGCGCCTCGGGCGCGCTTCGATCCGCGCCGTGCCTCGGTTCGGCGCCTTGCTTGACCGGTCGCGTCGATCGCGGTACCTTCGACCGCTTTTCAACCCTGTTGGGACTGATCGGAGGTCACCGAGGTGGCACTGTCTGAAGCGCAATCCGTAGGGGCTGAGTCGAAACGGCCGGAGCGGAGGGGTGTTGAGCTGAGCGGGGCCGAGATCGTCGTCCAAGCGCTCGCAGACGAGGGCGTCGAGTTTGTCTTCGGCTATCCCGGCGGCGCCGTGCTGCACATCTACGACGCCCTGTTTCGCCAGGAGTCCGTCAAACACATCCTCGTGCGTCACGAGCAGGGCGCCTCCCACGCGGCCGACGGTTTCGCGCGCGCAACCGGCAAGTGCGGCGTTTGTCTGGTGACGTCCGGCCCCGGTGCAACCAACGCGGTCACCGGGATCGCGACGGCGTATATGGACTCCATCCCGATGGTGATCCTGACGGGTCAGGTGCCGACACCCGTCATCGGCAGCGATGCCTTCCAGGAGGTCGATACTGTCGGTATCACCCGACCCTGCGTGAAGCACAACTTCCTGGTCAAGGACGTGCGCGAGCTCGCCGTGACCATCCGCAAGGCCTTCTATATCGCGATGAGCGGTCGGCCGGGACCTGTGGTCGTCGACATTCCCAAGGACGTCACGGACCCGAACATCAAGATCCCGTACGACTATCCCCGCGACGTCAAGATGCGTTCTTACAATCCGGTGCTCAAAGGGCATCCGGGGCAGATCCGCAAGGCCGTCGATCTGATCCTTCATGCCAAGCGACCTGTCTTCTACACCGGCGGCGGAGTGGTGCTCGGCGAGGCATCGGCGCAGCTGACGGATTTCGTCCGCACAACCGGTTTTCCCGTCACCAGCACCTTGATGGGGCTCGGCGCCTATCCGATGACCGATCCCCAGTTTATCGGCATGCTCGGGATGCACGGCACCTACGAGGCCAACATGGCGATGCACGAGACCGACGTCTTGATCGCCATCGGCGCGCGCTTCGATGATCGGGTCACCGGCAAGATCGAGCACTTCTGCCCGCATGCGAAGATCATCCATGTCGACGTCGATCCCTCCTCGATCTCCAAGAACGTGAAGGTCCATGTTCCGATCGTGGGGCAGGTGGCGAACGTGCTGTCCGACATGCTCAAGCTCTATCGCGAGCTGGCCCCGCGCTCCGACGAGCAACCTGTTGCCGATTGGTGGGCCAAGATCGCGGAGTGGCGTGGCGTGGATTGTCTGCAATACGACCGCAACAGCGCCGCCATCAAGCCGCAGTTCGCGGTCGAAACGCTCTACAAGGTGACCGACGGGGATCTTTATCTGACCTCGGATGTCGGGCAGCATCAGATGTTTGCCGCCCAGTTTTATCCCTTCGACAAGCCGCGGCGTTGGATCAACTCGGGTGGCCTGGGGACCATGGGCTTCGGTCTCCCGGCGGCGATGGGGGTGCAGTTGGCGTTTCCGGATGCGCAGGTTGCCTGCATCTCCGGGGAGGCGAGTATCCTCATGTGCATCCAGGAGCTTGCCACCTGTCTGCAGTACGGGTTGCCCGTGAAGGTAATCCTGCTCAACAACGGCTACATGGGGATGGTGCGTCAGTGGCAGGAGTTCTTCTACGAGAGCCGCTACTCGAACTCCTATGTCGATGCCCTGCCGGACTTCGTGAAGCTCGCCGAGAGCTTTGGGCACGTCGGCATGCGTGTCGACCGCCCGGCCGATCTGGAGGCCGCGATGACCGAGGCGTTCGCGATGAAGAATCGCCTCGTGTTCATGGACGTCATCGTGGATCCGACCGAGAACGTCTACCCGATGATCGCCGCCGGCAAGGGCCATCACGAGATGCACCTGGCCCCGAGTCTATCGGATCGCGAGTTGGCTTAGATCGCGTCCCGAGCGAAAGAGATCTTAAGACATGAGACACATCATTGCCGTGCTGCTGGAGAACGAGGCGGGTGCACTCTCGCGCGTCGCCGGGCTCTTCTCGGCCCGTGGCTACAACATCGAATCACTGACCGTTGCTCCGACAGACGATCCGACCCTCTCGCGGATGACCCTGGTGACCACGGGCAACGACGATGTGGTCGAGCAGATCAAGAAGCAATTGAACAAGCTGATCGACACCGTAAAGCTGCTCGACCTCTCCGAGGGTCCGCACATCGAGCGCGAGATGATGATGATCAAGGTGCGCGCCGAGCGGCAGGACCGCGAGGAACTCAAGCGCCTGACCGAGATTTTCCGTGCCAAGATCATCGATGTGACCGATACGAGCTATGTCATCGAGTTGACGGGGGCATCCAAGAAGCTCGACGCCTTCATCGGCGCCGTGCCTGAGGGGCTCATCGTCGAGGTTGTCCGCTCGGGGCCCACCGGCATCTCGCGCGGCGACAAGGGTCTCACCATTTAAACCGCGTCCGTGTTCGACCCAGGGTGAGAGATGAGCCGGTTTCCCGTGAATCGGGTCTGTCGCCTGTCCTTAGCCTTTGTGGCGGACGCGGTTTAAATCTTTACTTTTTTGGGATTGAGCTGCTTGCGCGGTTGCGGTTCGCTTTAACGAATCGGACCTGACTGAGTGCCTGAAGGCCGTGCGTAGACCGATCCGCCTCATTGATCTCCAGCTGAAGGATTCACTCCAATGACCATCAACGTGTATTACGACAAAGACGCCGATCTCTCTCTCATCCAGGGTAAGCAGGTCGCGATCATCGGTTACGGCTCGCAGGGTCATGCCCATGCCAATAACCTCAAGGATTCCGGCGTGTCGGTTGTGGTCGGTTTACGGCCCGGTTCGGCCTCTGCGGCCAAGGCGGCCAATGCCGGGCTCGAGGTCCGCTCGATTGAAGAAGCAGTGAAGGGTGCAGACGTGGTGATGATCCTGGCGCCCGACGAGCATCAGGCCGCCCTGTATCGCGAGCAGGTTGCACCCAACATCAAGCAGGGCGCGGCGCTCGCCTTCGCCCATGGCTTCAACGTTCATTTCGGCCAGATCACGCCCCGCGAGGATCTCGACGTCATCATGATCGCGCCCAAGGGTCCGGGGCATCTGGTGCGCTCCACCTACACCCAAGGCGGCGGCGTGCCCAGCCTGATCGCGGTCCATCAGGATGCAACCGGTCAGGCCCGCGACATCGCGCTGGCCTACGCTTCGGCCAACGGCGGCGGGCGAGCCGGCATCATCGAGACCAACTTCCGCGAAGAGTGCGAGACCGATCTTTTCGGCGAGCAGGTCGTGCTCTGCGGCGGGTTGACCTCGCTGATCAAGGCCGGTTTCGAGACCCTGGTCGAGGCCGGTTATGCGCCCGAGATGGCCTACTTCGAGTGCCTGCACGAGGTCAAGCTGATCGTCGACCTCATCTACGAGGGCGGCATCGCCAATATGCGCTACTCGATCTCCAATACGGCCGAATACGGTGATCTGACGCGCGGTCCGCGGATCATCACCGACGAGACCAAGGCAGAGATGAAGCGCATCCTCGGCGAGATCCAAAACGGTCAGTTCGCCAAGGAATTCATCCTCGAAAACCAGGCCGGCGCGGCGTCGATGAAGGCCATGCGCCGACTCGGCGAAGAGCATCAGATCGAAGAAGTCGGCGAGCGGCTACGCGACATGATGCCCTGGATCCGGGAGAAGAAACTGGTCGACAAATCCCGCAACTGATCGACTCTGCTCTTGCTTGGTTTCGGGATCCGATCAGTCGGATCCCGAAACAGACGAAAGGCCATGCCCCCGCTGGGTGCATGGCCTTTTTGAATCACGTCGATATTGTTTTCCTGTGTGTATCCCGGACTCGCCTGTAGCGGTTCCTTCAATATGCGCTCGCTTCGGTTCGTGAAATCATCAATTCTGTGCGTTCACCGAAAGCCTCGGTGCACCGTTCCGACCGCTCATCGCCGATGCATGATCGCTGTCGACGGGATCTATCCGTGTTTGGCTCGGAAGATAGGTCGACGGCAACGCCATCCCGAGCATACATCCATAGAAAAACGACCACCCCGCCATCGCACCGAACAACTGATACGTGTACGTCATGACACTGCTCCTATCGAGCGACGCGATCGTAAGGACGCCTTTTCGTCGCTTGCTCTCGGCCGCGATCGGCAGGTCGAGCGGTGGAAGCTGTCCCGGTTGATGGGGCGATCGACTCTGACTCCGCTGTTCCTGTCCCTGTGACTAGAGCGTACGTCAGCGAGAGGAATGCAATCGGGACCGAGGTCTCGTTTCCGATGGGGACTTCGCTGTCGGGCGGGACCTCCGACCGATGCACATGGGTCTGAAGAAAAGTGCACGAATCGAGCGCTTGACGCAGCGGACACTCATGCAGAGGCCCTTCGAGCCGAGGGTTCCGGGCGCGACAGGCGGAGCACCGACATCACAGGGGCAATCGAACACACTACGCCCCGTACGATCGATCAGTTCATGTTGATCCGGCGTGCGCGCTCTATCCGCCGGTGACCGGCGGGAAAAGTGCGATCTCGTCGCCGTCTTTGATCCGCGTGTCCGGCCGAGCGATCTCTTGATTCACTGCGACCAGTACGGATTCGCTTTCGCCCAATGCCGTCGACCAGGGCTCGCCGCGCGCGCGCAGGTGTGAGAGGAGAGCCGCAACGGATTCGATGTTTTGCGAGACATCCATGTGCTCCCGCGCCAGTCCAAGGCGCTCTCTGAGCCGAGCGAAATACAGGATATCGATCATGTTGTCGTCCGATGCTAAACCGCGTCTGGGGCGGCCTGCGCAGTTGTTGGATTGGATCGGCTACGGCTGAAACCAGGCGTACCGCGGCAGACGCGGTTCAGCCGAAGAGACCTTTGAACGGGAGGAAGTCCACGAGATCGCCTTTGCGGATCACACGTCCCTCCGGGATTTCGACCAGACCGTCCGCCCAAGCGACGGAGGAGAGTACGGCGGACGAGCGGCTTGGGAAGACCGAAAGCTCCGGATTGCCGTCTTCGGCGGTCTGAATGCGCGCACGGTGAAACTCCCTGCGCGTGTCCGGGCGTGACCAGTCGAATCCGGCGCGCACCTGGAGGGTGAAAGGGGCGAGATCCCCGGCGATACCTTGCTGCCGTCTGATCACCGGGATGCCGAAGAGACAAAAGGTCACGAACAGCGAGACCGGGTTACCTGGACTGCCGATGAAGGGCGTAGTGCCGATCCGACCGAAGGCCAGCGGCTTGCCGGGGCGGATCGCGATGGTCCAAAGCTCGAGCGTGCCCACACGCTCGAGCGCGGTCTTGATGTGATCTTCTTCGCCGACCGAGACGCCGCCGCTGCCGACGATCAGATCGGCCTGTGCTGCTCCGTTCAGCAACGCCTGCTCAGTGGCTGACAGGGTGTCCTCGACGATGCCCAGATCCACAACGTCGCAGTCGAGTTGGTCCAGCAACCCGAACAGCGTGAAGCGGTTGGAGTTGTAGATCTGCCCGGGACCGAGCGCTTCACCCGGCATCACCAACTCGTCGCCGCTTGAGAAGACGGCGACGCGCAGACGTCGATACACGCGGATCCGCGCGGCGCCGACCGAGGCGGCCAGCCCCAGATGCTGGGGCGCAAGACGAGTGCCCGCGGCGATGACCTCGGCGCCGGTACGGATGTCCTCGCCGAGACGGCGGATGTTCGCGTTGGCTTTGCAGTCGAGCGGGACTTGGACCCAGCCCTCCTTGGCCTCGCAACTCTCCTGGACGACGACGGTGTCGCACCCTTCCGGGACCGGCGCACCCGTGAAGATACGCGCCGCCGTGCCGGGTTCGAGAGCGGTCCCGGTGGCGCCGGCGGGGATCCGCTGAGCCACGCGCAGGCGCCCGCCGGCGGGCGCCAGATCCGCATGACGAATCGCATAGCCGTCCATCGCGCTGTTGTCCCAGGCGGGGACGTCGATCGTGCTCGTGACCGGCTCGACCAGCACGCGTCCGAGACCCTCGGCGATCGCGACGGTTTCGGTCCCGTCGACGGGTTCGACACGTGCGAGCAGGCGTTGGAGTGCCTGTTCCTTGGTCAGCGCCGCACGTTCGGGCGGGTCGTAACCGCAAGGATCCATGCTCATTATCAGCGCTCCAGCAAGCGCGGCATGAGCTGCGCGAAGTTGCACGGCTGCGTGCGGCTGTCCAGCTGCGCCAGCAGGATGCGATCCCAGGCGGTTCGGCAGGCACCGCTAGACCCCGGCAAGCAAAAGATGAAAGTCCCGTTGGCGAGTCCGCCGAGTGCGCGTGACTGTAAGGTAGAGGTGCCGATCTCCTCGAGCGAAAAGCTCCGGAACAGCTCGCCGAAACCCTCCAGCGGCTTGTCCAGCAGGGGCGCAACGGCTTCGGGCGTGCTGTCTCGACCGGTGACGCCGGTACCTCCGGTGCTCAGGACAACCTGAATCTCGGGGTCGGCAATCCATTCGGAGAAGACCGCGCGTAACCGGTAGATGTCGTCCGGGACGATCCGCTTGGCCATGACCCGGTGTCCGGCCGCCTCGGCGCGCTCAACCAAGAGTCGTCCCGAGGTGTCGCTGTCTTCGGTTCGACTGTCCGAAACGGTCAGAACGGCGATCTTTAGGGGCAGAAATTCTTGGTTTTTGAAGTGCTCGGGCATAGCATTGTCCTGTGCGGCGTGTCGTGATTGTCGCTCTGTATCCGGTCTTGTTGCATTGTATTCGGATGACACCTTCATGATCAGCACCGGAACATTGATGCTCTGCAAGGCGCTCCTGACCGCGGGAGCAATCATGGGCTTCCTGCTTCGGGAGCTCTGGTTGTTGCGTCGGATGAAACGCGAGGACAAGGCGCGCAAGGAAGAGCCGCCGGGCGCGTCCGGCACGACCGACCGTTGAGTGAAGCGCTGGATATGGCGACATCTTTCGCCCCCCGAGATCCGTCCGAAGACCCTCGCGAGGGCCTTCGCACGGCGCTGGTCGATCGTTCACGACTCCGGCCTGTCGCCGCATCCCGTCCCGAAGAGTGCCGATTGTAGCGTGCATGCGAGCTGGCGACCTTCGCAGAAATCCGGAGGTCGCGCCAGCGCCCCGCATCAAAACGACTGGACCTCGAGTTGGCAGGCAGCGAGAAAATCCTTGCGCATCAGGAGCCCCATCAGACGGTCACGATCGTCTACGACCGGCATGCTGCGCCCGCCGTGGTTCCTGAACGCGGACATGATCTCCGAGAAACCGGCGAGCTCGGTCACGGTCACCGCCGGGGCCGTCATCATCGTGCTTGTCGGCGTTTCGTGACAGCATTCGGCGAGACGGTCGTGGTGTTCGAACAATCGGGGAAGCAGCTCCAAAAAGCTATCCGCCCCGAGTCGCTTGAGAATATCCGTCTCGGTCAGGATCCCGCTGACCCGTCCGCCGTCTGCGACCACCGGAAGCGCCTTCACGCCTTGCCGCACGAAGAGTCCGGCCGCTTGCTCAAGCGGTGTCGTCGGATGCAGCGGTTGGATCGGCGAGCGCATGAGATTCCTCGCACACATGCGGCTGTTCATGCGCTCCACGGCGTGGGCATGAGCGAGGTGATAGATGGTTCTGAAGTCCGTCGTCGTGATGTCGATGTAACCGGGGATTTCCCGCATCGCATCCAGGATATCGGCGTCCGAAAGCGCGAGCTCCAGGATCTCGTCGATGCTGTCGTCGTCGGGTTCGTGAAAGGGACGAAGATGGTTCTCTGTCATCTGATGACCCCCGAATGATCGGCTTCATCGCCGCAGGCGTGGCTCATTAAGCGTCGATCATGCTCAAGTCGCCTTGAGACAGGTCAATCCGGTGACCTCCTGCGATGTTCGAGCGCTGGGCTTGGCGCCGGTTCGGACCGGGCGGCGTCCATTCCCAGCACCTGCCGGAGAAGCTGTCGCGAGCGTTCGGCGATCGAGGTCTGCGAGAGGTCCCGCTCCGCAAACAAGAGGTCTCGAGCAGCCCGCCGATCCTGGTAGATGACCTGCTCAGGCGTCGGGTTGAAGGGCTGCTCCAGGCTGATTCGGGCGATCCGTCCAAGATTCACACCGCGACCGTCGTCGAGCAGGATCAGGTGCGGTGCGAGACCCCGCACCGGGTCCGGTTGAGGAAACTCCAGGATGTCGAGCAGGATGTAGGGCTGTCCGGTCTGGCGAATCCCGAGTTGGATCTGGGTCGGCTCGAGCTCGACGAGAAAGATGGTCTGTCCCACGGCGCCGCGCAAGCGTTCGATTTGCCCCGCGTACGCGGAACTCGGCCAAATGTGTCCGGCGACGTCTTCGTTCATCGATCAATCGCCGCGCGGCTGTTCCGCTCGCGGCGGGGCAACCCGACGCCGCCGATTGATGGCGTCATCCGCACGGCCACGGTGCGGATCGCGCACCTCCGAGGTCGCCGTAAGTCCGTCGATGCGCAAGCGAAATCAGAGGCGGATGGTCGCCCCAGTGTCAAGTGAAGATAATCCACGATACGTTGCCTCGATGCGCCCTCGTCGCTTGGGAATTGGCGGTTCCAGGACCACGAGTCAACAGTTGGGTTGAAACCTCTCATGGGCGCGAGGCGACCCGATCGTGGCTTCGATGGTCAGGCTTGATATGGGTCAAGGTCCTCGTCGCGCCTCGAGATTCAAATCCGGGTCATCGGGTTCCCGCGGTTGTGGACCAGGTCGTACGCGCTCGCGATCCGCACCGCAGTCACATCGACATACCCGGTACGCAAGCCAACCGGAGGCATGCTTTGAGCCTGATGGCCTACGTCCGAAAGATGCGCGGGACCACCCGCGGAAGTCCGCCGCGGGTGAGCGATCAGGAGGTCTTCTGGTCCTGGATCGGCGCCTTTCTCGGGATCGGTCTGGTCGGTTGGGTCCATCAGGCGTTCTTCTCGGAGATCGACCTCACGCTCACCATCGGCTCGCTCGGTGCATCCGCGGTCCTGCTCTACGGGGCGCCGCGCAGTCCATTGGCCCAGCCTCGCAATCTGGTCGGCGGTCACGTCATCTCGGCGCTGGTCGGCGTGACCAGCTGGAAGTTGCTTTCTGCAGACCCCTGGCTGGCCCAATCGGTGGCCGTGGCGACGGCCATCGCGCTGATGCATCTGAGCAAGACCCTACACCCGCCGGGCGGCGCAACCGCGTTGATTGCCGTGATCGGCTCCGACGAGATTCATGCGATGGGCTATGACTACGTGCTGATTCCGGCAACACTCGGACCGCTGCTCCTCTTGGCGGTAGCCCTCCTCGTGAACAACATCCCGGCAACACGTCGTTATCCGGAGAACTGGATATGAGAGGATCCGGGTCGCGTCTTGCGAGGGATTTCGGGATTGATTGCAAGACCCGCTTCTAATCCGAATCCGAGGATAGCCAATGCTGTTCGGCCGTCGCATTACGCGCGAGAAGAGGACCATCGCCGCCATGATGGCGATCTACTGCCGGGATCATCACCCGGGCCACGAGGGACGATGCGCCGAGTGCGTCGCGATGCTCGATTACGCGCATCGCCGTCTCGACACCTGCCCTTTCCAGGAAGAAAAGCCGGCCTGCAATCTCTGCGAGGTGCACTGCTACAGCGCCCTGATGCGCGAGCGGGTCCGCGATGTGATGCGCTATTCGGGCCCGCGCATGCTATGGCCTCATCCGATCCTGAGTCTCGGGCACATCCTCGACAAGTTCCGTCCCGCGCCGACGTTGACGAAGACGCGTGCACGGATCGACGAGGCCCGATCGGACAGATCGTCCGAGTGATGCACGAGTGTCCCGAAGCCGCCTCAGCCGGGTCGCCCGTCCGGTCGGGGCGCGAACAACATGGGTGCATGAACCCATAGAAAGAGTCCGAAAGCGAGGATCCAGCAGAGCCCCGCGCTCATCAGCCAAACGTGGTAACCGGCCGGGTAGATGAGCGGTGCGAGACCGCGCAGGCCGGCGGCGAGGTTGATGAGTATGAAGGCAACGACAGTCAGGCGAGCGGCCTGCATCACACGTCCCGTGTGGCCGACGGCCACGCGAGCCATCATCCCGAGCGTCACCACGCCGATCGCCCCGATGGTCAGGGTGTGCAATGCGCCGCGAGCGGGCAGGGTGGTGAAGGCGGGGAGTCCGTCCAGGATCAGGCCGACCGCAAGCCAGAGTAGACCCACATAAAGCACCGTCAACATGGGGGTTGTCCAGATCCGTCGGTCGTACCAGCCGGCGATCCGCACCAGAAGCACCAGGCCCAACGCGATCGCGAAGGCGCCCGCCTGAGGTCCGTAGGGTTGGATGAGGTCCGCGCACAGGAGTGCCGCGGCAAGGAGGAAGGTCAGCCGCTCGACGAACGGAAAGCTGTGCGGTTTGGCGCCGGTGATCCCGCGTTCGATGAAGAAGGGCATCACCCGGCCCGAGACCAGCAGCATCGTCAGGATAACCACGTCGAGCATCAGACGATGACCTCGCGCCGCTCCGCCCGGAAGGAAGCCGAGCACATCCAGATGGACCAGCGCGCTCGCGAGTGTCATGCCGGCGAACAGCAGCAGAAAGACGCGGTTCACCGGGTTGGGGCCGAACCACAGCGGCCGTCGCAGTGCGAAAGCCAGCACCGGGAAGAAGGCAACATCCGTCAGCGCGACCACCAAGGGCGGCAGCCCGAGCCAGGGCATCAGGCGCCCGGCCAGCCAGAGCGCCACCAACCCCGCGAGTGCCGGGCCGGTCGGTGTGTCCATGCCGCTCCAGTTGCGCACGGCGGTCAGCAGAAAACCGGCAATGACTGCCGCCAGATAACCGAACAGCATCTCGTGAGCGTGCCAGGCCGGCCCTGCGAGATAGCCGGGCTGAGGAAACCGCCCCGTCAACATCGCGAGCCAGACCAGAACAGACAGAAGGGCGGCGATCCCGGCGGCCAGGAAGAAGGGCCGGAAGCCGAGCGCAAGCACGCTGATCGGTCTCTTGGTCTTTGTAAGCGAATCGACGCGCATCGGGGTGGTTGTCCTTGTCGGTGGTCGGCGCAAGCTGGAGCGAGTGCGTGGGTTGAACCGGCGTCCGGGCGTCGCGGGGTCATGGTGTGCTGTCGCAACAAGGCACCGTAGCGATGGCCTGTCGGTGCGTCCTTGACGTGGGTCAAGATGATGCGCCGGCCCGGGGGTGAGGCGAGGAGGTCTTGTCGTGACTCCGGCCATCGCGGCTGTGGCGCAAAGCGCCACCAGGCATGCGTGTCACCGCAGAGCGGGTGTCAAGAGCTGATGGATGAGGGCAGGGGCGGTCCCCTGAGCGAGGTCTGCGCGTGATCGGTTCGGGACGACGTCGCGCGGTAACCCCTCGGCGTTTGGTCTGGATCGGCATCGGTCATTTGCGCTCTAATCCGGCCATGAACGACACCACCGCGAACGAATCGACTGCCGCTCCGGATGCAGAGGACGGTCGGCTCGGGCTCGACGCCCCGGCGCGAGCCCTCCTCGAACGCATCCCCCAAAGCCCCGGCGTCTACAGGATGCTCGATGCCGATGGCACCGTGCTCTATGTCGGCAAGGCCAAGAACCTCAAGCGCCGGGTCTCGAGCTATTTCAGTCGGGCACTGACACGTCGTCTTCAGGTGATGGTGAGCCAGATCGCCGACATCGAGGTCACGGTGACCCGCACCGAGGGCGAGGCGTTGCTGCTCGAGAGCAACCTCATCAAGTCCTTGCGCCCGCGTTTCAACGTCCTGCTGCGCGACGACAAGAGCTATCCCTTCATCTACCTCAGCACGCAAGACGACTTTCCGAGACTCGCCTTCTATCGAGGGCCGCGCAAATCCAAAGGCCGCCTCTTTGGCCCCTATCCGAGCGCCTGGGCCGTGCGCGAGACCCTTCAGCTGCTGCAGAAGCTGTTCCCGGTGCGCCAGTGCGAAGACAGCTTCTTCAACAACCGCTCCCGACCCTGTCTGCAATATCAGATCAAACGCTGCAGCGGCCCTTGTGTCGGACTGGTTAGCCGCGAGGAATACGCCGAGGACGTTGCCCACACCATCCAGTTCCTCGACGGGCGCGCCGAGGAGGCGATCGCCGATCTCGGACGCGGCATGGAGCAGGCCGCCGCCGCGCTC
Source organism: Thiocapsa bogorovii (assembly GCF_021228795.1). Classification (NCBI taxonomy): domain Bacteria; kingdom Pseudomonadati; phylum Pseudomonadota; class Gammaproteobacteria; order Chromatiales; family Chromatiaceae; genus Thiocapsa; species Thiocapsa bogorovii. Next base: position 5,157,325 of record NZ_CP089309.1, read on the forward strand.
GAGTTCGAGCGCGCCGCCGTCCTGCGTGACCAGATCGCGACCCTGAGCCGCATCCAGCAGCGCCAATACGTGAGCGGGGAGGGTGGCGACCTCGACATCATCGCCTGCGCCCAAGCGGGCGGGACGAGCTGCGTACAGGTCTTCTTTATCCGGTCCGGGCGCAACCTCGGCAACAAGGCCTTCTTTCCGAAGACACCCGACGACACCGACGATGCGACCCTCCTGGCCGGATTCCTGGCCCAATTCTATGCCGACAAGCAGATCCCCCCCGAGCTGGTGGTCAGCGTCGAGCCGGAGGAGCGCGTGCTCTTGGAGACGGCGCTCTCGCAACGCGCCGAGCGGCGCGTGCACATCAAATGGCGAGTGCGTGCCGAGCGTGCCCGCTGGCTCGAGATGGCTCGCGGCAATGCCGAGGTCGCGCTCAAGTCGAGGCTCGGCAGCCAGGCCGGTTACGGGCGCCGCATCGAGGCACTGCGCGATGCGCTGGATCTACCCGAGCGGCCCCAGCGCATGGAGTGCTTCGACATCAGTCACACCCAAGGCGAGCGCACCGTCGCCTCGTGTGTGGTCTTCGACGGCGAAGGGCCGCGCAAGTCCGATTACCGACGCTTCAATATTGAGGGCATCACCCCCGGCGACGACTACGCGGCGCTCCACCAGGCCCTAACACGGCGCTATACCCGGGTCAAGCAGGGCGAGTACCCGATCCCGGATATCCTCTTCATCGACGGCGGACGCGGCCAGATCCGCTCGGTCGGCGATGCGCTCCAAGAGCTCGGTATCGCCGGCGTACAGGTCGTGGGCATTTCGAAGGGGCCTGATCGTCGCCCCGGAACCGAGCTACTTTGGTTGTTGGACGTGGAGTCGCCGCTTATACTGCCGAGCGATTCCCCCGCCATGCATCTGGTTGAGCAGATCCGCGACGAGGCCCATCGATTCGCCATCACCGGTCATCGGCAGCGCCGTGCCAAGGCACGCACGACCTCGACGCTGGAAGGGCTCGCCGGGATCGGGCCGCGTCGTCGCCAGCGTCTTCTGAAGCAGTTCGGCGGCATCCGCGGTCTGGCCCGTGCAGGGGTCGAGGACATTGCCTGCGTGGACGGCATCGGCCGACAATTGGCACAACAGATCTACGACGCCTTTCACGAGGAGGCCGCGGGGCCCTGACGTATGTGGAATATCCCCAACCTTCTGACGATGCTCCGGATTGTCCTGATCCCGGTGTTCGTCGTCGTGTTCTATATCGAGGCACATTGGGCGCCCTATGTCGCCGCCGCGATCTTCGGCGCCGCTGCCTTGACGGACTGGCTGGACGGCTATCTCGCACGTCTCTGGGAGCAGACCTCGCCGCTCGGCGCCTTCCTCGACCCGGTCGCCGACAAGTTGATGGTCGCGGTCGCGCTCGTCCTGCTGGTCCAATACGACCCGCGCGTCCTTCTGGCGCTCCCGGCGATCGTGATCATCGGACGCGAGATCACGGTCTCCGCGCTCCGCGAGTGGATGGCCGAGATCGGCGCGCGCGCCAAGGTCGCCGTCTCGATGACAGGCAAGATCAAGACCACGGCACAAATGATCTCGATCGTGCTTCTGATCCTGCGCGAGACCGTCTTCGGACCCTGGGTCTATGAGTTGGGCGTCGTCCTACTCTACGTCGCGGCAGTCCTGACACTCTGGTCGATGGTGCTCTATCTGCGCGCGGCGTGGCCGAGCCTGTCCGGTCAGGTCGATGTCGATGGGCGCGATTGAAGCCCGTTGGGATCGGGTTCGGAGCGATCAGCGCCCCAGTGTCTCCAGCGTCCCTTCGCACCGCGGGAGGAGCCACATCCGGGGGTTGACAGCATCAAGAAAGGCACTAGAATACGCGGCTCCAAAGCGGGAATAGCTCAGTGGTAGAGCACAACCTTGCCAAGGTTGGGGTCGCGAGTTCGAATCTCGTTTCCCGCTCCAAATGATTCAAGACTTTAGAAGCCGGCTTCGCGCCGGCTTTTGTCTGTCTGCCCAAACGGTGCCCATAATTTTTGGCGACGAGATCGGGGTCACGGCCTTCGGCGACCACGATCTCGAATTCGAATCCTGCCCGTCAGCGCCTATTTCGTGACCCTGTTGTCTCGGGACGCGACGGATCGGGCGAGCCAATTCCGCGTTCCCTCCAGGTCGAGCAGATAGCGATCAAGAGTCTCGTGCTCCACCCAAGACGGCATCAGGGGCTGGAACTTGCTCAGGCGATAGCCCGGAAGGTTCCGACTGATGTCCTGCCAACGCTCGGTATCTTCCCGGAACCCGACACTGCCGCGTTGCCCCAATGCGTCGCTGAAACGTCGGCCGTCGACACCCTCGCCGCGAACGCGCACCGGAACATTGTCCGCGTTGATCTTCCAGTCCGGTTCGATTGCTGCGATGGCATGCCGCGGGGTGGAGTTGATGGTGTCGTCTGCGTAGGTCCACCAGCCGGAGAAATTCCTCGCTGGTGATCCCGCGGAAGTCCGCAACGCCCGATAGCTGCGACCAAGCATCCTCATTTGCGACGGTGGCGCAAATTCCAATGCGTTGCAGGTCATGTCGAGCGAGGCGAGCCAAACGCTCGACGACGCTTATCAGATCTGCCCCACGGTCTGTGCCCGCCAGCGCGTGAATCTCGTCGACAACGAGGAAGCGCAGATCTGCGAAGAGCGCAGCCGCATCCACACGCGGCGACATGAGCATCACCTCCATTGATTCCGGAGTGGTCAAGAGCAGCTCGCAGGGCTCGGCGAGAAAACCGCGCCGATAATCCTATCCATCATGCGTCCGCAGCTCGGACGGCGGAACTGATGCCGGAAGCCCCGTGGCTATCGCTCTGCGCCAAAACAGTTCAGCCGGCACGCACGCGCGCAGCGGCGCTTTTCTCGCTACGCTGCTCCGCGCAATGTCGCGGCGGCTCAGACGAGCTTTGGGTATTCGGGCCGATAGACATGGCCTCGAATGAAATCGACCATATCAGTCGGACGATCGACGCGCGCGAGGCCCAGGTCGAAAACGAGTCGTGCGACCCGAGCGGCGGTTTGGATTTCGGTCTCCAAGATGTTCGACTGGGGCGGATAAAGGAGCCCCTGCTTTAGCATCTCGGGCGGCACCTGATCCGCGACCGCCGCCGCTGCCTCGATGAACATTTCGTCGGTGACGCGACTGGCCTGGGTCGCGAAAATCGCCATGCCCACCGCCGGGAAGATGTAAAAATTGTTGGCTTGTCCCGGCAGGAAGACCTGCCCCTCACAATGGACCGGATCGAACTGGACGCCCGCTGCATAGATCACCTTGCCCTTGGACCAGGTGTAGGCCTGCTCTGCGGTGCATTCCGCGTGATCGGTCGGGTTCGACAGGGCGAGGATCACCGGGCGCTCGTTCACCTGCGACATCGCCTCGACAACCTCTTGGGTGAAGGCGCCGCCAACCGTGCTGACCCCGATGAGCGTCGTCGGCTTCAGGTGCTTGATCGCGGCGGCGAAGTCCGTGCAGGGCTCGTTCGGATGCGCGTAGGGTAGCTGGAAGTCCACGAGGTCCGTGCGGCTCGGCTCCAGCAGGCCATTGACGTCGAACATGTGCACCTTGGCCTGCGCTTCCGTGAGCGACATGCCTTGGGAGACCAGCGCCGAGCACAGAAGGTTGGCAAGGCCGATGCCCGCCGATCCGGCGCCGAGGAAGAGGTAGCTCTCGTCCTTGAGTTGGGTGCCCTTGAGCTTCACGGCATTGATCATCCCGGCCAGGGTGATACCGGCTGTGCCCTGAACATCGTCGTTGTAGACGCAGTAATGGTCGCGGTAGCGCTCGAGCAAATGCACCGCATCCACCCCCGTCCAGTCCTCGAAATGGATGCAGCAACGCGGAAACACGTCCTGCACCGCCTCAACCAGCTCGTCGACGAACGAAAAAAGCTCGTCCGACGACGGACGCGTCTTGCGCAGCCCGAGATAGAGCGGGTCATTCCGGTATTGCTCGTTGTTGGTGCCCGCGTCGAGATACATCGGGAGTAGGTGCTGAGGGGGCACCCCGGCTGCGGCGGTGTAGAGCTGCAGCTTACCGATCGGGATTCCCATGCCATTGGCACCGAGGTCACCGAGACCGAGGATGCGTCCACCGTCGGTCACGCAGATGAAGCGGATGTCCTTCCGGGGCCAGTTTCCAAGGATGTCCCGGACCTGCCCGCGCCGCTCGATCGAGACATACATTCCCCTGGGTTGGCGGTAAATGTGACCGAACTTGAGACACACCTCGCCGATCGTAGGATCGTAGACGATCGGCAGGAAGCGGGCCGGGTCGGACATGATGGTCCGGTAAAAAAGGGTTTCATCGTGGTCGAGCAGATTGACCAGGAAGATGTAGCGATCGAGGTCGGTGGTCTTATGGCTGAGCTGCAGCATCACCCGGCGCAGTTGCAGATCCTCGGTCTCGGTTACATCGGGTACCAGACCCACGAGGTCCAGGGCCTGCCTTTCGGCCTCGGTGAAAGCGGTGGATTTGTTCAGGGACGGATCTTGAAGCAGCTCTGAGCCGCGCTTGGAAATGGTCGTCATGGTCATCGTGTTTAGGCCTCGGATTGACAGGATGGAACGGGGCTGAGGGGCGACAATGGACATCAAAATCGGCGGCACGCTTAACCGATGCCGCTAACCCCGTCGGGGGGCTTGGGCGATGTAGGGATGCGTCATCTTCGCCGGGTCCACCACCCGGTCGAATTCGTCTGCAGCGACGAAGCCGAGCTTCAATGCGGCCTCGCGCAGGGTCATGTCGTGGTCCAGGGCATAGTGGGCGACCTGCGATGCCTTGTCGTAGCCGATCACTGGGCTCAGGGCGGTCACCAGCATCAGCGACCGCTCGACAAAGTCTGCGATCCGCTTCTCGTTGGGCTCGGTGCCCTCGACCAGGAAGACGCGGAAGTTGTGACAGCCGTCGGCGATCAGCCGCGCGGATTTGGCGACGTTGAAGATGATCAGCGGCTTATAGACGTTCATCTCGAGATAGCCGCTGGCTCCGCCGATACCGACCGCCACATCGTTGCCCATGACCTGGGCAGCCAGCATCGCCAGCGCCTCGCACTGCGTCGGGTTGACCTTGCCCGGCATGATGGAGGAGCCTGGCTCGTTTGCGGGAATATTGAGCTCCCCGAGTCCGCAACGCGGTCCGCAGGACAGCAGCCGGATGTCGTTGGCGATCTTGAACAGCGATACGGCCAGCGTCTTGAAGCTGCCGTGCAGATGCACAAGAGCGTCATGGGCGCCCTGCACCGTGAACTTGTTCGGCGCGGTGACGAATGGCAGGCCGGTCAGCTTCGCGATCTCTGCGGCGGCCTCGCTCTCGAAGTCGGGTGCCGCGTTGAGGCCGGTGCCCACTGCGGTGCCGCCGAGGGCGAGGCGGTAGACGCCTGGCAGCGCCTGCTCGATCCATTCGGCGGCTTCGTCCAACATGCCGACGTAGCCGGAAACCTCTTGGCCCAGCGTCAGCGGCGTGGCGTCCTGCATGTGGGTGCGGCCGATCTTGACGAGTCCGCTCCATGCCTTGGCCTTGACGTCGAGCGCGTCACGCAGCGCGCGCACGGAGGGCAGGAGCTTTGCGGTCGTCGTCACTGCTGCGGCAATACACATCGCCGAGGGAAAGGAATCGTTCGACGATTGCGACATGTTGACGTGGTCGTTCGGGTGCACCGGGTTCTTGGCCCCGAGCGGGCTGCCGGCGAGCTGGCAGCAGCGGTTGGAGATCACCTCGTTTACGTTCATGTTGAACTGGGTGCCGCTGCCGGTCATCCAGACATGCAGAGGGAATTGGTCTTGGTGCTGACCGGCCAGGATCTCGTCGCAGACCTGCACGATCAGCGAATGCTGCTGCTCGCCCAATCGCCCGCCGGCGTGATTGATCGCCGCCGCAGCCTTCTTCAGCGTCGCATACGCGCCGATCATCTCCCGCGGGATCAGGTCGTCGCCGATGCTGAAATGCTCTAGCGACCGCTGGGTCTGAGCGCCCCAGAGCTTGTCTGCGGGGACCTGGACCTCCCCAAGGCTGTCGGTTTCGGTGCGGAACTCGGTCATATGGCGCTCCTAGAAATGTACGCTGAAGGACGCGCGCAGTAACCGCAATCCGTTGCGCCCACTGCAAAAGACGAAGGTAGTGCCTATCCTGATCAGTCGCGCGCATGCCGGTTTTTTTTGAGTCGCGCCGATCTCGCACTGCGGAGTCGGGCTTGGTTCAGCAGACGCCGGCTTTGCAACGCCTTATACCGGGAGCGTCGTCTGCCATCCATGTCTCATTTGGGACGTATCGAGGGTGCATGGTGGCGCTTCACCAGCGGTGGAGTTATCGCCGAGGTTTGTCAGCTCGATCTCTGAGCGTTCAACCAGCCGTCCTGCCACGGCGACCTTCCAGTCTCAGGACGACACACCCGCTCCACCTTGTCCAGAAGGGCGCGGTCGGCTAGGACCGCCTGACGCAGCTCAGCCCAATCCCGCCAGCGACCGCGTGAGATCAAGTCGTCGATGGCGGCGAGGGTGAAGCCTTGATGGTTGAGGTGGCGATGAATCATGGCGATCCCCGGACTTTGTACGATGGTCGATGCTTGAGATGTTACGCGAACGATGCTGGAGAAGTGCCGCGCTTCTGCGATTGTTGGAGCTGGTACGATCGCCTCCATAGCCGTGCCGACCGTCACGGATTCGAACGGGACACAAAATCAGCAGCGTGATCTTGAAGCACTGCAACCACGGCGAGGCGGGTGATCTGTTGGCCTTTACGCTTGCGCGTGAACTCGACGTCGCTTTCATGGTGTATCAGTGGCGCGGGCGCTGGTCCAAGCCCCACGGCCCGGTACATCAAGGCCGACGCGACCTGCTCCGATTGTTTAACCAGCGTCCATCGGACGCTTTGGTCAGAGGACATTGACGTCAACTCCACGCTCATGCGGGACAGGTTACTAATTTCACCCAAGCGCCTCGATTGCTTGCTTGAGCAGGTCGCCGCCACTGCCTGAAATGGCTAAAGTCGGGACATTGTGATATGGCTAGACGAAGGTGAGATACGTCGGCTTTCCACGTACGGAGACTAGAACCATCGATTCCAATACTGGCAATCGTGAACCCGTGGTCCCTTTCTTGAGCGTCGAGTTGATAGACGCATCGGGTAGAAAGCACGTGCGAAGCGTCGATACCGCGGTGCTGATCGGACGTGGAGCGGACTGCGCGATCAAGATTCAGCACTCCCTGGTCAGCCGTCACCACCTGGCGCTTTATCCGGAAGGGGGGCGCTGGTGGGTCCGGGATCTTCAGAGCAGCAACGGCACCTGGGTGGCCGGGCAAAGCATCGACAAGCTGCCGGTGGCCGGCACGACCAGGGTGCAGCTCGGCATCGATGGGCCGGTGATCCAGCTAACCCCGCCCACGCCTCCCCCCGTCGAAGGGCAGCCCGACTCCATCCAAGATGTCTCCCGGCGTTACTTCGACCGGAACGCGACGGGCGTCGCCGGCGAGCACACCATGATGATCAGGCAGGCTTACAAGGATGTGAAGCGCCGGCATCGGCGTATCTACATCTCGCTGCTAGCCGGTCTGGCAGTGTTGCTGTCGATCATGGGCGGGGTGGTCCTGTTCCAGTACAGCCAGTTGGAGAAAACCAAGCAGCTTGCCAAAGAGACCTTCTATGAAATGAAGGAACTTGAGCTGCACATCGCCGACCTGGAGGCGGATATCCAGCGCGATGCATCGGCCTCTGTTAAGGCTCAGATCGCCGAGTCGAAGCGATTATTGGCCGGTATGCGGGAGCGCTATGATGACTTTGTCGAGGAGGTGCAGGCGAGCCGGATCGTCCAACTGAGCTCGGAAGACGAGATCATCCTGCACATAGCCCGCGTGTTTGGCGAGACCGAACTGGACCTACCCGACGATTTTGTCGCGGAAGTCAAGAAGTATGTCCGCAAATGGCAAGCCACTCCGCGTCTGGAGCGTGCCATCCGCCGTCTGCATGAAAACGGTTACGCGCCGACGATCTACCGTGAACTCGTCGCTCAGGATCTCCCGCCGCAATTCATGTATCTCGCGCTGCAGGAGTCCAGCTTTCGTCACGATGCCGTCGGTCCGCCCACCCGCTACGGACGTGCCAAAGGCATGTGGCAATTCATTCCTGATACCGCGAAACGTTATGGTCTTACGCCGGGGCCGTTGCAGAACACCGGCCAATACGATCCGGACGACGACCGGCACAACGTCGCCAAAGCGACCAATGCGGCCGCGCGCTACCTGAAATACATCTACAGAACCGACGCCCAGGCATCCGGGCTGCTCGTCATGGCTTCTTACAACTGGGGTGAAGGGAACATCATCAAGCGCCTTCGGAAGATGCCGAAGAATCCACGCGAGCGCAACTTCTGGAAGTTGCTGCGGGACCATAAGATTCCGGACGAGACCTATAACTACGTCTTCTATATCTTCTCCGCTGCAGTCATCGGCGAAAACCCTCGGTTGTTCGGCTTCGATTTCGACAACCCGCTGTTGGGCCTCGGAGCAGCGCCGGGGCCGCGCATCCGCACTGAAGATCTGGGTCTCGCCAGCAAAAACGTCGCGCACTGACAGGTGAAAAGGGGGCAGCGCAGCAGCCCGTCGAGTTACGCGCTCGCAGAAGCTCAGCGGCCGCTTCCGTCATGACAAACGCCCGAGGTCGGCATGATCCGGCCGACCGTGTCGGTGGTTCGGTCTTGGTTGAGGTGTGCTTCACCGGGCCCGCGGGGCTCGGGCGCGTCTTACGCGCAGTGCGCCAAGCGCCAAGAGCTGCACGCGCGGCATGTCACGCTCGCCGACGCGCTGGGCGGCATGCTAGAAGCCACCTGAGTGATCGCCCGCGAAGTCGACGTCCCGCCCGGCGGGAAGCCGATCGAATGGCGGCGCCGGACCAACCGGATGAACAGCACTCCGGAGGCCGCCGCCGAGCGCTCGCCTGTGATCTGGCCGCGGTGGGTTCTCAACATCGACTGTGGTGATCCCGGCCAGCGCACCCGCAATCCCCTCATCGCTGCCGTCATGGGGCTGGTCATACGAGGTAAGCGGGAAATTTCAGCAAATTATAAAATTACAAAATGAGTGTTTCGTGTTCGATTGTTCGTGCTAAAGGAGACAGCACGCTCGAGTTCGAGAGCCAACGAGGTGCGTTTCCGCCACACAAAATTACATTAATGATGTTAAATTGTTTAGTAATTTTTTTAAATACATATACTTACACGAAGGCGCTTCCGTTGTAGCTAGTGCTTTTGCTAAAAGTGCGACGATTTTGTTGCATTTACGTTCGTGTGTATGATATCAACGCGTGAAGACGATATGGAAATTGGCACACGCGCTTAGTAAACAGGGGCTCGATGCCGGATTAAAGTTAGGATAAGTGCGAAATTTGATGACGATGGCAAGTACCTGACCCGAGTCATTCGACCGGGACGCCGCTGCCCATGCGACCGTCAGTGTTTAACTGCTGGCAGCCGATGTATGAAACGTCTTCTGAAGACAGGGGGAAGAACGAATGATGCGGAAATGCCATAGTCATGTTGTCTCCGGTCGGTCGCGGCGGGTGCCTAAACGAGCGGCGACTTTGCTAGCCGCGGTCTTGAGCTTCGCGGCGGCGTCTGCTGGTGCGGTGACTTTAACCGTCACCCCGGATAATTTGACGTTACAAAAGGCTGACCCGCCAAACTCGGTCTCCGCCACTGCCACGGCAACCCTTGACAGCCGTCAGTCATGCGAAGGTGATTTTCCAATCAGCGATTATACATATGAGCAGTTCTGGAACTGGTCTACCGATAATGGGAACCTCTGGAATCCGTCAAGCGGAGAAACAGTCGCTGATAGGAATACTTCGAATTTCTCATACACAGATGCTGGAGAGCTTCAGCATTGCAGTCAACTTCCGAGCACAATCAAAGTCAAGGCAACGTGCAAGATATACGGCGGGGTAGACGACTCTGGCGAACCCATCGTCATCGACGCCGATGCCCCACTGCAGGGTCCTGGTGTTAGTGAAGATCAGGATACTGTTACCGTCACTTATCTCAATCCGCTGACCATCCCTGGCAACACCCAGGTGCTTTCGGGATCGCCAGGCGCGACGGTCACCTTCAGCACCGCGTTCAGCGGCGGCAAGGCACCGATCTCGCCTGAGAGCCCCACGCCGCTTGGGGGGGCGGTCACGATTTCAGGCTCGCAATTGACCTACAGTTATCGTATACCCTCAGGCGCGCCCGAGGGCGCGCTTGAGGATATCGTCAAAGTCAATGGTCAACCCACCAGCTGTGGCGGCAACTCGGCCCAGATTGCGGTGACGATCAACGTGCTAGCGGGCCCCAGCATCGCGCCGGATCCGCTCATGCTGTCGGGCAGTCCTGGAGCGACGGTGAGCGGCGATCTTGCGGTCAGTGGAGGTACCGCAGACTATCGCTGGCAAGCGAACAACGGCGGCAGCGTAGACCCGACGGCCGGTTCCTCGGTCACCTACAGCTACCGCATCCCGGAGGACGCAACCGCCGGCACACGTTCCGACACGGTCACGGTAACCGATGCAAATGGCGCCACTGACGAGGCGACTGTGACCATCAATGTATTGCCAGGCCCCACCATCGAACCCGATCCGCTCACGCTGTCGGGCAGTCCTGGAGCGACGGTGAGCGGCGATCTTGCGGTCAGTGGAGGTACCGCAGACTATCGCTGGCAAGCGAACAACGGCGGCAGCGTAGACCCGACGACCGGTTCCTCGGTCACCTACAGCTACCGCATCCCGGAGGACGCAACCGCCGGCACACGCTCCGACAGGGTCACGGTAATCGATGCAAATGGCGCCACTGACGAGGCGACCGTGACCATCAATGTAACAGAAGGCCCCACCATCGAACCCGATCCGCTCACGCTGTCGGGCAGTCCTGGAGCGACGGTGAGCGGCGATCTTGCGGTCAGTGGAGGTACCGCAGACTATCGCTGGCAAGCGAACAACGGCGGCAGCGTAGACCCGACGACCGGTTCCTCGGTCACCTACAGCTACCGCATCCCGGAGGACGCAACCGCCGGCACACGCTCCGACAGGGTCACGGTAATCGATGCAAATGGCGCAACATACACGTCACGCGTTAGTATTACGGTCACCGAAATTCCTCCTACTCCAGATCTATCCGTCAACCCGAACGCCCTAAAGTTAACGGGCGCTGCCGGCACGGAAGTTAGCAGTGACGAGTTGCAGGTCACCGGGGGGTCTGGCAGCTTTGCTCTTTCGGCGGAGAAGGGAACGGTCGAGAGGAAAGGGAACGCCGTCCTCTATACGTACCGCATCCCGCCAGGATCAAGCGGGACGATCACAGACAGGGTAACGGTCAGTGACAGCGATCCTGATGTAGCGCCTGTCACTGTTCCTGTCACCATTGAGGTGTTGCCCCCGATCGCGGTGACACCGTCTCCGTTGGAATTGTCGGCCTTGTCGCTGGTAGGTGTTGAAGGTGAAGCATCGGAGCCGTTCGCTGTTTCGGGCGGTACACCACCGTATTACCTCAGCGTCGCAAGCGGCGGTAGCGGAACAGTCGAGCCCGCACGCCTAGACGCCCCGGGCTCCGCCACCTATGCCGTTGCAATTCCCGCGAGCTCCGCGGCGGTCGTGATCAGCGACCTCATTGTGATCACGGATTCGAGCGGCAACAGCGTTGAGGCGCCGGTGACTGTCCAGGTGGCGGCATCCGATTCGTTGTCTAGCCGTACCGATCTCACGCCCAATCAGCGTAACGTTGCCAGTGCCATCGAGACCGTGTGTCCGCAACTCGGCAAGATGTCGTCACGCACCGCCGAGCAGGAAGACCTATTTCAGCAATGTTCGGAGATGCTCGAGAACTCCTCCAGCAGCGGTATTCCGAATACGCTGACAGAGATCACCACGGAGAAGGCAAGCGCGTCGACCAGTGTCGGTGTGGAGACGGGTACGCAGCAATTCGCCAATATCGGATCGCGTCTTGCTGCACTGCGCGGCGGTGCCACGGGCGTGAGCCTGAGCGGTTTGAGCTTCAGCGTGGATGGGCAAGCTCTGTCGGCGGGGCAGGTCGCCGACGCGACGATTACTCAGATGTCTGGCGGCGCGGCAAGCGCCGACAACTCCTTCGGCCGCTGGGGCTTTTTCCTGAACGGCTCGTTCAACTTCGGTGACAAGGACACGACGCAGAACGAGTCGGGATTCGATTTCAGCACCGCTGGGGTTACCGCTGGAGCCGACTATCGGTTTACTGACCAGTTGATTGCGGGTGGTGCTCTCGGTTATGCCAAGGCAGATACGACCTTCGATTCGGACGGCGGCGGGTTGGACACGGAGACCTGGCACATCGCCGGCTATGGCACTTATCACTGGTCCGATCGGGGCTACGTCGATGCGATTGTCGAATATGGTTGGCAGAGTTACGACTCGACTCGGAACATTCGTTACCAGGTCGCATCGACCACCGGTGCCATTAGTCGCCAGGCTCAAGCAGACTACGATGGTACCCAGTTCGGTGTCAGTATCGGTACAGGTTACGACTTTGACGAAGGCCCGATATCATATGGGTTTTACGGACGAGCCGGTTATCTCCAAGTCGATGTAGACGGATTTACGGAGAAGGGTGCGGGCGGACTGAATCTGAATCTAAACGATTTCAGCTCAACCTCGGTCACGACGACGCTTGGGGCACGCCTCTCAAGGGTTTTCAACACCAGTTATGCCGTGTTGGTTCCCCAGGCGCGGGTAGAATGGGAGCATGAGTACGATCAGGATGCGGATATGTTGGTGGCGAGTTTTGCCGCCGATCCCATCGCATCGGCGTTCGGGATCGATACCGATAGCCCGGATCGGGACTACTTCCGTGTGGGTCTCGGTATTTCAGCCGTCTTTCGGTATGGGCTTTCGGCCTTCATCAATTACGATGCGTTGCTGGATAAGTCGGATTGGACCGACAACCTGATCGACGTTGGGGTGCGATGGGAGTTTGAGTAGCCGGCGTTGTTGCGGGCCGCGTCCAGCAGGTCAGTTTCCGGTCGATTCAGCACATGGGTTTCTGTGGGCCCTCGCGCCCGCAGGAACGAGTTCAAGTCTCTTTTGCCCACATGATGCTCATGTGTCGGATGTCCTCTAGGATGTCCGGCCAGAGCGCTTCCCAACAACAGCGATGGCTGGCGAACTTGACCGCGAGCGTAGTCCGTGGGTCGACGTTATCACCGGGCGGGTCGTCAACATCGTTGAGTGCAGCGCGCACCAGCGACGGCGGCACATTCGTGTCGCGCTCACCAACCACGTGTAGTTGCCGGATTTGCGACGGCAAAGGGCCACGCGTGGCCGGGTTCAACGAGTCGTGCAGGGGGGTGTAGCCGTGCAGCTCGGTCCAGGCGTCGATGTCGAGGTTGGCGGCGATGGTGACGAGGGCCTTGGCATTGCCGGCGCGCTCCGCGATCAGCCAGGCGAGAACGCCGCCACCGCTGTAGCCGATCAGAACCACATTCTCGTAGCCGTTCTGGTTGACAAACCCCTGGAGCGCCTCGGCCATGGAGGCTACCACGGCCTCTGAGTAGCGGCCGCTGGTCCATTTGGATGGGTCGCAGGCGCTACTTTGGGCGAGTCCGTGGTAGCAGGGCCTGCCGAGAAAGAGGCTCGGGTCGGGGTCCATGCTCATCAACCGCAGTGTGACCGGATTTCTTGGTGTCGGGTCGGTTGCAATGCGGGTTCCACCGATCCAGGGTGAGCCGTCGCCCGAAAGATAGACGTGTAGCGTCGAGCCATGGTTGCGGCCACGGCTGTAGTAAGCGAGATGCGTGAATCCGCGCCCGATGAGATGGCGTTTTTCCAGTTTATAGTCGGCGGCAATGCGATCGGTCTTAGCCAGGTGATCGGCACAACCTGCCCAGAGCATGACTGATGCCGAGAGAGTGACTCGAAAAAGCGGCAGGAACCGCCTATGCTTACCGTAAAACCAACGGTTCATCTTGCGGGGCGACTCCGTGCCACAAACGTTCGCATCGGTTCGATCATGTCATTTCATTCCTCTCGCATCCGCGACCATGAACGGAATATCGAGTGTGATCGCCAAACAAATGTCCTCGTCAACAAAGCGGTATCCCAGGTTGGCGATGCGCGACAGCCTAATATCGATTGTGGCTATAACGCTACTGGCTGGGTGCGTCTCGACGTCAACGCGAGACGATACCGGGGCCGGCGCACAGCCGCTCACGGCAACCTCGGGAGAGAGTGTCGAGGACTATGTGCTGGTGGATTGCTTGCTGCCAGGACAAATTCGGCGACTTGGCACGAACATGACTTATCTCACGCCGAGGCGCGCGGTGAAGGCGACCCAGCGGGACTGTGCGATCCGCGGCGGCGAATATGTCCTGTTCGATCGTTCCGACTATGGCAGCGCTCTGCAAGCCTTGCTGCCCAAGGCCCGTGCCGGGGACGCAGTTGCGCAAACCTATGTCGGCGAGATCTACGAGAAGGGTCTCGGACTCCCCGGTCCCGACTATGCCAGCGCCGCCGAATGGTATCGCAAGGCGGCGAACAACGACCACGGTCCAGCTCAGATCAGTCTTGGATCGCTCTACGAACGCGGACTCGGCGTTCCGAACGATAAGTCCGAGGCGTTGAACTGGTATCGCCGCGGCTCCGGGTTGACACAGGATAAGTTGATCTTCGAGTCGGCGATGAAGGCTGAACGCGCGGCGTTCAATCGCGAACTGGCGTTGCGCAATCAGGTTGCAGCATCGTTGAATCAGCAACTGCGCCAGGCGAGGCAGCGTCAGGCGACTGAATCGAGCAGTCCTAAAGCACCCGCGACCGCCGCAGCGGCCAGCACGAAGGAATTGGAACGCCTCATCGAAAGTCAGCGCAGGGACGCCGAGCGGGCGGCAGCAGTTAAGGATGAACAGATTAAGGCTTTGGACAAGCTCACGGAAGAGGTTCCGGGACAGAGCGGCGATTCGAGCGGCAAGGCGGCGCAAGCAGGAAAGCTAAAGCTGAGTTTGCGACAACAACGCGACGAATTGCTGGACACCTCTCGTCGCCTAGCTGCATCGAAGTAGCAGCTCGCTTAAGGGTCTTGCGCAAGTCTGAAGCCGACGAAGCTGTATCGTGCTTCCGGGAAGTTTCTATTCCGGTAGGCCGACCGGATCGGTGACGGCCCGCTGTTCCAGGCACCGCCGCGCATGACGCGAGCGGCGTCCGATGCGGGAGCCGCGCAGACCTTCTCGGAGCCGCCATAATTTTCATCGTAGTCGGAGCAGGTCCACTCCCAGAGGTTACCCAGCATGTCGTAAAGGCCCCACGGGTTGGGTGCGAACCGACCGACGGAAGCCGCCCACTCATGTTTGTCGTCACAAGGGAATCCGTCCTCCCACTCATGACCGGTGTCGGCGACGCTCGCATTTCGACAGGCGTTTTGGTCGATGCTGTCCCCCCAGTACCTGGCTGACGTTGTGCCTGCGCGTGCCGCGTATTCCCATTCTGCTTCAGTGGGCAGTCGGAAGGTGCGTCCCGTTTCTTGATTCAACCACTTAATGTAGGCGCTGGCGTCGTTCCAGCTGACGCAACTGACTGGAGAGTCTGGTTGGTTGTCTGCCGGCTGCTTGTTGGGTCTGCGCCATTGCGCCCATGGCTGATAGGCCCATTTGTCGCGCCGGTTTTCGCTGTCGAAGGTCCAGCAACCGTACTGACCGCCGACGCCGCGCTCGGCATCTGTCCGATAGTTGGTGTCGTTGACAAATCGCTCGAAGGCATCGAACGTGACCTCAAACTTGCCGATCAAGAAACTGTCGACGCAGATCTCGTGAAGGGCCTCGTCGGTTTCACGTCCGATTTCGTCCGGTGGGCTGCCCATACCGAAACACCCGCCTTTTACCGAAACCATGACCGGCAGAAGTCGACGCCGTATCAAGTCGCGATCTCGCTCCAGGTCAGCGAGCCTTGGATGTTGTGGTTGGAGTTGGCGAAGCGCTGCCAGGGCTGGATCCGCAGCCTCTGGATCTTTGCCGGCGAGCGCCCGCGCTGCCAATGTCGCGTACGCGTCGCCGAGGCGTGTGAGTCCGTCCCGTACGCGTTGATCTTGGTCGTCGAGATCAAGGGCTCGACGGAAACAAGCGAGAGCCTCCTCCAGGCTGTCAAAATCCTGAGTCTGTGTCCCCAAGACCGCTTCGCATTCCGTCGCAATCCGCGCGAGCTCCTCTTGTTTGTCGAGGGCTGCTTTCAGTTCGCTGCGATAGGTGTCGATACTCCGATCGTCCGGAGACAGCAACAATGCCTGCTCGGCGAGCGTAATCGCCTGCTTGAGATGGCCTTGGGCCTCCTGCCCGCGAGCCTGCTCCAGCAAGGCCGCGGCGTCTCGTTGTCGCTGCTGTTGTCTTTCGCCCTGAATCGCCGTCTTGAGTTGGAGGAGTTCCCGGTTGTCGGGGGCGACCCGCAGACCGTCTTCGATTCGTGCCAGGCTGTTGTCGAATGCCTGACTGCGCTGCAACTCGCGAGCCTCGGCGATTGCGCGCTCGACTTGTCCGCGTTGTTTCAACCGAGTCTCGATGTCGGTGCGCATCTGAACCAGCGCCGTGTCGTCGGGGGCGAGACCGAGACCCTCGTCGGTGAGCCTGAGGGCTTCATCCAGGTCGCCGCCGGATAGGCTTTCGCCGGCGCGGGCAAGGAACTGCTCGGCGCGTTGCCGATTCATTTCTGACAATAAGCTGTTGCGGAAGCTCAGCAGCCGCGGGTGATTCGGCTCTTTGGCCAGCGCGCTGTCGATCAGCGCGAGACTCTCGGTATCGTCACCGTCCTCTTGTGCTTGGCGCGCGTGTTCCAATTGCTCGGTGACCCATGTCTCGCGCGCCTGTTGCCGCCGCGTCTCCAATTCTTCGCGCATCTGCGTCAGTTCGCGATCATCCGGGGCGATCACCATGGCCCCGGAAAGACGTTCCATGCTTTCGTCGAATGCACCCTGATCCATCAGGGTGCGCGCCTCGGCCTTGGCTGTCTTGACCTGGCGTCTGTGCTGCAATTGCGCCTGGACCGAAGATCGCAGTTCCGGCAGCTGCCGGTTGTCGGGGTCGAGACGCAGCCCATCGTCGATCAGTGTCAGGCTCGCTTCAAGGTTCCCGCGGTCCCGCGCGGACTCTGCTTGGCTTAGCAGTTCGTTTGCCTGGGCCTGACGCCGTTCGATCATCATTCGGGTGACCCGATCACGTAGACGCGCCATCTCCGCGTGCTTCGGAAGCCGCTCCAATCCCATGTCGACCAAATTCAGGCTTTTTTCGAGGTCGTCCTGCTCGATGGCGCGCTCCGCCTGCTGCATGAGGTCGCGGACCTGCTTGTGCGCTTCAAGATAATCGCGAAGCAGGGTCAGTCGTCGATCTCCCGGTGTCGTCGCGAGTCCGAGGTCGACGAGGTCGATACTGCGTTCAAGCTCGTTGCGTTCGAAATGGGCGACTGCCAGTTGTTCATAGTTGGTAGCGGTTGCCGGCCGATCGGAAGGCGGTGCGGGCAGGTCGATGTCGACTGCTGAAGCAGAGCCGCTCGGTGCCTCTCTGTCCAGCAGGTACCAGCCGATGGCGACAGCGAACGCGATCGATACAACGCCGACGGCGAAGGCGACCGTGCGTGGAAAGCCGATGCGGCCGCCGGCTCGGCCGAATGTCCCCGATTTTGCGGTTTGCGTCGAGGCATCGCCGAACTCTTCTGAAGGTGCGGCCGGCCTGGACGCGGTGCTGGATCGTTCGACGATCTCCGATGTCTCCGGGGCGGCCTTGCGCCGACCTCGAGCCGAGGATTTGACCACCGTCGGTGCGTACAGGTCGTTCGACTCAGAGCCGAGCAGGAGTCCGCGCCATTCTTGGACCGACTCCGGACGTTTTCCGGGTTCCAGCTCGCATGCTCGATCAATCGCTTGCAGGAAAGATTCAGGATAGAGCCCTTTGCATAGCCCGCTGGCGGGCGGCTGCGGATCGGCCAGCAGTCTTTGCGACGCGCTCCGTGGCGGCGTGCCGGTTACCGCGCGATAAAGCGTTGCGCCCAACCCGTAGATGTCCGTCCAAGGGCCTTGCTCGCCGATGTCCTGATGTTGCTCAAGAGCGGCGTAGAGCGGCGTGTATGTTGCGAATACCGATCTCTCGCCGCTTTTCGCGACGTAGCGAGCCGAGCCAAAGTCGATCAGTACCGGCGATCCGTCGCTTCGGATCAAGATATTCGCCGGCTTGATGTCGCGGTGGACGATACCGGATGAGTGAACCCGTTCCAGACCATCCAGCAGCGGGTCGAGGATTGTGCGCAGTTCCGCGAAGGATAGCGTGCCGCGCTCTTCGAGCCATGCGGACAGCGGTTGTCCACGCTCGAACTCCATGAACATGTAAGCGCTACCGTTGAGCTCGCGATAGCGTGTTACCCGGACGATATTTCGATGGGGCACGGGGCGCCCCAGGCCCCAGAGTGTCTTGGCCTCCTGCAGGAAGCGATCGAGCGCCCACGAGAAGGCTTCGGTCGTTGCCGGCGACAGAGGAACGATCTGGCCGTCCGGCTGCCGCGTTGCGAGGTCCGTCGGGAGGAACTCTTTGATGGCGACCGTTTCGTCCAGGTAGGTGTTGTCGCACTGATAGACGACACCGAAAGCGCCGGCCCCTAGGATCTGAACGATCCGGAACTCCTCGATCATCGCACCTACGGGTAACGCCTGGTTCACGATGAGCCCCGGCGATCGTCCGAAGGTCTGTAGCGTTGGACGCGTCTCACGATGGGTGCGAAGGGAATCCAGTGCGTGTTGAGGTCACCTTGTCACTGCCTGTATCGCTGGCCTGGATTGGGTTTGACGCTTGTGCTTGAGCACTAAGGTTACGATCTAGCGAGGCGTTAAGCCTCCTTCGGATGCGGACCGCCAGCCAGCAGGGACGGGACAATACCCAAAGATACGAGCAGTGGACGGACAGCGCAACGACTACCCGTGGTGAAGAACGAATCTTGACTCTCCGTCTGACCCCTTGTCGTCCACGCCCCGGTGCTTCTGGATAACCGGACTCAGTGAAGGCGCTTGCCGGGGTCCGATCGGTTATCCTACGTCTTTAATTGACAATTGTTCGCTTGTGTTTCAAGAATGGCTGCATGGCATTTGCGGACCACGGGGAATTGCATGGGGTTGGTCGTTACCGTCACCGCTTACAACGGTTTCCCGCCGCAGCACCCGGTGAGCGCCCGCTCGACGGATCAAACGCTAGTCTTGGGCCGCCACCCGGATTGCCAGGTCGAGTTGCGGGACCCGGAATGTTTGGTGTCCGGCCGGCATGCGCTGATTGCGCCTCTTGGCGACGGTTTTGCGATTACGGATATCAGTACCAACGGTACATTCCTGAACGATGCTCCGGAACCGATTCCTGCCAACCAGCCGGTAATTTTGAACGACGGCGATCGGCTGGCCATTGGCCCCTATCTGTTACGGGTTGCATTGGAAAGTTCTGATGCGTCACCCGTCGCGGATCCCTTCGCCGTCTCGGCCTCTCCCATCCCATCCACTCCAGATGCCCGTTCTGAGAAGGGCGCGCTGCCTGGGTTCCCTGAGTCCTCCGCGACTCCGGATATCATGGACCTGCTCGACCCCGGATCGAGCGCTATTCAAGGCGGGGCCTCGCACACTGATGCCGCTAACGGATTAGGCTTTCCAGGATCGGGCGGGGCGCCGTCAATGTCCAACCAACCGGGTGAGCGAGCAGTCTTGTCAGCAGGCAACGAAGGGCCAAGGCCTTCCGTCGAGCACATGCACTTGGGCGTGCCCACGACGGGATCGGCAGTTCATCCAACCGGCGCTTCCGCAGGGCACGGTGGCTCTCCGTCGGCGGCGGGCGCTCCCGTCGACAAGGACGATACTCATCCGCAAATCGGCATTCCGGACGATTACGATTTACTGAGCGACGCCTTCATCCCGGATGATGACGACGGATCTCCTGCCGCTGAGCAGCGCAATGCGTACTGTAGTGACCAGCGCGATGAGTCGGTAGCAGCCAGTCCGGACTCGGCTCAGGCTGTCGCTTCGGCTCCGGAGATCGACGCGCCGCAGGTCTTGCAGATCAATCGAGGCACTGTCGAGACAAATGGTGCGGAAGCCGGTGAGGAGACGGCACTGTTTGCACCTGCGGGCGTTGCGGCTGGCGCGGCTTTGCCGATCGAGGATTCAAGGCGGCGACAAGCCAAGATTCCCGCCGAGACTCCTGCCTATGTTCCCGGGGCATCTGCCGAACTGAACGCATTTCTAGCCGGTTTGGGTGCCGGCGATGCTGAGGCAATTCCCGATCCGGAGGCGCTTATGCAGACATCGGGTCAACTGCTGCGTGCCGCGACGGAGGGCATGATCGCAGTCATGATGGCGCGCGCCAGTTTTAAGAGCGAGTTGCGGCTTGAGGTCACGACCATCCGCTCTCGCGAGAACAATCCGTTTCAGTTCTGTGTGGATGCGGACGATGCGATCGATCGACTGCTGTTGCGCCGCGGCCGAGGATTTCTCGACCCGGCCACCGCAGTACACAAGACCTTCGACGATATTCAGGCGCATCAAATGGCGATGATCGCCGGCCTCCGCGCGGCGTTGAAAGCGCTGCTCGCCCGCTTTGAGCCGGAACGCCTTGAGAAGCACTTTGACGGAGAATCCCACCTGGACAAGTTGCTGCCGATGGCCCGCAAGTCGAAGTGCTGGGACCTTTTCGTGTCGACGTTCGATCAAGTCGCGGAAGACGGCTCCGAGGATTTCATGCGACTGTTCGGCGACGCCTTCAATCGAGCGTATGAAGAACAAATCAAGCGCTTGACAAACGCAAAGCGGCGTGATTCGGGCTAAGCTCGTTCGAGTCGAAGATTCCAGCATGCTTGGATGCAATGATGCCCGTCGCATTTCCCTTTACGACCGGAAATCAAAATAATGCGCAAGCCAACACTGTTCTCCCGGCTCATAACAGCGATCCGAGTTTTGCTGTCGTTGCCTTTCTTGACGGTGCTGGCGTTGACGGTTCTCTCGGTTCAGGGCTGTGGTGGCTCGAAGTTGCCAAAGCCTCCCGAGCCGACGACGATGCAGGTGTACCTGTTGGCGAGCAAAGACCTGAACAGCGGCTCGGGACGGGGCGCGCTTCCGGTCGTCGTGCGTATGTACGAACTAAAATCGACCGGCGCGTTTTCGGGCGCCGATTTTTTTAGTCTCTACGATCACGAGACAGAGACCTTGGGGGCGGAGTTGGTCGCCAAGGATGAGATCGCACTTACCCCCGGACAAGACCGCAGGCTGGAAAAGACTTTACCCCCGGATGCGGCATTCCTCGGAGTTGTTGCAGCGTTTCGCGACATCGATCGCTCACAGTGGAGGGATATCGCCGTGTTGAAGCCGAACTATGCCAACAAAGTCACGATAACCGTTTCAGCCGACAGCATCACTGTCGCGACCCAATAGGAGGCGATCGTGGCTTGGACGAATCGCGTGATCTGGTCGGAAGGACTGTTCCTGAAGCCACACCACTTCCAGCAGCAGGACCGCTATATCGAACACCTTGTCGCGTCGTCATACCGCGCCGGCGCTCCCTTTGCTTGGGGTATGCGTCGCCTTCGCTTCGACCTGGATCTCCTGACGCTCGGAAAGCTCGGGGTGACCGAATCCGTGGGCCTGCTGCCCGACGACACCCCGGTAAATGCGCCGGCGAATGATCCGCTCCCTGCGCCGATCGCTCCGGCCGGAGGTGTTGCCGGGCAGGTCGTCTATTTGGCGTTGCCGCTGCGACGCCCCAACGCCCGTGAGAGCGGCGGTCCGGACGACCCGCAGCCCATGTTGCGTTACCGGGCCGGCGAAGAAACGGCGCGCGACAACACCGGCGCCGAGCAGACCGAAGAGGTGTTGGAGGTCGGGCGGCTCGATCTGCGCTTGCTGATGGAGCGCGACAACCGTGACGGCTTCGCCTGTTGCGGTGTCGCGCGCATCCTGGAGGTGCGTGCAGATGGGCAACTTTTGCTCGATCCCGAGTACATTCCGCCCTGTGTCGATATCGCCGTCAGCGATCGTTTGTTTGGCTTCCTCGAAGAGCTTCTGGGTCTATGCCGTCGTCGCGCTGATGCCCTGGCCGCGAGGGTTCGGGTCGGAGCGAGCGGTGGCGTATCGGAGTGGGCCAACTTCCTGCTGCTGCAATTGATCAATCGTAACGAGCCATTGATTGCTCATCTGGTGGAGATGCGGGGGCGACATCACCCCGAGACACTTTATCGTGAGTTGTTGCATCTGGCCGGGGAGTTGGCGACCTTCAGCACCGACGACAAACGCCCGCCGACGTTTCCGGCTTATCGGCACGACGATCTCGACGCTACATTCAGTCCCGTGTTCGCTGCCTTGAGGGAGTATCTAAGCCGTGAAGGCGTGGAGCGCGCCATTCAGATCCCGATTCAGGAGCGTAAGTTCGGCTTCCGTGTGGCATTGGTCGGCGACAAGTCATTAATCGTCGACGCGCGTTTCGTGCTGGCTGCAAAAGCCAGCATCGACGCCGAGAAGCTGCGGAGTCGATTTCCCGCGCAGGCAAAGGTCGGTCCGGTGGACAAGATTCAGGAGCTGGTCAAACTGGCACTGCCCGGTGTTGGTCTGCATCCCATGCCCATGGCGCCGATGGAGTTGCCTTATCACGCGGGCTTCAACTACTTCGAGCTCGACCGCGGCAGCGAGTACTGGAAACAACTCGGCGCCTCGGGTGGCTTCGGGATGCATGTCGGCGGCGAATATCCCGACCTCGAATTAGAACTCTGGGCGATCCGCGCATAACCTATGAGCCAGGATGATCCATTCTTTTCCGGTGATGAAGGCGGTCCGACCGTTATCCGCCCGATTCCGGGTGGCAGACGTCACCGCGCGGCTGCGCCTCCGCCGTTGCCTTCTGCGGGGGCACCGTCTGCTGATTGGCGTGCGGACCTCGGTGCTTCGCTGGCGCAGAACCCACTGGCGGGATGTGCGTCGGGACTGCTCGCTGCCGCTGCGCAACTGCGCGGTACGGCTGCGCATCCGAACCCCTCGGCATTGCTTGACGGCTTGGTGCGACAAGTCCGCCAATTCGAGACCTGCGCCCGCGCCAGGGGAATGACCGACGCCGTGGTGCTGCCCGCGCGTTATGTGCTCTGCGCACTTCTCGACGAGTCGGTGCTCGACACCCCCTGGGGGAGTGAGAGCGTTTGGGGCGAGCGGGGACTTCTGATCAGCTTTCATAATGAAACCTGGGGCGGTGAGAAGTTTTTCGAGGCGCTGGAGCGGCTGTTGGCCTACCCGAGCGGCAATCTGAACCTGCTCGAGCTTCTCTACCTATGCCTCGCGTTGGGCTTTGAGGGTCGATATCGTGTGCGTGACGACGGACGCAATGAACTGGAACAGGTTCGCGAGCGTCTCTTCCTGGCGATCCGGAGTCAGCGCGGAGAACCCGAGCAGGAACTCTCCCCCCATTGGAGGGGTTTCGGGCAACGCCGCGACCCGTTGATCCACCAACTTCCGCTTTGGGTGCTTGCGGCGATCTCCGGCATTGCTCTGCTCGGGCTATTCAGTCTGTTTACATTTGCGCTGCACCGTGCGTCCGATCCCGTGTTCGCAGGCTTGGCGCAGGTTGGTCGAGACATCCCGACACCGGTTGCTCCGCGCGAAGCCGTCCGCCTGGGCGTGGACACTGACGAGACGACAGCCAGCGGTGTTGCCCCGCCGACATTGCGTATGCTGCTTGCGGAAGACATTGCGACCGACCGGCTCGAGGTCGTCGATCGGCCTCTCGGGCAAACGGTGATCTTGCGCGGCGACGGGCTGTTTTTGTCGGGCAGGGTCGACGTGAGGCCCGAGTTCGTGGATCGTCTGAAACGCGTCGGCGAGGCGTTGCTCCAGTTACCCGGGCAAGTCCTGGTGACCGGACATACCGACAGCGTCCCCATCAGAACGCTCCGTTTCCCGTCCAATCAGGTGCTGTCTCAAGAGCGCGCCGACAATGTGCGCACACTCCTTGCGGATGTGATGGGGGATAGTGCACGGCTGGCCGCCGAAGGTAGGGCCGATACGGAACTACGGGTTCCCGCCAACCCAAAGGATGCGCGCAATCGCCGAGTCGAGATTACCCTGATGCCTGCCGCTTCGCGGCTTAAAGGCGCCGAATAGACAGGCGAGCTGATGAAAAAACTTTTCGCATTCATTGGGAAACGTTGGTTTTTGAGTCTGCTCGGGACAATCGCCTTAGCGATATTGGTTTGGTTCGCAGGCGATCTGATCGCCATCGGCGGTCGCACGCCGATGGCGTCGCCCGTCATGCGTCTTGCGGTGATCGGCTCTTTGTTCGGCGTTTGGGGGCTCTGGCAGATCGGTTCAGCGGTTCGTGCGCGGCTGCGCAATCGTCAACTGGTCGATCGTCTGGCCGCATCTCAAGCAAACGAAGCTGATCCCGCCGAAGCGGCTTCGGCCGAAGAGTTGGCGGTGCTCAACGAGCGCTTTCAAGACGCACTGAGTTTGCTGAAGGGTTCGGAAGTGCGGCATCGGCTGGGAGGGCGATGGGTGTACCAGTTGCCCTGGTATCTCATCATCGGGCCGCCGGGCTGTGGTAAGACCACGGCGCTATCGAACTCCGGCCTGCGGTTTCCGCTGGCGGAGAAGGTCGGAAAGGATCCTATTCAAGGCGTCGGCGGCACCCGGAACTGCGATTGGTGGTTTGCCGAGGACGCGGTGCTGCTGGATACCGCCGGTCGTTATACCACCCAGGATAGCTATGAGCAGGTCGATAGCGCCGCCTGGCAAGGCTTTCTGGGGATGTTGAAAAAGCATCGCCCGCGGCGCCCCATCAACGGCGTGCTGGTTGCGGTCAGTCTGGCTGACCTGTTGCAGCAGTCTCCGACCGAGCGGGCCGCGCACGCGGTCGCTATCAAAAAGCGCCTGCAAGAGCTGTATACAAGTTTCAAGATCCGTTTTCCGGTGTATGTGCTCTTCATGAAGGCCGATCTTGTAGCCGGTTTCATGGAGTACTTCGCCGACCTCGGCAAGGAGGCCCGAGAGCAGGTTTGGGGGGCGACCTTCGCTCTTGACGACGAAGGCATCGGTCCGGCGCCGGTTGATGGGTTAAGGGAGGAATACAAGGGACTGGTCGACCGCCTGGCCCAGCGTCGGCTCGCTCGTTTGCAGGACGAGCGTGATCCGCGCAAGCGCAGCTTGATCTTCGCCTTCCCGGAGCAGTTTGCAGCGCTCGAAGACCTACTCGACGAGTTCGTACGCGATATCTTCACCCCCAGCCGTTACGAGGTTCGTCCGTTGCTACGGGGCGTCTACTTCACCAGCGGCACCCAGACCGGAACACCGATCGACCGCGTCCTTGCCGGTATCGCGGCAAATTTCGGTCTGGCGAGGCAGGGACAGCAAGCCTTCGAAGGGACCGGGCGCGGCTATTTTCTGGCGCGGCTGTTTCGTGATCTGGTGTTTCCGGAGGCTGGGCTGGCCGGGCTCAATCCGCGCCTCGAGCGGCGTCGACGTTGGCTGCGCAACGGTGCCTATGCAGGGGCTATCGGCTTAGCGCTAGTCGCCGCCGCGGCATGGACCACCAGCTACAGCCGGAATCAGGCCTACACCGAGGAGGTCGACGCCGCACTGGTCGAGATCGATGCGCAGATCGACGCCCTTTCGTTGACCGAACGCGACCCGGTCGCATTGTTGCCCCTCCTTGATGCCGCGCGCCATGTGCCCGGTGGTTACGCCGATCGCGACCGCAGTGTGCCCTTGTTGTCGGGGCTGGGACTCTATCAGGGAAACAAGCTCGGTCCCGAGGCCGAACGTGCCTACCAGCGGGTATTACTGAAGGCCTTGCTGCCGCCTGTCATGCTGCGTCTGGAAGACCAGGTGCGTGAGGCCGGCGGGGACCCCGAGTTCCTTTACGACGTGCTGCGAGTGTACCTGATGCTCGACAGCCCGGAACACTATGACGCCGAGACGGTGCAATACTGGGTCAGCCGCGATTGGGATCGCAACCTGCCAAGGACGACAACAACAGAGGAGCGCGAATCGCTGAAGGATCATCTGCAGGCGCTACTAGAACGGCGCCCCGTGCCACTGCCGCTTGAGCTCGATGCCGGGTTGGTCGCTCAGTCCCGCGACATTCTTAATCGCGCGCCGCTCGCCGAGCGCGTTTACGAGCGGCTCAAGAGTGATGGCCTCGGCGTCGCGTTTTCGGATTTCTCCATCAGTGACGCAGCCGGCGACTATGCCAAATTGGTCTTCGAGCGACGCAGTGGGCGCCCGCTTAATGAGGGCATACCCGCGCTCTACACCTACGACGGTTACCATCAGGGTTTCGCGGACCAAAGCCAGCGACTGATTGACGCGACTGCCGAGGAGACCTGGATCCTGGGTTCGCAAGCGCGGTTGCAGCCGGGTTCCGAACAGGCACGCCGCCTGGTCGACGATGTTCGGCTCTTGTACATGCGTGACTACGTGGATGCCTGGACTGACCTGCTGCAAGACATCGACATCGTGCCGCCGCGCGACATTCACCACGCGGCCGAGATCGCGCGAATCCTTGCCGATCCGGAGCAATCCCCGCTCCGGCGCTTGCTGACTGCAGCCGCGATGCAAACCGAGCTGGATCGGAGGCTTGATGAGCCACGGGCAGTAGATGACGAAAACGCTGCGGCGTCCCCCGGCTTCCTCGCCCGCGTCGATCGTTACTTCGGTGACGGCGAGAAGGCAGATGCGTTGATCGCGGACGACGAGGCGCCCGAGTCCTACGTCACACGCCGCTTCAGTTGGTTGCATGACCTGGTGCTGGCGCCGGAGGGGCAGGCTGTTCCGATCGACAAGGCGCTCGGGCTTCTAGACCAGATGCATCTGCAGCTCAAATCGGTTGGTGCGGCGGCGAGCTCCGGGCGCGGCGTGCTCGCCGCCGGCGAGAGTGCCGAGATTGCGGATGTGAAGCGCGTCGCGGCCGAGATGCCCGAACCCGTCTCGCGCGTAATGGCAACCTTGGCGCAAGACAGCTCCGACATCGTCTCGGGCGGCATGCGTTCCCAACTGAATCGGATCTGGACGGCGGAGGTCTTGCCGTTTTGTCGTGAAGCGATCCATGACCGGTATCCGTTCGATCGGGGCAGCTCGCGCGAGACCACTCTGCACGACTTTGGCCGGCTGTTTGCACCTGACGGACTGTTTGACCTGTTCTTCAAGGAGAATCTGAGCCAACTGGCGGATACCTCCGGTGCGCGCTGGCGTTGGCTCGGGAGTGGAATCGGCATCTCCGACGAGGTGCTGGCGCAGTTCCAGCGTGCTGCCGTGATTCGAGAGGCGTTTTTTCTAGCCGGCGCCAAGCTGCCGGCCGTGGAGTTCGAGCTCGAACCGGTCTCGTTGGATGCTCGGGCGCAGCAACTGATTCTCGATATCGGCGGACAGATCGTCGACTATCGGCAGGGACCGCCGACGCCGCATCAGCTGAAATGGCCGTCTCCGCTCGCACCGGGGCGCGTCCGCTTGGTCTTCGTTGATGGTGCAGGTGGACGGCCAAGTGTGACCTATTCCGGCCCCTGGGCCTGGTTTCGGCTGTTGGACTCTTCAAACATGCGTTCCACGAGTCAGCAAGAGCTGTTCCGGGTCGGGTTTTCCCTTGCCGGCTTCAGTGCCCAGTTCGACCTGCGTGCGGTGAGTGTTCGCAACCCGTTCAAGTTGAGCGAGCTCAGGGGGTTCCGATGTCCGGACCGCTTATAGCCACAACGAGTGCCGGTGCTTCGGGTCTGTTCGGCAAGTTGCCGGGGCAGGGTGATTTCCTAAGCCGACGCCTCCCGACTGAATTCTTACAGGTTTGGGACTCCTGGTTACAGACGTCGCTTTCCGAGAGTCGGACCGCGCTTGGCGGCGGCTGGCTCGACGCCTATCTCACAAGCCCGATCTGGCGTTTCGTGCTCACGCCAGGAATCGCTGGCCAAGCCGCGTGGGCGGGCTTGATGATGCCAAGCGTCGATCGGGTCGGGCGGTACTTTCCGCTCACGGTCGCTTGTCCGTTGCCTGTGGGCGTGAATCCATTCTTGGCAGTGTCCTCCGCCACGGGTTGGTTCGATGCTGCACAAGCGCTGATGCTCGACGCCCTTGAAGGGGTGCTGAGCCTTGATGAGATGGATGCACGCTTGAGAGAACTTGCGCCTGCGCAGATTCCGTTCTCCAGGCTCTCCGACCCCGATCTACCCGATGTCTGCGAGACGCTCGGATGGCGTCTTGGGCTGCCCAATCCGCTGTGCGTGCCGGACGTGATGCCCGGCCTGTTGCACCGTGCCTTGATTGACGTGTTTTTTGCTTACAGCCTCTGGTGGTCGGAAGGCTCCGAGCGGGTCTCGCCGTCATTGCTGGTTTGTCAGGGCTTGCCCCCCGATCCGGCATTCACAACCCTCTACACGGGCGACTGGTCCGCCGGTCGGTGGTGGAACCTCGAAGAGACGTCCGAGCAGCATCGGAGTGAAGCCGTATGACGTCCGCGACGCAGAACATGCGCTGGGTTTCAGCCGGTGCGACACACCCGGGAGTCCGGAGAAGCATGAATCAGGATGCCTTTCTCGATCGACCCGACATCGGTCTTTGGGCAGTCGCGGACGGCATGGGTGGTCACGCCTCCGGCGAGCGGGCAAGCAAACTGGTCGTCGAGGCGCTCGCTCAGCTGCCGGTGCCGGAACTGTTGGGACGCTCGGTTCGGCACGCCGAGTGTCTCATCGCGGAGGCCAACCGGCGTCTGATCGACGAGGCCAATGCGAGTGGCGACGAAATCATCGGCACCACGGTGGTCGTCCTGTTGGCGATGGGAGGTGCTTGCGCGCTGTTGTGGGTTGGGGACAGCAGGATATATCGCCTGCGGGACGATCGATTAGAGCAACTGACCCGAGATCATACGGAGGTTCAGCAGTGGGTTTCCGAAGGCAAGCTCTCCGCCGAGCAGGCCGAGTCGCATCCCTATGCCGGTGTGTTGTCGCGCGCGGTAGGCGCCGAAGACGAGATCCAGGTCGACTCCGTACTCGAGCCATTGATGGGAGGCGACCGTTATCTGCTTTGCAGTGACGGGTTGACGAAGGAGCTGACGCTTGAACGGATTGAGCAATTGCTCGGCTCCGGAGAGCCCCCGGAGGTCGTACAGGCTCTGGTTCAGAACGCGTGTGCGGCGGGCGGACGGGATAACGTGACTGCGGTGGTGGTCGATTTTCTGAATCGCTAGCCCGGCACGACACTTCAGTCCCGATATCCGACGCCCGGATGCGATCTGCATACAGCGTCAACACGACACAAGAGAAAATTTTCATTACCACATTGACGGGGACGATTGATGTGGTATTTTCGGATTCACTTTGTGGATGGTCCGCCAGGTTGGTTTTCTTGCTACACGATATTCCATACTTAAGGCAATGATTATTGGAGTGGTTCGCTATGGTGACATCGCGTGAGTGTGCGGATTTGACGAAGGACGGGCCTTTTTCCGAAAAGCCTTTTAATGCAAGGGTTATAGCCCAAGCCGTAGGCGTATCTGCATTCTGTCTACTTCCCTTTCAGGTCATCGCTCAGACTCTGCCGGGCCCTGAACCAATACCCGATCCAGAACCATCGCAGGATCCGTTTGCGGGTTACAGCGATGCCTTATCGCAGACAACCATAAACGGCCAGATCACGGGCGCCGCACTGGTCACGACCTGCGCGACGGGTCTAAACGGTAGCGAAGGCGCCGCAAACAATCAGCGTTTCCAGCTCGACTGTGGTCGCATCATCTTGGGCGCGAATACGGATGAGAGCGGCTCGGTACAGGCGTTGAACGATTTGCCGGCCGAACAGATCAACGCGCAGAACTCCGTTGCAGTTAGGTCAGCAAATCTAGGCGTTTCGATCATCCAGAGCCGGCTCGCGAAACTCCGGCTCACCGGGCAACCAGCGGCCGACCCATCGACGCTGATCGCGGACTACCCCTTCGGGCAGTCAGTCACGGGCGGTGCCGCGGGCGGCGACCTGACGACGGGCCGTCTCGGCAGTTTCCTCAACGCCCGCTACATTACCGGGAACGCGGATTCAACGGAGTATCAGCCGGGCTATGATTTTGACGGCTGGTCGATTCTGGGTGGTGCCGACTACCGTTTCGACGACAATCTGATCGGGGGTGTTGCGGTCCGTTATGCCGATGGCAAATCGGACTACGACAGCAACCGCGGCGACCTTGAGGGTGACAGCTGGGGCTTGTCACTATACGGCTCCTACAGTATGGACAACGGCCTGTTCTTCGATGGCCTGATCGGCTATGCCCAAAGCGATTACACGATGAAGCGCCGGATCAACTACACCACCGGCGAATTCGAGGCAGGCGGCACGACCGTCGACGCCGCCTCCGCGTCACAGGTGGCTACATCCGACCCCAACGCGGACGTCTGGAACGTCAACGTCGGTGCCGGCTACACCTTCTACCGGGATGCATGGTCAGTTACGCCCTCGCTGCGACTCAATTACCTTCAGAACGCCGTCGACGGCTACAGCGAGACGATGTCTGATCCGCTGGGAGTCGGCGGCAGCATGGCGTTGGCCATCGACTCCCAGACCTTCGAGTCGTTTACATCCGACTTGGGCGTTCAGGTCTCACGAGCCATCAGCTCCGGTTCCGGAGTCTGGATTCCACAACTGCGGATCGGATGGGTGCACGAATTCGAGAATGGACAAGAACAGGTGGGTGCCCGCTTTGTCAACGACATCAACAATCAGCCGCTGTTCGTTTTGACCCAGACGCCCGACCGCGACTATGCGGATCTGAGTGTCGGCATCTCGGCCCAGTTCGCGGGCGGACGCTCGGCGTTTGTCTCTTACAACACCCTGCTCGGCTATGAGGACGTCACATACAACGCCATCAACGCCGGCGTGCGTCTTGAGTTCTAAAGACTACTCGCTGCGGTGTAACCCGGGCGCAGCGTCCTGCCACGGATGGCCCTCCGCCTACGCCGATGGTGCTGGATCGTAATAGGCACCGTCCGCTGGAGGCAGCCAAGTCCGGTGAAAAGGGGGGGATAAATTCCGCCGAGATTTAGCCAATGAGATTCAGTCTGCTATATTTGGTCGAAGCGTGTTGAATAGGTAGCCCACATGCCCCTGCAACAGCAGAATCGGTCGCTGTCGGTCTCCACCCCGTTGGGTGACGATGTGCTGCTGCTTCGCGGCATGACGGCCACCGAGGAATTGGGGCGGCTGTTCGAGTACGAGCTCGATCTCATCAGCGACGTGATCGACGTCAAGCACGAGGATCTGCTGGGCCAAAGTGTCACCGTTCGGCTGGATTTGTTGGATGGCAAGCAGCGTTACTTCAACGGCATCGTCAATCGCTTCTCGCAAGTGGGTTTTGACGGGGACTTGGCAGTCTACCAGGCCACGCTGGTGCCCTGGACCTGGTTCCTGACCCGCACCGCGGATTGTCGGATCTTCCAAGAGCAGACCGTCCCGGACATCGTCAAGGCGATCTTCCGCGAGCATGGCTACACGGACTTCGAAGAACGTCTCAGCGGCAGCTACCGGCAGTGGGTGTACTGCGTGCAGTATCGCGAGACCGACTTCAACTTCATCAGCCGTCTGATGGAGCAAGAGGGGATGTACTACTACTTTACCCACGAAGACGGTAAGCACAAGCTGATTCTTGCCGACAGTTACAGCGCCCACGGCCCCGCTTCGGGAGCCGACGAGATCCCCTACTATCCCCCCGATGCGACCTCGCTCCGGGAGCGGGACCACATCAGCGATTGGTCGGTCGTACAAGCCGTGCAGCCCGGCACTTTCGCCCATACCGACTTCGACTTCACCGCACCACGCAAAAGCCTGTTGGCCAAACGCAGCAACCCCAAGTCGCACGAGCACGCCGATCTCGAGGTCTACGACTATCCCGGCGAGTATGTCGAAACCGGTGACGGTGAGTCCTATGCGCGCGTGCGCCTCGAAGAACTGCATGCCGGTTACGAGACGGCGCGCGCCGAGGGCAATGCGCGTGGTCTGGCCATGGGTCACCTGTTCAACCTCACCAAATACCCGCGCGACGATCAGAACCGGGAGTATCTCATCGTCTCTGCCCATTACCGGCTGCAATCGGATGTGTTTGGGTCCGGTGCCGACCTACCGCAGGGCGACGTCTTCCAATGCAGCTTGACGGCCATCGATGCCCAGACCGCCTTCCGTCCGTCGCGCACGACGCCGAAGCCCATCGTTCAAGGCCCGCAGACCGCCATTGTCGTGGGCAAGGCCGGCGAGGAGATCTGGACCGACCAGTACGGCCGCGTCAAGGTTCAGTTCCACTGGGACCGCTATGGCAAGTCGGACGAGAACAGTTCCTGCTGGGTACGGGTTTCACACCCCTGGGCAGGAAAAAATTGGGGCGCCATTGCCATCCCGCGCATCGGGCAAGAGGTCATCATCGATTTTCTTGAGGGCGATCCTGACCAGCCGATCATCACAGGCCGGGTCTATAACGGCGATCAGATGCCGCCTTGGGGTCTACCCGCGAACATGACTCAGAGCGGAATCCTGAGCCGCTCGACGAAGGCTGGAAGTGAAGCCAATGCGAATGCCATTCGGATGGAAGACAAAAAAGGCTCGGAGCAGCTCTGGATCCATGCAGAGAAAAACCAGGACATTGAGGTCGAGAACGATGAGACCCACTGGGTCGGGAACGATCGACACAAGACCATAGACCACGACGAGACCAGTCACATCAAGCACGACCGCACCGAAACCGTCGACAACAACGAGACCATCACGGTGCACGGAAACCGCACCGAGACCGTGGACAAGAATGAGACGATAACGATCCACCAAAATCGCACCGAAACCGTCGATAAGGAAGAGACGATTACCGTCCATGGTGGACGTACGGAGACCGTCGACAAGAACGAGACGATTACCATCAGCGGCGGGCGAACGGAGAGCGTGGCCAAGGACGAAAGCATCAGCATCGGTGCCAACCGCAGCGAAAACGTGGGCAAGGACGAGAGCATTTCGATCGGCGGCGCGCGTACCGAGTCCGTCGCGAAATCGGAGAGTGTATCCGTGGGCGAGGCCCGCTCGGTGTCGATAGGAAAGGACGACAGTCTGAGCGTCGGCAAGAACCTGTCAATCAATGCCGGTGACTCGATCACCATCACGACCGGAAGCGCCAGCATCTCGATGAAGAAGGACGGCACCATCGCCATCAAGGGCAAGGATATCTCCATCCAGGGAAGCGGAAAGATCAACATCAAGGCATCGAGCGACATCACGATGAAGGGCTCGAAGATCCTTCAAAACTAATCCGAGCTTCCACCCAAGAAGGTTGCCCATGAGCGTGAGAGATGCCTTGGCCGAGCGGGTCTTCGATGCCCAAGAAGATGAGGCGAAAGAAGATAAGGTAAGCGAAAATCTGCTGCGACCGCTGATTGAATCACGCCCGCCGGCACCGCTGGCGGCAAAGTTCGGGGCGGGAGTCTTGATTGGCGAGCTGATCGGCTTGACGAACGACGGGTGCACCCCGCTCGTGCTCTACCCAAGCCAGCCGGGCACGGCGGCATTGCCGGCTCGCACCGTGATTGATCTGCAGGGGCCGCACATCGGCAAATCGGTCGTGCTCACGTTTGAAGGCGGAAATCCATCCAAGCCCATCGTGATGGGTGTGCTGCGCGAAGGCGACGGCTGGCCGCTTCCGGATCAACCGGGACAGGTCGAGGTCGACGCGGACGGCGAGCGGTTGCTCGTCAGCGCGAAGGAGCAGGTCGTGATTCGCTGCGGAAAGGCCAGCATTACATTAACCAAGGCAGGCAAGATATTGATTAATGGCGCCTATGTTCTAAGCCGCTCATCGGGCGTGAATCGGATCAAAGGCGGCTCGGTGCAGCTGAACTGAACGGATCGCCAAGTGATCTCGATGACTGACTCAGCGTGGAATGAACATGAGTGGAACTCCATCGAAGAGGTCTTGGCACTCGAACTCCCCGCTGGCGAGAGGCTGACGGGGTTCTCCGGCGCCGGTGCCCCGCAGAAGCTCTTCGGCTCGATCCCACTCACGGCGAAGGGAAACAGAATGCTCGTCGGCAGGGTTCGGCAAATCTTCTTTCCCGTGAAGAACCCGCTCTGGGTGAAACACTTTCGCAATCTGGTATAGCCGAGATGGACCTGATCAACGCCACACGCATGGTCGCCGGCTACACGATGGGCATGGAGCCCAGCGGCCGGGAGTTGCTGGTGGTCGTGATCAAGGGCACCTTCGTCCTGCCCCGGACCTCGGCTGAGCCGCTCCGGTTGGCGGATGAGCAGTTGCCGCTCGTGATGGCGGACACCTTCACCGGCGAGCCTGGTTTTTCTGCGCCGGTCTATGAGGTCGACTTTGCGCCGCGCAAGAAACGCGTCGATGTGCTGCTGGTCGGGAGCGCCTACGCACCCGATGGTCGTCCGGCAACTCGGGTTCAGGTCGGCTTGCGCGTGAACGGCATCACGAAAACGTTTGCGGTCGTCGGCGAAAGGGTCTGGCAGGCCGCTTCGACCGGGGTGAGCGCGAGCGCACCGCGGCCGTTCACGGTTATGCCCATCGGCTACGACCGCGCGTTCGGCGGTGTCGACAACCGCCACGAAGACCCCAGCCAGCACGCTGCGTTCATGCGCAATCCGGTCGGAAAGGGGTTCCACAGGCACCTCAAGGGCGAATGGGTCGACGGCTCACCCTTGCCCAACGCCGAGGAGGTCGACCGGCCGATCCAGCGGCCCGACGACGCATACCTCCCGATGGCCTTCGGCCCCCTCGGCCGCGGATGGGACCCCCGCTACCGCTATGCGGGCACC
Source organism: Thiocapsa bogorovii (assembly GCF_021228795.1). Classification (NCBI taxonomy): domain Bacteria; kingdom Pseudomonadati; phylum Pseudomonadota; class Gammaproteobacteria; order Chromatiales; family Chromatiaceae; genus Thiocapsa; species Thiocapsa bogorovii. The sequence goes on from NZ_CP089309.1 coordinate 5,192,132, forward strand.
TATGACCAGAACTGGCTGGACGAGCACTTCCCCTTCCTTCCGCCCGACTTCGACGAGCAGTACTACCAGGCCGCGCCGCTCGACCAACAGATTGACGGGCCGCTCGGCGGGCAGGACGTGGCGATGACCAACCTGACGCCGGACGGGCGACGCAGCTTCACCGTCCCCGCCTTCGAGGCGCCGGTGCACGTCTTCCCCAAGAAAGCCGAACGCGAAGACCTCAAGGCCAAGCTCGATACCCTGGTGCTGGAGCCGGACCTCGAGCGCCTGACCATGACGTGGCGCGTGGCCCGGCCCCTGAAGAAGAACATGTTCGAGATCGCCCAGGTCCTGGTCGGAAAGAAGGGCAACCAATGGTGGCAACAGCGCGAGGAGGTGGCTTTTCCCATTCCGATCGTCGCTGAAGATCAGGTCCCTCCTCCAGAGGGCGAGGCTTGAGGGCGCAACAGATGCCTATCCAGCCCATCGCAATCAAGAGCACCGGCCTCGTGACCAGCGTGGGGCTTTCGGCGCCCGCGGCGTGCGCCGCCATCCGCGCCAAGATCAGCAACCCCACCGAAACCCGCTTCATGGGAAGCGACGGCGAATGGATCATGGCTCATCAGGTGCCGCTTGCGGAGCCGTGGCGCGGCCTCAGCAAGCTCACCAAGATGGCGGCGATGGCGATTGCCGAGTGTCTCGATGGCATTCCGAGCGCGGACTGGGCGAGTATTCCGTTGCTGCTCTGCGTCGCCGAGCGCGAGCGCCCGGGCCGACTGGACGGGCTGGACGAGCATCTGTTTCTCGACATCGAGAACGAGTTGGGCTCAACGTTCTCCCCCGAATCCACGATCATTGCTGCGGGGCGGGTCGGTGTCGCTGTTGCGCTTTCCCAAGCACGCAAGTTGATCTACGAGGGCAGCAAGCCGCGTGTGTTGATCGCTGCAACAGATAGTCTGCTCACCTGGCCTACACTAAACGTTTACGAGCGGGAAGACCGCCTCCTCACCGCGGGCAATTCCGATGGCTTTATGCCCGGTGAGGCCGGCGGGGCACTATTGGTCGGGTTACCTCATCGCGAAACCGAGCTAATTTGCCCTGGAGTTGGCTTTGGCTTTGAGAACGCGCACGTTCGGTCGGACCAGCCTTTGAAAGCCGAAGGTTTGGCATCGGCGATCAAAGAATCACTGCGCGACGCAGGACGCACAGAGTCAATCCTTCAATTCAGGGTTACCGATGTGTCTGGAGAACAGTATTACTTCAAGGAGGCAAGTCTGGCGTTCAGCCGTCTAGACCGAACTAAGCGTAAGCAGTTTGACTTCTGGCATCCCGCTGAATGTGTCGGTCAGACCGGGTCGGCGATAGGCATAGTCATGCTTGCGGTTCTTAAATCCGCGTGTGAAAAACGGTACGCGAAAGGGGACAACATTCTGGCACACGTTGCGAATGATAATGGGAAGCGCGCTTCGATGATCCTGGCCTGGCACTCTAAGAGGACTTGAAAGTGGCCAACAAGGTGTTTTCAAACGGAAGAGAAGTGGCATGTGCCGCGGGAGCCGGCAAAACGATCTGCGCCATGCCAGACGTATGCTTTACGCCGCCAGAGAACCCTGCCACTCCCCCTGGAGTTCCTGTGCCGTACCCAAATACCGGCTTTGCATCCGACACTACTGATGGAAGTAAGAGTGTAAGGATTTCCAAGAAGGAAGTCATGCTAAAGAACCAGTCTTTCTTCAAGAAATCGACTGGAGATGAAGCAGGGTGCGCCTCAAAGAAAGGAGTAGTTTCAAGCAAGAACACGGGCAAAGTGTATTTCATAAATTGGTCTATGGATGTGCTGTTCGAGGGTGCGAACGCTGTGCGTCACCTGGATATGACAACGAACAATCACGCGAGCCCCCTAGCCAATGAGGCTATCCCATGGCCATTCCTAGACACCATGACACCCGCACAGAGAAAGGCTTGCGCTGGCGATGTAAAAAAGGAGAAGGCGGCATGCAAAGATTACAAGCCGTATAAGAAAAATGGTAAAGACGTTTGCGCAGAAGCAGGCCTCTCCGGTTCTTACACCAAGGATAAGGCGACATCAACCAAGCGCGCTCAGTCTGCTAGCGCTGATCCGTGCTCAGCAGCGAGACGATGCCGCTTGGTACCGTTTAATGCGAAGCCCCAAGATGGAATCAACGGATGTTGTCCAGCGCAGACGGGCGATCACATCGTACCAAAGAGTTCGTTTTTCAAGACATCCGTAAGCGATGGCGAAGCAATGCCCGGATGGGAGGATTACAGAATTGACGATGCACCCTGCATGTGTCTTGAGGGCGGCAGTTGCACGGGGAGCCATGGCCTACGCCACGCGCACCATAAGGCCTCCAGCGGCATATCCGCGGGCACCCACCGGTCTTTCGATAAGGAGGTTAAGCATTGTGCGGCTGGCGCCAAGGCAGTGGCACCCCAGTGTAACCAGGACTGCATCGAAGCGCAGCTGAAGGCAGGCCACAAAGGAATGGGAGACCAGAGAAAAGCGGTTAAATACTCACCGACAGGCAAGAACTTTATGGGCAATGTCAAAGCGCTGCTAAAGAAGATATCGGACATGTTGCCAAAGACAGGTGTGAGCAGTTCGGGTGCTTAGATTTTCTAGGGTCGCAATTAAATGAAAAGTGAATTTGTAGCAGCACGAGAGTTCGTTCGCGGTATTGCTTCGCGGCGCGACCGAGTTTTTGTGATTAGCAAAGGGAAGGCATTGCTGAAGCAGGATATCGCCCATACTAGCGTGGTCGGAGTTGAAGCAGGGCAATGGGTTGACTGTGTCGACTCCGAATGGGACTCAAGCGCCATTGCCGTTGCGAGAGCACCATCGACTAAGCTAATTGTGATTGGCGAGGATGGGGATGTACTTACTTATTTGGGTGGTGGACTATCCGAGAAAGAGAAACTTTCCCCCGATCCGATCATGATCAGAAATGCGCGCGGCATTTCTGGCTATATTTTTGCCTGCGGCATGTCGCGTCAGGTGTACAAGCGCGTCGACGAGCACCGCTGGGTCGACATGAGCGCATCACGCCCCGGCGATACCGAAAGCTTGGGATTTGAAGCTATCGATGGATACGCCGAGAATGAAATCTACGCCGTGGGATGGGGCGGTGAAATTTGGGAATTTGATGGTTCCAATTGGCACAATAGAAACAGCCCCACCAGCGTCATCTTAACGGGGGTTTGTTGCGCGCCTGACGACATGGTTTATGTCACAGGGCAACAAGGCGTTTTAATCAGAGGTAGAAACGATTCTTGGGACACCGTTCCATGGGACGACGAGGTAACGGTTGATCTTTGGGATATGTGCTGGTTTCAGGACAGACTATACGTGGCGACGTTGTCATCGCTCTACACGCTGATCGGAAATAGATTGGTCGAGGTAGACTTTGGCGACATACCAACGCCGACCTGCTTCAGTCTAACTACGGTGGAAGGCGTCTTGTGGTCCATCGGCCGAGACGATGTAGTGTCGTTCGATGGAAATAGGTGGACAAGGTACGACTGAGGGAATTCGGGGTCACAGAATTCGGGGTCAGGTCTTTTCTTTTGCCTCGATTTTTGGGTGAAAGGGGATGCGGGTTCAGTGCGTGTTCGGAGGACAATTTACTCAACTCTGGAAATCCGTTCGAGGAAATTAATGATCTCCTAACGAGGCCTTTCGGCCAAACAAATGGGCTGAAACGCAGGCGTTAGCCCATATCCGAACCGTCCGATAGCAAACGAATCCCGTATGAAGGTCGAACTAAAGCCACAGGCGGTAAAGGATATGTGTGGCCTTCAGAAACCAGACGCTGCTCGTATTGCAAAGAAGCTTAGCGAGCTGGAAAGTGGGCTGACCGGAGACATCAAGCGCCTCACCGACTTCACGCCGGAGTATCGGCTGCGCGTCGGTAACGATCGGGTGCTTTTCGAGGTCGAAGAGGCTACAGTCGTCGTGTACCGCGTGATGCACCGAAAGCATGTTTACGCAAAGAGGTGATTGATGAACTTGCATCCTCAGTTTATAGGGAAAGAGGGTTCTGAAGAATACGTGGTCCTTCCCATCGAGGAGTTTCGCGCAGTGGCGGAAGTTCTCGAAGATTATCAGGATTTACAGGATCTCCGTAGCGCCAAGGAAACTGAGGCTACTGCAGCCGCGACTTCGTTGGCCGATGTCGTAACTCAACTGGGCCTCGGCGAGTATCAGTAGCGGAAAATAGGGGACAGTGCGGCCTGGCAAGGCCGCGTGTTCTAGCGGGTGGAACTCCCGCCTGGGTAATCGCTAGCCACGAGCCCGGTATCGAGCCTTGCGGCGCGGCTGGTAACAGCCGCGTCGATGCGTAGGCACGACAGCAGGCGAGGTGCAAAGGTAACGGGTGGAGCCGACCTTGAAGGTGTTGAGCCCCGAAACATTTGGTCGGGAGTGCCGACGGGTTTGTCCCTCCGGCAGGCAACAGTCCGTGTCGCGTCATGGCGAGTGGCACGGGTACTCCCCGGGGTCCGAGGCCGTATCGAGCCTGACATCGAGAGCACGCGGTAACCAGGGAGATCCGTGTATCGGTCCGTCGGAGGCGGGCACCCGCGAACAAGTGTCAAAAGCGAGGACGCGGGCAGCGATGCGCGGAAGTCGGAGCCACCTATAGTAGCGTTGATACCCGGTAATGCGGGCGGAGCGAAGGGGTGGCGGTTTGAGACAACGCAAGAGTGAAACACGGCCCTACACCGAGAGGACTCTGACCGTGACCAGCAAGCTTGAGCGTTTCACACTGATGGCGCGCGCGGAACCGCACACGCGGTTCACGTCCCTGATGGGCATGTTGTTTGACCCGGAGGGGTTGCGCGAAAGCTTCGAGCGCCAGGACGGACGCAAGGCGCCCGGAGTCGACGGGGTTAGGAAGGACGACTATGCAGTGGGTCTGGACGCGCGTCTGGAGGATCTGTCGGCACGGATTCGCCGTCTGGGGTACCGGCCGTTGCCGGTGCGGCGCACCTACATCCCGAAAGGGGACGGCCGTTATCGGCCGTTGGGGGTGCCGAGCTTCGAGGACCGCCTGGTCCAAGATCGCCTCGGCCGCATCCTTCAGGCCATTTGGGAGCCGGAGTTTCGGGACTGCTCGTTCGGGTTTCGGCCGGGTCGCAGCGCGCACGATGCGCTGCGCCGGGTGGCCGAGGTCATCACCAACGGGCGCACGCAGTGGGTGGTGGAGGCGGACATCAAAGGCTTCTTTGATCATCTGTCACACTCCCACCTCATGGACTTCCTGGAGCACCGCATCGGCGATCCCAATCTGTTGCGGATCGTGCGGCGGTTCCTGAAGGCCGGCATCATGGAGGACGGCGCGTTCACGGCCAGTGAAGAGGGCGCCCCACAAGGGGGTCTGGTCTCGCCCGTGCTGAGCAATATCTACCTGCACTACGTCCTCGACCTTTGGTTCGAGAAACGCTTTGCGGGGACCTGCACGGGACGGGCGTACCTGATTCGCTATGCCGACGACTATGTGGCCTGCTTCGAGCACGAAGGCGATGCACGGGCCTTTCTCACCGAGATGACCGCACGGCTGGCGCAGTTCGACCTGGAGGTCGAGCCGAGCAAAACGGCGCTGCTGCGTTTCGGCAGCGACCAGCTGGGTCGGACGCGGGCGGAGACGCCCGGACCGCGTACCTTCAGCTTCCTCGGCTTCACTCACTGTGTCGGGAAGAGCCGGCGGGGGCGCTTTGTTGTCGGGCGTAAGAGCGACGGCAAGCGGGTCGGCAAGAAGCTCAAGCTCCTGAGCGAGCGTCTGCGGGGGTTGCGGGCGCGAGGCGGGCGGGCGATGGTGGCGTACCTGATCCGGCATCTGCGCGGACACATCCAGTATTACGGTGTGAGCGGCAATAGCCGGGGCGTATCGGGTTACCTTTACGCCGCAACGGGCCTGTTGTTCAAATGGCTCAACCGGCGCAGCCAACGTCGCTCGTTGACCTGGAAGCGCTTCTACGCGGTCATCAAGCCCATGCTCCCGACGGCGCGGATCATTCACGACCTCTACCCCGTTCCTTGGTGGAAGACTCAAGCTGGGAGCCGGATGGTGTAACACTCCAAGTCCGGTTCTGCGAGGAGCCGGGAACAAACCGTCGTATGGCCGAGATCATGTGGCACCGCCGGGAAACCAGGCGGCAAACAGAGAACACAAACATCAGCCTAACCGACGGTGAGGACCCGGCTTACTCTCCGACCACGAATACAGCAAACAATACCGACGCTTCGGCTCGACATCACGGCGCATGCTAGCCAACTCCCACCGACCCATTCCGGCGGTAGTCCAGCAACACGCCGAGGAAGCGGCATTGCTTCGCCACACCCGTTCGGTTCTGGTCGACGCGCCGCACGTCAAGCTGCATCACCTGGCGCGCCTGGATGAGCGGATCGCCGCACATTTGGACGGACTGGCGGTGGCTGGTGAGTACGGCTCCGGGCTATGCGAAGGGGCTTTGGAGAGCCCCGGGACCGGCGAAGTGTTCGCTACCGCCGTGGGAGCGATCGAGGCCAAGGATCAAGGACGCTTGGAGAAGCTCTACGCGATCGCGAAGACTATCCCGGAGGCGAGACGCGGGCTGATCTCCGCCTTTGGGTGGGTGTCGGCTCAACATCTCGAAGGCATCGTCTCGGGCTTGCTGGGCTCGGCCGACGCCTTTAGGCGACTGGTCGGCATTGCCGCCTGCACGATGCACGGGGTTGACTCAGGCGCGGGGCTTGCCAAGGCGATCTCCGATCCCGAGCCGGCCTTGCGTGCTCGCGCCCTGCGTGCCGCCGGGGAGTCGGGCCGGCGGGATCTGCTACGGGCCTGCGTCGCGGCCCTGAAAGACGAGAATGACGAAGCGCGTATCTGGGCCGCCTGGTCCGCCGTGCTCTTGGGCCGAGACGAGCAGGGCGTAAAAGCGTTGGCAGGCATCGCGCTGTCGCCGAGTCCGTTTCGCGAGCCGGCGCTGAGATTACTGCTGAAGGTCGTGGACCAAGCCGACGCGAAAGAGCTGCTTAGGCGGTTGGCCAGCGACCCCGCTGACCGGCGACTCCTGATCCTCGGTTCCGGATTCGCCGGCGACCCGGCATACCTGCCCTGGCTCATCCAGCAGATGGATGACCCAAAGCTTTCACGCTCGGCGGGCGAGGCATTCGCCCTCGTCACCGGCCTCGATCTCTCCTTCCTCGATCTCGACCGGACCCCTCCGGAAGACCTCGAGTCCGGCCCGAGCGAAAACCCCGAGGACGATGACGTCGCGATGGACCCCGATGAGAGCCTTCCATGGCCGGACCCGGCAAAGCTCCAGCAGTGGTGGGTCGCAAACAGCGTCCGCTTCCGTCCTGGTGCACGTTACTTCATGGGCGCACCCGTCAGCCGCGAGCATTGCACCGAGGTCCTCCGAAACGGTTTCCAGCGGCAGAGAGCCGCGGCGACAGAATACCTCTGCCTGCTCAACCCGGGATCGACGTTGTTCCCCATTCGCGCCCCCGCGTGGCGGCAAAAGCGCTGGCTTGAGTCCGTCTAGCATGGCCTCTGGGCTCTGCAGCAGAGCAGGGGTCACGCTTTCGACTGTTCGGGACCTCGGTTCCAGCTAAATGTTGACCGTATGCGCTGACTGGCCTTATGTGCTGGTGCTACGTGCCTCTCGCACCGTCGGCCCACTGTGTGAGTTGCGCCAACACGCCGAATGGCCAATTGTGCCAGGCAGGAAATCCAGGCGCCGTCTTGATTGCCAATTTATGCAGAAAATTCAATTTTCTAGCATCTCTGAATCAATTTGACAACGAGTGGTGTTTAGATGCCAATTAATCAGAGCGTATACATCAAGAAGTCCGTGGGTTACGGGGGCGTAAATCAATTTCAGGATGCAAAAGTCGTTCAGGCTCAGCTCAATGCTCAGCTACCTGCAGTTCACACGAGACTCGCCGTCGATGGCAGGTGCGGGCCGGTAACCATTGCGACCATTCGTAGCTTCCAGAAGTTGGTTGTTGGCCTGAGGAACCCGGATGGACGGGTGGATCCAAATGGCAAGACCCTGATCGCGATGAACAGTCCGGGGTCGGAGGCAAAATGGCGGCAGATCTTGGCCGTTGATCGAGCAAAGTGGGGGGGCGATAGCGCCCGCTGGAGTCAGGAGAAGAAGCTAGCGAGCATGAACCCCGGATTTCGCGTTAAGGTCATGGCTGTACTCGGTGCATTGAGCAAGCGGGGCTTTGAACCGAAAGTGTTCTATGGGTGGCGATCGGTGGAGGTGCAGCTGGAACTGGTGAAAAAGGGTAGGAGCAAGGTCAAGTTCAGTTTCCACAACGCCCAGAAGCCCAACGGTATACCGAACTCCTATGCGGCGGACATTATCGATCGTCGGTGGGCATGGACCGCAGCGGCCGAACAGAATGGCTTTTGGGATGCGCTTGGGGCAGAGGCCAAAGAACGGGGACTTGTGTGGGGCGGTGACTGGACGTCCTTCAAAGATGTGGCGCATATCCAGGGACGGCGGAACAGCGAGCTTGTGACAGTAAAACGTGAGAGCGGCTTATGAGACATCCGCTGATTGCACTGTTTATGTTGGGAGCCGCGATTACGGCAGGGGTGGGGCGACCAGCAGTTGCCGATTCCCCGGCTACGTGGTTGACCATCTTGGCTACACAGGAGAGTCTGCGAGACGCGCTCGCCAACGCCCATCAGCTGCAAGATGGAGGTAGGGGCCTACTGATCGTTGACACGGACGATTGTCGCAATCTGCGAAAAGGTCTGTTCGTCGTCGCCGGATTGTTCGCCGAACGGGCGCCGGCAGAATACGCGGTTGCCGAGTGGCGCGAGCGCGGCGTCCTAGATGCCTTTGCGCGGCGCTGCGACGTGGTCGCTCCAAGCCCGACGAGCGTAGGAGTTCCAGCCATTGACCCATCTTTTGCGCGGGGCCCGATCGACGCGGTGAACTGGGGCCTTGAGGACGCGGTGAGCCGTGCCCTTGCCCTGGACGACGGTTGGATCGCCGTCATCGTGCCACGATTGGAAATAGCTCCGGAAGACATTCGGGAGGGGCTGCGCGTCGGTGTTCGCGTCGACAATCCTGGTTTGAATCGCGTGCTGGGTCTGTCCAGGGATTGTATCGACCCGCAGTTTGAAATGACGAAAACCCATATCGCGCTTACCTGCGTCGAAGAATCCGCAGCGACGCATCTGTTGCACAGCACCCGACTGTACGCCCTAGCAAACGGCAGCATTGTCGCCGAAGCGATGCGCTGCACCAATCCGACCATAGAGGGATATGGCTGGACCTGCGAGAAGGAGTCAGTTAACGCCGAGGGAGACTTGGAGCTGGAGTCTTTCAGGTTAGCCATCCCGTAGCTTCGGTGTCATATCTACGAGATCGTGTGAAGAGGCAGACCCATCGGCGCATGGCGTTCTCCTTAAGGGCTGGAGTCTGCGCGGGAAGTCGGGGTCACTATGCTGACCCCGATCAATGGCACGATTCACTATCACTTCGTTATCGAAAAGCCGGACGCAAACCTATCGGCGGTTATGCGCCGAACCATGGCGCGGTCTCTCCACCGCAATGTCTGTACAGTGAGTAGGAGATCCTAAATCCCGACTTCTGGCCGGATTATTGATGCGGTTGGTCTGCGGAGTGGTAAGCCTCAGGTCTTATAATCAAGATTGGATGACAATCGGCACTGGATTGTTTGAGATATTTTTAATCTGGCCAGTGCTCGTTTTGTAAGGATTGCCTGCCTGAGGACTGCGTTCCGACGCGGATGGCGCATGAGTAACTGAATCGGTGCGCGCGTTATGACTCAAATCTTCATCAGTCATTCAAGCCTAGACCGCGATTTCGTGGTTGCACGGCTTAAGCCGGCGCTGGAAGCCTGTGGCTTAGAAACCTGGTGTTCGTCGACGGATCTCAAGATTGCGGCGAATTGGGAGCAGCAGATTCGTGCGGCGTTGGCACGGGCAGACTGGTTTGTTGTCGTGCTATCGCCCGACTCGCAGCGTTCGGAGTGGGTTCAGGCCGAGACGCATTGGGCCGTGGAGCATCTGACGGGGCGGGTGATTCCAATCATGGCGCGGAGTTGTAGGCCTGTTGATTTGCACTTGCGACTGGGTACATTACAGTTCGTCGATTTTCGAGCTGATTTCGAGCTGGCAGTTCGCGACTTGTTGGCGTTGATCCAGGCGGCTGCGCACGGTCATTCGACGGGATGCCTGGGCTTGACCGCGGCGGATGGATCGGAGCCGACGACCCTCGTTGCGCAGACGCGGCACGCATCGCTCCTGGTCCGAGTTGTCCGCGTTCATGGGGCCGAGTATGAGGAACGCCTGTATGTGCATAACTCGGCGACGATTGGTCGTTCTCCGCAGGCGCATTTGCGCGTTGACGATGATTGTGTGTCCCGACGCCATGCCCGCTTTGACGCGGTGACGTTCGACGGGAGAGTTTGCCTCACGGTGATGGACCTCGACAGCGCAAACGGAACGTTTTTGAACGGCGAACCGGTCCAGGTACCCCGGAGAATTGCGCCGGGAGATATAGTGGCGGTTGGAAGCTGCGAGTTGCATGTCCGGGAGATCGCTTGAGTAAGCGTGTCGCGAACGTGTCGGCCAATCGATGACGGGGGAACATCATGTCGGGGGCTGGGAACTTGCCGATCATCGAGTCGATTGTTTCGCAAACAGACATTGTTGGCGCTCTGAGTCAGTCGAAATCTAACTGAAAGCCGTCATCGTTTACCCCGATCTTGACGCCGGCAACCGCCCGACCGTCCATGCTGCGGATCAGTAGTTCGCGGCTGATCTCCGGTAGCACGGAGTTGGTGAGGATCGCATCCACCACGCGGGCGCCGCTTTCCACCTCGGCACATCGCGTGGCGATGAGGGTCACGACCTCGTCGCTGAAGGTCAGCGGGATGCGGTGATTGTCTTCGATGCGTCGCACGACGCGCCCGAGTTGCAGCCGAATGATCGCTGCCAGCATCTCGTCGTTGAGCGGATAGTATGGGATAGCGACCAAGCGGCCGAGCAGTGCCGCCGGGAAGGTCTTTAGCAGGGGTTCGCGCAGCGCGGTGGCGATGCCCTCGGGTTCCGGCATCAGGTCCGGGTCTTGGCACAGACCCATGACCAGATCAGTACCGACGTTGGTTGTGAGCAGGATCAGCGTATTGCGGAAATCGATATGGCGGCCCTCGGCGTCTTCCATCCAGCCCTTGTCGAATACCTGGAAGAAGATCTCGTGCACGTCCGGGTGGGCCTTTTCTACTTCATCGAGCAGGACGACGCTGTAGGGCTTGCGCCGCACCGCCTCGGTGAGAATGCCGCCCTCGCCGTAGCCGACGTAGCCGGGTGGCGAGCCCTTGAGCGTGGAGACGCTGTGTGCCTCCTGGAACTCGCTCATGTTGATGGTGATGATGTTCTGCTCGCCGCCGTAGAGGGCCTCGGCCAGCGCCAGGCCGGTCTCGGTCTTGCCGACGCCGGACGGGCCGGCGAGCAGGAATACGCCAATGGGCTTGTTGGGGTTGTCGAGGCGGGCACGAGAGGTCTGGATGCGACGGGCGATCATATCCAGCGCGTGGCGCTGGCCGATGACCCGCTTGTTCAGCGTCTCGGCCAGTTGCAAGACCGCCTGCACCTCGTTCTTGACCATGCGGCCCACCGGGATGCCGGTCCAATCCGCAACTACCGAGGCCACGGCTTGACTGTCGACGCTGGGTAGGATTAACGGGCTTTCACCTTGCAGGCTATGCAGCTTGGTTTGTAGCTCACGCAAGCGCTCCAATGTCTCCGCGCGCGCTTCGTCGGACAGCGCCGGCGCTGCGGCCGTTGCCTCATCCGCGGATACCGCGGTCGCCTCCTGAGCTTCTGGGTTTGAGGTGGTGGCGTCGGTCTCAGATCCTGCGGCTTGCTCCAACGTGATTCCCGTGCCTTCCACCGGTGCGGCTTGGCCTCTCAGCTCGGCCCGCAACGCGAGAATGTCTTTGACCAACTGATTCTCGTTGTCCCAACGGGCTTCGAGCGTGGTGAGCAGTTCCTGTTCCGCAGCCTGCTTTTCCCGGGCTCTTGCCTCACGCTCGGCGGTGTCGACACCGACGGCGGTCTCGTGGGCGATGATGTCGAGTTCGGTCTGCAACGCCTCGATGCGGCGCCGACAATCCTCGACCTCACCCGGGACGGCGCTTTGGCTGATAGCGACCCGCGCACAGGCCGTATCCAGCAGACTGACCGCCTTGTCCGGCAATTGCCGGGCCGGGATATAGCGATGAGAGAGGCGCACGGCGGACTCAAGGGCCTCGTCGAGCACTTGCACCCGGTGATGCTGCTCCAAGGTCGATGCGACCCCTCTTGCCATCAAGATGGCCTTGTCTTCGCTCGGTTCGTCCACCTGGACCACCTGAAAGCGACGGGTGAGGGCGGGGTCTTTCTCGATGTACTTCTTGTACTCGCTCCAGGTGGTTGCGGCCACCGTGCGCAGCGTCCCGCGAGCCAGGGCGGGCTTGAGTAGATTGGCGGCGTCGCCAGTGCCGGCGCTGCCTCCCGCACCGATCAGCGTGTGTGCCTCGTCGATGAATAGGATGATGGGCTTGGGCGAGGTCTGCACCTCGTCGATGACCTGACGCAGGCGGTTCTCGAACTCGCCCTTCATGCTCGCGCCGGCCTGGAGCAGGCCCACGTCGAGGGTGCGCAGCGTGACGTCCGCGAGCGGCGGCGGCACTTCACCGGCGGCGATGCGCAGCGCGAATCCCTCGACGACGGCTGTCTTGCCGACGCCGGCCTCGCCGGTCAGGATCGGGTTGTTCTGGCGCCGGCGCATCAGGATATCGATGATTTGACGGATCTCCTCGTCGCGGCCGACGATGGGGTCGATCTCACCGTTGCGCGCGCGCTCGGTGAGATCGATAGAGAACTGCTTCAGTGCCTCCTGCTTGCCCATCTGCGCCGGGGCAATGGCACCGCTGGCTTCACCGGGGGCCGCGCCGCCCCCGACCCGAAATCCGTCGCTGGTGCCCATGCCGGCCTCGGGTGAGTCGGCGAGGAACTCGGCGAAATCCTCGGTGAGACGCTCGGCGCTGATCTTGTCGAACTGCGCCGAGATCCCGAGCAGACCGGTGCGCAATCCGCGTGTCTTCAGCATGCCAACCATCAGGTGCCCGGTGCGGACCTGGGTCTCGCCGAACATCAGCGTGCCGTAGACCCAGCCGCGCTCGACGGTTTCCTCCACGTCCGACGACAGATCGGCGATGGAACGCGACCCGCGCGGCAAGCGATCGAGGGCATCGGTGAGGTCTTTGGCAAGCCGGGCCGCGTCAAGATCGAATTGACGAATGATCCGATGCAGATCCGAGTCTTGATTCTGCAGGATCTGATGCAGCCAATGCACGAGCTCGATATAGGGATTACCCCGCATTTTGCAGAAAACGGTCGCGCCTTCGATGGCCTTGTACGCGAGCGGGTTAAGCTTGCCGAAGAGCGCGCTGCGGCTGATCTCGGTCATCGTGCGGATCCTCCATTGGATACGGCTTGTTTTATTGTTTCTGGCGAAGGCGCGTTGATCGTTGTGATGATACTTGGGTCGAGCTTGAGGTCATCGCCGTTACGGCCGAGTGGACGGCTCTTGACCCAGGTCGTCCAGCCCAGCCTTCCCGCTTGGCCCAGGCATGTCTGCGGGACTTCCGGCTGCGCCAACACCGGGTTCAGATCCCAGCCGATCTGATCGCCGATGTAATTGCGCACGATGGCCTTGACCGCATCCAGGCTCTTGCCCCCCGGCAGCAGGCGCAGGTAGTCCGGCAACTTCAGCGGTCCGATGCGGACCCTGAACTTGGACTGATGGTCCCAGACGCGGCCGCCGACCGTCGTCGTCTGACCAAGCGCACCGGTGTTCGGCGACTCTCCGAGGCGCCAGCGGCAGTCATTCGGCAGCGTGAGCCAATGGCCGACGAATTCCTCGATCTGGACCGGCAGTTTCAGAAAGTCCGCGAGGATGGCGCGCAACCCTTCCGGATGCCGTGCCTGGCAGGCGAGATGACCGGTGAAGTGCAGCTTTAGGAGATCTGGCATCTTGTCCCGATCGGCGCAGGAAAACATGCCGGTGCCCTGCAGCGCGCCGAGGTAGACGGCGAATCGGTGCCTGTCGGCACGGTCGAAGGCGACCGCGGGCTGCGCCTGTGCCCAGGCTCGGTAGAACAGCCCGAGCATGCGGTGATTGAAGAGATCGAGAAAGCGGGCGAAGGTGGGGTCGTCGTTGTTGCGCAAGCGGTCCCGCGCGTAGTCGGTCAGGTGCAGAGGCAAGGGGCCATTCGGGCCGAGAAGACCAAGAAAATGGACCAGCAACAGCGGCGGGAGTCCGGCGCCGCGGCGCTGCAGAGCGGCAAGTTCGGCCGGTGCAAAGATCATCGACGGTGTCTGGCCGAGTCGGATCGGATCGTCCGCCGCCTTGGCCGAGCTGGCGACCCGTGGTCGCTCGGGATACCGGCACTCCAACTGCCGCAGCGTCTGCAGGAAACTGAAACGCCAGGGTTCGCGCTCCAGTTCGCTGAGCAGCGCTAGAGGGTCGGGCGCAGGCCGATGGTCGCCGGCCATCGCTTCAGCTCTCCGCGGTCGGGGGTCGTGAGCAAGGTCTCGGTAAATCCGTTGATGGAGGCATAGCGCGCGAAGAAGCGCTCGAGGACCGTGCCTAACAGGTATGCACCGGTCCCCTCGAAGGCGCTCTCATCGAGGTCGAGCGCGATCTCGATTCCACGGGCATAGGTGATCGGGCGCACGCCGGGGAGACGGCGCGTGATGGGGCGCGAAGACACCGAGCGGAGCCCCTCGAGCTGATGGCGCGCCCCGGCGACGGTGAGGTCCGCGTATAGGGCCAACAATTCGCGCAGCGCTCCGGCACCGGTTCCGCCGTCGGTATCGGTGATGGACAAATAGTTCAGGGAAAGATGGCTGATCAGTCGCCAGGCCGTATCGCCGTGCGCATGGGATGGTTTCGGCGCGGTCGGTCCAGCACGCACCCGCACGGCCTGCACCGGAGCCCCGGATTCGAGAGAGAAGTCCGTCTTGCCCGCACCCACGGGCATTTGCAGCGGTAGGTCTCGATTGGTGCAGAGACAGGTGACCCCGAGCTGGCGCAGTTCTGCTGACCAGGGTGCCGCGGCGGCATCGACCAGGTTGACGTAGAGTTCGCTGCCGGAATAGCTCGATCGCGGACCCTGTCTGCGCTGACGCGACGAGAGTCTGCGGGGGACGCGGTGCACGCTGTAATAGGCCGGATGCTCGTCGGGGTGGGTTAGGTCGGTTGCGGCGTAGAAAGGACGAAATTCGCGGGAGGTCGTGCTCGATGCCCCATAGCCGGATACACCGTCGACACGATAGATCTCGAAGTCCATGGGTCGTATGCGGTCCGGGACGACATGGAATTCGGGCCCGCCCTTGTCGAGATGGATGCGATCGCAGCGCTTGGGAAACAGGTTGATGGCAGGCGTGCAGTGCAGTGCGAAGTTGCCGGCATCGAGGGCGCCGTCGAGTGCCTTCGCCGGCGACGGCAGGAGTACGATGATGTCGACCTCTGGTGCGTTCAGTTGAGCCAGTGCCGGGGCCAGACCGTCCAGCGCTACGAAGAGGTAGCGCTCGGGAAACGCGAAATACTCGTGGAGGTTGCGATAGCCTTGGAAAGAGGCCAGCGTGTATGGCAACAGGGCCTCGTCCGCCGAGAATCCAAGGGGTTTCAGCGTGGAGCCGGGAAGTTCCGTCAGCCAGGGCAGGGGGCGCGGCAACGGCTGTATGAGTACGGCGACCGGATTCGCGGTGAGCTGTTCGTACAGCGTGAACGGCACCTCGTCGCTGCCTTGCAGGAAGAGCACCAATTGGTCGAGTTGGATGTCGCGCAGGTTCAAGCCCGCGGTTGCGCGCAGGCGCAGGCGGATGCCCGCCTTGCTGCGGTTCAGGGCTGGCAGGTCGGTCTTCGCGACCGGGCCGGCATGGCTGAAGTATTCCGCCTGGGTGATCTCGATGGGCCAAAGAACCGTCTCGTGCGCTGTGCGGTACTCGCACGCTGTCTGCTCGCCCTTGCCGAGGGTCCCGCGCAGCAGGGTATCACGCGGGATCGCGAAGCCGGCTGCCAGCGCCCCCTCGGTCGGGTCCGGCTGCAACTGCACGACGGCCATCGACGGCGTTGGGGCCAGGTAGTGCGGATAGATCATCTCCAGCAGGTGCTGGGTGAAGGTCGGAAATTCGTCCTCGATCTTGAGCTGGACGCGAGCGGCGAGGAACGCGAAACCCTCGAGCAGGCGCTCGACGTAGGGGTCCGCGCATTCGAAGGCGGTGAGGCCGAGGCGGCCGGCGATCTTCGGGAACTCGGCTGCGAACTCCCCGCCGATTCCACGCAGGTGTTGGAGTTCTCGGTTGTAATGGGCGAGGAGACGTGGGTCCATGATCGCGTCAGTCGCCGCCTCCTGTTGCTTCCACGACGGCCACCTCACCGGACTCCAGATCCACTTCGGTCTTCAGGTAGAGCTGTTGCGGCAGGGGTTGCCCCCAGAGCTCGCCTTCGATGTCGAAACGGATGGCGTTGTGGTTCATGTGCGACTCGTCGACGACGGCGCGAATGACCAGCGACTGTCGCGTGATGCGCGGCTCAAAGCGCAGGATGGCTTGGCGCAGATCGCGTTCCAGCGTGAGGACATCCAGGCCGGACACATGCCGCCCGGCCAAGTCGGGCAAGCCGAAGTTCAATACGGACTGCCGGACCTCGGGGAAGGCGTCCAGTTCCGCAACGGATGCCAAATCGCAGGTATTCAGCAGCCATTTCAAATCACGTAAGACGCAGGCCTTGAGCCGCCGCGGCGACAGCACCCGGTCGTCGCGCGACTCCTCGGTCGTCTTGGGCGCGTTGTCCGTTAGTCGATCGAGTAGCGATGGTTGCAATCGCTCCTTCGGTGTCAGTTCAGCCATCACCGGTTCCGTCGGCTGCCGAATTGGTCTGTTCCAGACTGATCTCGCGTATACCTAGCAGGGGGTACTCACCCTGATCGGTTGCGAGCATCCGTTGTCCCAGCCCGACGAACAGCCCTGAGCCGCGCTCTAGCCAATCGGTACGGCGTGCGAGTCGGATGCTGGCGTCTTCGCTGAACTCAGATCCCGGATAGCGGGTCGGTACCAGCGCCACGGATTCACCGCCGTTGGTCCAGGTGACTCGAGCGGGTACCCACACGAGGTCGCGAAGATCGCTGGGTTCTTCGAAACGGATACAGCGAATGTGTTGAAAGGGGACCCAGTTGTATCGTCCGTTCAGCACCATTTCCACGACCGGTCCTAAGCGCATATCGGCGTCGGCGATCCATGCGAACGGATCGCCGTCAATTTGGCCGGCCGTCGCCGGGGCCTCGTCGAATGCCTCAGAGCGCAACCCTTGTGATTCCTCCGCTTTGCCTTGTCCGCTCAGCCGAAGCGCT
Source organism: Thiocapsa bogorovii (assembly GCF_021228795.1). Classification (NCBI taxonomy): domain Bacteria; kingdom Pseudomonadati; phylum Pseudomonadota; class Gammaproteobacteria; order Chromatiales; family Chromatiaceae; genus Thiocapsa; species Thiocapsa bogorovii. Next base: position 5,209,563 of record NZ_CP089309.1, read on the forward strand.
TGGAACAGCAGTGCGATCCAGCGCTGGGGTTCACCAAAGACGATGGGGTCGCGCTCACCGGCGAAGACGCGCTCGCGCAAGACAGCCGATTGCAGCGCAGGTCTGTAGGTTCCAGCCATTGCCAGCGTGCCGGCGTCGAGTTCAGCTGCAACATTCAATTGATTCAGGGCCTTTTTCCATTCGCCCAGGACCGAGAGCAGTTGGAACAAGAAGATCCGGAGTTTTGCATCGGCCGGCGCCTTGCGTACCTGCGACTGAAGCTGTTTCAGCGCAGTGTCAAGATCGCCTTCTTTCAGCGCCTGTTCTGCGTCCATCGGGCTTCTCCACCGCCGAAGGAAAGTCCCCCAGCCGAACTCGGTTCGAGGACAAAATGAGGCGCTGACCAAATGGTCAGCGTCGTATCGTCGATAATGCCAAGAGGGACCCACCCTCCTGCATCCTACCCCGGAGAGCGATGCGCAGACCCCTTATTCCTGGACGTTCTTCTCCAGACTCCATGTGCGATCGGTGCTTGAGCCCGGAGCACCCGTGTGATCAATTGGTGTGTATTCCCATTTGATCTTTCCGTAGGCGAAAGAGACCTGCTCGATGGGTTTGATCTCATCGCCTTGCGATCCACCCGGCGTGATCGATGTGACGATGCAATCTTCCAGCACGTACTTCATGAAGCAATGCTTGTCACCGGTCGCGAGGCACAACTCCAATTCGATTTTCGGAATATGCTCGCCTTTAGCGCACTTGATGTTGAGGTCGCAGGTCGCGTTGTCGATGGTCTTTGCGACAACGAGATCTTGGAAATCAGCACGGCCCCCAGTGCGCCCCCCCGTTGCGCTGGCGCCCGACACCGGTTGACTAACGCCGTGACTGTAACTCAAAATTTCGATCCATTTGTCGTGTCCGTCGTCGGTGCTCTCTCCATCGACGCCCTCGATCTTCATGAACATGTCGACTGCCATCGCTCATTTCCTCCGACTCTCTTTTATATGCCCCTGAGGGCGAAGTTTGTGCGGCGGAATTTTGACCGCACGGATGAAGCCCGCGTTGATCGCTGGAGCAGGTTTATCTCTTCTTCAGCCCTTTTCCGAGGGAAGTCGCGACACGAGGCGTAGCGATACCGTCAAACCCTCCAACTGATAGTGTGGCCGGAGATAGAACTTGGAGGTGTAGTAGCCGGGGTTGCCCTCGACTTCTTCCACGACGACCTTCGCGGCTGCGAGCGGTTTGCGTGCCTTATCGACTTCGGACGCATTGGCCGGATTGGGTTCGACGTATTTGTTGATCCATTTGTTGAGCCATTTCTCCATGTCTTCGCGCTCCTTAAACGATCCGACCTTGTCTCGGACAATCGCTTTGAGGTAATGCGCGAATCGACAGACGGCGAACAAGTAGGGCAAACGTGCGGCCAGGTTGGCGTTTGCAGTTGCGTCCGGGTCATCGTACTCGAAGGGTTTTTGCAATGATTGCGCTCCGATGAACGCGGCAAAATCGGTGTTCTTCTTATGCAGCAGCGGCATGAATCCGTTCTTGGCCAGCTCAGCTTCCCGCCGATCGTCGATCGCGATTTCTGTGGGGCACTTCATGTCGATGCCGCCGTCGTCGGTCGGGAAGGTGTGCACCGGCAAACCTTCGACCGCACCGCCCGATTCCACACCGCGAATACGGGAGCACCAGCCGTAAAGTTTGAATGCCCGATTGATATTCACGGCCATGGCATAAGCTGCATTCGACCAGGTATACCGCGAATGGTCTCCGGCGGCAGTCTCCTCTTCGAAGTCGAACTCTTCGACCGGATCGGTCTTGGCTCCGTAAGGCAATCTGGATAGAAACCGCGGCATGGCCAAGCCGATGTAGCGCGAGTCTTCGGATTCACGCAAAGACTTCCAGGCGGCATACTCCGGGGTCTGGAATATTTTTGTTAGATCGCGTGGGTTACTCAACTCTTGCCACGACTCCATCTGAAATACGCCCGGATCGGCGCCGGTAATGAAGGGAGTATGTGCGGCAGCGGAGATCTGCGCCATCTGTCCCAGTAGCTCGACGTCTGGCGGACTGTGATCAAAGTAATAGTCACCAACCAGGCAGCCAAATGGTTCGCCGCCGAACATGCTGTATTCTTCCGTGTAGACCTTCTTAAAAATAGGGCTTTGATCCCAAGCGGTGCCCTTGAATTTTTTCAGATTTTTATGGATTTCCTTTTTCGAAATGTTCATGACGCGAATCTTGAGCATCTCGTCTGTTTCGGTGTTGTTGACAAGGTAGTGCAATCCCCGCCAACTGCCTTCCAACTGACTGAAATCCTGGTGGTGCAGGATCAGATTGACCTGCTGGGTGAGTTTGCGATCGATCTCCGCGATGATCGATTCGATGGTCCGAACCGCGTCATCCGAAATGAGCCCGGTTTGTTCCAACGCCTGGGCCGCAAGGGTGTGAACCGCGTCTTGGACTGCCTCTCTTGCGCGGTCTGATCGCGGTTTGAACTCTTGCTGCAGAAGTGAAGCAAAGTCCCCTGCCGGCGCCGTCTCAAGTTGGACCGCGGATTCGGCTTGTTTCTCGGTCTCAGCCATTCTTGTTGTCCTCCGCGGCGGCGGTGTCGGCTTGGCCTGCTTCGTGCGGTTTCGGCATACTCGCCAGAGATTTGAGCAATGCGGGGTCGTTCAACGCGTTCGCGATGAGGTCTTCGGCCCCGCTTTTACCGTCCATGTAGGTCAGGAGGTTCGACAGCTGCGTTCTGGCTTGCAGAAGCTTGTTCAACGAGTCGACCTTGCGTGCGACCGCAGCGGGGGAGAAATCGTCCATGCTCTCGAAGGTCAGTTCAACATTGAGGTTGCCTTCACCAGTTAGGCTATTCGGCACCTGAAAGGCGACACGAGGCTTCATGGATTTGAGTCGGTCGTCGAAATTGTCGACGTCGATCTCAAGGAAAGCGCGGTCGCCGACGGGTGGAAGAGGGGTTTCCGGTTTGCCGGACAGATCCGACAACACGCCCATAACAAAAGGCAGCTGAATGGTCTTCTCAGCACCATAAAGCTCCACGTCATACTCGATCTGGACCCTGGGTGCCCGATTTCGAGCGACGAACTTTTGACTACTCTCTTTGGCCATCTTCTCTCCCCCGTCTTATTTAAACCGTTTATGAATCAGGTCCCTTGATCGCCGTAACCTTATCCAATGCCTCGGGTACTAGGTCGTTCATGATCGCCAAGAAATCCATCGTGGCGAGGCGGCGTGCGCGCTTCAATAGCAACGGTACGGGACTTGACGGCTCACTGCGTGTGTAGTAAGCACAGACTGCGTCAAGCACGCGAACGACGTCATCTCGACCCGTGATCTGCATTGAATCGGCATTGGACGAGGACATCCTTCCGCTGCCGCCATGACCGGACACACTGCTTGGTTGATGTGCGCTCGAGTCGGCATCGGGCGCGGCGTCTGCTGGCCGACGTTCGTTCAGGCGGGCACGCAGAGTCGTTTCGATACTCGACAGGAGCGTTAGCAACGCGTCGAAATCCGGAGACGCCATCGCCTGGACGTGCGCCCCCAGCGATGCGCTCAGTGCGCGAATCTGCTCCGAAGCAGAGGCTGCGGCGATCGCGTGTGACGCAAGCTCGTCTAGGTCGCAGTCCATGAATGCCGCGTGCACGGACGCGGTGTCCAAAGGCGTCACGCCGGATGGCGGTTTGGACTTACCCTCCGCAAGCTCGATATCGCGTAAAGAGAGGGGGCCGAAGGTGCGTGAACGAATCAGAGGCGCATCGCGAAGGGGCGTGAGAAGGACGGTTGGATCGGTCAGCGTTGCCAGTACGCTGATCCTCTCGGTCGCGTCGTTATCGTCGGACGCGTCGAGGGACGGGTACAGTTGATCCCAATAACGATCAACGATGCCGACCAGAACTTGTATGCCCGCTTGCAAGCCCGGCAGAGAGGATGTTCGAATCAAGGCCCGCAACAGCAATGTGGCGATGCGGAGATCTTTGGACTGCAGCAGAATGTCCACACAAGCGCTCTGGACTCTTTGCCAGTCTGGTTGTTCCGCCGGGACGACAGTATTGCCCATGACCCGCTCAGGCGTTCCGGCTGCGAGCCTCATCACCTCAAGGAATGCCGGATCGTACTCCCGGTCCTCACCCGCGGGCATCTCTGCGGAAACAGGCGTCAGCAGCGCGTCAACATCGATTACCGGCATCACGGTTGCCCCGAGTTGGTCTTAGCGGTTCTTCGTGCCCCGTGTTGCGTGCAATGTCTTTGTCGCATCGACGAGACGATTGGATAGGTTTTACAAACCTAGCCGGCTGCTGGGATTTTCTCTCGCGATGCTAGTCCAAATGGGCGCGATATGCCAAGCTGAAGTTTCCCCGTTTTCTCATGCGACCAAACTCGTGACCGCAGCGACGAGGGATTTCGTGTGCCCTGGCCGGGATCGTCGCAGTCGACCCCGAAGTTCAGGGAGAGGTTAGGTTTCCTCGATTCGGGAAGTGCTCAAAACGTCTCTATGGCGGTTTTCGTGTTGGGCTTTCGAGGCCCGATGCTAAAGAAATCAAGCAGAAGATCGGCAGTGAGCGGAAGCAGGCCCGCAATCCCGATGCGTTCAACAAACATCGGCAGTTCTGCATCGTGGCCAAAACTATCATCCGGATCGATGGCCTCAGGTTTGAGCAGCCTCCCGCGCGGCGCGCCGGATATGCCTTCGCCGATTTGGGTGGGCGCTCGCCCATGATCTCGCCGACGTGGGTTTCGGAGTCGACTGCGGCGATCCCGGCCAGGGTACACGAAATCCCGTCGTCGAGGCAGTCATGGGGATGGTCAACGTAGGAAAACGAGAAACTCGGTTTTGTTACTTCCTCTAATTAAGAATGGGCGGTCGCTACTCTTCAGCTCTAGGTCGATCTTATGAACGTAGAGCTGCATGACCGATACCCGCGATTCCAACCGGAATTGGCCCGATCACGTGCTGCCTGCCAATGGTGTCTACGTCGACTACATATTGCACCTCACCGCCAGCCAACACCTCGTGCGGTAGGGCCTTTCTCTGGCTTGGGTCGGTGGTGGAAAAGAACGGTTGGGGCCTAGCTCGACCGACGTATGCCTGTAGCTCAACACCTGCGGGAACGCGAAGCTGATATAGCTTTCCAAACGAATTCCAGTCGTAGCACACAGCAGTTCCATCGCGAACCACGAGCTTAAGGTAGTGGTTGATTAATGAAACCTCCGAGTGGTGGTCCGTAATAAAATCGATCACCTTACCTCGACTTTGGCCAATCTAGGCGGTCGCCGCGAGCTGTTCCAGCAGGCGATCGAGTCGCTTGGACGAAATTAGGACCATCTCCCCCTCGGACCGTGAGTAGGCGTAATTCTCCTCGGCCCAGATGGTGCGCCGCACCAGGGCCAGGCAATCGGAGAAGGTGGCGTGGGACTTCAGATACCAAGCCGTGGAGCGCGGCAGGGCGTCCCAGCGCTCGCGCCACCGGTAGACCATGAGACAGACGAGCGAGAACAGCGCCATCAGCATCGGCGTGGTGCGTGCGATCGCCAGATCGTTCCACTGGCGCTGGGTCTCGACGCCGAGGTGGCGACGGACTTCCTCGAAGGTGACCTCGAGCGACCAGCGCTGAACAAACAGCTCCACGACGCGGGCCGGCGCCATGTTCAGGTCGGTGGTAAAGAAGGCTTGCGTCGGCAGCCGGCCCTCGGGATCGACCACGAGCACCCAGCGAATCGGCAACGGCGGCCATCCCGCGGTGTGCCACAGACACACCTCGCTAAGCAGGCGCAGCGTTTTGGGCTGTCCGTACCATTGAATCGCGACCTCCTCGCCTCGGGTGCGCGCCGCCTCCTCGCGTGTGGCGAGCTTGGCCAGTACGCCGCCTTTCTTCGGCTTGGGGCCGCGCCGCCCGGCGGGCACCGGCTCGGGAAAGGCGAACAGGCGTGCATCCAGGCGCAGGCGCGTGACCAGGGTCGCTTGCGCGGCCAGCACTTCCCCCCCCAGCTGAATGCAGGAGTAGCTGCCGTCGCCGAGCAGGATCCAGCGGCGTTGCTGCAGCCAGCGCGAGACCAGCCAGACCATCCCGATGGTGAGCTCCACGACCGTGCGATGGCGCCGCCCGGCCGCCTCGTCGGCCCGTTTCGACGGTGCCAAGCGGGTGAGAAAAGGCAGCGCCCAAGGCCGCGTGCTCCACGGCACGGCCACCAACAACGCCATGCAGATCCACTCCAGCCCCAAGCAGGTCACGACTTTGCTCCGTGACGAGCGCACCGCATCGCGATACATCCCCTTCGCTCGAATGCGCGCGCCCTTGCGCCGTTCCAGCGTCTCGTCGACCGCCACCACGATCGGCACCTGCGCCGGCAACATCCCGAGCAACAACCCCAGCAGAATCCGCGCCCCTTGGCGCGACGACCAACGCGCCCGATTCAGCACCCGGTGGTAACGCTCGAAGCGCCGCTCCGCGCTCAGCCCCATCGCCCGCAGCGCCGCCGTCACCGTGCGCGGCCCTTGCGCCAGCAGCGTTCCCGTGAGCAAGACGTGCAGATGCGCCAGGGTCGGCGCGGTGAACAGGCCGGCAAAGGGCTGCAGAACAGATACAATCGCGGCAGGCAGAGGGAACATCCGCAGGCAGGTCCGAGGTTTTGGTCGACATCGGACGATACCGTCCGCGGCCCTCTGCCGCCACATCAATCGGGTCTGTCACCGTCGCTCCCGGCGCCTCGCGGCGCTTCCGCCGAGGCCCGGAAATGGCCAAAGTCGAGCTTACAAAAGTACCGTTCGTTAAACCAGTATCGCCCGAACGGATCATTCGCACGGCCAGCCGATGTTGTTCCAACCAACCGCATGAGCGCAACCGGCCCTCGGACGCGTACCGGTCGTGGATTTCCTTCAAAGCTGGCGCGCTCATCGGGAGTGAGTTGGAATTTGACGTTCATTTCGTTCTCCTCGGTGTTTGCGTTTACGTTTCACGCCAAGCTCCCTGGAAGTCGACTGGAGCGACGCGAAATCATTAGTAATCGTTTCGTCCATCCCATTACATACGTCTCATGACTCATGGAGCTGTCGGGCACTATCTTAGCCCGGCGGCGAAGTCCGTGACGCGTTGCAGGCCGAGCCAAAGCGTCTTCACGCCGGGTTCGTCGTCGCCCTTGCGCCCGAGGAATCCGCCGAGGCCGGCAATCAGGCGGATCACGGTGTTGAGGCGTGGCGGCTCTTTGGGCGGGGGTTTCTCGGAGAGCGTGTAGGCGGCCTGCCACTCTTCGGGCGCGAAGAACAGCTCGGCCTCCAGCTTCGGCAGGGTCCGACCCAAGCGCATCAGCTGCGCGACGCGCCAGGCGACGACCAGAAACAGCGCCAAGGCGCGCTCGAGGCGTTCCAGGGTGCTCAACTGCAACGCCTCCACGCGGCAGCCTTCCTTCAACACCAAGAACAGCCGTTCGGCACACCCGACGCGTCTCCGGCAGCTCGGCCGCCAGCTCGGCGACGCGCGCAAACCCCGCTTGCAGATCGCACACCCGGTCGAAGATAACGGTCGCAAGGTGCGAGCAAGCTGCTTCGACGGCCTGCCAGTCATGCCAGTGTGGCGCGAGGTTCTTGCACTCGCTAAGCTCGGTTTCTTCCAGGTCGTAGGGCAGCGCGTTGGCAAGATGCACCTGCAACTGCCGTAGCGGCGACTCCCCATTGTCCTGCGGGTAGAGTGGATCGAATGTTTGCAGTGCGCGCGCAACGTTCATCGCCCATGTCATCGGCCAAGCAAAGTCGCCATCCTCTAAGGCCCGGACCCTTCGACGATGGGCAGGGTCAGCTCGTTGCCCGAGTGCGACCCAAGCCGGATACGCCTTATCGATTGGGCTGATCGATGAGCTCTTTGCAACCATCCCATGGATGATGGTCAAACTCCGGGATTCTAAAGTCCGCTCGGCGGATGCCATTCGGAGGTTATCTATGGATCGATCTTGCGTATCGAGTCGGCGTGCCTTTCTTGCGGCCCTTGCGGTCGGGCCTTTGCCCTTCTTCACGCTTCCGGGCAAGGCGAGGGCGGTGGAGGGACAATTCCTCGCCAAGCCCATCCCATCGACCGGCGAGCCTCTGCCGGTCGTCGGCATGGGAACCTGGATCACCTTCAACGTCGGCGACGACCCGGTGGCGCGCGATGCGCGCACCGATGTCTTGCGGACTTTCTTCAACTCGGGCGGCGGCATGATCGACTCCTCGCCCATGTACGGCACGGCCGAGGCGGTCGTCGGCAGTTGCCTGGCGCGGCTCGATCGCCCCAAGGGTTTGTTTTCGGCGACCAAGGTCTGGACCTCCTCGACCGCGGAGGGTCTCGAGCAGATCGCGGCATCGGAGCGTCTCTGGGGTTTGCCGCGACTGGATCTTCTGCAGGTCCACAACCTGGTCAACTGGCGCGACCATCTGGAGACCCTGTCGGCGATGAAGGCCGACGGGAAGGTGCGTTATATCGGTATCACCACCTCGCACGGTCGTCGCCATGCGGAGCTTGCGCAGATCATGGAGACGCAGCCGATCGATTTCGTGCAGTTGACCTACAACATCGCGGATCGCGAGGCCGAAGCCCGTCTGCTTCCGTTGGCGGCGGAGCGGGGGATCGCGGTAATCGCCAATCGGCCCTTTCAGGGCGGTTCACTGATCGACCGCGTCGAGCGCCACCCCTTACCGGGTTGGGCGCGCGAGATCGACTGCACCGCCTGGTCGCAGATCCTGCTCAAATTCATCGTCTCGCACCCCGCCGTGACCTGTGCCATCCCGGCGACCAGTCGGGTGGATCATATGGAGGAGAATATGGCGGGCGGGCGCGGTGGTATGCCGGATGCGGCACTGCGACGCCGCATGGCTGCCGACGTCGCCGCGCTCTGATGGACCTCCTGAGCTACTCGCTCGTCGACCTGATCCCGTTTTCGCGCGAGACCTATTTCAGGCTGTTCGAGCGCTACAACGTCGGGGTGTGGCCGGCGCCGATCATCGGGCTGGCGATGGGGCTGATGGCCCTGTTCACGGCGCGTCGGGTAGAGGGCAGGGTGCTTCGCGCGCCGTTTCTTCTAGCCGGGGTCTGCTGGATTTGGGTCGGTTGGGTCTTTCAGATCTACTGGTACGCGCCTTTGAGCTGGCCGGGGCTCTATTTCGGGGTCGGCTTCGTGCTGCAGGGCGTGCTACTGGTCATCCTTCTCGGGTGGCGCCCGGTTGCGGGGTCGCCGGAAGGCGCGGATAGGGGGTTCGGCGCGGCGATCTGGCTCCTCGTTTTCGCACTTGCGCTGCAGCCACTGATTGGTCTTGTCTCCGGTCGGCCCTGGTACGGCCTGGAGGTCTTCGGCAGTGCACCGGATCCGACGGTTGTCGCGACGCTTGGTTTCCTGCTGCTCGTTCGCCACCCGCTGCGCTGGTTGCTGTCGATCATCCCGCTCGCCTGGTGTCTCGTCAGCGGGGCGACCCTCTGGGTTCTGGGCCTTCCGACCTGGCCGGTCATGCCACTTGCCGCCTTGCTCTACCTGGGCGTCGTGGGTTGGCCGTGGGCGTCCAGGCGAAGCGTGCTCAAGGCCCCGTGAGCTGCCGCGATGCCCTCCTGTCCTAACCCTCGCGGACGGGAAGCAACCGGCGGATCCCGGCTCGACGGTTCAGTGCATGCGGGGCTTCGGCGCTTCCGTAACTGTCCTATCGGGTCGTTTTCGCATGAGCGGCAACGAGGCGTGATGGGCGGTCATCCGCCAGCCCTCTGCGGTCTGCCGGTAGACGTTCGTCGCCAAGATCCGGTTGGGCTCCTCGCGAGAGCGGCTCGGGCGGATCAACTCCTCGACCAGATGGACGGCAAGCTCCCGGGTCGCGGAGCGTTGGATCACGCGGTAGTGCAGATCCGGCGGCTCGGCCCCGGTCAAGACCTCGCGCCAACTGCGCAGCACCTCGCTGCGCCCCAGCAGGAGATCACCGCCGGGGTGGACGCAGACGGGGCTTGGCTCCTTTGCCCAGACCCCTCCCATTAAGGCGATATCGAGCGTCTCGAAGGCGGCATAGAAGGCGGCTTCGACCTCCTCCGGGGTCTGGAATTGGCTCATCTGCCTGAATCCGGCCCCGCCGGGGCGCCGAGGAGCGCGGTGCGCAACGCGCGGATCGCGCGCGTTTGGGTCGGCTCTCCCATGCAGCGGACGATGAGGGCGGGATCGAGATCGGGCAGCGCGCGGCTGCGCGTCGCGGCGAGATAGGTCTCGTCCTGCAGCACGAAGAAGCGCAGCGTGCCGTCCTCCCAAAACCAGACCTCGGGCACGCCGAGTCCGCGATAGACCGCGAGCTTGTCCACACCGCCGCTGGTCCAGATCACCTCGATCGCGATATCCGGAATCTTCGATGCCGGGCGGATCGGGCCGACCAGATAGCACTCGTCCGCCTCGGCACCGAGCCGCTTCGCCTTTTCCTTCAGGGTCCAAGAGCCGTAGCCTTCGAGCTCGATGTCCCTGATCTCGGCATAGGTCTCAAGTAGACGGGCGAGCCGCTTCTTGAGCGATTCGTGGTCGACGGAAGGTGTCATCAGCTCCAGCTCACCGTTGAAATAGGTGATGCGCACTCCGCCGTCGTCGCCGCGGGCGGACAGCACGGCCTCGTAGTCGTCCCAGCCGACGTTGCGCAGGAAGATACGTTGATCGACATGGTCGGTGTCGCAGACGGACGAAGCCTGGTTGGCGGGCATCATGGCTGTGGTCGCTCTCGGTGAGCTTTGTGTCCTTTGCGCCTTTGCGGTTCAAAATGCCGGATCTAGTTCAAAGATTAGTCGCCTGCCCGAGCCGGGGCAAGGACACCCGGCACGCTCATGGCCGGGGTCTTTCGGGATTGGGATCCGCGTCTGCCATGACCCCGTCCGTCGGTTTCAAGCGCAGCCCGCGCGGCACCACCCAGCGCTCGGCAAACTCGAAAAGCCCTTGGAGTCCGAGCGCGAGCAACGCAGCCGGGACGGCGCCCTGCATGATGAGCGCGGTGTCGTCCAGGCGAATCCCGGTGAGGATCGGCTGTCCGTAACCTCCGGCGCCGATGAGTGCCGCGACGGTGGCCGTGCCGACATTGAGCACGGCCGAGGTCTTGATCCCGGCCAGAATGGTGTTGGCGGCCAGCGGCAGCTCGATCAGGCGCAGGCGTGCGCCGCGGGTCAGCCCGAGGACGTCGGCCGATTCGCGGACCGGCACCGGGATGTCCATCAACCCGGCGTGGGTGTTGCGCACGATGGGGAGGAGGCTGTAGAGAAAGAGCGCGACGACCGTCGGCAGCCAGCCGATCCCGAGCCAGGGGATGAGAAAGACGAAGAGCGCGAGCGAGGGGATGGTCTGGATCATCCCGGTGATGCCCAGGATCAGATGACCGAGCCGCGCCTGCTGCGCCGCCAGCACACCGAGCGGCACGGCGAAAAGAATGGCCGCGCCGAGCGAGACCCCGACCAGTCCCAGATGCTCGAGCGTGCGTTGGCCGAGCTGGCTCCAGAAACCTCGACCCGAAACCTTGACCGCGAGCCCGAGGCGCTCCGATAAGAGGCGAGCGGCGACCGTTTGCTCGGAGTCGCCCTCCAGCTTCACCGCCCCGTTCATGCCCGCCATGGTGGGTTCGTCGATGGCGCCTTCGAGACGGCGAAAGGCGGTCACGGCGTCGGGCGCCTCCTCGGCCAGCTCCGCGCGGTAGAGCAGGATGGCTTGGTAGTCCTCGAAATAGCCCAGATCGTCCTCGAGCATCCGAAGCCCGTAGCGGGCGATCTCGGCATCCGTGGTGTAGACCACCGTCACGTCCAGATGTCCGGCGGCGATGCCACGATAGACCAGGTCGTGATCCAACCCCTGCACGCGGGTTTGGGGGAGTCGGTAGCGCTGTCTCAGGCCCGGCCAGCCGTCGGCGCGATCCAAAAACTCGCTGCTGAAGCCGAGTCTCAGGTCCGGATGGTCGCGCAGATCGGAGATGCGTTGTAGGCCGAGCTGCTCCGCCAAGACCTCGGGTACCGCGATCGCGTAGGTGTTCTCGAACCCCAGCGAGGCCGATGATCGCACCCCACGCGACGCGAGCGCCGCCTCCAGCAATTCGGGCGAGGAGACGTCCTCGTCGGCCAGGATCTCGCGGGCCAGTGTGCCGCTGTATTCCGGATAGATGTCGATCTCGCCGCTCAGCAGCGCGCCCCAGAGGATGCGTGTCCCGCCCAGCTCAGCGCGATGACGCGCCGGGTGGCCGGCGTCGAGTGCCAGCAGGCGCAGCGTTTCGCCCAAGATGACCGACTCGGTGAACTTCTTCGAGCCGATCGTCACCGGGCGGGGTGTCGATTCCTCGGCGGACGGCTCGGGCGAACAGCCGGCGAGTCCGATGGCCAGCAGCACGGCGACGACGGTCGCAAGCACGAGGACGACGGCTGGAAGCCGGCGGCTGGAGGCCCTCATCGATGTGCCGCGCCTCATCCTCCCGCTCCTAGCAAGATGCGCTGCGGCTCGCGTTGCGCTGCGACGAACTGCGCGACAAAGGGTTCTGTGGGACTGTCGAGGAGCACCCGCGGCTCGGCCTGCTGGACGATGCGACCGGACCGCAGCAGGACGATCCGATGCCCGAAGAAGACCGCCTCCGCCAGGTCATGCGTCACCATCAGCACCGTCTTGCCGAGTCTGGCGAAGATGCCCTTAAGCTCGCGCTGCAGCTCGAAGCGGATCATGGGGTCAAGCGCTCCGAGCGGCTCGTCGAGCAATAGGAGGTCGGGGTCGAGCATGAGTGCGCGCATGAGGGCGACGCGCTGACGCTGACCGCCGGAAAGCTCGATCGGGTAGCGCGCCAGCAGCTCGGTCGGGAGTTGCACCAGGTCCGCAAGCTCGGCGAGACGCTGTTCGCGACGCTCGCGCGGCCAGTCGAGCTGGCGCGCCATCAATGTCACGTTGTCGCGTACGCTCAGATGCGGGAAGAGACCGCCGTCCTGGATCATGTAACCCATGCGCAGCCGGGCAGGGCGCATACTTCCGGTCTCCAGCCGGGCGCCCTCGAACCAGACCTGGCCACGATCGGGCCGGATCAGACCGGCGGCGAGACGCAGCAATGTGGATTTGCCGCAACCGCTAGGGCCGATCAGAACGGTGGTCTGCGCCTCCGGTACATCGAGGTCGACACCTGCGAGCGCCGGTGTACCGCCGTAGTCTTTGAGGATCCCCTCGAATCTCAGCATCGCATGATTCCCGTCGGCTGTGCATGAGCGCTTGAATTCGTGCCTCTTGGCTCGAATTCCAGTGCATCGTCAAAAGGAGCTTCAGGATTCTCGCCGTATGTCGTGGAAAACCAGTACCTGTTACGAGTGTGATGCCAACTGCGGGATTCAGGTCGAGCTTGACGACGACGGCGAGCCGATTCGCGTCCAAGGCCCCGATTGTCCGCGTTGCTACGTGCAGCTGGACCGACGCAACCACCCCGACCGCATCCTCTATCCGCTCAAGCGCGTCGGTCCGCGCGGGAGCGGCGAGTTCGAGCGCGTCTCCTGGGACGAGGCCCTCGACACCATCGCCGAGCGTCTCAGCGCTGCGAAGGCCGAGCATGGCGCGCCGGCCGTCGGCTTCTTCGCCGGTTACACCAAGGAGGCCCGTCCCCAGCTGCAGCGTCTGGCGCACGCCTTCGGCTCTCCGAACTACCTGACCGAGAGCGGTTGCTGCTTCTCGGCGACCATGGTGGCCGAGAAGGTGACCTTCGGCTACAAGATCAAGACCACGTCGACGGTGGTCTCGCCGAAGACGCGTTGCCATCTCATCTGGTCGACCAACCCGCGCGGCTCGATTCCGCCCTTCGATACGCACCCGCTGGTCCTGCGCAGGCCGGGCAAGACCCTCATCGTGGTCGACCCGCGTCGCACGCCGCTCGCCGAGGAGGCCGATATCCATCTGGCGATCCGCCCCGGGACCGACGGCGCACTCGCCTTGGGCTTCCATCATCTGATCTTCGAGAACGGCTGGCAGGACCAGGCCTTCCTCGACGAATGGGCCAACGGTGTCGAGGGCTTCCGAGACTATGTCCGCGACTTCACGCCGGCGCGTGTCGCCGAGATCTGCGGCATCGCGGAGCAGGATCTGCGGAGGGCTGCCGAGCTGTTCGCGACCACGCCGCCGGCCCAGATCACGCTGTCACCCACCGCGACGGTCCAGCACAGCAACGGCTTCCAGAACCACCGCGCGGTCATCCTACTCTCGGCGGTGACCGGCAACCTCGACCGCGAGGGCGGCAACCGCTTTTTCAACGACAAGGCCGCGCCCAAACCGATCGAGCTGTTCGACTACTGCCGCACCCATCTCCCGCCGCGCGTCGGCGACGAGGTCTATCCAGTCTGGACACGCTATTGGCCGGCGGCTCAGAGCATGCTGCTGCCCGATTGCATCCTGGACGGGCGCCCGCAACCCATTCGGGCCCTGTTGGCGATGGGCATCAACACCGCCATGTGGCCCAACTCCAAGCGGATGGAGCAGGCGCTCGGCGCCCTCGATTTCTTCGTGGCGACCGACTTTTTTCATAACCCGGCCACCCGTATGGCCGACTTCGTGCTCCCGGCGGCGACCAGTCTGGAGCGCCCCGCGCTGATCGCCTATCCCGGCTGTGCCTATCAGGGCGAGCTGCGCTATCGCCGGCCGGTCGTCGCGCCCAAGGGCGAGGCGCGTCCGGACGGCGAGATCTTCCTGCAGCTCGGCGTGCGACTCGGCATGGCGGACCAATTCTGGAACGGCGACCTTGCCGCCTCCTGGGCCGAGGCGGCCGAAGGCATCCCGGAGGAGATCCGCCGCGAGGTCTACGACAACCCTGACGGCGTGGTCGTTTATGCCGAGGCGATTGAGGATCTGGTCGAGAGCGGCTTTATGGATGCCGATCGACTCTATCGGCTCCGTGGTTTCCGCACGCGTACCGGAAAGGTGGAATTCGACTCGGACGAGCTGCGCGAGGCCGGTCATGATGGACTCCCGATCTATCGCGAGCCGGCCGAGAGCCCGATCTCCACACCCGCGCTGGCGGTCGACTATCCGCTGGTCCTGACCAGCGGGGCGCGCACCAAGTTCGACACTCATTCGCAGCACAACTATATCGAGCGGATGCGCCGCGCGGTCCCGCACCCTCTGGCCGAGATCCACCCGGACGACGCGGCGCCGCGCGGCATCGAGAACGGCGATCCGGTCATGGTCAGCTCTCCGCGCGGCTCCGTGCGATTCCTCGCCAAGGTGACCGACCGGATCAAGCCGGGCGTGGTGCATTGCACCCACGGTCGGAACGACGCGAACATCAACGAGCTGACCGACGACAAGCACCTGGATCCGATCAGTGGGTTTCCGCCCTTCAAGTCGCTTTTGTGTCAGGTGGAGCGGGTGGTTTAGAGCCCCCAGCCTTCAGCCTTCAGCCTTCAGCCTTCAGACGGAGCTTGTGGGATTGCAGGCGTGAGCCCTGGATCTTGAAAGGTTATTTCCAATCCGCAGAGACTTGTCGCAGGAGGCGGGAGGCTAACCCCCAACCCGAGGTCCTAGAACGTGTCCTTCATAGGTGTACTGCCCGAACGCGAGTCCTTGTTCCAACCTTCGCCCCGGTGCGATGTCGGGGTGAACGATGCAGCCGCTTGGCGGCTTAACCCCGCGCATCGACAGGTCTACGACAAGCTCTCTCTTGCGCTCGATGCGGGTTTGCGTGCGGCGCCCTGCGGTGTCGACCCGCGCGACTGCGGGATCGCGCCCGATGCGCAGGTGTTCGTCAAGCCCATCGTCAATCTTGCCGGTATGGCAGTGCGCGCCCGCGCGTTGCCCGCCGACGCCGTGCCGATCGAGCCGGGCAGCTTCTGGTGCGAGCGGCTCGAAGGTCCGCACACGAGCAGCGATTGTCTTGTGCAGGACGGACGGGCAGTCTGGTTTGCCCATACCCGCGGCTCGACCGAGAAGGATCGGGAGCGACCGATCTATTGGGAGGTCGGAGCCGATCTGCCCGACTTGGAGCCGTTGATGGCGGATTGGGTTGCCCGACACCTGAAGGGCTATAGCGGTCTGTGCAACCTGGAGATGATCGGCGGGCGACCGATCGAGGTGCACCTGCGGGGATCGAACGGATTTTTCGACTTCTACGGTCCCGATTTCATTCCGGCCTGGGTCGCGCTGGTCGATGGGGACGCTTTCAGGTCGCCGCCGCGGATACCGGGTGGTTTCGTGATCTCGGTCTTCGGCGAGATGCCGATCGGCGAAGCGCAGCGCGAGGCCGCGGCCGAGCAGGGTGTCCGGATCGATCTCGATACCCGCACCGCCGATCGTGCGGCGATCCTGCGCTGCTCGCAGAAAGATGTCGGGCTGGAGGTTCTGCGGAGACTGACGGGGCGCACCCTCGCCTGAGCGATCTTCGAGCACCAACCACCGGCCTATGCATGCACCCGGTAGACCCTCCCCGTAGCTCGCCTTAATCGCCCATTTAGCCCGGTCGGCATGTCTTCCTTAGGCCGCTGACGATCCGATCCTCGAGCCAGTAGTGCGCACGCCACGGCCAGCGGCCGTCGATGAAGCCGACATGGCCACCGTGATCGGCGAGCTCCAGGGTGATCCCTGGGCCGAGCTCATGCTCCCAAGGGATGGTGGTCGGAAACATGAATGGATCGTCGACGGCCTGGATGATGAGCGTCGGGGTGCGGATGGTCGGAAGGTACTGCCGGCAGCTCGCCCGGCTGTAGTAATCGAAGACGCCCTCGAACCCGTTCAGGGGTGCGGTTACCGAGTCGTCGAACGCGTTGAAATCACGGATGGCGTCCAAATCGACGTCGAGCGGGAAGCGCCGCCCGGCGAACTTCCGCCGCAGGCTGACCTTGAGCTTTCCGAGCAGATAGCGCCGATAGATCTTGGAGAATCCGATATCCAGTCTGAGCATGGCATCGCGTAAGACGAAGGGGACCGACACCGCGATGGCGGATCCGACGGCGGGCTGCTCGGTTTCCCCGAGATATTTCAGCAGTAGGTTTGCGCCGAGCGAGAAACCGATCGCGGCGGCCGGCGGACCCTGGGGGTCCGCACGGAGGACGGCGAGGACCTCGGCCAGGTCTTCGGTGGCACCCGAGTGGTAGGCCCGATCGAGCCGATTGGGCTCCTCGGAGCAGCCGCGCAGGAACATGAAAAGGGGTTGATAGCCCTCGCGTTCCAGGCGGGCAACAAGAGTCGCGGCATAGTGAGACTCGAGCCCGCCCTCAAGCCCATGAATCACCAGGACTCGCGGTCCGGCGCCACGGCCGATCGCGAGATCGATGAAATCGCCGTCCGCCAGCTCGATGCGTCGGCGCGCGAGATCGGGTCGCCGCCGCGGCCGCGACAGACTCGGCCAAAGCGTTTGTAGGTGTGCACCTGGAAGCCACCAGGCCGGTCGGAAGGTGCTGCGTGTGATCGCGCCCATGGTGGACGAAGTCTCCTTGTGATCCAGGCCGAATTGACCGAGGGTGCGCAGGCTGAGCCGGCATTCTCCGAACCGCTGTTGCTCTCGGCGGCGGCTCGGCGAGATCGGCTCGTGCAGGATAGGCGCGTCGGCGTGACCGCACCGGGTTTGATTGCGCGTGCCGAGCTCCCCAGATTGAGAGGCGGGCTGTTTGTCCCCTATACTGGCGCCCTTCAGGGTACCACCTGACCCCGCGAGCCCGACCAAGGAAGCCAACATGCGAACACGCCTTTCGACCCTGATCGCCGCACTACTTTGCGGTCTGGCAACGGCGAGCCAAGCCGAAGATCTGCTTCAGATCTACGACCTGGCAGTTCAGAGCGACCCGACGATTCGCGAGGCCGAGCAAAATCTCTTCGCGACACGCGAGGTGAAACCCCAAGCTCGAGCCCTGCTCTTGCCGAATCTGAGCGTCGTCGGCACGGCGGACTATCAAAACGTCGATGCGAGCGGGACCACCAGTTTCGGGACGAGTTTCAGTCGAAACGATACCTTCGGCACCCAGGGGGTCCAGGCCGTGGTGAGCCAATCGGTCTACAACCGGGCTAACTGGATGACCTTGAGTCAGACCGAAAACATTATTGCCCAGGCCGAGGCGCAATACCGCGATGCCCAGATCGCCTTGATGGTCAATACGACCGATGCCTATCTCCAGGTCTTGCGCGCTTCCGACGCCGTGACTGTGCAGGCCGCGTTGGTTCGGGCGAACGAGCGCCAACTCGAGCAATCGCGGCAGCGCTTCGAGGTCGGACTGGTCGCCATCACGGACGTCAACGACAGCTTGGCCGCTTACGATCAATCGCGCGCCAATCTGATCTCGGCGCAAAACCTCCTCGACAACGCTTGGGAGGCGCTGCGCCGAATCGTCGGCCCGATCCGCGTGCCGCTCGCGCGTCTGGGCGATAAGCTGCCGCTCGCGCCGCCGGACCCGAACGACATCGATGCCTGGGCTGAAGCCGCCATGCGTGGGAACTACGGCATCATTGCCGCAAGCGAGGCGGTCGGTGCAGCCAAGAAGTCCATCGAGATCGAGCGTTCTGGCTTTTATCCCTCGGTGGATCTGCAGGCCGGCTACGACATCGCGCGATCGGGAGCGGAGTTCAACACCGACTCGGATACGGGCTTCGTCGGACTGACCGTCAATGTGCCCATCTACCAAGGCGGCGCGGTTGCGTCTCGAACCCGCCAGGCCGGTTTCAACTTCCGCGCGACGCAGGACCAACTCGACGCGACGCGCCGTCAGGTCGATCAACAGGTGAAGGACGCCTTTCGCGGCGTCATGTCGAGCATCGCCGATGTGCAGGCGCGACAAGCCGCGGTGGTGTCGGCGCGCTCGTCGCTCGAGTCCACGGAGGCCGGCCAGGAGGTCGGAACCCGCACCCAGGTCGACGTTCTGAATGCTCAGCGCCTGTTGTTTCAGGCCGAGTTCGATTATCTGAGCTCGCGCTACGACTACATCCTCAACGGCGTGCGTCTGCACCAGGCGACCAGCACCCTGACGCGGGACATCATCGCCAGGGGCAATGCCTGGCTCGATCCCTCGGACACCGTGCAGCCCCCGGCCTACTGAAGATGTCCGGGAACAGCTTCGGGCGCGTCTTCGTCTTCACCAGCTTCGGCGAGAGCCACGGTCCGGCCATCGGCGGCGTCGTCGACGGCTGTCCCCCCGGCCTTGCACTCGCGGCCGCGGATCTGCAGCGTGACTTGGATCGACGCAAGCCGGGGCAGTCGCGTCACACCACCCAGCGGCGCGAGTCCGATACCGTGGAGATCCTCTCGGGTGTCTTCGAAGGCGTGACCACGGGAGCACCTATCGGGCTGCTGATCCGCAACGAGGATCAGCGCTCCAAGGACTACTCGGAGATCGCCGCGCGCTATCGGCCGGGTCACGCCGACTACACCTACGACCAGAAATATGGTCGACGCGACTATCGCGGCGGCGGGCGTTCCTCGGCGCGGGAGACCGCCGTGCGGGTCGCGGCCGGGGCGATCGCCAAGAAATACCTGTCCGAGCACGCCGGTATCTTGGTGCGCGGCTATCTGTCGCAACTCGGCCCGATCCGCCCCGCAAGCCTCGACTGGGATCAGGTCGAGCGCAACCCCTTCTTCTGCCCCTGTGCCGAGACGGTGCCTCGACTCGAGGCGTACATGGACGAGCTGCGTAAAGAAGGCAACTCCATCGGCGCGGCGATCACGGTCGTGGCGAGCGGCATGCCGACGGGTCTCGGCGAGCCTGTATTCGATCGGCTCGATGCCGACATCGCCCACGGCATGATGAGCATCAACGCCGTCAAGGGTGTCGAGATCGGCGCCGGCTTCGCCTGCGTCGAGCAAAAGGGCACCGAGCACCGCGACGAGATGACCCCCGAGGGGTTTCTCTCCAACCACGCCGGCGGCATGCTCGGCGGGATCTCCTCGGGCCAGGACGTGCTGGTGCGCATCGCGTTGAAGCCGACCTCCAGCATTCGGCTGCCGGGTCGTACCATCGACACCGCCGGTCATGCGACGGAGGTGGTCACCAAGGGGCGACACGACCCTTGCGTCGGAATTCGTGCCACACCCATCGCCGAGGCCATGCTCGCATTGGTCCTGATGGACCACCTGCTGCGGCATCGCGGCCAGAACGCCGGGGTCGTCCCGCCGACACCGCCTATCCCCGCCTGAACCGCATCCGTAACAACAGGCGTCGATTCGACACCTGTTCGCCGTGATCCCTGGCCGCGACCTCCACGAGGCGCGGGGCGGGAAAGCCTCAATGAACGAAAGCGCGTCGACTGTGGCCCCAAGGGCCCGCCCGAGGTCGATTCAGGACCCCAAGTAAGCATGTCACGACGGACGCGGTTTAGCGCTTGGCCAGACGCGATGCCCTACTGGCGACTTTCCGGCTATTATTTTTTCTATTTCGCCGCCCTAGGTGCCTTGGTGCCTTTTTGGGGCCCCTATCTGCAATCGAAGGGGTTCGACGCCCTGGCGATCGGCCAACTCATGGCGATCCTGGTGGGCACCAAGATCGTCGCGCCGATGCTTTGGGGGCATATCGTCGACATCACCGGTCGGCGAATGCCGATCGTGCGTTTCGCCGCGCTGGTCTCGGCGGTGACCTTTATCGGCGTCTTTCCGGCCGAACGCTTTTGGACCATCGCGGCGGCCATGGTCCTGTTCAGCTTCTTCTGGAACGCATCGCTCCCGCAGATGGAGGCGGTCACCTTCAATCACCTGCGTCATCGGCCTGCGGGCTACGCCCTGATTCGGCTATGGGGCTCGGTCGGGTTCATCTTGGTGGTCGCGATTTTGGGCGTTCAGTTGGAGTCGGCGCCGATGAGCGTGGTGCCGATCTGGGTGCTCATCCTTTTCGTCGGCATTTGGCTCTCGACCCTGGCGGTCCCGGACAGTGCGCCCGTCACCGGGGGGCACGCCACCCTGTCGTTGCGCGCGCTCCTGGCGCGTCCGGACGTCAGGGCATTCCTCGCCGCATGCTTTCTCATGCAGGCGAGTCACGGGATCTATTACGCGTTTTACTCGATTCATCTTGCCGCGATGGGGTACTCGACCTCCGCGATCGGCGCGCTTTGGGCACTCGGCGTGGTCGCCGAGGTGCTGGTGTTTCTCGTGATGCGCAACCTGCTTGAGCGTTTCGGCGCGCGCCATGTCTTGATCTGGAGTCTGGCGATCGCGGTCGTTCGGTGGATTCTGATCGGTATCTTCGTGGCGATCCCAGCGATTGCGATCTTTGCCCAACTCATGCACGCCGCCACCTTCGGGACCTTCCATGCCGCCGCGATCCATCTCGTCCATCAGTATTTTCGCGGACGCACCCAGGGGCGCGGACAGGCCCTGTACAACAGCCTGAGCTTCGGTGCCGGCGGGGCGCTCGGCAGTCTGATCGGGGGGCTGCTCTGGAGCAGCGCGGGTGCAGGTGTCACGTTCGGGATCGCATCGGGTGCCGCAGCGCTTGGACTGCTCGCGACCTGGCGCTGGGTGGATCGTTCCCCGACGAAGGTTGCCGGCCACTAAGCCGCCCCCGTTGCGGCATGCGTCGTTTGTTGGATTGGCTGGGCCGCGCCAGCTCAGACGACTGAGCTTGCGCGGTTTAAGGTATTAAAAACGTTAAAGTTTAAGCCGCGCCTTCGCTAAAGGTCGTGGGTGCACAAAACGTCGAACGCACTCGACAATGAGCATCTCGCTCTGGACGCGGTTTAACGGGTCGCGTGTTATTCTATTTCCTTTCGCGGGTCCGCCGACGCCGCCAACCGCACCGAGCTTTCTCGGTTTGAGCTCATTCATCACAGCCATGCCAGTCGATCAAGGTCCTTTTCAGATCCTACCGGGTCGGCGCTACCCTAACGGGGCGAGCGTCGAAGACGACGGGGTCAACTTCTCCGTGTTCAGCCGCCATGCCTGCGGGGCCGAGCTGCTGCTGTATCGGAGCGCGGACAGCGCGGAGCCCTCCCAGGTCGTTCGGCTGGATCCGGAGGTCAACCACACGTTCTTCTATTGGCATGTTCTCGTCGTGGATCTTCCGCCGGGAACCCACTACACCTGGCGCATGGAAGGTCCGTTCGAGCCCCGTGCGCACGGTTGGCGTTTCGACGCCGGGACCGAGCTGCTGGACCCCTGGGCGCGCGCCGTCAACCTGTCGCATTGGGATCGCTGGAGTCGCCTGAACAAGGGGGTGAAGCCGCATGACTCGCCCCGCGCCCTGGTCCTTGCCGAAGAGTACGATTGGGAGGGAGACACGCCGATCCGCCGCCCGACCGAGCAGACGATCATCTACGAGCTGCATGTCGGCGGCTTTACCCGCCATGCCAGCTCGGGCGTGCATAACCCCGGGACCTTCCTCGGTCTGATCGAAAAGATCCCGTATCTGAAGGATCTCGGCATCACACATGTCGAGCTGATGCCGGTCATGGCGTTCGACGAGCAGGACGTCCCGCCGGGTGTCTGGGAGGCCGGGCTACGGAATTTTTGGGGCTACAGCAGCTTCGGTTTTTTCTCGCCCCATCCCGGTTACTGCGTCACGCCCGAGCAGGGCACGCATCGGCGCGAGTTCCGCGACATGGTCAAGGCCCTCCACAAGGCCGGGATCGGCGTCATCCTGGATGTGGTGTTCAACCACACCAGCGAGGGCGGCAACGGCGGTCCGATCATGAGCTTCAAGGGGCTCGGCAACGAGACCTTCTATTGCCTGGACAGTCTGGACAAACGCATCTACATGGACTTCACGGGCTGCGGCAATACGGTCAACGCCAATCACCCCGTGGTGTCTCGTTTCATCATCGACGCCCTCGAGTATTGGGTCCGCGAGATGCATGTGGACGGCTTCCGTTTCGATCTCGCCAGCGCCATGGCACGGGACTCGGACGGACGGCCGATGGCCAATCCGCCCGTGCTCTGGGCGATCGAGCTCTCCGATACGCTCAGCGCGTCCAAGATCATCGCCGAGGCATGGGATGCCGCCGGTCTGTATCAGGTCGGCAGCTTTCCGGGCTATCGCTGGATGGAATGGAACGGCTGCTTTCGCGACAGCGTGCGGCGGTTCGTTCGCGGCGACCCGGGGCTGGTTCCGGAGATCGCGACCCGGCTCGCGGGCAGCAGCGACCTCTACCAGGCCAACCTGCGTCAGCCCATCAACAGCGTGAACTTCGTCACCTGCCACGACGGCTTCACACTCTGGGATCTCGTTTCCTACGAGCGCAAGTACAATCATGCGAACCGCGAGGATAATCGCGACGGGACCGACAACAACCTGAGCTGGAACTGCGGGGTCGAGGGTGAGACCGAGAACCCCGAGATCCTCGCGCTGCGCCGACGTCAGGCCAAGAATCTGTTGACCCTGATGTTCATGAGCCAGGGTATCCCGATGCTGTTGGCCGGCGACGAGGTGCTGCGTACCCAGCAAGGCAACAACAACACCTGGTGCCAGGACAACCCCGTCGGCTGGTTCGACTGGTCGTTGGTCGAGCGCAACGGCGATATGCTGCGGTTCGTGCGCGGATTGATCGCATTGCGCAAGCGTCATGCGAGTCTGCGTCGCCGCCACTTCCTGTCCGGACAGCCGCGCAACGGCAGCGATTTTCCGGATGTCGTGTGGCATGGAACCACGCCGGGCGATCCGCCTTGGGACGACCCGGACGCTCGGGTGCTCGCCTTCACCTTGGCGCGCGCGCGCCAAGACGAGGACTTGCTCTGCGTGCTCATCAACATGGATGCCGAGGCGAAGCGCTTCGAGATTCCGAAGATCGAGCAGTGTCGGTGGTTCACTGCGCTCGACACCGGACGGGCGAGCCCGACCGATCTGATCCTGCCCGAGGATCAGATTGCGCTCGAAACCGCGTCGGTCCTGGTGCGTTCGCGTAGTATTCAGATCTTGGAGGGACGCTAAACCGCGTCCAGAGCGAGATGCTCACTTTCGAGTGAGTTCGACGTTTGGTGCATTCACGGCCCTTAGCGGAGACGCGGTTTAGAATGATATATTTTTAATACTTTGAACCGCGCCGGCTCCGACCTTTGTGGAGACGCGGTTTAAATCTCCTTTCATCCCTTAAACCGCGTCAGCTCCGACCGTTGTCGGAGCTGACGCGGCCAAGCCAATCCAAAACACTACGCGTATCGAACCGGGCGCGGTTTAAGGCGCCGACGATCCAGACAGGCATCTCCCTGACTGTGGTGATTCATGACTCGGACCGACATTTATCACGCCCTCGGGTTGCACATGCACCAGCCGCCGGGCAACCTGCGCCTCCTGATCGATGCCAATCCTTGGGAGGCCGAGGAGATCATTCGGTGCTATGAGCGCGTGCCGCGCTACGCCCTGGAGTATCGCGACGTCGCAAGGCTGCATGTCGGGTTTTCAGGTGTGTTGCTCGAGCAGCTTATCGATCCGGAGATCGTCGACCGGTATCGTCACATCGTCGACATTCCGGCGATGCTCGAGCGCTACCGAGAAGCCGACAACATCGAGCTGATCGGCATGGGCTACTCCCACCCGATCTTCCCTTTGATACCGCATGCCGATTGGTCGGAGCAGCTTGCCTTGGGACGGGCGCAGATGGAGCAGGTCTTCGGGCGCGCGCCGCGCGGCTTTTGGCCCCCGGAGATGGCCTTCACCATGGCGATGATTCCCGCGCTGGTGCAGGCCGGCTACGACTATGTGGTCGTCGACGGCGTGCATGTCCGGCCGGAGGACGGCGTCAGCGACGTCTTTCGCCCCTATATCGCCTGCCATGAGGGCGTCTGCATCAGCGTCGTTCCGCGCGATCGCGATGTCTCCAACGCCCAGGAGAGCGGACTCAACCCGCGTTGGTTTCGCGACGAGGTCCTGTGGCGGACGGCAGGCTCGCCGAGGCCGGACGAGAGGCGGCTCGTCACGACCTGGTCGGACGGCGAGAACGGCGGCTGGTTTCGCCAGACCCACGAGCCATCCGGATTTTTCGGTCACTTCTTCGCGCCTTACATGGAGCAGGTGCGCGACGGGACCTGCCCGATCATCCCGGTACGTCTCGGGGACTATCTCGGGCGGGCGACGCCGACGGCCTATGCGCAGATCCAAACCGGTGCCTGGAACGTCGGATCCACCTCCGGAGAGGATCTCTCACAGTGGGCGGGCAGCGAGCGGCAGCGCGAAGCGGTCGCGGAGGTCGCACGGCTCAGTGCCCGCTATTGGCAGCTCGTGCGTGGATCCGCGGATGCGGCCGCTCAGGGCGGGGAGCCCCTGTCGCGTGCTCGTCGCTTGATTCTCGAGGCCGAGACCAGTTGCTTTCTCTTTTGGGGCGATTCCTGGATCCCGTATCTGCAGGAACGCACCCATGACGCATCGCTCGCATTGGACGCGGCGGAGATCGCGCTTGTGCAGCCGCCCCGGGCGAATGCGACAGGGCTTGGTTTGGGCGGCCTCGCGGAGTGAAACGGACGCTTGTTCCACGGTTCCCCTTACGAGAACGAGGGACGCATCTCGTGCTCGCAAGCGCAGGCGATGGTGGACTTTGCGCCTTCTGGCACCTCTCGGGCGACGACGTGATCCCCGCCACGGCCGGTTTCGCACGCGGCGGCGCAAAGCCGGTGCCGGTGCTGCGTCTACGGCGCCTTGACGCCGGCGGTACAACGCAGGTGAAGGAAGTCACCCTGCCGCTGCGGGGTCCGGGGGGGCACGGGGAGCAGATCTTTGCGGTCGATCCTAGGCCGTCGCGTTACGACGCCGAGTTGGGTCTGAGCGACGCTGCCGGTGGTTGGGTGATGCTCACCCGTTCAAATGTTCTGGAGCACGGCGCGCGGGTCGATATCCGCTTGTCGCCAGCCGAGCGCCCGAAGATACCCACCGATAGGTCGATCAAGGCGCCGGCGCCGTCTGCGAGGCCCCTAACGGATCATCCGCAGACGGGATCTACAGCGCCGCCGTCAATACAGCCGCGCGAGCAGTTCAACGCGCCGCCTACTGTTCCCGAGCAGCCGGGGATCCGCGCTGTCGACGTCTTGGCGCGGCGCCGTGCGGGCCTCGATCAGGGCCCCGGTCGCGATCCGGGCTTTGCTCACCACCGCGAGGCCAAGCCGTTCGCTGAGGGCCCGTTACAACCTGGTCGCACCGATCAATCGACGACCACGCCGTCGGATTTCGATTCCGAAGCCTCAGCGTCGCGAGACCCGGTGTCGGGATTGCGAAGCGAAGTTGCCGTCCCCGAGCCGGCTGATTCACCCGGCCGGCGCTCGAGCCTATCGCCCACCGCGCCCGTGCGTTACGGCCAGCCGACGCCGGGCAGCACCGAGCTGATGATCGAGGCCGAGCTTCGTGTCAACGGCTGTGCCGCACCCGGCTCGCTGATTGATCTCTTCGGACACCCCTACCGTGTCGGACCGGGAGGCCGTTTCCAGCTGGTCATTCGGGTCGATGATCCGGAATTGATCAAGCGGGCTTTCGAGCTCAATCCTCCGAACCTGCCCGATCGCTCCACGGACGCCTAAGCGCGCAGGCGGGAAGGGTACGGCCACTAGTACCCCGTTGAGGTCGATGTCGATAATGGGAACAAGGTGCACTTCTGATGATCGGATCAAGATTGAATACTCTGCGCAGGACGACGACCCTGGTCTGCGCCCTTCTTCTGGTGTTTGGAGGGACTCCTGCGATGGCCGTCGAGGAACCGGATTACACGGTTGTTCGGACCTTTCCGGATTTCGAGCTTCGGCGTTATCCGCCGTATGCCGTTGCGGAAACCGAGGTCGCGGGCCCCTTCGACGAGGCCGGGAATCAGGCGTTTCGCATCCTCGCCGGCTACATCTTCGGAGACAATCGCGCGAAGGCCAAGATCGAGATGACGGCGCCGGTCAGCCAACGGCCTGCGGCGGACGAGGGCGAGCGCATCGAGATGACTGCACCCGTGGTGCAGCGTCCTGCGAGGGGGGCCGAAGGCGAGACCTTCGTGGTCAGCTTCGTCATGCCGGATCGGTTTACGCTGGACACCCTGCCCGAGCCGAGCGACCCTCGTGTGCGCCTGCGTGAAGAGCCCGGCAAGCTGATGGCGGTGCGCCGCTATTCCGGCCGTTGGACCGAAAAGAGCTATCGCGAGAACGAGACCCGGCTGCTGCGTGCCGTTGAGGAAGCCGGTCTGAAGCCTCTCGCCGCACCCGTCTATGCGCGCTACAACTCGCCCTTCTCGCTCTGGTTTATGCGACGAAACGAGGTCATGGTCGAGGTTGCGGAGTCCGGGACGAACCCTTGACCGAGTGCTCCGATTCCGAGTTTGGCCGAGATCGATGCTCGTCGGGTCGCATGCGACGAGCAAACCGGCCTCTCTCAACGGGTCTCGGCGGATCGTTCGGAGAGAATCGGCGCCGCGCCCGGCGACTTGGCCTGCTGCTTTTCACGCGCCTCGGCGTCCTCGCGCCGGATTCGTCGCGTCACGGCGAGCTGCCACAGACAAAATCCCATGGCGCTGCCGAAGAACAATAGGGCCTGCAGTGATTTGAAGGTGGAGTAATCCATCTGGCCTCCGGTCGGCTTGAGAGTGGTTTGACGATGGAAGATCTTGCCGCCGCCTTGCTGCTGCGCCTCGCGTTGGCGCCCCGCGACTCTCCGGAGATCGTTTCGACCGGACCGCGACTCAACGCTGTCCTTTTCATGGAAATCAGCAACCGCCTGGGGCGCGCGTCAGTCCCACATGACATATTCGCCGTCGGCCGCCGCTGCGGTCAGCAGCTCGATCAAAGGCAGCGCCCGATGGGCAAGACTCACATATTGGCCCTCTTTGCCGTCCTGCGGTGACGGTTGAGTGCCGCTGGGAGCCGGGTCGAGCGGTTCCTCCGCGTGCTCCTCCACTGCAGCCTTCAGTCTTGACAATGCCGCCGGGATATCCTCCGGCATCAGTGCCCCCGGGACTGCACCGCTGTGTCCCATGAGTTTGAGGAGGGCGACGGCGACGTCGCCGAACATGGTGATGTTGGCATAGGCCTTGGTTCGAAATGTGACCAGCATGAACGATGACCTCGAGTGGGCTGAGTGTGTCTCGAATGGGCGGTAGGTCAGGATAGCGCAACTCGCCGCGGTAAGGGCGTCCTTTACCCGAGGCCCTCGGGCGCGGATCTCAAGCCGTCCGCGACCCTTTCAATCCGGGCGGCAGACGCTAGAATGCGGTGCTCGGGGCCGATTCGGGGATCGCACGGCCCACCCGCCAATCTCAGTTAAACCGCGCCCAGAGCGAGAAACGTCGTTTTGTGGCTTTCTCCAGCTTTGCGCCACGACGGACGTCTCGGTGAGGCGCGGTTTAAGACATTGACAAATATAATTTTGAATACCTTTAACCGCGTCGCCTCCAGCGCTTGTCGAGTCTGCCGGGGCCGATCCCATCCAAAAACATCGCATACCGCGCCGGGCGCGGTTTAAGAGCATCATGAGCGACACCGTCGAGACGCCACGAACCAATTTCATCCGCCAGATCATCGAAGCCGATCTGGCCGCCGGCAAGCATACGCGTATCGTCACGCGCTTCCCGCCCGAGCCGAACGGTTATCTGCATATCGGGCATGCCAAGTCCATCGTGCTGAATTTCGGCATTGCGCAGGCGTTCGGGGGCACCTGCAATCTGCGATTCGACGATACCAATCCGCACAAGGAAAATGTCGAGTTCGTTGACTCCATCAAGGCGGATGTGCGGTGGCTCGGGTTCGACTGGGGAGAACGGGTCTATTTCGCGTCCGATTACTTCGAGCAACTCTACGGATTCGCCATCGAGCTGATCGAAAAGGGTCTGGCTTACGTCTGCGACCTGACCGCCGAAGAGACCCGCAGCTACCGCGGCACCTTGACCGAGCCCGGACGGGACAGCCCCTACCGCAACCGCTCGGTCGAGGAAAATCTGGACCTCTTCAAACGGATGCGCGCCGGCGAATTCCCGGACGGCGCCCGCACCCTGCGCGCGCGCATCGACATGGCTTCCCCGAACATCAACCTGCGAGACCCCGTCCTCTATCGGATCAAGCACGGGGTTGTCCATCATCAGACCGGCTCCGCCTGGTGCCTCTATCCGACCTACGACTACACCCATCCCATCTCCGATGCGCTGGAAGGCATCACCCATTCACTGTGCACGCTCGAGTTCGAGGACCATCGCCCGCTCTACGACTGGTGCGTGAACAACGTCTCGGTGCCCTGCAAGCCGCGTCAGATCGAGTTTAGCCGGCTGAATCTCGAATATACGGTCATGAGCAAGCGACGCCTGACCGAGCTGGTCGGCGAGCGTCATGTCCACGGTTGGGACGACCCGCGCATGCCGACCGTCGCCGGACTGCGGCGTCGTGGTTACACGCCGGGTGCGATCCGTGACTTCTGCGAGCGTGTGGGGGTGACCAAATCCGACAACCTGGTCGAGATGGCCCTGCTCGAAAGCACCATTCGCGACGACCTGGATGCGACGGCGCCGCGTCGCATGGCCGTGCTGCGTCCGCTGAAGGTGGTGATCACAAACTATCCAGAGGGCCGAACCGAGTCGATCGAGGCGCGCAATCATCCCAAGGACGAGAGGCTGGGCCTACGTACCGTC
Source organism: Thiocapsa bogorovii (assembly GCF_021228795.1). NCBI lineage: Bacteria > Pseudomonadati > Pseudomonadota > Gammaproteobacteria > Chromatiales > Chromatiaceae > Thiocapsa > Thiocapsa bogorovii. The sequence continues at coordinate 5,239,002 of NZ_CP089309.1, forward strand.
CCCTTCGGACGCGTGATCTATATCGACCGGACGGACTTCGAGGAGGTCCCGCCCAAAGGCTTCAAGCGTTTGATCCCGGGCGGCGAGGTGCGACTGCGCAACGCCTATGTGATCCGCTGCGAGGAGGTGGTCAAGGATGCAGAGGGCAATATCGTCGAGCTTCGGGTAACCGCCGACCTCGAAACGCTCGGCCGCAATCCGGAAGACCGCAAGGTGAAGGGCGTGATCCATTGGGTGTCGGCCGATCATGGGGTGCGGGCCGAAGTCAGGCTGTATGATCGGCTGTTCCGCGTCCCGGTGCCGGGCGCCGGCGGGGCCGATTTTCGTTCCGACATCAACCCAGATTCATTGCGCATCCTCACCGGCACAGTGCTCGAACCGGCACTGCAGGATGCCGAGGCGGGCGCCCGTTTTCAGTTCGAACGCGAGGGCTACTTCGTGGTCGACGCCGATTCGACGCCGGAGCGCCCCGTCTTCAATCTCACCGTCGGGCTCCGCGATACCTGGGGTAAGAGCCGGCCATGAGCGACGCGCGAGACGATCTCAAGGCTGCTCCTGCCCGGATCCCGTGGCATGAGCGTCGCGCCGCTGATCTCGGGCTGCGTCTTTACGCGTCCTTCGTGTCCCCGGCAGCGATCCTGCGGGCGTTCCGGCGCGATGCTCTGCAGGCCAGAACACTCGCGCAAGGCCTCTCGGAAGAGCAGGGGAGAGCTCGGGTCCGGATCGCGCGCTTTCCGGGGATCGAGGAGAGCAGCCGCGATTGGTCCGTCTACATGACGCTCGACCATCTCGTCATGGTCAATACCGCGGTGATGGTCCTGATCCACGCGATCTGCACCGATCCCAATCACGGCGCCGAGATCGGTCTGGAGGACGTCCGTCCGCATGAGGACGCCGGGCCGGACCGGATCCTTGCGCTGGAAGCCGCTGTCGAGCGCTACACGGATGTGGTCCAGCGATTGGGTACGCTGCGCGCGCGGGAGCGCCACCCGCATCCTTGGTTCGGCCCACTCAACGCCCGCCAGTGGCACGCCGTGGCCGCGATTCACAATCGAACGCATCGTGCCCAGATCGAAAGGATCCTGCGGCGCCTCCAATCATGAGTGCGGCCGAGGAGGCGCGCGGCCCCGATGGCCTCGCGCGCCTTTATCGCGATCTCGTCGACTGCCGGCGTTGCGCCGGGATGCAGGGGCCACCCGTGCACGGTCAGGCCGTCATCTCGCCGGTCATGATGGTCGGCCAGGCCCCGGGCACGCGTGAGATCCTGCAGGGCATTCCGTTTTGCTGGACCGCCGGCAAGACGCTCTTTCGTTGGTTCGAATCCATCGGGATCGACGAGTCGACCTTTCGCAGCCGTGCCCTCATGAGTGCCGTCTGTCGCTGCTTTCCGGGCAAAAACCCGAAAGGCGGCGATCGGGTTCCCGATGCCGCAGAGGTGGAGCGATGCAGCGGCTGGTGGCGAACGGAGGTCGAGATCGCGCGGCCCCGATTGATCATCCCGGTCGGCAAGCTCGCCATCACTCAGTTCATGGCGTCCAAGCGTCTGAACGATGTCGTCGGAGCCCAATGGCCCTATCGCTCACCGAGCGGTTTGGAGGCCGACCTCATCCCTCTCCCGCATCCATCGGGAGCCTCGACCTGGTTCAAGATGGAGCCGGGCAAGACGTTGCTCGCGAGAGCGTTGTCGCTGATCGACGCGCACCCGGCCTGGCAGGAGATTCGGATGTCTTCTCCTGTGGTGCAAACATCCCGCGCCGGTCGGATCGGCGCAACCTGATGCAAGACTCGGTCGTGTCGTCGCGATCGGTCTAAACCGCGTCCAGAGCGATATGCTTATTTTCGAGTGAGCACAACGTTTGGTGGATCCACAACCTTTGGCCAGGACGCCGTTTAAAATAGTATGTTTTTTAGAATCTTAAACCGCACCGACTCCAGCGGTCGTCAAGTCTGCCGGGGCCGATCCCATCCAAAAACGTCGCATACTGCGCTGGGCGCGGTTTAATTCGGGAACACTCGCTTCCGCGTCGCGCCTGCGGCGCCCCCTTCCGCCGATCACCACCGGAGAGAACCATGAAAGCACGTGCCGCCGTCGCCTGGGAGCCTGCGAAGCCTCTGTCCATCGAAGAAATCGACGTCGAGGGTCCGAAGACGGGCGAGGTCCTGCTCAAGGTCATCGCCTCCGGCGTCTGCCATACCGACGCCTTCACGCTGTCCGGACAGGATCCGGAGGGTGCCTTCCCTTGCGTGCTCGGACACGAAGGCGGATGCGAGGTGGTGGAATGCGGCCCGGGCGTGAAGGGTCTGAAACCGGGCGACCATGTCATCCCGCTCTACATCCCGGAGTGCGGAGACTGCGAATACTGTCACTCGACCAAGTCCAACCTCTGCCAATCCATCGCCTCGACGGTCTGGACCGGCTACATGCCGGACGGGACACGTCGCTTCTCACACCAGGGCAAGCCGATTTTCCATTACATGGGCTGCTCGACCTTCTCCGAATATACGGTCGTGCCCGAGATCGCTTTGGCGAAGATCAATCCCGCGGCGCCGCTCGACAAGGTCTGCCTGCTCGGTTGCGGAATCACGACCGGAATCGGTGCGGTTTTGAATACGGCCAAGGTCGAAGCCGGATCGACGGTCGCGGTCTTCGGTCTCGGCGGGATCGGCCTGTCCGTCATCCAGGGCGCTGTCATGGCGAAGGCTGCCCGCATTATTGGCATCGACCTGAATCCGGCCAAGTTCGAGATGGCCCGCCAGCTCGGCGCCACCGACTGTATCAACCCGAGGGATCTCGCGGGCAGCGTCACCGAGGCCATCGTCGAGATGACCCGGGGCGGCGTGGACTATTCCTTCGAGTGCATCGGCAACGTGGACGTGATGCGACAGGCGCTCGAGTGCTGCCGCATGGGATGGGGCGTGTCCACCATCATCGGCGTGGCCGGTGGCGGTCAGGAGATCCGCACCCGGCCGTTTCAACTGGTGACCGGCCGCACCTGGAAGGGCAGCGCCTTCGGCGGCGTCAAGGGTCGCAGCCAACTGCCCGGCTATGTCGAGCAATACCTCGCCGGCGAGATCGAGGTGGACCGGATGGTGACCCACACCATGCCGCTGGAAGACATCAACCATGCCTTCGATCTGATGCACAATGGCGAGAGCATCCGCTCCGTCATCGTGTTCTAAATCGCGTCCAGAGCGAGATGCTCACTTTCGAGTGAACTCAACGTTTGATGCGTCAACGGCCCTTGACGGGGACGCGGTTTAAAATGGTTCAAGATGGTTTATTTTTTAGTTTCTCAAACCGCGCCGTCTCCAGCGGGCGTCAAATCTGCCAGGGCCGATCCCGTCCAAGAACATCGCATACCGCGCTGGGCGCGGTTTAAGGAGGTCACGATGGAACGCATCGAACACATTCGCGAATTCGGCGGCTGGCTGGAGCGCTATACCCACGACTCCGCCGCCTGCAATTGCCGCATGACCTTCTCGGTCTACCTGCCGCCTCAGGCCGAGGCCGCGCCGGTTCCGGCGGTCTATTTTCTCTCCGGGCTGACCTGCACCGACGACAACGTCCGGGTCAAGGCCGGCGCTCAGCGCTATGCCGCCGAGCTGGGCCTTGCGCTCGTGATGCCGGACACCAGCCCGCGCGGCGAGCAGGTGGCCGATGCGCCGGACCGTTACGATCTCGGGCAGGGAGCCGGCTTTTACATCAACGCGGCGCGTGAGCCCTGGGCGGCGCACTATCGGATGTTCGACTACGTGAATCTGGAGCTGCCGACCTTGGTGGAGCGCGAGCTGCCGCTCATCCCCGGACGGCGCTCCATCACCGGGCATTCCATGGGCGGGCACGGCGCCTTGATCAGCGCACTGAAGAACCCCGGACTCTACCGCTCGGTTTCCGCATTCGCGCCCATCTGTAACCCGGTCGAATCCGCCTGGGGTCGAGGCTGCTTCGCCGCCTATTTGGGCGAGGATACGCCGAGCTGGAAGGACTGGGACGCCACCGAGCTGATCCGCGCGGGTGCCGAGTCCTTACCCTTGTTCATCGACCAGGGGACCGACGACGAGTTTCTCATCGAAGGCCAGCTCAGACCCGAGGCCTTGTCGCAAGCGTGCAAGGAGCGCGGCATCCCGCTGATCCTGAGGATGCAGCCCGACTATGACCACAGCTATCACTTTATCGCCACCTTCATCGGGGAGCATTTGGCCTATCACGCGCGTGCTCTGACGGCTCGGAGCTGAGCCCGTTTGCGGGCCCGATCAGCCTCGTGTCATAGCCCGCCGACGCGCACGTAAATCAGGCACCCTACGTCCGAGAAGGGGGTGTGTTGGCTCATGTGCGGACTGCGGATCCAGGTCCCTTGCGGATAGCGTCCATGCTCGTCGGCAAATTCGCCCTCGAGTACCAGGATCTCCTCGCCGCCCCAATGCGTGTGGCGCTGGAAGTGCGTCCCGGGTGCCCACCGCACCAGCGCGACGCTCTGCGGATAACCGCCCTGCGAATACAGGGGTCGTACCTCGAGCCCGTCTACGAGTCCGGGTCGCCAACTGTCCCTCGCGGTCGTGTTCTCGACCAGACGCGGCCGATCCATCCCCGGGTACTGACGCAGACGCACGAACAGGGTACACCCGGTCTGCGAACGCGGTGAATGTCGACTGCCGTGGGGATTCATCAGGAAGGTCCCGGCCGGGTAGTCGCCGCGCTCGTCGGAGAAGACCCCATCCAGCACCAGGATCTCCTCGCCCTCCGGATGGGCGTGCTCAGGAAAGGCCCCTCCCGGAGCATAGCGCACCAGGCTGGTCACGGGGCCCGACTCGCCCCCCTCTCGGTACAGCGGCTTCCGCGAGACGGTGCCGCTTGGGCTGGGCTCCCAGGGCATCGACGTCGTTTTGATCACCACGCGCTGAGTCGTGTCGGCGTTGACGTCGGCCAGGGCCGGGGAGGACGGGGACTTTAGGGTGTGCATGAGGACTTCCATCATCAGAGCGCGGATCGGCCGGGGAGTATCAGCATCGTCGACGAGTAAGTTGCGGCGGTCGACCCCCTCGTCAACGGACCGCCAAGGCCAAGACTGTCATCCGTTTCATTCCAACGACATCTGTCTTCGGGAGGCAGTGCACGATTGCGACTTGGATTGACGGCACGGGACCCGATCTCCGACGCCATCCAACGAGAGTCGTTTTGATTAAGGAGCCTGTAACCATGTCCGTTCTTCGATCCATCCGCCACAACGCAGTCGTCGCGCTTGCGGCGCTTTCTCTGATCGGCTGCGTGGCGCAAGCCGACTCGACCCTGACCGCCACCGAGGCGATGGAGAAGGCCCGCGCCGGCGAGATCACATTCATCGACATCCGCACCCCGGCTGAATGGCGACAGACCGGGGTTGCGGAAGGTGCGCTCACGATCGACATGACCGCGCCGACCTTCGTGCAGGACGTTCTGAAGGCCGTCGATGGTGATAGGAACGCCCCCATCGTACTCATTTGCCGCACCGGAAACCGGACCGGCTACACTCGAGACGCGCTCGAAAAGCTCGGGTTTACCAATGTCTTGCATGTCGCCGAGGGCATGGCGGGCAGTAAGGCCGGTCCCGGCTGGGTGCGCCGAGGGTTGCCGGTGGAAAGCTGCAAGACCTGCTGAGGGACCGGGCCGGTGGAGAGCCTTCGGGGCGGGCGCTAACGGAGGTGCCGATCCGCCCGTCCGCCCGACTTCCGCCATCGGATGCCGTTGGCTAGAGCGATGCCCGCGCCGACCATCAGTCCGCCGATCAGATGGTAGGCATGTAGGCGCTCCCCGAGCAGCAAGACAGCAAGTCCGGCGCCGAAAACCGGGATCAGGTGCATGTACTGCCCGGTGCGGTTCGGCCCCATCTCCGTCACGGCGCGGTTCCAGAACACGTAGGCAAGCACCGACGGAAACACGGCCACGTATCCGATCGCGGCGAGGTTGGTCGCGTTCGGCTCGAAACGATGCCCCAAGGCGAGATCCCAGCTATAGAGTCCCGACAACGGGAGAAGGCCGATGGCGATGATCGCGGCGAGAAAGGTTTTGGGGTCCAACGCCGTGGGACGCCAGCGCAGGAAGACCGAATAGAGCGCCCAGTCCAGGCTTGCGGCAAGGATCCATAGATCGCCGCGGTTGAGCTGCATTTCACCGAACAGCCTGAACCGACCTTCGATCGCGATGACGACCACCCCGGCAAGCGAAAGCAGGACTCCGATGACCTGTGTGATCCGCAGCGGGGCGCGGAAGAGCACGACGGACAACCCGATGATCACCACCGGCGTCACCGAGGTGAGCAGCACGCCGTTCGTTGCCGTGGTGTGCTGAAGGCCCAAGTAGGCAAAGGTGTTGTAGCCCGTGACCCCCAGCAGGGCGAATAGCGTCAGCACGGCCCAATGGCGACGCAGCAGAGCACGCTGTCGCCAAAGACCGGAGTACGCGAACGGCAGCAGAACGAGCAGCGCGATTGTCCAGCGCCAAAAGGACAGGGCGATCGGAGGGATGTCAGCGCGCAGGGCTCTGGCCATCACGAAATTGCCGGCCCAAAACAGCGGCGGAAGCGCGGCCAAAAACCCGATCGGGATGAGCCGGCGGAGCGCGGTCATCGGCCTGTGATCTGTTCGCATTTCCGGGATGCTGTCGACGGTCCGGCGATCAAACCAGGATACGGAGTCGTGCGGCCGTAGGCCCGTTCGAGAACCGCTCGACACACGCGATGGTTCAGGCGCGAACCGGGCTGATCACGGCCGACCTGCCCAAGCTCGACGCCGAGGCCGAATCAACAGGTGCACCCGGCCCGATCGTGGGCATCCCGCTTCAATCCTCCATGTTGCGAGGCCAGGGCGGGATTCGCCAATCCATGCTCAGTGCCAAGAGGCGCAGCCCGGTCGTGGTGACGGCGCCGGCGATCAGCGCCAGCCAAGGCTCTGCGCCAACCGCGTCGAAACCGATGAAGATCCAGCAGCCGACGAAGGCGCATAGGGCATAGGGGCGATGATCCTGGAACACGACGGGGATCTCGTTGCAGAGCACGTCCCGCAACACCCCGCCGAAGACGCCCGTCACGACACCCATCATGACGACGACGATGAGCGGCATCTCCGCAGCCATCGCCAGCGCAGCCCCCGAGACCGCAAACAGCCCCAGCCCAAGGGCGTCCGTGAGGTTCATGAGCCGATCCGCCCAGCGATGCCGCATCAAGCCGAGCAAGGGCGAGCCGATCACGGTCAGCCCCAAGACCAGCCACACATACTCCTGATGCTGTACCCAGAAGAGCGGCCGGCGCTCGAGGAGGACGTCACGGAGCGTTCCGCCGCCGAACGCGGTGACGAAGGCGACCGTGAAGACCCCGACGATATCCATCCGCCGCCGCGCGGCCTCGATGAGGCCTGATATGGCGAACGCGATGATGGCGCCGATTTCGATGATGGTCAGCATAAGCCTTTAATTCCGCCAGGCGACTCGCACTGCCCGCCAGGGTCTGGACGCAATTCCCGCCGGATCCTTCCGTGAGGTTCGCCGACCCCTGACTCCATTCCGGGATGCGTCCGGAGAAGCAGAGCTGACCACAAAGAAAGAACTTCAGATCGCACTCCAGGGGCCGTTCAACCGCCGGTTTTAGGATGATGGGCATCCTGCTCGGAGGCGTGATGGCCCTTTTGCTCGAGTCCTTTCTCTAAACCGCGCCGGCTCCAACGGTCGTCAAGTCTGCCGGCGCCGATCCGATCCAAACAGATCGCATACCGTGCCGGGCGCGGTTTAGGTCATCCGAGCCGCGACAAATCCCGGACGGCCCCGTGAGCCGCGCTGGTCGTCAATAAGGCGTAGGCCTTGAGCGCCGTCGAGACCTGACGATGCCGGTCGAGCGGCTTCCAGGCTGCAGCACCCCGTGCCTCCATGGCGGCCCGGCGGGCGGCGAGGGTTTGATCGTCCACGGCGAGGTGGATGCGCCGGCTCGCGATCTCGATTTCGATTCTGTCGCCGTCCTCCACGAGCGCGATCAAGCCGCCCTCTGCAGCCTCGGGCGAGACGTGGCCGATCGACAGCCCCGAGGTCCCGCCGGAGAATCGCCCGTCCGTGATGAGCGCGCAATGTTTCCCGAGCCCTTTGGATTTGAGATAGCTGGTCGGATAGAGCATCTCCTGCATCCCGGGTCCACCCTTGGGCCCTTCGTAGCGGATGACGACCACGTCGCCCGTCTTGACCTGATCGGTGAGGATGGCGGTCACGGCGTCTTCCTGACTCTCGAAGACGCGGGCCGGCCCCACGAAGGCACGGAGCACCGAGGTCGGCACGCTGGTCGTATAGCGCAGCTCGTCCTTCTCGATCGCGTCTGTCTCGAACATGCTGGGGTCGACGCCGGCGGTCTTCACGATACAGCCCTCTTCGGCCAGATTGCCGAAGAGTACCGCCAGGCCGCCGTCGCGGCTGTAGGCGTGCTCGAGATCACGGATACAGCCCTCGGCCCGATCCAGGTCCAGATCCGGCCAGAGCTGGGCCTGGCTGAAGGCCACCTGGGTCGGGATGCCGCCCGGCGCAGCCAGATAGCGCCGACGCGCCTCTTCATCCTCCGTGTAGCGCACGTCCCAGCGCGCGAGCGCCTCGCCGAGCGAAGCGCTGTGAACGGTCGCTAGATCGCGATGGATGAGCCCCGCGCGGTCCAGCTCGGCCAGGATGCCGATCACGCCGCCGGCCCGATGGACGTCTTCCATATGATATTTCTGGGTCGAGGGCGCGACCTTACAGAGGTTGGGCACGCGGCGGCTCAGCCGATCGATGTCCTCCATACTGAAGGGCACGCCGCCCTCGTAGGCCGCCGCGAGCAGATGCAGCACCGTGTTGGTGGATCCGCCCATCGCGATGTCCAAGCTCATGGCGTTCTCGAACGCCTCGAAGGTCGCGATCGAGCGGGGCAGTGCGCTGGCGTCGTCCTGCTCGTACCAGCGGCGTGCGAGCGAGACGATCAGCCGGCCGGCCTCCAGGAAGAGATCCTTGCGCGCGGCATGGGTGGCGAGCAGCGATCCGTTGCCGGGCAGGCTGAGCCCGAGCGCCTCGGTCAGGCAGTTCATGGAGTTTGCGGTGAACATGCCGGAGCAGGATCCGCAGGTCGGACAGGCGGAGCGCTCGAGCTCGGCGACCGATGCGTCGCTTTGGGTCTCGTCACCCGCGGCGACCATGGCGTCGACTAGGTCCAGATGCAGCTCTTCGCCTTTGCGAATCACCTTGCCGGCCTCCATCGGCCCGCCCGAGACGAAGACCGCCGGGATATTCAGGCGCAGCGCGGCCATGAGCATGCCGGGCGTGATCTTGTCGCAGTTGGAGATGCAGACCAGGGCATCCGCGCAGTGGGCATTGGCCATGTACTCGACCGAGTCTGCGATCACCTCGCGCGAGGGCAGGGAATAGAGCATGCCGCCGTGCCCCATTGCGATGCCGTCGTCGACCGCGATGGTGTTGAACTCCTTTGCCACGCCGCCGGCGGCTTCGATCTCGCGCGCGACGAGCTGGCCCATATCCTTCAGATGCACGTGGCCGGGGACGAACTGGGTGAAGGAATTGACGACCGCGATGATCGGTTTGTCGAAATCTCCATCCGTCATGCCGGTGGCGCGCCAGAGCGCGCGAGCGCCGGCCATATTGCGGCCATGGGTGGTGGTGCGTGAGCGGTACTGGGGCATGGGAAGCTACCTGGCGGGAAGGATCGGATCCCGCCAAGTATACCCGGCTGAAACGCGCCCGATAGGGCATGGCGGGTTCGGAATTTGGGTTTGCCGGCGTGCGACAAACAACCTCGGCAGGGCGCGTTTCAGGGTGTTGAGAACTCCATGAACCACGTCTTCGCCAGGGTCGAACATGACTCAAGCCGTTTACATGCTAAAGAATCTGTCTTGGACTCGTTATCTTGAACCGCGTCCGCGCCGATGTCGCGGGAGAATGCGAGCTTTTGAGACCCACCCCGACCCACACCGGGGGCACGGGACGCGGTTCAACAACACTCCGTCTCGAGGACGTCGAGCTCGGCGATCAGCTCGGGTGCCTCGAGGCGATCCAGCAGGTCGCGGATATCGTTGAGATGACAGTGGATGTGATAGAGCTCGTCGTGCGCCGGCCCCTTCTCGCCGTCGAGCTTGGCCGCGAGGTAGGTCCAGAAGGGATCCCGTCGGTCGGGGTCGAGCATCAGGTCGCGGAGCCCGGCGACGAAACGCTGCGCCCTGGCGTCGCAGTCGAGTCCGAGAAAAGAGATGTAACGGTCGCTGAAGGCAGGTGTGTTGTCGGTCGTCATCGTCGCTCGTGAACAGGTCATCGGGGCATTCCGCGCATGCTAGCGCATCCCGGCGCCCTGCGGGTCGGACTCAAGTCCGAGGGCACGCAGCCAACCTTTGCCGGTGGCGTCGGGCTGAAGCCCGAACCCTGGGGACTGTGATCCGTGGAGGTGCTCGTCCGGCATACGGACGCTTCCCGTCACGGTGGATCCGACAATGGTTTCGACATCGTCGCTCCTCCGACGCGTCGGCGTATAATCGTACGAAATATCCGGATTTAGACCGGCCCAGGATTGGCTCCTGCCGAGCTGCCCGTCAGACAACGGCCGAAACTCATCGACAATTCAGAGGCGGAAGACTTGACCATGACCGGAGAGACCACGACTACAACCAAGAGAAGCGCCGGTCGAAAGGGGCGGGGGATTCCTCTCGGCGAGGCGGTCGATGCACCGCGTTCGCAGTTCACGAGCGCAAACGGCTGGCGGATCGCCTATTACGCCGACACCTCGGCCAGGGGGCGGCCACTGGTGCTGGTGCATAGCGTCAACGCCGCGCCGAGTAGCTTCGAGGTCAAGCCGCTGTTCGAGCACTACCGCTCCAAACGTCCCGTCTACAGCCTGGATCTACCTGGATTCGGCCACTCGGAGCGTCGCCCGGCGGGCTATACGCCAAAGCTCTTCGCAGACGTCCTCGCCCGGTTCCTGGAGCAGGTCGTCGGGCAGCCCGCGGACATGGTTGCGCTGTCGCTCAGCGGGGAGTTCGCGGCACGTGCGATCGGCAACAAGCCCGGGACGGTCGCCTCCCTGGCGCTCATCGCACCGACCGGATTCAGTCAACGCGTCCCGCCGGGGCCTGGTTTCGGTCGGATCGTCCATCCGATCCTCAAGACTCCCGGACTGAGTCAACTCCTCTTCGATCTCGTCGCATCCAAGCGCAGCATCCGGTACTACCTCGGACAGTCCTTCGTCGGCGAGCCGCCACAAGAGATCCTCGACTACGCCTACGCCACATCACATCAGCCGGGAGCGCGACACGCCCCACTGGTCTTCCTCTCAATGCAACTCTTTACGCCGGAAGCGGGCGACCGACTCTACGCTAAGCTCACGGACCTGCCCGTGCTGGCGATCGCCGATCGCGACCCCTACGTCGATTTCGAGCGACTTGACGACTTCATCGCCCGTCACCCGAATTGGTCACGCCAGCGTTTGGCGCCGAACATGGGCCTGCCGCACTGGGAGCGGTTGTCGGAGACCCTTGCGGCTTTGGATGCCTTTTGGCCGAAATCGGGCGGTTAAACCGCGTGCAGAGTGAGCGGCTCCCTCTTGATTGAGTCCAAATCGGTTCACTCCGACTCTCGACGTCCACGCGGTTTGAAACGCCCGATCATCAGTCACGTTTAAAAGTGTAGACGTCCTCAACGATCCGTACCGCTGCTCCAAAAGACGCGGCCGCGTTTGTTCGCGATGGCCGGCCTGATTTCTTGCGGGCTGATCGGCGTGCCGGTCGAGCCGTCGCGAGGCGGTGCGCCGATGACAACGGTGGTGGGCTTGCCATCCACCGGCACGGTCGCGAGCACGGGCGCGGGTGGCAAACCGCCGCCGGCAAGATCGCTGGATCTCCGTCCGCCGCAGGTCTCGGCAACACCGATCGCACCCGAGCCGTTGAACAGGTTCACCCAATAGCCCGAAGCGATCCCGATCGGTCGTGAGCAGATCCCGACCCCAGATCCGCCGGGACGGGAGGTACTGAAGGTCGCCATGCCGGCGACGATAAGCGCGTTGGTCACGGTCTGCTCGCCGCGATTCTGCAGATCCATGAACCAGCCCCGATGCTGCGACTCGGGCGTCAGGATTTCGTCCGCGCATGTCGTGTTGGTGCTGTAGTCGAGCAGCATTGTGGTGTCGTCGAGATCGATCGGATGGGTTTCTGCCGTCGTCGGATCTTCGTGCGGCCTGTCGAGGAAGACATAGAAGCGATCCTGGATGCTGGAGGTATAAGGATAGTTCGTCTCCAGCGGCCGTTCCCGATTGCCGGAGCCGAGCGCGAGGTAGACGTAGCCCTTGTAGGGCATGACCGCCGGTCCGTAGAGGAACTTACGCCCGCCACCCTGAGTTGTTGCGATCTTGAGCATCGACCAGGATTCGGGCGAGAGCGGTGCGTCGTCGTTGGCCGAATCGATAAAGCTGATGCGGTAGAGATTTCCTCCGGTATCAGTGGCATAGGCCAGGTCCATCGTGCCGTCATAATCCAGATCCACTAGGCTGACGTCTGCAGTGACGGGGCGATCCGTCGCGAAGGTTCGGATGATCGCGCCGGTTGCCGCGCTAAGAACGTAGATCGTCCGGCCCTTGCTGCTCCCGCAGCTTGGTGTGGCCGAGTCCGTGTCCTCGCAGGCGTCATAGCCTCCGCCCATCACCAGCACCGGATCCGCACCGCTCAAATAGCCCGCGACATAGCCGGCGTTCGGAATGGACCAGGTCTGGCCGATGTCGGTAAACCCGCTCGAACAACTCGTATCGTTCGTCAGGTTCGGGCATCCGACGTACCACTTGAGCGTGGGATTGTCCGGCGACGTGACATCTAAGGCATAGACCAGACGTCCGCCTCGCCGCATTGTCGGAAAGATCCACACCGCAGAGGCTTGATTGTCCAAGCCATAGCGCACGACCTGACCGATCGAGCCATCAAAGAAATAGTCCTTCGGAAGCGGATTCGCGGCCTGATCCTGATTCGGGTAGGCCACCAGTGGCTCATTGGCACGAAGTCGCGTCAATTTATCGAAATGCTCCGGCGCGATAAACGACCACCGCTCGGCACCGTTGGTCGCATTGACCGCTCGTAGAGTTCCGTCATTCGCGCCATAGAAGACGGTTACGCCATGGTAAGAGCCATAATTCACCGGCAAAGGGCGCGAGTGTACGATGTCGCCGTGGATGGTGGGTCGCGGATCAGTCAGGGTATTGTCCTTAATGATGTGGTCAATATCCATGCCGCGCGTGTAGTCCACGAGCTCGGAGTCTAAACTGGTATTCGACGTATTGAATGCAACCAGTGCATTGCCAGATCGTGTATAAACATGGCGATTCGCGATCGTTGAACGGCGCAAGACCTGACCGGCGCCGCCCTTCTCGACGAAAGGTCCGTCCGGCTTGTCCGAGTAGGGTTCGGCCGTGCCCAGGCACTGACTCATGGGTTCAGGAACAATACCCAATAAGGCCCAGTAATCCTCCGAGTCCGTCGTCCAATAACTCGCTGCGCACTCGGCAACGAAACCACTCAGGTTGTTGACGGCTCGTCTGCCTTCGGCATCGGCAAGGTCAATCCGGTCGTCGAAATGAGCCAATTGATAGCGCTTTAGGTTGCCGAACCAGCGCGGACGCGCGAGTGGCTCAGGGCGAAACATCCCGATGAAGACCTGATTCTCGTTTTGCGCACGGTTGGTCGCGCTGATCGGCAATGATGCGGACGCGAAAGTCGAATTCACTGAGATGATCTCTGAGATGATAGTCCCGATCGCATCCTCAAGCGCCTCCTGACTCTTTGCCATAAAATAGCCACCACCGCCGACTTTCGCCGTGCTTAAGAGGAGGCCGGTATGCTCCTTGCTTTGCTGGGCGTTGAAGACATCGATCGTATATGTGATCACGCGCCCCCGCGGATCATCCGTGGTGGCGCCCGGAATCGGCACGCCATGCACGAACATAAACTTGGCCCAATCGTCAAGATTCCAGGCCGCCCCAATCCGGCTGTCGAAATCGCCGGTTGGAATAGCCGTATCCGTGGTGATTTTTCCTATTAAATCATAATTATCTTCGTTGCTCTTGCTGCATGTATGAGGCGTCTTAACGTTAGAGCCGCATAGACACTGGGAATAACCAGCTTCCCGGCAGGCGCCGCCTTCAGTATTTTCGGCTGCCGTGCAATCGGTCTGTTTCTTGTAACAGGTGTCAGTGTATCCTAGGGCGACGTTTTCACCGCGGCTGTCGATTATGAATTCAGGAATCGGAATGGGTCCGGTGCCGCTGGGCGCCAGTCCATCCGGGGTGCCGCCCGCGGCGGTCACGAGCGATCCAAGCGCGCTTGAATTTTCAAGATCGTCGTTTGTTACACCGGTTTGAACCGCGTTGGCGATAAAGATCACATAGGTGTCGGCGCAAAGATTATCACTGGTCAATGGCGACGCGAATCTTGAGTAATTCGTCTGGTAGCCCGCGGAGTCTGCTAGACTTGGTGTTCCAGCACCATTATTGACTGCGTTTCCTCCGATGAGATACTGGTAGACATCCTGCATCAGATAGCCATATTTCGGTTGCGCCGGACGCTTTTCAGCAGGTTCGTTAATATTGTTGTAGATCCGATCAAACTTTGCGTTCAGGACGGCCTGATTCGTTGCGTTTAATGGCTTGATGGCATGTCGGACATAACCGGCATCGACATTGGGCTCCTGCGTTGCAAACATCATCACGCCGACGTTCACCTTGTTGGTCAAACCCGTTAGCGCATTTCGGATCGCGCGCACCTCGGCTTGCCCCTGGACCACCCCTTTGGGCAGCCAGTGCTGAGCATTACGACTCCAGTTTGCCGAGTTGTCGAGCACGAACAGGATATTCGGCGTCGTCGTTTCCGTGCCTGTTCCGCCCACGAAGATATCGATGTCCTCCGCCCGGGTCGAGAGACAGATCAGGAGCAGGCCGGCCGTAAGGCCGATCGCTTGATGGCTCCTTACGAATGTGAACATGTGAGTTCTCCTGTTCATCTGTTACGGGCACTCGGTCGCGACGTCGTTGTTCGACACCCGAACGCTGACGCCCTGTCTCACCCGTGCTTCGGCTTGCGTCATGACGTCAACGGCAACGGCCCTGAGATCCCATACCGATGCGGAGCACATCGACTGACCAGTGGCGCCGGCGCCGTCGACCGCGCCTCCTTGTTGAGTGCCGATGAAGCAGCCTTGATCATTGATGTCGGTCACGTCGAGCTCATCGTTACGTGTCGGTGTCACCAACATGCAACTCGGCTGCGGATCCGTGAGTGACACCTCGATATCGAGCAGACCGTCTCCGTCGATGTCATGGCACTGGTGATTCTTATGACCTTCACAGAAAAAGACGGCCTTTGGACTATCTGGCGCGAGGCTTTCGATCAACAGGGCGAGATTCTCGATCGCGACTTCCAAGGTGTCTTCCGCGGCCTTTCTGGTTTGCTCACGACTCTCCAGATTTGCAACCACGACTAGATTATTGCTGCCCATCTCGAAGACCGAGATGCCGATCAAGGTGGTTACCAATAGCATAATGAGGGCGATGATGAGCACCGCGCCGCTGTGGCGAGAATTGATGCCTCGATGGCCGTCCATCAGTTGGTCTCCCGAGGACCGGCGATATTGTTCAATCGCACGGTCTTACTGTAGGCTTGGCGCTTGAAGCTGTCCTGGAATGGGCCAAACTCGCCCTCGCTCCCGAGTCGATAGGTCCGCTCATCCTCATAGCCGTCGGTGGGCAGTACATTGCGTGCAATGAGATGGATTCGAACCGCGACGACGTTACGCCAATCATCCCAATGCAGCGTGCCAGCCTGGCTGTACAGATCGGGATCGCCATTCTCATCGGCATCGACGCCGTATTCAATTTGCAGGTGTTCGATCCCTTCGGCGATTGGTGTGATAATGTAGCCGTCCGCAGCTAATTCAGCGCGCTTCAGAGTGGGGATGCCGTCGTTGGGGCGATTGTTGCGCGCTACATAATAGACGTGATTGAGCAGTCGGTAGATGGGTGCCAAGACGTTCGGGTCGCAGACCCGAGTCATGCCGCCTGCGAAGGCAGCTGTAGAGGTTGCAACGATGGGCTGCGCACCTGCGATACAGGCCGGCTGTTGGATGTGCAGGGCACCGTCCTGAAAGGCATCGCACTGGTCCTCGTCAATGTCGCAGGTACTGGCACGGCGCACAACGACAACATCGTTGCCCGTGCGGACGTCATCCATTGCACTGCAGCCGTTTGGTCGGTTTGCGATATCGTCCGAACCCTGGATCGGAAATGCCCGTTCCAGCTTCATACAGACCTCGTTCGGGCAGGTTAGCGGCAAACCGTTGTTAGGTAGATCGAGACACAAAAGTAACCATCCGGAGGTGTTGGGTATTCCGGCCTCGCCGTAGAAGCCCGTATTGCTCAGATCATCGGCGAGGGTTTGCAGGGCATAGCGAGCATTCTGGATCTGGCCGATGGATTTCTGCAGCTCGTAACGAGTTCGGCTGTTGTTGGAAAGCACGAGCGCGAGGCCGCCGAGCAGGAAAAGCCCGATGGTCATGGCGATCATCAGCTCAATGATGGTGAAACCGCGCGCGCGCGCCGGTCGAGGTATCGGCTGTTGCAATGCCGCGACGTGAGGAGAGGTGATGCTGAACATGTTTAGCCGCCTCAGTCCAAGTCCGCGAGTGTGACCCGCACCGCGAGAACCCGACGCATGGTGTCGTCAGGGTATTCGCCGCTTCCACAGGTCAAACTCGGGGAGACGGTTTCGGTGAGTCCCTGCCAGGCCACGGTGACCAGAAAGGTTTCCGGATCCTCATTGATGCGATCGATACAGCCGCGCGCTCCGAGCATGGCGCCGAGGAAGCGGCCGTCATTGGCTGTTGTGCCCACGCCCTTAAGCGCCTGGCTCCATTCGCAGAGATCCCGTGCCGGTAGGTTTGCTTCGTCGCTACAGTCATTGCTTGGATCATTGGCATCGCCGTCTCCAACGGTGGTGGTCGTCCCCGTGGTTGCATAGGCGCCGGCCTCGGCCGCGCGCCGCTGGGTCGCGATACGTGCCGCCATGTCCTCGACCAGTACCAGGGCGTGGGCGCGTTGATATGACTCCATCTGGGTGGCCGTCATCTTAGCCTGGAGTCCAGCCAGGCTCAGCAACCCGAACGCAATGATCACCGCGGTCACAAGGATCTCGATCAGCGTGAAACCGGATTGCCGACAACCTTGGAGCGGACGGTTGATCATTACGGGCAACCTGTCCTCATGAGCGTCGGCTGACCGCTGAGATCGACCCCGATACAGCGTTTATCCGCCGAGCGACTCGTCTTGGATGCAAACTCGATCCCCGCGATACTGCTGCCACGCAGCCGCCCCGAGGCACGATAGATGATGCTGTCCGGTCCACCGCTTATCATCACGCCATCCAAAGCATCGCCATGGATCAGGGCATGGTCGTCATCGCTCGGATCATTCGCCACCCAGCCGGATTCCCAACCGATTTCGGCATCCGTTGGCGACAGGGTGACATCGCGATTGAGTCGGATCGCCTCCGAACGGGTGCGCCACAGGGCCATCTGAAAATCACCGGCCGCGGCGATGGTGCGTTGCGAGGCGACGAAGTTTGAAAACGAGGGCACCCCGATGCCCGTGAGGATCACCAGAATCGTCACCGCGATCATGAGTTCAAGGAGCGTGAAGCCAGCGCATTGCCGGGGAGGAGCGCCCGCGATCAGACCACAAAAGGCCGTATGACGTTTGCGCATGTCTGTTTCTCCAAATGCGCTCATACTTCACCAGGCATCCGCCGGAGTCTTGGCGCCGGCCTGATTGATCGTCAGGACCGCACCGCCGAGATCCGCGACTTGCTGTGTGCCGACTTTCGGCGCCGCAGTGATCGTGAAGCCCGGTGGACTGACCACGATGGTGAAAGGCTCCGTGATCGTGTAGAACTTGGCGACATGCTCAGGGATCGTCGAATTCAAATCAGCGACCGACGAGGCATATCTGCGTGCGTCCATTAGAAATTGCTGTTGCCGTTGCGCCAGGTCCATCAAAAATGACTGCGCTTCGGTGCGATTGGCTCTGCGGAAATATTCCTGATAACTCGGATAGGCCACCGCGGCCAGGATGCTGATGATGGCGACCGTGATCATGAGCTCGATCAGGGTGAAGCCGCCCTTGCGACCGGCGAGCGGGCTTGCGGGTTCTTGGGCTGCTCTGAACATGATAGATGGCTCGGTTCTCGATCCCACGAGCACTGCCGCGGGGTCTCTAATGGTGGAGATCGCCATCCATGGAGTCTTCGCCGAACAGGGGATCGTCGTGCGGTGACCCCGTGAGATCGACTCCGAACTCAGGGGCGCAGGCTCGCCGGCGGAGCACATAAGCCGATGACCGATCCTTGACCTCGCATTGAGTATGGCCGGTCGCGCGGATTGAAGATTTCGGTCAGCTCACAAAACCGACAAAAAATGCCGGAATCTGACCATCGCGGGTTGACAAGAGGAAAAAAGGGCGGGGCGATTGGCCCGTGGGTCTGTGGGATTTGGCTTTCGAGACCGGCAACAGCGGATCACTGTTGTGGGAAAGCGCGGTCAACGATTGCTCGGGTGATTCAACTCCGAGCGATCGCCTCTGTTTTTGCTGCGCGTTGCCCGTTTGGCGTCTCGTTTTTCTTCCCATTCGGTCAAAAGATCCCACGCGACCGGGACGACAAAGAGCGTGAGAAATGTCGCAGTTGCCAGGCCAGTGACGAAGGTGGATGCCATCGAACCCCAGATGACGGAGTAGCTGGGGATGCCGAGGGCCATCGGCATGAGTCCCAACGTGGTGGTCAGGGTGGTGAGGACGATGGGTCGCAGACGCAGGCGTACGCCCTCGCGGATGGCCGCGTGGCGGTCGAGTCCATCTCGGTAGCGTTGGTTGACGAAGGCGAGGAGGACGAGCGAGTCGTTGACGACCACGCCGGTGACGCCGACCACGGCGATGAAGCTGTTGATGGTGAACAGCGACTGGGTGACGACCTTGCCGAAGACGATCCCGATGATCGAGAACATGACCGCCGAGAGGATGATCAGCGGTTGGGTGTAGGACTTGAACTGGGTTGCGAGGATCAGGTAGATCAACAGCACGGCGAGGCCGAACGCCTGGGCGAGGCTGTCGAAGGAGCGTTGGGTTTCTTCGAACTCGCCGCCGAAGATCAGTGTAGCCCCGGGGTAAAGGGCGCGTAGCTCCGGGTATTGAGCACGCACCCAGGCCGTGACCTGGGCGGAGGAGATTGGTGCGCCGGAGCGGATATTCGCGGTGACGGTCAGGCTGCGTTGGCGTTGATAGCGTTTGAGCTCGCCGGGCTGGACCTCGGCGATAGGCTGGACAATGTCGCGCAGCAAGACCGGCCCGGAGGGGTGCTCGAGGACCGGAATGTCGAGCGCGGCTTCGGGCGCGTCCAGATAGGCGGGGTCGACCCGGAGCTTGAGGTCGACCTCTTCGTCGCTCAGACGGTATTTGCCGATGTAGCGCCCGTCCAGGACCGAGGCGGCCATGCGTGCGGCGTCGCCCGCGGTGAGGTCGAGCTCGCGGGCGCGTGACTCGTCGACCGCAAGCCGAAACACCCGCGAGGGGATACCGCGATCGTCTTGAAGATCGATCAGGTTGGGGCCGAATTCGGGATGGTCCCGCAAGCGCTGCAATAGATCAGCACTCATCCCCCGCACGGCTGTTTCGCTCGATCCGGCAATCTGGATGTTGACGTCCTTTCCGGTGGGTGGACCGTCCTTCTCGGCTCGGACGCGGATCTTGACGTCTGGCTCTGCAAACTGCTCGATCAGGCGCTCGCGCATCCGGTCGAGATGCCCCAGCGGGTCGTCGAAGGCCTGATCTGACTTGTTCGGCAAGGCGACCATGACCGTGCCCAGATGGCGTCCGAGCTCGTCTTCGTAATCCTCGCTGATGGTGAAGCCGGCAAAGCCGGCGGCGGAGCGTGCGTAGCCGGGGCCGTCGGCCATGATGAAGCGGGCGATCGCCTTTACGCGTTCGTGAGTCTGCTCGATCGGCGTCTCGGGCGGGCCTTCGATGAAGGCATAGTAGGTGGTGTAGTCGTCCGGGAAGAACTGAATACGCACCAGGGGCGCAATGCCGGCGATCGAGACGCCGAGGACGGCGATGGCCGTGAGGAAGGCTACGAGCACCACCGATAGGCTCAACACCCGAAAGCGCATCGTGACCCGGATCAGGCGATCGGTCATGGCTCGGAGAAGACGCATCAAGCGGTTTTCCCGCTCGCTGTGCACGCTGTCTCGGCCGGCTGCCGATGCGTTCGGTCGTGGTCCGAAATCAAGGTAGTGCAGTGGTAGGATCAACAAGCACTCGAACAGCGAAGCCAAGATGGCGAAGCTTACGGCCTTCGGGATGAGCGCGAAGAACTCGCCCGTGGAGCCGGTCATGATCAGCATCGGCAGGAACGCCGCGACAGTCGTGGCGGTCGCGGAGATCACCGGCCAGGCGACCTCGGCGGTACCCTCGATGATCGCCTGCTCGATCGGCTCGCCATCCTGAACATGCCGGTAGATGTTCTCCACGACGACGATGGCATCGTCGACGATGATCCCGGACACCAAAACGAAGCTGAAGAGCGTGATCTCGTTGAGCGAGTTGCCGGTCAGCTGCATCAGGACCGCGGTGACCATGAATGAAAAAGGAATCCCGACGGTGACCAGGCCGGCGTTGCGTATCCCCATGAAGTACCAGAGGATCAGGCTAACCAGCATGACCCCGACGATCATATTCCAGCCAAGGGTTTGGATGGATTCCTTAATGTAGGTTGTCGAGTCTTGGGTAAGGACAACCTCGATGCCTTCCCGCTCGAGCAGGGGCGCGATCTCCTCGATGATGGTCTCGGCCGCGGCGTAGATCTCCATGGCGTTGCCGCCCTTGGCCTTGAGCAGCCGCAGTGCGACACCGTCCTTGCCGTCTGCGGAGGTGATGACGCTCGGGGTGCGATACCCGAGGCCGGCGTCCGAGATGAGGTCGTCAACGGTGACGAAAGAGCCGTCGGCGTCGCGTCGGACCACGGTGGTGACCACCTGGTCGCGGGTGCGGAAGCGCTCGTCCACGCGCACCACGTATTCGCCGGTGCCGTCGCTGAAATCGCCGGCCGGGAGGGTGACGTTGGCGTCCTGCAGGGCCGCGGCGACCTGATCCAGGCTCACGCCCTGCGACTTAAGCTTCCAGGGATCGAGAAAGATGTGGAACTCGCGACGCTGCTCCCCGTCGAGCTTCACCTCGGTGACCCCCGGAATCTGGGCCATGCGAATCTGCAATTCCTTCGCGATCAGTGACAATGCGCGGTTGGAGCGATCGCCGACGAGGTTGACCGCGACGACAGGCAGCCAGAACGAGGTACGAATCAGGTCGAAGCGCGGTGGGTCGACGCCTTGGGGAAGGCGCTCGAGGATGCTGAGCACGCGAAAGCGCAGCTCGTCGTATAGAGCGCCGTAATCGGTATCGTCGCGAAACTTCACGACCAGGGTCGAGCGCTCGCGCACCGAGTTGGCGCGGATGAACTCGACGTGCTCCAGACCGTCGAGCGCCAGCTCGATCTCACGCGTGACCAGGGCTTCCACATCGCGGGGGGAGGCGCCCGGATAGACCGTTGTGATGACGACCTTGCCGAAGTTGACCTCGGGATAGCGCTCGGTCGGCAGGGCGTCGAGCGCGAAGACGCCGGCGACGATCATGAAGACGAACAGCAGATTAAAGAGCACCCGCTGGCGGAGGGTGAAACGAACGACGGCGCGCACGGTTCAGCGACTCCCGAACACGCGAACGCGATCGCCGGGCTTCAGCCCCGTGGCCTTGACACGGATGAGGTCCGGGTTCAGCGCGTCGGGGCCGAGAGTGAGCGCCGAAATCCGCTCGCCGCTCTCTCGAATGACCCAGGATTCCTCGTAGCTGGAGTCGAGCGCCGATGGCGGGAGACTGACGGCGCCCGTGACTTCGGGCAGGCTTAGGCGCAGACGCATGCGAAGGCCGCCGCGCGCGGGTTCCAACGGTTCGGTCAAGGCCAGCTCCACGGCAATCTTGCGGGTTTCCGGATCGAAGCCGGGGTTTACGCGATAGATGCGTGCCCGGGTTGAATCGCCGGCAGTGTTGCCGACGTCGAGGATCTCTAACGCGAGATCCGATCGTGTCTGCTCAAGGGCGGCGAATTGCTCCGGGGTCAAGGCGAAGGGGACCAAGAGGGTCGAGAAATCCGCCGCGCGACCGACCGTCTCGCCGCCGCGGACCCATTGTCCGAGCTCGATACTGCGTGCGGTGACCGACCAACCGACCGGCGCCGAGATGGTCGCGCGCGCCAAACGCTCTTCGAGCATGCGCCGTTTGACATTCAGCGCCCTCAAGGCGTGACTGTTGTCGCGCAGCGATTGCTCGAGCGTGTCCAATTGGGAGGCCGAAGCGCTGTTTTGGCGCACCAGCTCCCGAAATCGGGTGACCTCGCGTTGATCGTATTCGATCTGCGAGCGCAGACGTTCCTCTTGGACGCCGACCTCCTCGAGATCGAGCTCCAAGAACGTGGTGTCCAGTTGAGCGAAGCGCCCGCTCTCGTCGATCCGGTCGCCGACATCGGCGAAGAGCGCTTGGACCCGCCCGTCCGTCTCTGCGACCAAGGGTGCCTCGGCGAGGGCGCGGGTAAACCCTACGAGTGCGATCTCTCGCATCGCGGGGACCGCGGTGACCAGGGCCGGCTCGGAGATGTCAGCAGCCGCGACACCCTCGAGCGCGGCGATCAGCAGACAAGCCGCGGACGCTGTGAGTCGAAAAAATCTCATGAGAGACGCGGTTTGTGCCGACAGTGTCGCGTCGCCCCCAAGCCGGGATGGAGATCGCAGGGGAACGAATCCAATTCGCGCATGACAAGCCCTCTCCAGTGTTTCGACGCCAAGCTGCCGTCGGTTTCGCCGGCGACGACCTGAGGTTCGGATCGCGTTCGACGCCCGATCGAGCGCGGCCGGCTCAGACTGCCCTAGTGTACAATCGCTCGCGAGAAAAATGACGAAGAGACTTGCTGCACCCGGGAGACATCCGCGTCGACCGGGCGGGGCGGGCGGAGGGGTACTTGAACCGAAAGTCCGATAGCTCGACGCCGGGATCCGGTGGGGGTGTGCCGCCCGAGAAACGTTCGACGGAGCGCGAACGGGTTCGTTCCGATTTCCGATCTGATGCCGGCTCCGACGCGGATTTCGGCTTTGAGCCGGGCGCGCGCTCGCAGCCGCCTCGCCCGAGTCCGACATCCGAGGGGTCGGCGGCGCGTGCCGCAAGAATCAATCATCGCCGTGATCGGGGTTCATCACGGCGCGGCCGCTCCGTTTTCGGTTGGTTCACCGGCTTTCTCGCCGTCTTGGGCGCGCCCCTACAACTCCTCGCACTGGGGCTGCTCGGGGCGGGTGTCTTCGTAGCGGTCCATGCACCGGAGCTTCCGAGCGTCGAGAGTCTGCGTCAGGTCCAGTTCGAGGAGCCGCTGCGCGTCTTCAGCAGCGACGGTGGTCTGATCGCGGAGTTCGGCGTCGAACGCCGCCGTCCGGTGGCCTACGAAGACATCCCGCCGCTGGTGGTCAACGCCTTTCTCGCCACCGAGGATGCCCGCTTCTTCGAGCACGGCGGGGTCGATGCGATCGGCATGGGCCGCGCCTTGCTGAGCTTCGCCTCCACCGGCACCAAGGCTCAGGGCGGAAGCACCATCACCATGCAGGTGACCCGAAACTTCCTGCTCAGCTCGGAAAAGACCTTCCAACGCAAGCTCGCCGAGATCTTGCTCACGCTGCAGGTCGAACGGACCCTGACGAAGGATCAGATCCTCGATCTCTATCTGAATCAGATCTTTTTCGGGCACCGCGCCTACGGCATCTCGGCGGCCGCCGCGCTTTACTACAACAAGGAGCTCGACCAACTCACACCCGCCGAGGCGGCGATGTTGGCGGGTATCCCGAAGGCGCCCTCCAGCAACAACCCCGTCACCAATCCCGAACGGGCGCTCGAGCGACGCAACTACATCCTCTCGCGCATGCTCGAGCTCGGTCAGATCGATCAGGAGGAGTACGAGATCGCGGTCTTGACACCCGATATGGCGCGACTGCATCGACGTCAGCCGGATCTCGACGCGGGTTACATCGCGGAGATGGCGCGCCAGACCATTGTCCAGCATTACGGCGAGGAGGCTCTCAGTCAGGGGTTTCGGGTCACCACGACGATCGATTCGCGTTTGCAGAGCGCCGCGCAGGAGGCGGTGCGCCGAGCCTTGCGCGATTACGACCGCCGCCACGGCTATCGCGGGGCCGAGGCCAAGATCGACCTCGAGGGTGCGACGGAGGCCGACATGGACGCTTATCTCGAGACCGTCACGACGATCCCGGACCTGACGCCCGGACTGGTGACGCGCGCCTCCACCGGCGAGGCGGAGGTCTACATCGGCTCGGGTCGTCGCATCGAGCTGGGCCTCAAGCAGGTGGCTTGGGCACAGGAGTTCCGCAACGCGAATTGGCGCGGCCCCCGGCCGAGGCGGGTAACGGACGTGCTTGCGGTCGGCGATCTGGTGAGACTCCAACGCGATGGCGCCGCGAAGGATGGCGAGGGAGATTGGGAGCTTGGTCAGACGCCGAGTGTCGCCGGCGCCTTGGTCTCGATCGCGCCGCAGGACGGCGCGGTGCGCGCCTTGGTCGGGGGTTATTCGTTCAGTGTGAGCAAGTTCAACCGGGCCGTCGATATGCGCCGTCAGCCAGGCTCGAGCTTCAAGCCCTTCGTCTTTGCTGCAGCACTGCATGAGGGCTGGACGCCGGCGAGTCTGATCAAGGACGAGTCCGTGAAGCTGACCGGGGACCAGGATTGGAACCCGCGTAACTCGGATCGCAAAGAATTGGGGCCGATTCGGATGCGGCGTGCCCTGGCGCTCTCGCGCAACCTGGCGGCCATCAATCTGCTGCAGAGCGTCGGCTTGGAGGACGCTCAAAACTACATCCGGGCTTTCGGATTCGACCTGGATGCCATGCCTCTGGGTCTGTCAATGGCGCTGGGGACGGGCGAGATGTCGCCGATGAAACTGGCCGAAGGCTATGCCGTTTTCGCCAACGGCGGATTCCATGTGACGCCCTATTTCATCCAGCGGATCGAGAGCGGCGACGGGCGGATTCTCTTCGAGTCCAACGCACCGCGATCCTGCTCGGATTGTTGGTACCGCTACGGCGATGATTCGGCGCGGGTGCAGGGCACGCAGGCCGGCGCGAAGGCCCCGCAGGTGATCGACCCGCGGATCGCCTATCAGATCACCTCGCTGCTGCGCGAGGTCGTCGAGGCCGGCACGGGAACACGCGCCAAGAAGCTGAAGCGCGAGGACATCGTGGGCAAGACGGGCACGACCAACGACGTGCGCGATTCTTGGTTTGCCGGCTATCAGGCCGACTTCGCCACGGTCGCCTGGATGGGCTTCGATGATTTCGAGAAGCTCGGCCGGGGCGAGGAGGGCGGCCGGGCCGCGCTGGGCATGTGGGTCGATTTCATGGGCAATGCACTGGAGAATCTCCCGATCGCACAGCTCGATCCGCCGCCGGGCATGGTACAGGTGCGGGTCGACCCGAACCGCGGCACCGAGACCAAGGCCAGGAACGGTATCCTCGAGATGGTGAACGAGGAATTCAGCAATGCCCTTCTCGGTCCCGAGCCGGTCAGAATCGCGGGCCCGACCCGGAAGAAGGACACCTCCGTGCGTCGCTCCGCGCCGCGGGTGATGGACGATCTCTTCTGAAGCTAAACCGCGTCTCGAGCCATTTAGGACGTTTGGTGTGAACTCCTCCGGCTCTTTAATTCAATAGGTTGGAGCTGGACGCGGGTTAGAAAGTGAAAAAATTTTTACTCTTGAACCGCGTCGACTCGAAATCCTATTGGTCCCGGAAGCGCTTGAAGCTCATGCAACTGGTGCATGATGCTCCGGACGCGGTTCAACAGGTCAGCTGCGCCATCTTCGGTTGCTTCTGAAGCTTCATGAAATCATCCCGAAGATTACGTAAGCGCTTGTTCAATCGATCGCGTTGACTGGCGTCGAAGGTCTTGCCGAGACTGACGAAGAGCTCGCCGATCCGCTCTCCCAGCACGCGGCCGCCTTGTTCGAGATCCGCTGGCAGATCGTCGAATTCGACGAGCCAATCCGTGAGGAATCGCGCGATCTCGGGCTCGGAGGCCTTGGCTCGGATCAGCGCCATCAAGCGCTCTCGTTTGCCGGTGCGATACTCGACTAGGCTCGCCTGGGTGTCGGGCATGCGGCCGGTCACCTCCGCGACGATCGCCTGCTGCTCGGCGCTCAGCGGGCCGGTCCAGTCCTCGATGGATTCAACGTAGCGACGCGCGCGTTTCTCCTTCTCGCGCGTGCTGCTGCGCCCGGCAACCTCTGCGCGATCCTCTGCGGCCTCTTTGCGGAAGCGCTGTTCCAGGCGCTCGATCTGCGCCGGAGTCAACTCGGCCAGAAGCGGGGCGGCAAGGGTCACGGCGAAACGCGCTTGGCGCTTGTACAGATCCCGAAATCCCTCGGTCAGGCATCCCATGTTGGTTGCATCGAACCCTGCCTCGCTTGCCGAGAGGGCTTCGTCGAAATAGGCCGCCAGATAGGGCAGCTCTTCGGCGCGATGGCGTGCCAGCTCGGCCTCCAGAAGGGGCTCCCACCGCTGCAGCTGGGCTTGCTCCAGGTCCAGGTAGTCCTTGGCGTAGGCCGTCACGAGAAAGTCGCCGGTGTTGTATGCAATACCGACACGGCTGCATCCCGCGATCGTGAGTGCGGTCGCGACGATGGCCGCGGCGAGGCGGAGCGGGAGAGAGATTCTGGGCATGGCGAATGACGTCTGGTTGAGGTTGTTCTTGGTCGGAAGACAGCGCGAATGCCAACCTTATCAGTCAGCGCAACGGCTGTCCGCGGTTGGACGGCACCGAGGCCGAAAGGATCCCTCGGGCCGTATGCACGTCTTGTCCTGTTTCTCGTTGCCCCGATCTTGCCTTGACGAGCAGAGTTTCAATCCACGGGCGCGTTGCATGAATTCTCTTTCTGATCTCCTTTCCCGATTTCCGTATCTCGGCGAGGTGGTGTGGATCGGTCTGCGGCCGGGGCGGCGGGCGGATATCATCCCCTGTGAAGCGGCGACCGCGTTGGCCGGGCGCGGCCTGGAGGGCGATCATTACGCGGGGAGATCGGGTTCTCGCGGGATCACGCTCGTGCAAGCCGAACACCTTGCGGTCTTGGGTGCGCTCTTGCGACGGGATCCGATCGATCCCGCGGTGCTACGGCGTAATCTTGTCGTCTCAGGTGTCAACTTGACGGCGTTGAAAGGCCAACGATTTCGTATCGGGACGGCGGTGCTCGAAGGAACGGGTCCGTGTCCGCCCTGCTCGCGTATGGAGGAAGCACTGGGTCCGGGCGGATACAACGCGATGCGTGGCCATGCCGGAGCGAACGCGCGGGTGGTCACGAGCGGGATGATCCGGCTCGGTGATGCCGTCGTTCGGCTTCATGACGCGATCGATCGAGAGGAGACTCTTCCGCGATGAAATGCCCCTTCGCCGCTCCACTCATGAAGGCCACGGCGGCCTGCCCGCATGCTCGCGAGGTCGTCCGCCGAGGTGGCTCTGAATTCGACTGCGACTCCGAGCTTGCACATGACCGTTGCGAGCAGGTTTTCGCCGGTCTCAAGGCGTGCGCGTTGGCCGCCTCGAACATCGAGGACGATCCGACGCAGATGCCCCACAGTTTGCTGGTCAAGATCCAGTCCGGGGGGCTGATCGGTCTCCAGCGTCTTCTCGGGGAGCCCGACGCGGAAGGTCGGGTGGCCGATATCGGCGACTTGGTGACACGTGCGTCCGCGCACTTCGGCGGAGCCGATCGCATCCCATACGCGGCGCTGACCGAGGATATGACGGCGTTCAGATTGGAGCGGCGAGCAGGGCGGCGCCGGTAATGACGGAAGCGTTCACCGAGCCGTGGTCGAGCAAACTTCGGCGCCAATCGGGTCATTGCCGGGTCTCTCGGATCAGCCTCGCTCTGCTCGTGTTATCGCTCGTCTGGGCGAGCTTGGTCTCGGCCAACCCCGTGACAACCGAAAACGTGACGGCTCGCTTGGTCGCGGAACGAATCGAGATTGCGCCGGGAGAGACGCTCGACTTGGCCCTCGTGTTTGAGATCCGACCGGGATGGCACACCTACTGGCGCAATCCGGGCGACTCGGGAGATCCGCCGCGCATCGACTGGACGCTGCCGGAGGGTGTCGAAGCCGGTCCTCTGCGCTGGCCGAGACCGGAGCTGATCCCGGTCGGTCCATTGGCCAACTACGGATACTCCGAGCGCGCCGTTCATCTGATTGCCCTTTCCGTGCCGGCGGATTGGCCGATCGGCGAGCCCGTGCGCATCCGCGCCGATGTGGATTGGCTGGTGTGCGAGGAGCATTGTGTTCCGGAGTCAGGCCGCCTCGACTTGACGCTCGCCACTGTTGCCGTGACCCGGGCAGCGACCGGGGCCGCGGTTGGACCTGGCCCGATCGATCCTGCACAGGCCGAGGTCTTCGCCGCGGCCCGCGCGGGATTGCCGCAAGGGCGGATCGAGGGTGCGGTCCTCGGCGCTGCAGGCGAGCGTCTCGGTCTCGTCGTGCCGGCACAGGAACTGCCGGAGACGATCGAGGGGGTGTGGTTCTTCGCAGGTGCTTGGGGCCTGATCGAGCACGCCGCGGCGCAGCCCTGGCGAAAGGTCGGGAACGTACTGCGGATCGATCTATCGCCCGGCGCGGCTGTCGAGCAAGCTGCGCCCGAGGGCCTCCTGGTGGTCGCGGACGCGCGCGGGGAGGTCCACTCCTACGAGGTCGCCGCGGTGCGCGGGCCGCTGGCCGAAGACACCGCTCGCGATCGCCCGATCGGGTTGCCGTTGGCCTTCCTCTTTGCATTCCTCGGCGGCCTCATCCTGAACCTGATGCCCTGCGTCTTTCCGATCTTGGCGATGAAGGCCTTGAATCTGATCAATGGCCTGTCCGGGCAAAGCCCGGACGCGGCGCGCGATCGCGCTGTTCACGGCGTGGCCTACACCGCGGGAGTGCTCCTCTTCTTCACCGGGCTCGCGGCGCTCTTGTTGGCCTTGCGTGCCGGCGGGGCGGCCGTCGGTTGGGGTTTTCAGCTCCAGTATCCGCCGTTCGTCGTTTTCATGGCCTACGTCTTCTTCGTGATCGGTCTGAGCCTTTCGGGCGCGGTCACGATCGGCGCCCGGCTGATGAGCCTGGGTGGCGCTAAAACGGGATCGGGTACCGCGGGTGCCTTCGGAACCGGCGCCTTGGCAGCCCTGGTCGCTGCACCCTGCACCGCGCCCTTCATGGGAGCCGCCTTGGGCTACGCCGTCACGCTGAGTTGGCCGCTCGCGTTGGCGATCATGCTGACCTTGGGATTCGGCCTGGCGCTCCCCTTTCTCGTGTTGTCGCTGGTGCCGCGGTTGGCTCGTCTGCTGCCGAGGCCGGGGGCCTGGATGGAGACCCTCAAGCAGGCGCTCGCCTTTCCGATGTTTGCGGCTGCGGCCTGGCTGGTTTGGGTCCTGAGCGTGCAGACCGGATCGGGCGGGGTCGCGCTGGTGCTCGGCGGGCTGGTGTTGTTGGCCTTCGGGCTCTGGTTGCGCGAGCGCTCACGCAGCTTGCCCTCGGCGCGGCGACGCTGGGCTGTTGCCGCAACGTCGGCGTCGCTGGTCGGCGCCCTTTATCTCGGGTTGGAGACAGATCGGTTGGCGTCTGCGACGCTGTCGGAGAGCGAACAATCTGCGAGCGGACTCGCGAGCGAGCCCTATTCGCCGGAGCGTCTCGCCACGGCGCGGGACGCGCGCCGACCTGTTTTCGTCAACATGACGGCCGCTTGGTGTATCACCTGCCTGGTCAACGAACGCGTTGCCTTGAGCGCGGTGGAGGTTGCGCAGCGCTTTGCGGATGCCGGGGTGCTGTATTTGAAGGGCGATTGGACCAACCGCGACCCTGCGATTACCGCCTATCTCGCCGATCACGGTCGCAACGGCGTCCCGCTCTATGTCTTCTACCCGCCCGACGGGGATCCGCAGGTCCTGCCGCAGATCCTGACCGAGGACATGGTGCTGCGCGCGATCGGCTCCTCGGCGCCGGGGTCGTCGGGGCGCGATGGATGAGTCGAGTCCAAGACGTCGTGTCTC
Organism: Thiocapsa bogorovii; assembly: GCF_021228795.1. Classification (NCBI taxonomy): domain Bacteria; kingdom Pseudomonadati; phylum Pseudomonadota; class Gammaproteobacteria; order Chromatiales; family Chromatiaceae; genus Thiocapsa; species Thiocapsa bogorovii. Next base: position 5,269,224 of record NZ_CP089309.1, read on the forward strand.
GGTGGCCTTAAGCCGACAGAAATCGCCGAAGCATCACGGATCAATGATCACCCACCAGAGAGAAGGAGAAAACCATGAAGCACGCTTTTCCGAAGACCCTTGCCGTGGGCGCTGTCACATTCGCGGCGGCGCTGAGCTTCAGCGTTGCCGCCGCAGCCCCGAAGGTCGGCGCTCCGGCCCCGGATTTCAGCGTTGTCGACACGGCCGGCGAGACTTGGACCCTTGGCGGTCTTGCGGGCAAAAAGGTCGTCCTGGAATGGACCAATCACGATTGCCCTTACGTGGTGAAGCACTATGCCTCGGGCAATATGCAGGCACTGCAGAAGGAGGCGACGGATGCGGGTTACGTCTGGCTGTCGGTGATCTCCTCGGCGTCGGGCAAACAGGGTCATGTCAGTCCGGCGCAGGCCGATGACCTCAGCGACGATCGAGGTGCCGCACCGACCGCGGTCCTGCTCGATACCTCCGGGGCCATGGGCCGCGCGTACGATGCCAAGACCACGCCGCATCTGTATGTGATCGATCCCGAAGGGACATTGGTGTACATGGGCGGCATCGACGATAAGCCGACGACCGATCAGGCCGATATCCCGGGTGCAACCAACTACGTGCGTCTCGCCATGGCGGATCTTGCAGCCGGCAATCCGGTCGCGACCCCGGTGACTCGGCCCTACGGGTGCTCGGTGAAGTACTGATGCGTCGGCTTTGAATCTGGCGAGCGGGACTGTAGACTTCAGCGTTTTCCCCACTCCCAGCGTCAAGAGGTTGTTCAGTGGTCGCCCCCGAGCCCGAATTTCACCGCATCAAGCGGTTGCCGCCCTATGTCTTCAACATCGTCAACGAGTTGAAGGCCGAGGCGCGAGCACGCGGCGAGGACATCATCGACTTCGGAATGGGGAATCCCGACCAGCCGACCCCGCAGCACATCGTCGACAAGCTGGTCGAGGCGTCGATCCGCAAGGACACACATCGCTATTCGGTCTCGCGCGGGATCCCGCGGCTGCGCCGCGCCATCTGTCATTGGTATCGCGATCGCTTCGATGTCCATCTGGACCCGGACAGCGAGGCGATCGTCACCATCGGCTCGAAGGAAGGACTCGCTCATTTGGCGCTTGCCACCATGGGGGCCGGGGATTCGGTCCTGGTGCCGAATCCGGCCTACCCGATCCATCCCTATGGATTCATCATCGCCGGCGCGGACGTGCGTCATGTGCGCCTGACGCCGGATGTGGACTTCTTCGAGGAGCTGCAACGCGCTATCCAGGACTCTTGGCCGAAGCCCAAGATGCTGGTGCTGAATTTTCCGGGTAATCCGACCACGCAGTGCGTGGAGCTGGAATTCTTTCAGAAGGTGATCGACATCGCCTCCGAGCACGGGATCTGGGTGGTCCACGATATCGCCTACGCCGATATCGTCTTCGACGGCTACCGAGCCCCTTCGATCCTGCAGGTGCCTGGGGCGAAGGATATCGCTGTCGAGTTCTTTTCGATGTCCAAGAGTTACAACATGCCGGGCTGGCGCGTCGGCTTCATGTGCGGCAACCGGACCCTGGTCGCCGCGCTTGCGCGTATCAAGTCGTATCTCGACTACGGGACCTTCACGCCGATCCAGGTCGCGGCCATTGCCGCCTTGGAGGGACCGCAGGATTGCGTGCGCGAGATCAGCAACACCTACGAGAGCCGGCGCGATGTGCTCTGCAGCGGACTGAACGCCGCGGGTTGGCCGATCGAGCCGCCGAAGGCGACCATGTTCGTCTGGGCGCCCATTCCCGAGCCCTATCGGTCGCTCGGCTCGCTCGAGTTTTCCAAGAAGCTCCTGCAGGAGGCCAAGGTCGCCGTCTCGCCCGGGATCGGCTTCGGCGAATACGGGGACGGCCACGTGCGTTTCGGGCTGATCGAGAACGAGCATCGCACTCGACAGGCGATCCGCGGGATCAAAGAGATGTTCCGCCGCGAGTCGCGGGCCGGGAGCTGAGCTTTCGAACAGATAGACGTCCGCTTCGGCGAACCGATTTGCGAACAAGGGGTGTATGAATGGAACCGGTGAAGGTCGGACTTCTGGGCTTGGGGACGGTCGGCGGCGGCACCGTAACGGTCTTGTCGCGCAATGCCGCGGAGATCGCGCGTCGCGCCGGTCGCGGGATCGAGATCTCGCATGCAGCGGCGCGGGACTATGATCCCGAGCGTATTCAAGGCCTAGATGCCATCGGGCGGATCGGCACCGACGCCTTCGCCGTGGTCGAAGACCCCGAAGTCCGGATCGTCGTCGAGCTGATCGGCGGGTATTCGCCCGCGCTCGAGCTGGTGCTCAAGGCGATCGAGAACGGCAAGCACGTGGTCACGGCCAACAAGGCGCTGATCGCCCGCCACGGCAACGAGATCTTCGCCGCGGCGCGCGAGCGCGGCGTCGTGGTGGGCTTCGAGGCGGCGGTCGCGGGCGGGATTCCCATCATCAAAGCCTTGCGCGAAGGTCTGGCGGCAAATCACATCGAGTGGATCGCCGGCATCATCAACGGCACCGGCAACTTTATCCTGACAGAGATGCGCGACAAGGGTCGGGATTTTGCCGATGTCCTCGCCGAGGCCCAGGCGCTGGGCTACGCGGAGGCGGATCCGACCTTCGACGTCGAAGGCATTGACGCCGCGCACAAGCTGACGATTTTGAGCTCGCTCGCCTTCGGCGTTCCGCTCCAATTCGAACGATGTTTCACCGAGGGTATCTCGAGGGTCGGTGCGTTGGATGTCGCCTACGCCGCGGAGCTCGGCTATCGCATCAAGCACCTCGGCATCACCCGTCGCTGCGAAGGCGGGATCGAGCTGCGGGTGCACCCGACGCTGATCCCCGAGCGCCGCCTTATTGCGAATGTCGACGGGGTGATGAACGCCGTTCTGGTGAAGGGTGATGCGGTCGGGCCGACACTCTATTACGGCGCCGGGGCGGGCGCGCTGCCGACGGCCTCGGCGGTGGTCGCGGATCTGGTGGATGTCACACGCGCCTTGACGACGGATCCCAACAACCGGGTCCCGCATCTGGCATTCCAGCCCGACGAGCTGGCCGACACACCGGTGATGCCGATGGAGGCGGTGCAGACCGCCTATTACCTGCGCCTCTCGGCGCTCGATCAACCCGGCGTCATGGCCCGGATCGCGAGCATCCTGGGCGAGCAGGGCATCAGTATCGAGGCGATCAAGCAGAAGGAGCCGGAAGAGGGTCAGACCCATGTTCCGCTGGTGATGCTGACCCATCGCGTCGTCGAGCGGCAAATGAACGAGGCGATCGCCCGGATCGAGGCGCTGGACTCGGTACAGGGCGAGGTCACTCGGATTCGGATGGAGACCTTGTCGGGCTAATACAGTGCGCGCGGCGCCTCTGCTCCGCGACTCTGTGCGTCACGCCACACGGATTAAACCGCGTCCAGAGCGACCTCCGTCATTTTTGCTTTGCGTTCGGTTTGGGAGAAATCCTCGATCTCGGTGAGGCGCGGTTTGAATTTTAATCTTTTTAATCATTTAAACCGCGCAGGCTCCAGCAGTGGCCAAGTCTGCCGGCTTGATTCCATCCACAAACATCGCATACCGCGCCGGGCGCGGTTTAAGGCCACAGGCGAATGGCTGCGACCACCAACGCGCCGACGCTGATCGTCAGGCCGAGAGACCAGAACATGAAGCGGTCGAGCCGCCGGGTCAGCTCTTCGAAGCGCTTGTCCATGGATTCGAAGCGTTTGTCCATGGATTCGAAGCGTTTGTCCATGGATTCGAAGCGTTTGTCCATGGATTCGAAGTGCTTGTCGACGGCGTTGAAGCGCTGATCCATGTTCAGCTGCATTTGCTCGAAGCGCCTATCAACGGCATCGAAGCGCTTGTCCATTTGCACCAGAATGGTCTGGATCAACTCGCGTTGGTGCCTGAGCTCCTCCTCTACGCGCACCATGCGCTCGCGCAGCTCGATCTCGTAGACAGCCGGGGGCTTGGCGAACGACTGCTCGGCGAGCCATTCGCCCAGATGGGCCTTGATGAATTCGATATCTTCCCGTGCCAGGGCCATCTGCCCCTCCCGTCGCGCTCCGTCCGAATATTTGCTCTAGTCTAAACCGCGTCCAGAGCGAGATGCCATTTTTCGAGTGAGCGCGACATTTGGTGCATCCACAATCCTTAGCGGGGACGCGGTTTGAACCACCTTGCTCGCGGTGTCGGCTCAATACCGAACCGACCGGGATCGCGAACCTCCGCTCGACCTCGCCGCGGTATTCATGTTCAACGCCCTAGGTCATCGAAATAGAACTCCGAGACCAACCGCTCGACGGGGACATAGTCGTCGGTCAACAGCGGAAGCGCGTCGAAGGCGGTTCCCGTTCGCATCATGGGCTCGGTCGCCCGCAGCCAGCGATGATCGAATCCGCGTCGGGCGACGAGCGTCTCGGGCGGATCGCGGGCATCGCTCGCGGAGATGACGAAGGTCATGCGCTCCGCCTCGGGCGGGACCATGTCCATCCAGACATGGACGTGCTCGAATGATTCCGACAAGGTCTTCATCATGCTCTTGACCAGGCGCGGATCCGGAAAGGCGTCCAGGACGTTGAGCAGATAGATCCCGTTCGGAGCCAGGCGTGACTTGACAAGCTCAGCGTATTCAAGGGTCACGAGGTGGTAGGGGATGGAGATGTCGTGGAAGGCATCGGAGACGATGACGTCGTAGCGCTCGGTCGGCTCGCGCGTCAGGACGATCCGCGCGTCCTCATGGACAACCCGCATCCCCTTGGTGTCGAGGAACAGCTGCTCCTCGGCCGTGCGGGTGACCAGCGGGTCCAGCTCGGCGACCGTCACGGCGGCGTTCGGGGTCCGTGTCCGAACCGAGCGGGGCAGCGTGTAGGCGCCGCCGCCTGCGAAAAACCAGCGTAGCGTCTCGGCCTTCTCTTCTCCGAAGTGCTCGAGTGCGAGTTCGTCCATCAACTGCACGTAGGGCGAGATCAGCATGCCGGGCTCGGAGTCGTGGTTGGTCCCGTGGACCAGATGGTCCAGGACAAGGCTGCGTGCGACGCCGAAGGGTGCGGTTTCCGAGTCGTCGACGACCCTGATGCAGAAGTAGTTGCTCTCGCGATCGCAGGGATTAGAGAAGCCGTTGCGTGCGTCCGTCACCAGGATCAGAGCGACAGCCGAGACAAGCACGAGGTCAGGCGCCACGCGCGAGCGCCCTTTGAAGAACGGCAGTGCCAGCAGAAAGAGCCCGAGGGCCGTGCCGATGATGATCCCGCGCGTGCCCAGATACTGAATCAGCACGTAGCCGGTGACGAAGGTACCCAAGATGCTGCCTAGCGCCGCGAGTGCGTGCATGCGTCCGACGATGTGGCCGGTGCGGCTGTCCAACCCCAGCGCCAAGGTCGTCAGAAGCGGCGTCACCACGCCTAGCAATACCGCCGGCATGAAGAAGAGCGCGAGGACGTAGAAGAAGCTCGCGCCCAGCAGGGTCATCTCCCGGGCCTCGATCAGCGGTGCGACCAGCGTCAGGAGAAACAGGATGCCGAGGCTGAAGAACCCGGCCAGGGCAAGCGTGATACCGGCCGCCAGCTCGTTGCCGCCGCGGTCGGCCCAGATCCCGCCGAGCCAGTTGCCGAGCGACAACCCGGCAAGGATCACACCGATGATGGCGGTCCAGGTGTAGAGCGACACCCCGACGTACGGCGCGATCAGGCGGCCCGCAAGGATCTCCAGGACCAGCAGGAACGCCGAGCTCAAAAAGATGGTGACGCCGTACCAGGTGATACGCAGACGGTCGGACACGATGGACTCCGAGAGTGGGCTAACGGTCCGCAAGGATAGCGAAGGGCAGGAGCCGCGACCAGAGGACCACCCGTCCGGGAAGGCGCCACGCCGGCTCGTCAAGCGGCTGGAAGCCGCTCTTACGGCCGGGAGAAGCGGGTTCGGCGCGGGTTGCGAGAGCGTCGTCTGTAGAGCGCGACCCTGCCTGCCGTCGCGCTCGCGGAAGAGGACGACTGCAAGTCGTCTATCCCGGGGTGGGTCGCCGCTTCGCGACGACGCTTGGCGTCATTTCCGGCCGATCCTTTGCGCAAGGTGCGACCGGGGAGTCGAGGCGTGTCGGGGCAGGGCGCGCCGACGAGGCGCACCGGCCCCTCCTGCAAGGGGGCGCAACGCCGCGGTGGTGCGAAGCGGGTCCGGAGTCGGAACCACGCTCGCGATGCGTCATTCGGTGGGTTGCGGCTCCGCGCTCAGCTCCTCCGGCATGGGCGGTGTCTCCGAGGGGCTCGAGGGCTCGACGCTTGCCGATGGATCGGCCGCGTCGTCTCTCGCACGAAGATCCGCGACCTCCATGTCGAGCAACTCCCCTAGATCGAATTCGGAGAGCTTGAAGAACCAGGGCCGATCGGCGTCCTTCAGGACATAGTCCTGGCTGTCCTTGGCTTGCGAGACCCGGTAGTGCCGCTTCGATCCGTCGGCGAGCCCGATCTCGAGCTCGAAGAGCGGATCCTGCTGATTGTAGGCGGGATCATCCACGACGCCGAGGACGCCGCGGTAACCCAGGTTGGCGAGGCGCAGCACCAGGGCCGAAACCGTCTCTTCATTGAGCGGCCGATCGTCGCCCGCGAGCCCCCAGACGCCCGTTTCGTCCTTGCTCAGGATCCAATCTCGCGTGGCGATGCGGTTGATCTGCTCGCCCTCCAAGCGCAGGAGCCCGACCTCGATCCAGTCGTCTCGTCGCGCGGAGACGTCGGACAAGGCGAGCCGCAACTCATAGACGGCCGGCTCCCCCGGGAGACGCGAGAAGACACGTCGGAAGCCGGGCGAATCGCCGATCAGGAGACCGGCGATCGGCCCCGTCTTGCCGTCCAACGTCAGGCGCCGCTCGAAGGCGTCGTCGGCGACCTTGAAGCGCTCGCGGGCCGCTTCGCTGGTGGCAATCGGAAGGGGTCGCTTCAGCGCGGCAAGCTCCTTGAGGAGTTGCTCGACCTTGGCGCTTTGAACCGGGAGCTCGTCCAGATCCGCGTCGACCCAGGTGCCGTCGCGGCGCACGAGGGTCACGGACTCGGTTCCATCTCCGTTCTCGATACGCAGGGATTGGACCTGATCGGGCGTCATCCCGAGCAGCGGCACGTCCACCGCGCTCGGTGCGAGTGCGCGACCGCCCCCCAGATTCAAACCGAGTGCGAGCAGAATCTGCAGGACCAGCAACCCGGCAAGCCCCACGACGATCGGCGCGCGCAGGTCCGGGCGCCAGCCGGTATCGGATTGAACAGTCATGTCGGTCATTCTCGTCTTAAACCGCGCCCGGCGCGGTATGCGATGTTTTTGGATGGGAACGGCCTCGGCAGACTTGACGGCCGCCGGAGTCGGCGCGGTTTAAGGTATTAAAAAATATATTTTTTTAAACCGCGTCCCTACTAAGAACCGTGGATGCACCAAACGTCGAACTGACTCGAAAGTCAGCATTTCGCTCTGGACGCGGTTTAACCTTGGATCAAGCACGCGGATGAGCGCCCAGAATCGCCTCGTCGGCCCGCTCGCGCCGCGCCCTCGCGCGTCGGTACAGCCAATACACCAAGGCAAGGCCGGCGAGGGCGAGGACATAGTTCAGGGTCTCCCAGAAGATGCGACCCTCGCGACCCACCGGCTCGAGCAGCCGGTTGAACTGGCCGCGCCCGCGCAGGGTGAGCAGGCCTCGATCCTCCAGCGACCAGTCGACGGCGTTCTGCATCAGCTCCAGCGGTTTGAGGTAGCGGCTCTGCGTGGCCTCGGTCGCCAAACTGATCGCGGTGTCCGAGAGGAAGGTCGAGGAGCCCATCAGGATCAGTCGAGCAGAGGCGGGCGAGGTCTCCACGACACCGGAGATGACCGGAGTCTTGTCTGCGACCGGTTCGCCCGTTTCAGGGTCGATTGCCTGCGCGTCGGCATCCTCAGGCGCTGCCTCTTCGGACGGGGTGTTTTCTTCGGGCGAGTCATCCAGGAGAGGCGAGGGACGCCCCGCGAAGGCCGAGCCGAAGCGTCCCTCGACCGCGACGGCGAGCACTCGGCTGCCACGATCCTCGCCGCGCGGGAAACCGAGGCCGCCGTGCGTCTCGAAGTCAGGTTGCATGTTCTCCGAGTCGCTGGTCCAGGAGCCGGACGAGCTCTTGATCAACTCGATCACACGCCGATCGGCATTCTTCTCGGTATCGACCTGAATCGGCGAGGACCAGTTCATGGTGATCTGGCCGAGGCTCGAGGTGATTCCCGAGTCCTGCGCGAGTCCGTCGCTGCGGACATCCGGGAAGTAGGGATAGTCGAGTGTTTGGATCTCCTCGACCGTGAATCCGCCCAGATCGCGCTGCACCGGGATCGGGAAGGGCGTGTTCTTGGGGTCGAGCACCAGGCTCGGCTCGAGGGTCAGGCCTTGATGACCGAGCCAGTCTTCCAGCCCCGTCGGGGCAGCCCGCGCCGCGATGGAACCGCCGGTCAGGTCCAGGGCGAAGCTGGACGCGGCCAGGATGACGGTCCCGCCCTGCATCAGGAATTGGTCGATGGCGAATTGCTGTCGCTCATCCAGGGCCTCGGGTCCCACCACCATCAATAGATCCGTCTCTTCGGGGACCTGACCGGATGCGAGATCGGTCTCGCGCAGGTTGAATCCGGTGCGCAGGGTCTCCTGCAATAGGCCGTAACCGGATCCGGCGGCCGGTTCGCCGAACATCCCGGGGGTCGACGGCGGCGTGTAGAGCGCAATCGTGCGCAAGACGCCCGGCGCGAACCGCTTGATACCGGCCTCGATGGCGCGCTCCAGACTCGCGCGATCGAGCGCTTCCGGGAGCGGAACCGGAATGGCCTGCTCGCCGGATTCGAGCACCATGTAGAAATAGAAGGGCGTGGGATCGAGCAGGCTCACCACGAGCGGCTCGAATCCGAACTGCTCCGCAATCGTTTGGGCCAGCGCGCCGTCGCCGGCCGCAGGATCCTGGATCTCGAAGCTGAAACGCGCTCCGCCCTTCGCGGCGAGATCGGACAAGATCGACTCCAGGTCGGCCCGCAGCTCGGGCAAGGGCTCGGGCAGACGATCGGCCGGGGAGACGAAGCCACGGAACCGCACCGGCTCGCTCAGATTGGCGAAGAGATCGCCGGCGCCCTGATAGCCGTAGAGCACCTTGCGGATGACGCGTGTGAGATCGTACTCGGGATTGCGCAGGCGCACGTCCAGATCGGTTTCGCCTTGGACCTTTACGTCGATGAGGTCTTGAAAGCCGAGCGTCTCGAACTGATCGCCGTACTTGATCAGGATGTCGAAGTAGGAATTGACCACGGAGGCCTGGTATTTGGTCGCGGTCTGGAAGGCAACCGGGCGGATCCCGTACTGCTCGCCGGCCTCGCGCTCGAGCTCGGGCGAGCGTTGAGGATCGACGAATTCGACTTGGACTCGGCCGCCGCCCGCGATCTGATACTCACGCAACAGATCGCGAATCTGGGGAACCAACGGGGCCAGCAAAGGGTGGGTGTCCGCGCTGAAATAGCCGCGGATCAGGAGCGGTTCTCGGAGTTGGCTCAGATAGGTCCGGGTCGCTTCCGAGATCGAGTAGACCCGACCCTCGGTAAGATCCACTCGGGCACTGCCGATCGCGCCGAGCCAGAGGTTCGCGGCCAAGATGTTGGCGACCGCGAGCCCGGTCACCAGGGTCCAGCGTCGATGATGCCGTCGGTTTGCGTCCGCTTCGGCCCAGCGCAGCCGCTCCAGGCTGTAGAGCGTCAGAGCGAGGAAGGCGCCGACGATGCTCAGATAGTAGTAAAGATCGCGCAGATCGATCACGCCGCGCGTAATGGACTCGAAGCGCGAGCCGCTGCCGATCAGTCGGAGCAGCTCGCCCCCGTCATGCCCGACTAGATTGGTCAGCGCCGGCGTGCCGATCAGGTAGAGGAGGGCGCCAACCAGGGTGGTTCCGATCAGGGCGACGATCGGGTTGTCGGTGCGCGAGGAGACGAACAGACCAATCGCCAGGTAGGCCGAGGCCAGCAGCAGGGTGGCCAGATAGGCGCCGACCACCGGGCCCCAGTCCATCGGCCCTAGGAAAGAAACGGTCAGCGGGATCGGCACCGTCAGAACCAAGGCAATCGCGACCAGGGCCAGACCCGCGAGGAACTTGCCGAGGACCAGATGCAGGGTGGGCACCGGTAGGGTCATGAGTGTTTCGAGCGTCCCGGCGCGTCGCTCCTCGCTCCAGAGCCGCATGGTCAGGGCCGCGCAGAGAAAGATCAGCAGCACCGGCATCCAGTCGAACAGAGGGCGGGCATCGGCGATGTTGCGCGCGAAGAAGGCGTCGACCCAGAAGAAGACGAAGAGCGAGACCGCCAGGAAGGCGCCGATGAAGAGATAGGCGACGGGCGAACCGAAGAAGGCACCGAGCTCGCGGCGTGCGACGCGCAGAATGTCAGGCATGAGCCACCTCCATCTGCTCCAGGGTCACGGCTCCGAAGAGGTCTTCGAGGTCACGCCGCTCGGGTGCGAGCGCGTAGAGGTCCCAGGGTTGTCGGCCGAGTGCCTTCGCGACCAGAGGCGCGAGCGCCTGCGGATCCTCCGCGCTCAGGGCGAAATACTGCAGACCCGCATCCCCGTCCCACGACTCGACGGCCGTGACCCCCTCGATCTGTGCGAGCACCGGCCGCGCCACATCCGGCGAGCAGTCGAGCGTGACGAGCAGTCGTTTGGGACGCCCGATAGCATCCAGTGCGCTGTCGAGCGCCAGTTGGCCGCCGCGCATGATGAGCACTCGACTGCACACCGCTTCGACCTCTTGGAGGACATGGGTGGAGATGATCAGGGTCGCATCCTTGGCCAGCTCGCGGACCAGGCTGCGCATGTGCTGGATCTGCGAGGGGTCCAGGCCGTTGGTCGGCTCGTCCAGGATGAGGATGGCGGGCTCGTGCAGGATCGCCTGCGCCACGCCGACGCGTTGACGATAGCCGCGCGACAGTGTGGCGATGATCGCGGTCGCCTTGGGGCCGAGGTCCGTGCGCTCGATCGCACGCCGGATGGCTGCAGGACGGCGGTCGTCGGGCATTCCGTGCAGTGCTGCCTGGTAGTCCAGGTAATCGATCACCCGCATCTCGGGGTAGAGCGGACAGTTCTCGGGCAAATACCCGATGCGTCGTTGCGCCGCGCGCCGCTGCTCTGCGATATCCATCCCGTCGATCCGGATCGAGCCGCTGCTCGGCTCCAGATAGCCGGTCATCATCTTCATGATGGTTGTCTTGCCGGCCCCGTTGTGGCCGAGCAGACCGACGATCTCGCCGCGGCCGATGTCGAACGACACCTGTTGAACCGCCTTGAGCTCGCCGTAGCTGCGACTCAGCTCGCGAACCTCGATCATGATGTCTCCTGCTGAACCGCGTCCCAGGCACTCTACGTCGGAATCGTCCGGGATCGGGCCTCGGCGATCCCGGGTCCGTCGGAGCGGACGCGGTTCAGGACTTTTTTGTTGGGAATAGAAACCGCGCCGAGGATCGAGCGATTCGCAAACGCCGTGTCCTGTTTCGGGACAAACTCGGCTCATCGGATCTTCGCGCGGTCGAGCGTCCGCCGGGTCTCGAACGCCGTTCGGGCGCGAATTTCACCCGAGGCGGGCTCCGGATGCAAGACCTGTCGAGACCGTTCGTTGTCGTCATCGACGATCGATCCGACAACGACAACGATCTCGAAGGGTCTCGATACAGTTCCTGTCCTGCGCGATCAGGCGTCAATCGCCGTCGCGCTCCAGGGCGATGAGGAGATCGTCTTCGAGGTCCGGATCCATGGCGACTTGGACGACGATCGGGGCGCAGCAGACCTGGCAGTCTTCGATGTAGGTTTGTGGAACGGCGCTGACGTCGATCGTGATCTCGATCGGAGCGTCGCACCAGGGGCAATGCGCATCACGCGTCTCAAGTGGGTTCATCGGGGGTCGTAATCCGCCGCCAGAGGCGTCCGTCGTTCTTGAGCAGATCGCCCGCCGCGGCCGGACCCCAGGTGCCGGCGGCATAGTTGGGGAAGTCGCGGGCGGGCATGGCCGACCAGACATCCTGAACCGACTCGACGATTTCCCAGCCTTTCTCGACCGTGTCGGCGTGTTTGAAAAGGGTGGCGTCGCCGTTCATGCAATCGTAGATGAGTGTCTCGTAACCCGTTGCCGGGGCATTGCCGAAGTAGTCGGCATAGCAGAAATCCATATTGACCGTTCCCACACGCATCCGCGGTCCCGGGATCTTGGCGCCGAAGCTCATCTGGATGCCTTCGTTCGGCTGGATGCGCAGCACCAGCATGTCCGGGTTCATCTGGGCTGTGTCGGCGTCCTTGAACATGATCTTGGGCGCCCGCCTGAATTGGATGACGACCTCCGTGTATTGGGAGGTCAAGCGTTTGCCGGTGCGCAGATAAAAGGGCACCCCGGCCCAGCGCCAGTTGTCCATCGTCAGCTTGAGCGCAGCAAAGGTCTCGGTGCGCGAATTGGGGTCGACCCCGGGAGACGAGCGGTAAGCGGGTACCTTCTCGCCGTCCGGCATGACGCCCTCGCCGTATTGCCCTCGCACCGCGTTGGTGAGGACCTGCTCGGGCGTCAACGGATGCACGGCGTCGAGGACCTTGTTGATCTCGTCGCGCACGGCTTGGGAGTCGAAGGAATTCGGCGGCTCCATGCCGAGGAATCCGAGCAGAACCAGGAGGTGGTTCGGGATCATGTCGCGCAAGGCGCCGGCGTTATCGTAGTAAGGGCCGCGATGCTCCACGCCGACGGATTCCGCCACCGTGATCTGGACATGATCGATGTGTTGACGATTCCAGAGCGGCTCGATGAAGCCGTTCGAAAACCGAAAGACCATGATGTTCTGGACTGTCTCCTTGCCCAGATAGTGGTCGATCCGGTAGATCTGGTCTTCGTCCAGTGTCTCGTGAAGCATCCGGTTGAGCGCCTTGGCGCTGTCCAGGTCGTTACCGAAGGGCTTTTCGATGATCACGCGACGCCAGTCGTTCTCGCTCTCGGCGGTCAGGCCGACGGCACCGAGCAGGCGTGTGATGTCGCCGAAGAGCGAAGGCGGAACAGCGAGATAGAAGAGATAGTTTCCGTCTGTTCCGCGCTCGGCGTCGATCCCGGACAGGCGCTCGCAGAGCGCGACATAGGTCGCCTCCTCCGTGATGTTGCCGGACATGTAGTGAAGCCGATCGCACAAGCGCGCCCAAGTCTCTGCATCCCAGGCGCTTCCGACGTGTCGCTTCACCTCCTCGCCCATCATCGACTGAAAGGTCTCGTCGTCCATCTCGATGCGGTCCAACCCGACGACCGCGAAGGTGTCGGGAAGCAGGTTTCCGTGGCAGAGATGAAAAAGCGCCGGGATGAGTTTGCGCTTGGTCAGATCGCCCGCCGCACCGAAGATGATCATGGCGTTCGGCGGAGCGGGCGGTGTGGTTTCGGCGGTCAAGCGCTGCGTGGGCAATTGATCTCTCCTTTTCTTCTTCAAGTTAAACCGCGTCCAGAGCGAGATGCTCGTTTTCGAGCGAGCTCGACGTTTGGTGCATCCACAGCCCCATGCAGGGACGCGGTTTAACTTTTGGGCTTCTCGTGATGACCGCCGAACTGGTAGCGCATCGCCGAGAGGATCTGATTGGCGAAATCCGCCTCGCCACGCGAGCTGAAGCGCTCGAAGAGCGCTGTCGTGAGCAGCGGGGCAGGTGTTCCGGTCTCGATCGCCGCGAGGCAGGTCCAGCGGCCCTCGCCCGAGTCCGAGACCCGACCGCCGAACCCTTCGAGCTGCGGGTCTGCGCGCAGCGCCGTGGCCGTTAGGTCCAAGAGCCAAGAGGCGACCACGCTGCCCCGACGCCAGACCTCGGCGACCTCGCCGACGTCGATGCGATACTGATAGTGCTCGGGATTGGCCAGCGGCGCGGTCTCGGCATCCACCGTGTGCTCGTTCAGCCCGACACCGGCGTGCTTGAGGATGTTGAATCCCTCCGCATAGGCGGCCATCAGGGCATACTCGATGCCGTTGTGGACCATTTTCACGAAGTGACCGGCACCGCTGGGACCGCAGTGCAGATAGCCTTGCTCGGATCGACTGAAGTCGCCGCTCCGACCCGCCGTGCGTTCGATCTCCCCCGGGCCGGGCGAAAGGGCGGCGAAGACGGGATCGAGCCGCTCGACCGCCTCGTCCTCCCCGCCGATCATCAGGCAATAGCCCCGCTCCAGACCCCAGACGCCTCCGCTGGTCCCGCAGTCGACGAAGTGGATCCCCTTCGGTGCGAGGCGCTTCGCGTGGGCGATGTCGTCGCGGTAGTTCGAGTTGCCGCCGTCGATGATGGTGTCGCCGGCGGCGAGATGCGGGATCAGGTCGTCGATGACTCGGTCCACGACGGCCGCCGGGACCATGATCCAAACATTGCGCGGTGCTTCGAGCTTGGCACAGAGATCGGCCATGTCCTGCGCACCGATTGCGCCTTCGGCGACCAGCGCGGCGACCGCGGCGGGATCCCGATCGTAGACGACACACCGATGTCCGGCGCGCATGAGTCGGAGCACCATGTTGGCGCCCATTCTACCGAGCCCGATCATTGCGAGTTGCATGTGAAGAGTCCCCTATTGGCGGCTGGAGGTCCGGAGATTAAACCGCGCTAGGCGCGGTCTGCGATGTTTTCGGATGGGATCGGCTTCCGGCAGACTCGACGACAGCTGGAGTCGGCGCGGTTTAAGAGATTAAAAAATATATTATTTTAAACCGCGTCTCTGCTAAGGATCGTTGATGCAGCAAACGTCGCGCTTACTCGAAGGTGAGCATCTCGCTCTGGACGCGGTTTAAGCGGCACGTCCTTCGAGCACCATCAGGCTGCGCTGTGCAACCCTGATATGCAATCCGGGTGACAGGCTCGGATCGTAACGATCCAGGATCGAGGGTTCGCGGTCGGTGTCGATTGCCACTTGCCAGGACCATCCCGGGATCTTCGGGACTGCGAACTGCAACGGCACCTTCCCCATGTTGAGCATGACGTGCAAAGGAGGTTCGTCGGCGGTGATCCCGGCGAGCGTGAAGGCCAAGGATTGAGCCGCGGGGTCGTCCCATTCCGGAGAATCAAGCTCCACCCCGTGCCACGTGATGTCCGGCAACGTCTGTCCGTTGGCGGGCTCGCCGGTCAAGAAACGACTGCGATGCAGGGTCGGATGGCGTTGACGAAAGGCGATCATACCCCTGACGAAGCCGTGCATTCCGCAGTTGTCCTCGAGCAGGGTCCAATCGAACCAGGAGATGGTGTTGTTCTGGCAATAGGTGTTGTTGTTGCCCTGCTTGCTCTGCAGTACCTCGTCGCCGCAACGCAACATGGGAACGCCCTGGCTCAGCATCAGAATCGCGATGAAGTTGCGAGCCTGGCGTCGACGCAAGGCGAGGATCGCGGGATCGTCCGTCGGACCTTCGACACCGCAGTTCCAGCTCCGATTATCGTTGTGGCCATCGCGGTTGTCTTCGCCGTTGGCCTCGTTGTGCTTGTGGTTGTAGCTGACCAGGTCCCAGAGGGTAAAGCCGTCGTGGCAGGTGACAAAGTTGATGGAGTTGCTCGGCAGCCGTCCACGGCTCTGATACATGTCGCTCGAGCCGGTCATTCGTGTCGCGACCTCGGCGATCAGGCCGGAATCGCCTTTCACGAAGCTACGCATCAGGTCGCGATAGCGCCCGTTCCACTCCGCCCACCGAAAGCCGGGGAAGTCGCCGACCTGGTATAGCCCGGCCGCGTCCCATGCCTCCGCGATGATGTGGGAACGACCGAGTGCGGGTGAAAGCTCGGTTGCCCACAGGATCGGCGCGTGATACTGAGGATTGCCGTCCTCGCCGCGTGCCAGGGCGCTGGCCAGATCGAAGCGGAAGCCGTCCACATGCATCTGCCGAACCCAGTAGAGCAAGGCATCGATGAGAAAGCGCGTGACGATCGGATGGTTGCAGTTCACCGTGTTGCCGCAGCCGGTGTAGTCGCGGTAGATACGCCGATCGGAGAAATCCAGATGGTAAAAGACCTCGTTGCCAATCCCTTTGAAGCTGATCGTCGGTCCGTCTGCGCCGCCCTCGGCCGTGTGGTTGAAGACAACATCCAGGATGACACCGATGCCCGCACGGTGCAGTGCCTTGACCAGATCGCGAAACTCGTCGCGAGCGCGCGACGGATCGAGCGCGAAGCCGGGATGCGGCGCGAAGAAACTATGGCTGCTGTAGCCCCAATAGTTCTCCAAGCCCATGGCCGCGGTTTTCGGCGGGACGTCTTGGGGATCGAAGGCCATGATCGGCATCAGCTCGACATGCGTGATCCCCAGATCCCGAAGATAGGGGATCTTTTCGATCACGGCGCCGAAGGTGCCGGGATGCGCGACCCCCGACGATGGATGGCGCGTAAAGCCGCCGGCGTGCATCTCGTAGATGACCGCGGCGTTGAGCGGGATGTGCAGGGGCGCGTCGCCCTCCCAATCATAATTGTCGCGCACCACCTGCGCGCGGATCGCGGTGGCGACATTGTCGCCGGGGCGGCAGGCGATCTCGCGGTTCCACAGACGGTCGTCGATGGTAACGGCCCAGGGGTCGAGGAGTGCCTTCTCGCCGTCGATCCGACACCCGATCTCGCGGGTGTTGCAGGCCCCGTGGATGCGCCAGTTGTAGAAGACTCCCTCGCCCAGACCCTCTACGAAGATGTGCCAGAAGAAGAAGGTTCGATTCACCTGCGGATCCAGGGCGATGATCTCGTAGGGCTCGGGACTGGCTGGCGATTCGAACAGCAACAGCTCGATGTCTTCCGCGTAGCGCGAGAAGATGCAGAAGTTCACCCCGTTGTCCGTTGCTCTGGCGCCGGCATTGTCCCAGTCGCCGGGTTGAACCGAGTATCTCGTTTTCGCCATCCGCGTTCTCCTGACGTGGGGCCATCGGGACGTCCGCCGGATCTTTAAAGATACCGATCGGCACTTAAACCGCGCCGGCTCCAGTGCCCGTCAAGTCTGCCGGGGCCGATCCCATCCAAAAACATCGCATATCGCACCGGGCGCGGTTTAACGCCGATCGCTGCCGGGGATCATCTGCTGAATCACACCCATCGGGTTGACCGCCGGAATCTGGTCGCCGCCGCCGACGATGCCCGAGAGGCGCTCCATGGCGATGCGCATCCGCCCCATATCGTCGGCGATGGCGGGCAAGGTGGCGACCTGCTCGCGCATGCCGGAGACGTCTCGAGCGAGCGAGGTCATGTCTTGACGCATCCGGCCCATGTCTGCCGACATGGATGACATCTCGCGCGCCATCAGCGCGACGCTCGCGGACATGTCATGCATCAGCTTGACCATATATAGAAATGCGACGCCGGCGACGAGCGCTGCGGCAAGGACCGCGAGGGACGGCAGGACAGGACTCGAATCGCGCGCCATGGCATGCTCCGATGAATCACCGAGAGCGACGATCATGACATGTCCGGGGACCCGATTGCACGGTTGGCGAGTGTCCGGTTCAACGGGTCCCTATCGGATAGAGGGCATCGGACGGATACCCCTGCGAGCTCGCGGCTTCCACGACATCCGCGCCGATCGGCAGCGCCGAGGGTGTATGCTCGCGTGTCGGTGTCGTGAACGTGAATTGAAAGCCGGACTGTGGGATATTTCAAGAGAGGGTCGGGCACGGTTGTGATCAACCCGAGTCGACCTGATCGATAAGAATCGTCAAAGGGTCGCATCCGAGCCCTGGATCATGCTCGTTGCGTCTGCCGAAGGCTCCAAGCAGAGCCTCTGACACGATCATCGAAGGGTGCCTGAACAGCACCGGGGGACCAGCACCGAGGAGTCTTGACGCATCCCTATGGATTTCAGACATCATCCGAACGATTCGGGCAAGGTCCATGCCGCGCCCGATGAAGCGCGCGATTGGGCAGTCGCCGATCTGATCGACTTCGAATATTACTTGGAGGCCGACGAGCGCGAGCTGCGCGAACATCCGTCGGCGCGCAAGACCCTTGCCGAGCGAGACCGCTCCCTCTATCTCGAAGCGATTGCGCCCGAGATCGGAGATGAGCCGCCGCATACCCCGACGCATCGGCGTTTTAGCCTGCGCCGGTGGCTTGCGGCGCGCCGTAACGCGGAGCGCCCGGAGATGCGCGGAATCTTGCCGGGAGCGGCGTTCGGGAGCGCAGAGCGCCTGGTGACCATGCTGCTCGCGGTCGTCGGATTCATCGCCGGGGTCGGCGTAGCCTCCGCGCTGCTCAGCTACGACGGAACCCGTCCGGTGAGCGTCTCCTGGTATCTGTTTCTGCTCGTGATCGTGCAGTTTCTATTGGTGGTCTCGGTCGCCACGGCCTGGACGCTGCGCAAGGTGCGCGGTCGAGGCGCCGGTGCGGCTCCCGGACTCCTCATGCACATTGTGCGTCCGCTCGTGGCCAAGGCCGCGAGCTGGCTTCAGCGCCAACGGATCGGTCATGCCGCGGCCGAGATTCAGGATCAGGCACGCGCTCGGCAGGGCCTCTTCAAGGCGCAGTACGCGGTCTATGGTCCGGTTTCCTATCTGCCCTTGTTGATCCCGGCCCAGGTCTTCGGGGTCGCGTTCAATCTCGGCGTTATCCTGACGACCGTGCTGCTGGAATGGTTCACCGACCTGGCCTTCGGGTGGGGCTCGACCCTGAACGTCCACCCCCAGACGATCTTCGACATGACCCGTTTGATTGCGCTTCCCTGGAGCTGGCTGTTCGGCGAGGGCGTCGGTTACCCGAGCCTGGAGCAGGTGGCCGGCTCGCGCATCATCCTCGAGCACTGGGCGACCGCCACCCCGACCATCAAGCCGGATCCGGCGCATCTACGTTCCTGGGGCTCGTTCCTGGTCCTGGCCGTCACGACCTACGGGCTCCTGCCCAGATTGATGCTGTGGAGTGGGTCCGTTTTGGCCCAACGCATGATTCTGGCGCGCTTGCCCTTCACGCACAGCCGAACCCAGGCGCTCTACGCCCGCATGCTCTCGCCTCGCATCGAGACGACACCCAGCGGTGGGCGTGCGGGCACCGAGATGCCGATTCCGGCCGTGTCGACGCAGCGCAAGCCCCGCGCCTCCGGGGCGGGCGGCCTGGCCGAAGCAGCGCCGACGACCTCGGCGCGTCCTTGGCGCAACGCGCTGGTTCGGCGTGTCGAGCCGGGAGGCGAGGCGTCGCCGCCCCCGATCGCGCCTCCCGCGCCGAAACCGGCCACCCCGGCCGTTGCTCTGCCGCCTGTCGAGGTTGCGAAGGCGGCTCCTGCCCGGGAGCCCGAGCAGCAACCTGCGCAGCCGCGCGAGGCCGAGGCACCCTCACGTGCAGCCGAGGACACAACCGCGGTTGTCGCGGAGGGCGCCGTCGAGGTGCCCGTATCCGGCACGATCGACCGCGCCGCGACCCCGCCGTCGGTTCGTCAGAGCGAGCGCGAGCCGAAACCAGCACCCGAGCCGACGGCGCTGCCGAAGCCCGCGCCTGCTGCGCCCGTCATCCCCGAGCCGACACCTGCCAGTGATCGAGCGGCGGCCGGCGAGGCATTGCCTCCGGCGACCCCGCGGCCGGTTGCTCGGCCCGAGTCCGAGCCACAGACCGAGTCAAAGCCCGAGGCGGCTGAGGAAAGGCCTGCCGAGACGGAAGGCCGACTCGAAGAGCGGCCTGCAGCACCCGCAATCCCTGCGACTTCGCGCGCCGAGACGAAGAAGACGAAGGCACAGGCCGCCGGCTTGCGGGGATCGGAGTCGAAGAGCCCCGAGAAGCCGCCGACCGAGACCCCTGCCCAACCCTCGGCCCAGCCGCAGATCGCAGAGACACCGAAGCTTTCCCCCGAGCCCGCTCCGACGTTGGAGACCGCCGCTCAGACGCCGCCGACGTCGACACCGGCACACGTCATCCGCTTTGCCCCCGATGCCTGTTTGCTTCTGCTGCATGTCGACGTCGATGACATCCTCGAGGACGAGGACCGCCCGCGTCTGGAGCAGATGCTCATGCACCTCACCGGATGGCAAGTTGCGGCGACGACGACCGTCGGCGCCGGCAGCGCGATGACCGACGAGGCGCTCGGTATCCTGGAACGTGGCGACTGGCAGGCGCCGCCGCCGCGGGTCGTCGTGATCGAGGATGGCTCTCAGCCCCCGATCACGGAGAGCCTGCGCTTCCTGCGCGAGCTGCGCGCCGCGGCCGGGACGCGCGCTCAGATCTTGCTCGCCTTGGTCGGCGATCCGACCGACGATGACCGTCTGCCCCCGATGCGCCCATTCGACTATACGGACTGGCAGCGCAAGATCGATCAGATGGCCGACCCTTATCTGCGCCTAGAGATGCTTGCGCCGCCTCACGAGGATGGAGACGACTGATGTCCGGGAAGATTCCAAGACTAGCGATCATGGGGCACCCGAATGCCGGCAAGTCATCCGTGGTTGCGACCCTCACCGAGAACGACCTGATTCAGATCGATAAACGCGCGGGTACCACGACCGAATCGAACGTCTACCCGGTCGTCATCGACGGGCGACCGGTGATCGAGTTTATCGATACCCCGGGATTTCAGAATCCCAACGCGATCCTGGAATGGTTTCAGGCACAGAGCGGCAAGCGCGAGCTGGCCCGGGCATTCGTGGCCGCCCATCGAACAGATCCTCTCTTTACGCATGATTGCGAGCTCCTCGAGCCGGTTGCCGAGGGCGCCGCCATCATTCTGGTGGTCGACGGCTCCAAGCGCATCAAGGAAAAGGATCGGGTCGAAATCGAGCTGTTGCGCCTGACGGCACGACCGCGCATGGCGATCCTGAACAACCTCACCAACAACACGCGATACATGACGCAATGGCGCGATGCGCTCTGCAAGGCGTTCAATTCGGTGCGCGATTTCAACGCCCATCGCGCCACCTACGGCGAGCGCATCCGGTTGCTGCAGGCGCTCAAGAGCATCGACCAGCGCTGGGAGCCGCTCGTCGAAGAGGCCATCCAAGCCTTCGAGCATGACTGGAACCGGCGCACCGATCAGGCCGTGACCACCATCCTGGATCTGCTTAAGGAGGCACTCACCTTCAAGGTGTCCAAGACCGTGAAGGAGAGCAAACTGGTGTTCGAGAGCGGCCGCGAACGCGTCAAGGAGGAGGTGATCAGGGCGTTTGAAGACGGGCTGCGCCAGCTCGAGACCAAGGCCCAGGAGCAAATCCGCGCGAATTTTCGCCACCACGTCTGGCACATGCCCCCGGATTCCATCCTCGGGAAGGATTTGCTCTCGGAGGACGTAAATCAGGCGCTCGGCCTCTCCAAACGCCAGCTTGCACTCGTCGGCATGGCTGCGGGTGCGGCCTCGGGCGCGACCATCGACCTCTCGACGGCTGGGCATACCTTCGGAGCCGGCGCGCTGATCGGTGCGGCAACGGGCGGCGTCCTGGGGTTCGTGGGAAGCAAGGCACTGGCCAAGCTGAACATCGAGCGTGCGTCGGGGACACAGCGTTTCACGGTCGGACCGGTTCAAAATCCGCGCTTCCCCTTCGTCCTTCTGGATCGCATCGTGCTCTACAGCGCGCGTGCCATGAACTGGTCACACGGTCGTCAGGCCGCGGAAGAAGACGCGGCGGACAAGGTCCCCGAGAAGGAGATCCGTCGGACCGGGTTCACGGAGGAGCTGCCCGCCGCGCAGCAGCGCGATCTGGCGCGGTTCTTCAACGCCGCGAAAAAGGGCAAATCCGAGCGCGAGGAGGAATGTCGCGCCATTATCAGAGATATCCTGTACGGACTGGCGGTGAGCGAGATCGACAGTCGTGCGGATCTTTAAAACCGCGCCCGGTGCGATCCGCATCGTTTGTTGGGCTGGCTTGGCCGCGTCAGCTCCGACAACTGTTTTGAGCTGGCGCGGTTTAAAGTATTAAAAAATTAAATTCTAAGTAACCGTTTAATAACAACTGATCCATCTTAGCCCATCTCCCCTCGCGGGAGAGGAGGGGTTGGGGAGAGGGGGAGAAAGAACCGGAATGGCTAAGTTGTTTCTGAACCGTTTCTAAACCGCGTCACGACAAAGGTCGGAAAGATCCTTGAGGCCGATACAACATGAGAATAACGCAGGTCGCTCCGCACACGGTTTAGGATGAGAGAGGACCAGCTGATCGGGATCGACCGGGCTCACGCCTGGCATCCCTACACTTCCACCATCGATCGCGATCCGGTCTATGCGGTGCGCTCGGCTTCGGGTTGCCGGATCCGGCTTATGGACGGCCGCGAGTTGATCGACGGCATGTCCTCCTGGTGGTGTGCGATCCACGGCTACAACCATCCGGTTCTGAATCAGGCCGCGCGCGATCAGCTCGACGCCATGTCGCACATGATGTTCGGCGGGCTGACCCACGAGCCGGCGGTGCGCCTGATCGACACGCTGGTGACGCTGACCCCTGAGCCGCTGCAGCACGTCTTTCTTTGCGACTCGGGATCGGTCTCGGTGGAGGTCGCCATCAAGATGGCCATCCAATACCAGCAGGCCGCCGGACGACCCGAGCGGCACCGGCTCATGACGATCCGTTCGGGGTATCACGGAGATACCCAAGGGGCCATGTCGGTCTGCGATCCCGTGACCGGGATGCACCATCTCTTCAATCGCGTGTTGCCCGAACAGGTCTTTGCTCCGGCGCCCGCGTGCCGCTTCGGCGAGCCCTGTCGGCCCGAGCAGATCGCCGAGTTTGCGGACTTGATCGAACGGCATCACGCGGAGTTGGCCGCGGTGATTCTTGAGCCGATCGTGCAGGGTGCCGGGGGCATGCGCTTCTATGGCGCAGATTATCTCAGGGAGGTTCGCCGGCTCTGCGATCGCTTCGAGGTGCTCCTGATCGCCGACGAGATCGCGACCGGTTTCGGGCGAACCGGTGCACTCTTCGCCTGCGAGCATGCCGGAATCGCCCCCGATATCATGACCCTCGGCAAGGCCCTCACGGGCGGCTATTTGACGCTGGCGGCGACGCTCGCGACCGATCGGGTCGCCCATACCATCTCTTCGGGCAACCCCGGCGTCTTCATGCACGGCCCGACCTTCATGGGCAACCCGCTCGCCTGCGCGATCGCCAACGCGAGCATCCATCTCCTGCTTGCGTCGGACTGGCGAGCGAACATCGCTCGAATCGAGCGTGGTCTAGCTGCCGGGCTGGCGGGCTGCCGGGACCTTGCGGGTGTAGCCGAGGTGCGCGTGCTCGCTGCGATCGGTGTGGTCGAGATGTCTGCGCCCGTCTCAATGCGCGACATCCAGCAGCGCTTCGTCGCGCGCGGGGTCTGGGTGCGCCCTTTCGGCCGACTCGTTTATCTGATGCCGCCCTACATCATCGACGATGCGGAGCTTGCGACGCTCTGCACCTCGGTTGTGTCCGTCCTCGGCGAGATGGCTGCGGAATCATCCGAATAAGCGATAGGGCACACGGACGGAGGACTGGTGGTTGGGTCTGCGTTGCCGCCCGAACGCCCCCACCTGCTGGGCATGTCGACGACGCCGAGCCCGATTCCACATGCTTGAGGAGCCATGCTATGCAAGACCGTCCCGTCATCAAAACCGCAATCCCGAAACGCCGCTATCAGGTTGGCAGTCACTCGGCATCGCTGCTCGGCGAGATCGAGAGCGGCGACGGCCGTTACTACCGCTACATCCTCGCGTTCGTGCCGTCCGGGCAGCGCGAGCCCGTCTTCTATGTCTGCGCCGAGCCAAGCCCGCCTGCGGAACGCGCCGATGGGGCCTACCGGCTCGGCATCGTCGGCGAAGTCATCTCGGAGGTCGTGGATACGGATGATCGTTGGGGTGATCTGGACACCTTCGCCGAGCAGGCACTCAAGCTGGGCCAGCAGGCGCTCGGGTTGCAGCAGGCCGCTGTCGCCCGACTGATGTAACGCGGGCGCCGCCGGAATCCATGCAACCCGCGTGGATCACGCGACGGCTTCTCACGCGAACATCGCCAGTCACGGCCGTCAACTCACGTTGTTTCCACCTCGCAAATCTTGGCGAAGGTCTGGATCCCGATCAGCAGCTTACGGGGTTGAATGGCAGATCTCGACGGCGCGAAGGTGACTGGGTTCATCCCCGACATCTCCTCGGCGACTAAGAACCGATTTCGGCTTCGGACTCGAGCGCGAGTATGAATTCCCATTGCTCGGGCGTGACCGGCATGATGGAGAGCCGATTGCCCTTGCGTACGAGCGGGAAGCCGGAGAGGGCGCCCTCGGCGTGCGCCTTGAGCTCGGCGAGCGAGATGGTCCGCTTCAGATGGCGCACGTAACGGACGTCGACCAGATACCACCGCGGTTCGTGCGGGTCGCTCTTGGCATCGAAATACTTCGCCTCGGGATCGAACGCGGTGCCGTCGGGATACGCCTCGCTCGCCACCTCCGCGATCCCCACCACGCCCGGCAACGCGCAGTTGGAGTGATAGAAGAGGATTTGGTCGCCCGGACGCATGTCATCGCGCATCATGTTGCGGGCCTGGTAATTGCGCACCCCGTCCCACGGCTCGGTCCCGTTCGGACGCGCGGCCAGGTCGTCGAGACCGAAGGCGTCCGGCTCGGATTTCATCAGCCAGTAGTTCATCCTGTCGTGTCCTGATGAGGCATCGCGTGGCGGTGTCAGGTACGTGCCTGCTCCGTTTCGGCGAGCAAATGTTTGAAGTTGGCGAGCCGTTGAGGGGCGATGAGGCCCTCTGCGACGGCGCCGTGGATCGCGCAGTCGGGCTCTTGGTCGTGTCGGCAGTCGGCGAACCGGCAGTGACCGATGTAGGGGCGGAGCTCGCGAAACCCTTGCTGAAGAGCATCGCGGTCGAGCGGGCCGGTGCGGAAGCTGCGCACGCCCGGCGAGTCGATCAAGGCGCCGTCGTCGGCCAATCGATAGCTGGTCGCCGCCGAGGTGGTATGGCGCCCGAGTCCGGTGGCCTTGGAGAGTCGACCGATCTGGATCTCGCGATCCGGCAGCAACGCCTTGACCAAGGATGATTTACCGACGCCGGACTGGCCAACCAGGATGCTCGTTTGGCCTCGGAGGTGACGGATGAGGTCGACCAGGGTCTGCGGCTCGCGCAGACTGGTCCAGAGGAGGGGATAGCCGATTGCCTCGTAGTAGGCGAAGCGTTTTTGAAAGGTTGCACGTTCGTCCGCGTCGAGCAGGTCCATCTTGTTGGCCACGATGATGCCCTCGACACCCATGATCTCCGCCGCAACCAGATACTGGTCGATCAGATAGTCGCTCGGCTCGGGCCGCGGCGCGATCAAGATCACCAGGCGCGTCAGGTTGGCCGCCAAGGGCTTGTCGCGACCGCCGAAGTCGGGGCGACTCAACACCGTATGCCGCGGTAGGATGGCTGTGACGACACCCTGATTGTCCGCCGTGCGTTGCCAGACCACGCGATCCCCGCAGACCGGATAACCGATGTTCTGACGCGACAGACAATGCACGATGCCGCCGTCGGCGTCTTCGATCGCCAGATTGGCCCCGTGTCGCACCACCACACGGCCCTCCGCGGGCAGCGGTTCGCCCTCGATCTCCGACAAAGCGTTTTCGACGCGCGCGGCGAGGCGCTGACGGCGGCGGTCCTGGATGGTTTGGATCCGCTCGATTTGGCGTCCGGACAGCCGCCGTTTCGTCACCGGCTCAGCGCTCGAAGTTGTAGTAGTTCTGGTTCAGATAGGTGGCCACGTCTTTGATGTCCTCATCGAACCAACGCAGCCCGAGCGCGGTCTCGCAGCGCTGTACCTGCCGCTCGAGTCCGTCGAGCGAGGTGACCATGCGTCCCTCCCGCGTAAAGATCTCGCTGCCGTGGCAGCTGAGACAGTTGTCTTCGTAGAGCTCTTTTGCGTTCTCGGTGGGTTGCGCCTGCGCCGTGACTGACCCGAGACCGAGAAGGAGTGCTGCTGCGGCGGCAGCGGCGAGGAATCGCGGTTGAATCTTCATCGATCATGCTCCGGATGGGTGTTGAAAAGAGGATGAGGCGTTCTCGGCCGTCCGGGACGTTCTGCTGGGTCCCGTTCCTGTCTCGTCGTGACGGGTGCAAAGCTCGCCAGCAGGCGGCGACGCCGGTACTCTAGCCGATGATGGTGTCGACTGCCGGGTTAGACCAGGCGGCTGGCTCACCCGATGACGAATTGCAGGAGAGCAGGCATTTGACCAAGAACGAAAATAACTTGATCTGGCTCGATCTCGAGATGACGGGGCTCGACCCTGCGACCGATCGTATCCTCGAGATCGCGACCATGATCACCGACAGCGATCTTCGCATCCTGGCCGAGGGTCCCGTCGTTGCGATCTATCAGCCGGAGACCGTTCTTGCGGGCATGGACGATTGGAATCGCGACCATCACGGCCGCTCCGGCCTGCTCGATCGGGTGCGCGCAAGCACGCAGGCCGTATCGGACGCCGAATCGACGACTCTGCGCTTCCTCGCGGATCTCGTCCCGCCCGGCGCTTCGCCCCTGTGCGGAAACAGTATCTGTCAGGATCGACGCTTCCTCGCGCTCTGGATGCCGAAGCTCGAGGCCTACTGTCACTATCGCAATCTGGACGTGAGCACGCTGAAGATCCTCGCGCAACGCTGGGCACCCTCCGTGGCAAGCGCGTTCAAAAAAGAGTCGCGACACCTGGCCATGGACGACATCCGCGAGTCCATCGACGAACTCAAACATTATCGCATGCATCTTTTGCGCCAGCTTTAAACCGCGCCCGGTGTTGTATGCGTGACGTGTTGAAATGGTTCGGCCGCGTCAGCTCCGGTGACTGTCGGAGCTGGCGCGGTTTAAAGGATTCGAAGATGTTGAATGCTAAACCGCGTCTCACCAGGATCGAGGATATCTCCGAAGCCATACGCACAATGAAAACGACGCATGTCGCTCTGGACCCGATTCAACCGATCTGCCGGAGCGCCCAGCCGACATGCTCCCGAATCAGGGCATGCGGATGGTCTGCACGGCTGACCAGGGCTTGTTTGACCTCGGGCGACGCCGGGGCGTTGCCCAGCGCGACGGCGATGTTTCGCAGCCAGCGGAGGTGGCCGATGCGACGGATCGCGGAGCCTTGCGTCCGGTCGAGAAAGGTCGTCTCGTCCCAGGCAAAGACATCGACGAGCGAGGCCGTATCCAGCCCGTGGCGGGCCTGAAAATCAGGCTCGACGGCGAGCCGCGCGAAGCGATTCCAGGGACACACCAATTGGCAGTCGTCGCAGCCGTAGATACGGTTCCCTATCAGGGGTCGCAAATCCTCCGGGATGCTGCCGCCGTATTCGATCGTGAGGTACGAAATACAGAGGCGGGCGTCGAGCGCATAGGGTGCGACGATCGCGCGGGTCGGACAGACCTCGATGCAGGCCCGGCAGCGGCCGCAGTGATCGGCGATCGGGGTATCGATCGGCAGCGCGAGGTCGGTGTAGATCTCGCCGAGAAAGAACCAGGAGCCGGCCTTGGGATGGATGAGATTGGTATGCTTGCCGATCCAACCGAGTCCGGCCTTCGCGGCCAGTGGTTTCTCCATGACGGGTGCGGAGTCGACGAAGACGCGGTAGCCGAAGGGGCCGATTTCGGCGAGGATATGCTCGGCGAGGCGCTGTAGCCGTCGTCTGAGCAGCTTGTGATAGTCACGACCCAGCGCGTAGCGCGAGATGAAGGCGCGCGGCGGGTCCTCGAGCGCGGCCTGCATCGCCGGGAGCGACTCGGGCAGATAGTCCATCCGCACCGAGATCACCCGAACCGTCCCAGGCACCAGGTCGGCCGGGCGCGAGCGTTTCAAGCCATGGCGGGCCATGTAATCCATGGTGCCGTGACGGCCCTCGGCGAGCCAGGCCAGCAGGCGTGACTCGGCCGATGCAAGGTCGGTGTCGGTGACCCCGACCTGCTGGAAGCCCAGCTCCAGGCCCAGACGTTTGATGCGGGTGACAAGCTCCCCTGTCGGGATCATTCCGGTGGAGTCTCGGCTCTGCAAATGCGCATGTCCGAAGGATAGACCGCATCCGACGTCGATTCGAACCTTGTGCTTCGAGAAGGCGCCGTCGAGCAAATCGAGCGAACAAACCTCTCAAGCAAGACCATCGAGCATATCGGGATCCATGAACGCCGAGCGCCGCAAGACATCATGCTGGATCGACTTGATCCGCCTCGGGACCAAGGTGCCTCGTGTCGTCCGCAATCGATCCAGCGCGAGAACGCGACATGTCATCCCCGCCGCGGACTAATCCGATGCCCGACAGTGATCGTCTGCCGCATGCGCTTTATCGGGCCGAGCAGGTGCGCAACCTCGACCGCTGCGCGATCGAGCAGCACGGCATCCCCGGCGTCGAGTTGATGAATCGGGCCGGAGAGGCGGCCTATCGGATCCTGCGCGAGCGCTGGCCGGACGCGCGTGATCTCACCGTTCTGGTCGGTGTCGGCAACAACGGCGGTGACGGCTATGTGATCGCACGGCTGGGGCGGGCCGATGGTCTGTCCGTGCGCCTGTTGCAGCTCGGGAACCCGCAACGCCTCATGGGCGATGCGGCCCTCAGTCGCGACGCCTGGCGTGACGCGGGCGGGACGATCGAGCCCTATCGTGGATTGCCGCGGCGCTCGGATGTTCTGGTCGATGCCGTCCTCGGGACCGGACTGGAACGCCCGGTCGAGGGTCTGTGGGCCGAGGCGATTCAGGCACTCGACAGGCAGCGCGTACCGGTGCTCGCCGTCGATATCCCGTCGGGTCTGCATGCCGACACCGGGCAGGTCATGGGCGTGGCGGTGCGCGCGGATCTCACCGTCAGCTTCATCGGACTCAAACAAGGTCTCTTTATCGGGGCCGGACCCGAGTACTGTGGCGAGATCCGTTTCAGCGCGCTCTCGATCCCGGCCCGGGTCTATTCCTGCGAGGTGGCATCGGCGCGACGCATCGACTGGGATCAGCAGTCGGTGCGTTTCGGGCGACGTCCCCGCACCGCGCACAAGGGCACCTTCGGACACCTGTTGGTGATCGGCGGCGCACCCGGTCTATCCGGTGCCGTGCGGCTCGCCGGCGAGGCCGCGTTGCGGGCCGGGGCCGGATTGGTCACGATCGCCACGCATCCGGCACACGCCGCTTGGCTGAATCTCTCGCGTCCCGAGCTGATGGTGTCGGCGGTCGAGACCGCGACGGATCTGGCTCCTCTGATCGCGCGAGCCGATGTCGTCGCGATCGGCCCGGGGCTGGGTCGCGAGGCGTGGGGCCGCGATCTTTGGGAACACGTCCTTGCCGTCGATAGGCCGATGGTCGTCGATGCCGATGCCCTGAACCTCCTCGCCGAGGCACCTCGCTCGGGGATGGATTGGGTGTTGACGCCGCATCCGGGGGAGGCTGCACGCCTGCTCGGGACCGACGTCGCTTCGATCGAGCAGGATCGCCCGGCCGGCGTGCACGCGCTACAGGGGCGCTTCGGCGGTGTCGCTGTTCTGAAAGGCGCCGGGACACTGATCCGAAGCGATCCGGCGCGCCCGCTTGCGG
Organism: Thiocapsa bogorovii; assembly: GCF_021228795.1. Classification (NCBI taxonomy): domain Bacteria; kingdom Pseudomonadati; phylum Pseudomonadota; class Gammaproteobacteria; order Chromatiales; family Chromatiaceae; genus Thiocapsa; species Thiocapsa bogorovii. The sequence continues at coordinate 5,298,644 of NZ_CP089309.1, forward strand.
TCTGCAGCGATGGCAACCCCGGAATGGCGACCGCCGGCTCCGGGGATGTCTTGACCGGGATCGTCGGCGCCTTGCGCGCTCAGGGTCTCGACGCGGAGGAGGCGGCCTGCGCCGGCGTCTGTCTACACGCGGCTGCAGGGGATCGGGCCGCGCGGAACGGCGAGCGCGGGCTCGTTGCGGGCGATATCATCGCCGCCCTTCGCACGGTCGCCAATCACGTGCCCGCGCCGCAGGAGGACGTATGATCGAACAGTGGCTGCCCGATCCCGAGGCACAGCTCGCCTTCGGAGCGCGGATCGCCGCGCTCTTGCCGCCGCGTCTGATCGTCTATCTCGAGGGCGACCTGGGGACCGGCAAGACGACCCTGACGCGGGGTGTTCTCGCGGGGCTGGGCCATCGCGGTGCCGCGCGCAGTCCGACCTATACCCTGCTCGAACCCTACGAGCTGGCGGACCGATGCATCAACCACCTGGATCTCTATCGCCTCGGTGATCCGCAGGAGCTCGAGTATCTGGGGCTGCGCGATCTGCTCGCCGAGGATGCCGTCTGGATGGTGGAGTGGCCCGAGCGCGGTGTCGGGATGTTGCCGCCGCCCGACCTGGTGATTGCGATCGAGTACGTCGCGAACGGCCGGCTCCTGCGTCTGTCGGCCCGGACGGCATCGGGCGAGTCTGTGCTGGAGGCGCTGGCCGGACTTGCCTCCCGTGTCCCGGCGCGTTCCGCATCGCCTGAGAAGTCGGATGTAATCCAATGATGCAATTTGGAAAGGCGTCTTTGGGCATGCTATCGTTCGACGCACGATCGATCGGATCGGGAGCAACCGGAAGGCCGTGCTCGTGAATAGGCTGATCTCGACGCTTCTTTTTCTCCTCCTGCTTGCGGTTTCGGCGCAGTGCGTCTTCGCGGAGCAGGCATCGGTGCAGGGTACGCGGGTCTGGACCGATCCGGAGAAGACCCGGCTGGTCTTCGAGACCTCATCGGCGATCACACACCGGATCTTCCCGCTGGACGAGCCGGATCGACTCGTCATCGACCTCGACGACGCACGCATGCAGAGCAATCTGCCGAAGGTCGACCTCGGTGACCCCGTTCTGGTCGGCCTGCGCGGCGGGGTGCGAGGCGGATCGGATCTGCGCATCGTGCTGGATCTCAAACAACCGGTACGGGCCAAGAGCTTTGCGCTGAGCCCGAACGAGCGCTACGGACATCGGCTGATCATCGATCTGACACCGAAGGACGGTTCGAGCGTCCGGCGTGTGGCGCTGCCCTCGTTCCCGAATTCGTCGGTTCGCAAAAGCGGGGCACCTCGAGGTGAAGGTCCTGCGATTATCGTCGCCATCGACGCCGGTCACGGCGGCGAGGATCCCGGTGCTATCGGCGCCGCCGGGACCCTGGAGAAGGACGTCACCCTTGCGATCGCGCGCGAGCTCGCCAAGCTCGTCGACCGCGAGCCGGGTCTCGAGGCGCTGATGATCCGCGACGGCGATTACTATATCGGGCTACAGGAGCGGATCGGGATCGCACGTGAGCGCCGTGCCGATCTTTTCGTTTCGATCCATGCCGATGCCTTCACCAACGCGACTGCGCGAGGCTCCTCGGTCTACACCTTGTCCTTCAGCGGGGCGAGCAGTGAAGCGGCGAAATGGCTGGCGAATCGCGAGAACAGCGCGGATCTGATCGGCGGCGTCGATCTCGCGAACAACGACGATCTGTTGGCGACCGTACTGATGGATATGACACAGAACGCGACCATCGAGCAGAGTACTCAGGCCGCGGCCATGGTCCTCGCCAACCTCGGGCGGTTGGGCGTCGTCCATCGCGGCGACGTGCAGCGAGCGGGGTTTGCCGTTCTCAAGGCGCCGGACGTGCCTTCGATCCTGGTCGAGACCGCGTTCATCAGCAACCCGGAAGAAGAGAAGCGGCTGCGTGATCGGGGCCATCAGCGACAGCTCGCCCAGGCGATCATGGCCGGCGTGCTGGGGTATTTTCGCAAGTATCCGCCTCACGGGACGCTCGTCGACGCCTCACTGCAAGGCGGCGGAGGCGCGCGCGAATACGTCATCGGTCCGGGCGATACCCTCTCGGGGATCGCCAAGCGGCACAGCGTCAGCATCTCCGCTCTGCGCGCCCGCAACGGTCTAAACGACGACATCATCCGGGTCGGGCAGGTGTTGGCGATTCCGGAGGATTCGTGAGGCGCTTTGCGCCGAGCCTCCAGCCTCCTGCCGCCAGCCTCCTGTCTCCTGCTATTGGCTTTCAGCAAAGAATTACTCCGAACGCACGTGTGGTCGAGGTCGGACGCTCTTAAATCGCAGGGGAATCGCCTTGATGCCGGACAGGATCGGCAAAACCGTCGCCTGCAGAGTGAGGCAGGAGGCAGGAGGCAGGAGGCTCCCCTTGCCCACGCCCCGCGCTTCTGTTCCCATCCGCGCATGTCCAGGCCGATCCGCATCCTCTCCAGTCATCTCGTCAACCAGATCGCGGCGGGCGAGGTTGTCGAGCGTCCGGCCTCGGTCGCCAAAGAGTTGATCGAGAACAGTCTCGACGCCGCGTGCACGCGCGTGGAGATCGACGTGGAGCGCGGCGGCATCAAGCGGCTGCGTGTGCGCGACGACGGGCGCGGCATCCCGCCGGACGAGTTGGTCTTGGCGCTCTCGCGTCATGCCACCAGCAAGGTCGCCGATTTGAGCGATCTGGAGGCGGTTTCGACTCTGGGGTTCCGCGGCGAGGCATTGCCGAGCATCGCCTCGGTGAGCCGGCTGCGTCTGGTCTCGCGCAGCCGCGACGAGCCGACGGCACTCGAGGTCACGGTAGGCAGCGACGGGGCCTTGGAAGCGCCACGCCCGGCGGCGCATCCGCCGGGGACCAGCGTGGATGTCCAGGATCTCTTCTACAACACCCCCGCACGCCGGAAGTTTCTGCGTAGCGAGAAGACCGAGCTCGGCCATCTGGAGCACGTGGTGCGGCGCATCGCCTTGGCGCGGCCGGAAATCGCCTTCCAGTTGCGTCACAACGGCAGGACGCTCTACGACCTGCCGGCCGCCGCCGACGCTGCGGGGCGGCGGGCCCGTCTCGAAACCTTGCTTGGAAACGCCTTCGCCGAGCAGGCATTGACCCTGGACGAGGAGGGCGTCGATCTTCGCCTTTGGGGTTGGGTCGTGCGTCCGGCGTTCTCCCGCAGCCAAGCGGATCAACAGTTCTTCTACGTCAACGGTCGCATGGTGCGCGACAAGCTCGTGAGTCACGCGGTGCGCCAGGCCTTCAGCGACCTGCTCCATCACGGGCGGCATCCCGCCTATTTGCTGTTCCTGGAGCTGCCCGCGCGAATGGTCGACTGCAATGTCCATCCGTCCAAGCACGAGGTGCGTTTTAGGGAGGGTCGGCAGGTTCACGATTTCATCTTTCGCGTGCTCCAGCGGCGTCTCTCGGCCGGGGTGCTCGGCGAGTCTCCGTCGGCAACCGGGGGCGCGTTTGGGACGGGCCGGGGGGCGCGGGCCGAAGACGAGCCGGTGGCCCGTCTCGGTGGCGTTTCAGGACCCACCATGCGTCTCCCTCTGGCCGTCGGCGACGGCCGTGGAGGGTATGCCGAGCGTTTGCAGGCCGATCTGGCATTTCAGCGACCACCAGCGGGGACCGGGGTCGACGACGCGGCCGAGCGCACAAGCCGCGAGGACGTGGAGGGGCACCCGCTCGGTTACGCCATCGCACAGATCAACGGGGTCTATCTCCTGGCCCAGACCCCCGATGGGCTGATCATCGTCGACATCCATGCGGCCCACGAGCGGATCGGCTACGAAAGGCTGAAGACGAGCTGGCACTCCGGCGCCGTGATTCGCCAGCCGCTGTTGGTCCCGGTATCCGTCGCGGTGGCCCCGCGCGAGGCCGATCTGATCGCATCCCGGACCGACGACCTGGCCGCGCTGGGCCTGGTCATCGATCGCATCGATTCCGGCACCTTAGTGGTGAGGGAGGTCCCGGCACTGCTGCGACAGGCCGATCATGAGGGCCTGGTGCGCGATCTCTTGTCGGATCTCGCCGTCCACGGCAGCAGCGCCCGACTCGACGAGGCCGTCAACGCGGTGCTCTCCACCATGGCATGCCATGGCGCCGTGCGGGCCAATCGCCGCCTGACCCTCGATGAGATGAACGGATTGCTGCGCGACATGGAGCGTGCCGAGCGGATCGACCAGTGCAATCACGGCCGTCCGACCTGGATCCGGGTGGGTTTCGACGAGCTCGATCGCTGGTTCTCGCGCGGACGCTGAGTGCGTGGAAAGCACGTGACCGATTCACCCGAAGGACCCGCGCACGCGCAATCGAGCGATGCGTCCGGGTACCGTCCCCTCGCCATCCTGCTCATGGGCCCGACCGCGTCCGGCAAGACGGATCTCGCCGTCGAGCTGGTGCAGCGACTGCCGTGCGAGATCATCAGTGTCGATTCGGCGATGGTGTATCGCGGCATGGACATCGGCACGGCCAAGCCAACACCCGAGGTACTGGCCGGAGCGCCGCATCGTTTGATCGACATCCTGGACCCCGCCGAGGCCTACTCGACTGCCCGCTTCCGTGAAGATGCACTCGCGGCGATGGCGCAGATCAGCGCGCAGGGCCGGATTCCGCTCCTGGTCGGCGGCACCATGCTCTATTTCAAGGCGCTGCAACAGGGCCTGGCCCGACTGCCGAGCGCGGATCCGGCGCTCCGCCAAGCCCTGTCCGACGAGGCCGGCGTCATCGGCTGGTCCGCGATGCACGCGCGACTGGAGCGCCTGGACCCGCAGGCGGCGGCTCGGATCCACCCGAACGATCCTCAGCGTATTCAACGCGCGTTGGAGATTCATGCCCTGACCGGCCGGTCGATGAGTGCGCTGATCGAGTCGGCTGCCGAAAGCGCCGAACTGCCGTATCGCCTCCTCAAATTGGTGCGCGCCCCGGCGGATCGCGAAGCGCTTCGCGAGCGCATTGCCCGGCGCTTCCGCACGATGCTGGAGCAGGGCTTGGTCGATGAGGTGGCACGTCTGCGCGCGCGCGGCGATCTCACCTCGGATCTGCCGTCGATGCGGTCGGTCGGATATCGTCAGGTCTGGAGCTATCTCGACGGCACGCTCGATGCCGACGAGATGTGTCTGAAAGGCATCGTCGCCTCCAGACAACTCGCCAAACGCCAGTTGACCTGGCTGCGTGCCGAGTCGGCGACCCATTGGGTCGCCGACGATCCGGATCCGCTCGACGCGGCGCTGCGTCTGATTCGGATGGCTCGATCGACGGCGCTTCATGCGCGCTGAGGCGCATTCCGGGCGAGTCTTCTCGGCGCGAAAGTCTTGAAGGCATTGAACGCCCGGCGCATTCCGGTGTCTCCTTCCCGTCGGCCTGATTGCGCAGCTGTCTGGCGTTGGAGTCCGATGCGTGGCACTCTATTTGCTGGCCTTTGTTTACAGAAAGGTCCACATGTTGCGGCGATCACGTCGATCCGCTTTCTTGCGTCGACAAGGATCGGGGCGATGCACGGCGGCATGGTGAAAGCGCAGCGTTTCGACGACACTAAACGAGGCTTTTCGGCGGGTATGCCTGTCCCGGCTGCTGTCCTGCCTGCTCCACCCCGGCTTGATTGGCAGCGATCATAGCCAAACCTTTTTGCCGGGCAAACCTAGGCGACTAAAACAACAAGGAGTCACTCCATGTCTAAAGGCCAAAGCCTCCAAGACCCTTTTCTGAACGCCCTGAGGAAGGAACGCGTCCCCGTGTCCATCTTTTTGGTCAACGGAATCAAGCTTCAGGGCCAGATCGAATCCTTCGATCAGTTCGTCGTGTTGTTGAAAAACAACGTCAGCCAGATGATTTACAAGCATGCGATATCGACCGTCGTACCTGCCAGAAACGTCAAGCTCCCGCCGGCGGAAGGGGCAGTGCCGGAGCCGGGCAATACATGATCGGGGTCCAGCCATAGTCGGCTCGCGCGCGGAGCTTCGTCGCCGCGAGGGAGGTTGCTGTGTTTGAGCGCCCGAGCGCCGGCGAGCGCGCTGTTTTGGTGCACTTGGATATCGGCTCGACCGCCGAGCCCGACGAGCGCGAGGAGTTTCGTCGCCTGGCGGTCGCCGCGGGTGCGGAAGTCGTCGGCACCCTGCGGGGCTCGCGCTCTTCGCCCGACCCGAAACTCTTTATCGGAACCGGCAAGTGCGAAGAGCTGATCGCACTGGTCGCGGGCACGGAAGCGGAACTGGTGATCTTCAATCATCCGCTCTCGCCCGGCCAGGAGCGCAATCTCGAGCGCCTTGTCAAATGTCGCGTCGTGGATCGCTCCGGCCTGATTCTCGACATCTTCGCGCAGCGTGCGCGCTCCTTCGAGGGCAAGCTGCAGGTCGAGCTTGCGCAGCTCAAGCACATGTCGACCCGGCTGGTGCGAGGATGGACCCACTTGGAGCGCCAGAAGGGCGGTATCGGTCTGCGCGGCCCCGGCGAGACCCAGCTCGAGACCGACCGCCGGCTGCTGTCCAAACGGATGACCGTGCTCGATCGGCGCCTGGACCGCATCCAGGTGCAGCGCGCCCAGGGGCGCAAGGCACGCGACAAGGCCGAGCTGCCCGTGCTCTCCCTCGTGGGTTACACCAACGCGGGCAAGTCCACACTCTTCAACCGCTTGACCGAGGCCGGTGTCTTTCAGGCCGATCAGCTCTTTGCGACCTTGGATCCCACCTTGCGTCGTTTGACCCTCCCCGATGGCGGGCGTGTGCTCGTGGCCGACACGGTCGGCTTCGTCGGCCGGCTTCCGCATGAATTGGTCGCGGCGTTTCGCTCCACGCTCGAGGAGACGCGCAACGCCGCACTCTTGCTCCATGTCGTGGAGGCATCGGCGCCGCATCGGTCCCGTCTCGCGGCCGACGTGGAGCAGGTGCTCGCCGAGATCGGAAGCGACGCAATCCCGCGCCTGGAGGTCTACAACAAGGTCGATCTGCTCCCCGACGAGTCGCCGCGCATCGAGCGGGACTCTGCTGGCTTGCCGAGCAGGGTCTGGCTGTCCGCGCAGACGGGCGCCGGGGTCGATCTGCTGTTGCAGGCGATCTCAGAATGGTTGGGGCGCGAACGGATTCGATGCTCGCTGGAGCTTGAGCCCGACGAAGGGCGGTTGCGGGCTTGGTTGTTTGAGCATGCGCAGATCATCTCGGACGTGCCGAAGCCGGCGGGGGGGTGGTCGATGGATCTTATCATCGGACGGCCGGACCGGGAGCGCTTGGCGGCCAGGAGCTCGCGGTTCGCGAAAGAACAGGCGAGCAGCTGACGATCGACTCGAAGCGCGACCTTCCTGCAGTATCGTCAGCAGCCGGGCACGCGCGTTCGCCATGCGATGTTTGCCATCGGCGGACCGGTTCACCTAGAATTCGGGGGCTAATCAACTGGGCCTCGATGGCATCATCGCTTGATATCGTCGCGCTTCGTCGGCACTCTGGAAGAGTCATCTACGGGCCCGAAGGCCCAGAGCGCGTGGAATCCAATTTGCGCACCACTCTCGCACTCCGCACATCTGCTGCGGAGGCGCCTCTCACCCATCACTCAACAGTCGAATTCGACAGACGGAGAAGCTATGGCCTGGAACGAGCCAGGTGGCGGTAACAAAGACCCTTGGAGCGGCAAGGGCGGCGGCGATCAAGGCCCTCCCGATCTCGACGAGGTCGTCCGGAAACTTCAAGAGCGGCTCGGCGGACTGTTCGGCGGCAATAAATCCCCGGGCGGATCATCCGGAGGCGGTGGCGGCTTCAACCTCCCCGGCGGAGATTTCAGCTCTCGCGCCGTCGGAATTGTCGTCGGGATCCTGTTCGTCATCTGGCTAGCGACAGGCATCTACATCGTCGAGCCTGCCGAGCGAGGTGTCGTCACGCGCTTCGGTGCTTATGTCGATACCACGGGCCCGGGCCCGCACTGGCACGTTCCCTGGCCGTTCGAGACCGTCACCAAGGTGAACGTCGACGAGATCTCGACCTTCAGCCACTCGGCGTCGATGTTGACGCAAGACGAGAACATCGTCGACGTGGAGCTGACCGTGCAGTCTCGTATTCAAGATGCTGCCGACTATCTGTTTCAAGTCGCCGATCCAGATCAGACCCTGCGCGATGCAACCGTCACGGTGGTGCGTGTGACCGTGGGCGGAAGCAAGCTCGACTTCGTCATGACAGAAGGTCGCGGCGCGGTGGCCGTCACCATCCAGGAACGCGTTCAGGCGCTCATGGATCAATATCAAACCGGCTTGTTGGTCACGTCGGTGAACATGCAACCCGCAAAACCGCCCGAGCAGGTCAAGGCGGCCTTCGACGACGCCATCAAGGCGCGCGAGGACAAAGAGCGGCTGGAGAACCAGGCCGAGGCCTACGCCAACGAGGTCCTCCCGCAGGCACGCGGCGAGGCGGCTCGGATCATCGCCGATGCTCGCGCATACCGCGATCAGGTCGTCGCCAGATCCGAGGGTGAGACGGCGCGCTTCACGGCGATCCTCACCGAGTATCTGATGGCGCCGGAGGTCACGCGACAGCGTCTTTACTTGGAAACGATGGAGCAGGTCTTGGGTGATAGCAACAAGGTCATCATCGATGTGGAAAACGGCGGCGACAGCCTTCTCTATCTACCGATCGACCAACTCATCAAGCAGCGGCCGGACACGGCGGCAAACCTGTCGAAGCCTGAGCCATCCGCCCCGGCCATTGCATCGGAGGCCGCCGATCGTCCGCAACGATCGGTCGATCGTGATCGGAGGGTGAGGCAATGAATAAGCTGAAAACCTTCTTGCCGCTAGGCTTGGCCGGTCTCGTCATCGCAGTCTATGCCTTCACCTTCGTCGTGCAGCAGTACGAGGTCGCGATCAAGCTGCGACTTGGTCAGATCATCGGTGACGACTACCAACCCGGTCTGCATTTTAAGGTGCCGGTTCTCAACAACATCAAGGTGTTCGATCGACGGATCCAGACCATGGATTCTCGTCCGGAGCGTTTCCTCACGATCGAGAAAAAGGATGTCATCGTCGACTCCTACACCAAGTGGCGCATTTCCAACGCTGCGCAGTTCTTCCGGTCGACCGGCGGCAGCATTGCGCGAACCTCTCGCCTCTTGTCGGAGCGTGTCAACACGAGCCTGCGCAACGAGTTCGGTAAGCGCACGATCCAAGAGGTCGTCTCCGACGATCGTCTTGCTCTGATGGCCCTCCTGACCAAGGAGGTGAACGAGAACGCTCAGGATCTCGGGATCGAGGTGGTCGACGTGCGCGTGAAGAAGATCGACCTGCCGCCCGAGGTGAGCGAGTCGGTCTACTCGCGGATGCGTGCCGAGCGCGAACGCGTCGCCCGGGATCTTCGGGCGCAAGGCGGGGAGGCGGCGGAACGGATCCGCGCGGATGCCGATCGCCAACGCACCGTCATCGTCGCTGAAGCCTTTAGAGAGTCCGAAGAGACGCGAGGCGAGGGCGATGCACGGGCGGCTCAGATCTTCGCGAACGCGTTTAACCAGGATCGTGAGTTTTACGCCTTCTTCCGCAGCTTGAGCGCCTATCGATCGGCACTCGGACAGGAACGAGACGTGATGGTTTTGGATCCGGATTCGGACTTCTTCCGGTTCTTCCGCGACCCCGCCGGGGAGTAATCCCCGAATCGTCGTGCCTCAACGAACGCCTCGGCTCTCCGAGGCGTTCGCATGTTCCGAGGCACGCGCCTTGAGCTCCGCACAAAACCGATCGTCCTCTCTCCTGCGGAAACACCTGCATAGCCGTGCAGCTTGTCGTCGATTCTAAACTTTCGCGCGACACTAGGGTTGGACAAACGTCACAACGTCTGAAAAGATGCCCGCCTTTGGCCGATGCGCTCCCTCCTAGCGCATTGGGATCCGCAGTGAGTGTCTCGGGGTCACGCCTTGGTGCATGATGTCTTGGTCGCGGTTGCGCTCGTGCTTGTCATCGAAGGCATCTGGCCGTTTGTGAATCCGGACGGGTTTCGACGCATCCTCCTGCTGATGGCTTCCGAGGACAAGCGCGCGCTGCGTATCGCGGGCCTCGCCAGTATGCTTTCGGGCGTGGGCCTGCTCTATCTAGTCAACTGAGGCTCCCGCCAGACGCGCCAATCGAGACGAAGAACCGGGGCTAAAACACGCATGAACGAGGAACGCTGGCTGTTGCCGGCCGGGATCGACGAGGTACTGCCTGCTCAGGCGCGAGTAATGGAGACACTGCGGCGCGAGCTGTTGGATCTCTACGCGAGCTGGGGTTACGAGCTCGTTATCCCGCCTTTCATCGACTATCTCGAGTCGCTTCTGACCGGAACCGGTCAGGATCTCGACCTTCAGACCTTCAAGCTGACCGACCAGCTCAGCGGGCGGCTGCTCGGTGTGCGCGCCGACATGACCCCGCAGGTTGCCCGGATCGATGCACACCACCTCAGACGCGATGCCCCGACTCGGTTGTGTTATCTCGGGACGGTCCTGCATACGCGCAGCGACGGATTCGCAGGCACCCGCAGCCCCCTGCAGATCGGGGCCGAGATTTACGGGCATTCGGGGATCGAGAGCGACACCGAGATCCTGCGGCTGATCATGCTGACCTTGCGAGCGGCAGGGATTCGGGAGACCTATCTGGATCTGGGGCATGTCGGAATCTATCGCGGTCTCGCCCGGCAAGCGGGACTGTCTCCCGCCGGGGAGCATGCGTTGTTCGACGCACTGCAGCGCAAGGCCGTTCCCGAGATCGAGACACTGATCGCGCGGCTCGGTCTCGGCGGCGCCCCGGCGCGCATGTTGTCCGCCTTGGCAGAGCTCAACGGAGCGGATGCGCTCACGCGCGCCGAGACGCTCCTGCGCGAGGCCGATCGCCCGGTGCACGATGCCGTCGACTACCTGCGCCGACTCGCCGACGAGCTTGGTCGCTGGCTCCCGGATGTTTCCATCCATTACGATCTGGCGGAGCTGCGTGGTTACCGGTATAAGACGGGGGCGGTTTTCGCCGCCTTCGTCCCCGGCTGGGGGCTGGAGATCGCGCGCGGCGGACGCTACGACGACATCGGGCGCGTCTTCGGTCGCGCACGTCCCGCTGTCGGCTTCAGCACGGATTTGAAGGAGCTGCTGCGTCACGGACAACGGGTCGATCAGAGCGACGAGGCGGTCTGCGCGCCCTGGTCCACATCGCCGGCATTGCAGGAGGCCGTCGAGCGGCTCCGTGCCTCCGGACGGCGCGTCGTCCATGCGCTGCCCGGGCCGGAGTCGGATCTGCGCCATCCGGACTGTCGGCAGGTCCTGGTCGAACGTGACGGGCGTTGGGAACTAGACGATATCCTCGCGGAGTAGATGACTAAAGATGGGCAACAACGTCGTTGTAATCGGCACCCAATGGGGTGATGAAGGCAAAGGTAAGGTGGTGGACCTGCTGACCGACCGTGCATCGGTCGTGGTGCGGTTTCAAGGGGGCCACAACGCCGGGCACACCCTGGTCATCGACGGCGTGAAGACCGTCCTGCACCTAGTCCCGTCCGGCGTGTTGCGCGAGGGCGTGCGCTGCCTGATCGGCAACGGCGTGGTGCTCTCGCCCTCGGCGCTGCAGGAAGAGCTCGCCATGCTCGAAGCCTCCGGCGTGCCGGCCCGCGAGCGGCTCGGCATCAGCGCGGCCTGTCCCTTGATCCTGCCCTACCACATCGCGCTCGATCAGGCGCGCGAGCTCGCCCGCGGAGTCAAGGCGATCGGAACCACCGGCCGAGGGATCGGGCCCGCCTACGAGGACAAGACGGCGCGTCGCGGCATCCGTCTCGGCGAGCTTCTCGACACCGAACACTTCAAAGAGCGCCTGCGCGAGGTCATGGAGTATCACAACTTCATGCTCGAGCATTACTTCAAGGCCCCGAAGCTGTCCTATGACGCGGTCCTCGACGAGTACCTCGATCATGCCGAGGCGCTGCGGCCACTCGTGGTGGATGTGCCCGGTTATCTGCATCACTGCCGTGCCGAAGGCAAAGACGTCCTCTTCGAGGGTGCCCAGGGTGCCCTGCTCGACATCGACCACGGCACCTACCCTTACGTGACCTCATCCACGACAACCGCCGGCGGTGCGGCGAGCGGCAGCGGTGTCGGGCCGCGCGACCTGGATTATGTCCTCGGGATCGTGAAGGCCTACACCACCCGCGTCGGCGCAGGACCCTTCCCGACGGAACTGTTCGACGACGTCGGCGACCTTTTGGGTCAGCGGGGCAATGAGTTCGGCGCGACCACCGGGCGCAAACGACGCTGCGGTTGGCTCGACATGGTCGCGCTCAAACGTTCGCTCGCGATCAACAGTGTCACAGGGATTTGTATCACCAAGCTCGACGTGCTCGACGGCCTCGACACCATCAAGATCTGCACCAGCTATCTCCTCGACGGCGATGAGGTCGATGCGCCGCCGGTCGGGGCCGACGCGCTCGAGCGCTGCGAGCCGCGCTACATCGAGATCTCGGGTTGGTCCGAGTCGACGGTCGGCACGACCTCGTACGAGGCGTTGCCGGCCGCGGCGCGCACCTATCTCGAGACGATCGAGCGCTTGGGAGGGATCCCGATCGACCTCGTCTCCACGGGTCCGGATCGGGTCGAAACCCTGGTCCGTCGCCACCCCTTCGATGTCTGATACCTGACTGACGCCATGGACACCGCCGTCGTGGACCTTTTGACCGAGGGCCTCTGGCTGATGGTCATCGGCCTGGGAATCGTCTTTACCTTCCTCGCGATCCTGGTCGGCTTGCTGGTGTTGGTGTCGAAGGCGGTGGCACGCTGGGGTCCCGAGGACGTGCCCCCGGAGACCAGGGTCGCGACGCATCCGCTTGCAGCACCGCCCGCGGCCGACGACACGCGATTGATTGCGGCCATCGGTGCGGCGATCCAGGCCTATCGCCGACGGCATCGGCCTTGACGCATCGACCTCGCCGGGTCGTGCCGCGATCGGATCTCGGCGCTCGCCCCCCGCATCGCGTCGCATTTGTGCACGACCGCACGAGTCCGACGAACGTCTTCGTCCCACGCGCGGCGATCGGCACGCGACCTGACGATCGGTCATCACTCAACCCGAGATCGAGTCCCGCATGAAGCCATCCAACCCACTTGCCATCACCGATGTCGTCCTGCGCGACGCACACCAGTCCTTGCTTGCGACCCGACTGCGTATCGAGGACATGCTCCCGATCGCGCCCAAGCTGGACGACGTCGGCTATTGGTCGATCGAGAGCTGGGGTGGTGCGACCTTCGATGCCTGTATCCGGTATCTCGGCGAAGACCCCTGGGATCGACTGCGCCTGCTCAAGGCCGCGATGCCGAAGACACGTCAGCAGATGCTGCTGAGAGGGCAGAACCTGCTCGGCTACCGGCATTATGCCGACGACCTGGTCGAGACCTTCGTGGAGCGCGCCGCCCTCAACGGAATCGACGTCTTCCGCATCTTCGACGCCATGAACGACGTGCGCAACCTCGAGACCTCGGTCAAGGCCGCGTTGGCGACCGGCAAGCACGCCCAAGGCACCATGTCATACACGGTCAGCCCTGTACACGACCTGGAATACTGGGTCGACATGGGCCGGCGTCTCGAGGACATGGGTTGCCATTCGATCTGCATCAAGGATATGGCCGGCCTACTCAAACCCTATGTCGCCGAGTCGCTGGTGACCCGGTTGAAGGAGACCTGCAGCGTTCCGATCGCTATGCAGAGCCATGCCACGACAGGCATGAGTACCTGCACCATCCTCAAGGCGGCCGAGGCGGGCATCGATATGGTGGATACCTCCATCTCCTCGATGAGCATGACCTATGGGCATTCACCGACCGAATCGGTGGTCGCCATCCTCGAAGAGACGGATCGCTCGACCGGATTGAATCTCCCCCTGCTCGAAGAGATCGCGGCCTATTTCCGCGAGGTCCGTAAGAAATACGCCAAGTTCGAGGGAGCGCTCAAGGGTGTGGACTCGCGCATCTTGGTCGCTCAAGTGCCTGGGGGCATGCTCACCAACATGGAGAATCAACTGCGTGAGCAGGGGGCTACCGATCGTCTCGACGCAGTCCTTGCCGAGATCCCGAAGGTTCGCGCGGAACTGGGTTTTCTCCCCTTGGTCACACCGACCTCCCAGATCGTCGGCAGCCAGGCCGTCCTCAACGTCTTGATGGGCGAGCGCTACAAGAGCATCACCAACGAGACTGCAGGCGTCCTGAAGGGCGAGTACGGGGCGACGCCGGCCCCGGTCGACGTCGAGCTCCAGCAGCGCGTCTTGGCCGAGGGCGAGGCACCGATCACCTGCCGTCCGGCCGACAATCTCACGCCCGAGCTCGACGTGCTCACCGCGGAGCTGCAGCGCTTGGCCGAGGAGCGCTCTCTGACGCTTGCCTCGGATGTCGTGGACGATGTCCTGACCTATGCCCTGTTCCCTCAGGTCGGCCTCAAGTTTCTGGAGAATCGGGGTAAACCGGGTGTCTTCGAGCCGCCGCCCTGGGATGAGCCGGTGCGTCCAGACGTCGTCGCGCCCGCGGCGGCTCCGGTCGCTATCCCTGCCGTCGCCGAACGCTATCGGGTCGAGGTCGACGGCCGCAACTATCACGTCGTCATCTCTCCGGAAGGCGCTGTGGAGCAGCTGACACCCTTACCGAGTGCCTCCTTGCCGCCCCCGGCCGCCGGTCGTGACGTGCCGGCCCCGCTTGCGGGCACGGTGGTCTCGGTGCGGGTCAAGCCCGGTCAGGTCATCGCATCCGGAGAGCTGATCATGCTGCTCGAGGCCATGAAGATGGAGACCGAGGTCCGGTCGCCGGAAGCCGGAACGGTGCTGGCGGTCTCGGTGAAGGAGGGCGACAGCCTTCAAGTCGGCCAGACCCTTCTGACCCTAGGCTGAGCGACATGGAGGCGCTTCTTACCCTCTGGCAGTCCACCGGCATCGCCAATGTCACCTGGCGCGAGCTGCTGATGCTTATGGTCGGCCTCGGCCTGATCTATCTGGCGATCGCCAAGCGCTTCGAGCCGCTCCTGCTGCTGCCCATCGGATTCGGTGCGATTCTCTCGAACATACCGATCGCCGGGATGGCCGGGCCGGACGGAATGATCGGCATGATCTACCACGTCGGTGTCGAGACCGGTATCTTTCCTTTGCTGATCTTTCTCGGCGTCGGCGCACTCACCGATTTCAGCGCCTTGATCGCCAGACCTTCGACGCTGATCCTCGGCGCCGCGGCGCAGTTCGGCATTTTCGCCACGCTGATCGGTGCGCTTGCCCTCAATCTACTGCCCGGGTTCGATTTTACTCTGGCGGATGCCGCCGCGATCGGCATCATCGGCGGGGCGGACGGGCCGACCGCGATCTTTTTGGCCTCGCGTCTCGCCCCCGACCTCCTCGGCGCGATTGCGGTCGCCGCCTATTCCTACATGGCACTTGTTCCGATCATTCAGCCACCGATCATGCGTGCTTTGACGACCAAGGCAGAGCGCAGCATCGTGATGGAACAGCTGCGCCCGGTCTCGCGCCTGGAACGCATCCTGTTTCCTTTCTCCGTCCTTTTTCTCTGCGCCCTCCTGTTGCCTTCGGCAGCCCCGCTGATCGGAATGCTCACATTGGGCAATCTCCTGCGTGAAAGCGGGGTCGTGGAGCGCCTCAGCCGTGCGGCTCAGAACGAGATCATCAACGTCGTCACCATCCTGCTCGGACTGGCAATCGGGTCCAAGCTCTCGGGCGAGCTCTTTCTCACGACGCAGACCTTGGGAATCCTGGTGCTCGGTGCCGTCGCCTTCAGCATCGGTACCGCTGCCGGAGTCATCATGGGCAAGATCATGTGCCGCCTCAGCGGGGGGAAGGTGAACCCGTTGATCGGTGCAGCCGGTGTCTCCGCGGTCCCTATGGCTGCGCGGGTCGTGAACAAGGTCGGGTTGGCCGAAAATCACCACAATTTCCTGCTGATGCATGCGATGGGCCCAAACGTTGCCGGCGTGATCGGTTCGGCGGTCGCCGCCGGCGTTTTGCTCGCTCTGGTGGGCCCATGACCAGATGCGGTTTAGGTTGACGTTGCGATCGTAAATACGCTATTTTGGCGCGCTTATGTCGAGTGCCCTTTCTGAACCAATCGATCCCTGGCGAGCATGTCGCCGGGATTTCGTCCTCGACGGCGATGTGTGCTTGAGTGAATTCCAGCGGCTCGCCGCTGCCATGGATGCACCTGAGCAGGAGGCACGCCGGGTCGATTCGGAACTCGAGGAACCTGCGGTCCTCGGCGCAGCCAGCGTCGAGCTTCGGTTTTCCCGGGATCGAGACGGTCGGTGCATCGTAGCGGGTCGAGTTCGCGCGACGCTTCGGTTGTGCTGTCAGCGCTGCCTCGGCGAGGTTGAGATTCCGGTCGACGCTCGGATCCAGCTGGCGTTGATCCGCCGGGACGAGGAAGCGCTCGATCTCCCCGAGCATCTCGACCCTTGGCTGGTGACCGAGGAACGGCTCGTTCCTCTGGACATGATCGAAGACGAGCTGCTGCTGGCGGTTCCCGTCGTTCCGCGGCATCCTGTCGGATCCTGCACGGCGGGTCCGGTTGAACATGGCGAGGCGACTGCATCGGCAAGGAACCGGGAAACGGGATCGGAGGCTAGGCGAGGGCCCTTCGAGATCTTGGCCGCACTCAAACAAACACCCGGGAAATGAGCACACGGGACGGTCCGGAGGCTTGAGCTCGGCGGGTCCCCGCTGCGCAGGAGACCGTCCCCCAACAGCATTCATCGATAGATTGGCAAAAACATCGCGATTCCGCTCGAGTAGCGGCCGCGCGTTATTCGGAGATCAAAGATGGCCGTTCAGCAAAATCGAAAAACCCCGTCCAAGCGTGGCATGCGTCGCTCGCACGATGCCTTGAGCAAGCCGACACTGTCGGTCGACCCGACCAGCGGCGAGACGCATCTTCGCCACCACGTGACACCGGACGGTTTCTACCGGGGCCGCAAGGTTCTGGATCGCTCTGAGTGACCGTACGCGGTCGCCTCGGAGCTCTAAAACCAGCGTACGACCGCAGCTCGAACGTTCTCGGGATGGGATCTGTCTCGACAATCGCGCTCGACGCCATGGGGGGCGATCACGGCCCGGGTGTCGTGATTGCCTCTGCGCTTCGCTTCCTTGCAGCCTCGGATCGCGTCGATCTGATTCTCGTCGGCGACGAGAGGAGGATCGGTCAGCACCTCGGAAACGCCGACCGGACTCGACTGAAGATCCGCCCGACGACCCAAGAAGTCGGGATGGACGAGGCGCCGTCAAAAGCGTTGCGGGGCAAAAAGGATTCCTCGATGCGCGTGGCCATCGATCTGGTCAAGAGCGGCGAGGCGGACGCCTGTGTCAGCGCAGGCAACACCGGAGCGCTGATGGCGACCGCACGCTTCGTGCTCAAGACCCTGCCGAGCGTCGATCGCCCGGCGATCATTACGGCCGTGCCTTCTCTTCACGGACACACCCATATGCTGGATCTGGGTGCCAACGTCGACTGCACGGCCGAGCATCTCTTCCAATTCGCCGTGATGGGCAGTGAGCTGGTCACCGCCGTCGAAGGCGTTGCTGCACCGCGTGTCGCGCTCCTGAACATCGGTCAGGAAGAGATCAAGGGCAACGAGCAGGTCAAGCAGGCCAACGAGCTGCTCCTGCGCAGCGGCTTAAACTATGTCGGCTATGTCGAAGGCGACGGCATTTTCCTCGACGACATCGACGTGGTCGTCGCCGATGGATTCGTCGGCAACGTTGCGCTCAAGTGCAGCGAAGGGGTGGCCAAGTTTGTCAGTCACTCCCTGAGCACCCAGTTCAAGCGAACGTGGCTCAGCAGGCTCGCCGGGCTCGCCGCGATGCCCATTCTCAAACAGTTTCGCCGTACGATGGATCCCCGTCGCTACAACGGGGCCAGTCTCCTCGGTCTGCGCGGGATCGTGATCAAGAGTCACGGCGGTGCAGACGAGATCGCATTCGAGAATGCAATCCATATCGCGTTGAAGGAGATTCACGCGAACATACCCAAGCGGATCGGCGAGCAAGTCGGCCGGCACCTCGACAGCGGACAATACAAGGCGATCGCCTGATGATTTACTCGCGCATCCTGGGGACCGGGAGTCATCTCCCGGCCCGGACGATGACGAATGCCGATCTGGAGGCGATCGTCGACACCACGGCGACCTGGATCTTCGAGCGCACCGGCATCGAAAAACGCCATTTGGTCTCCGAAGGGGAAACCTGTTGCGATCTCGCCGAGGTCGCGGCCCGCCGAGCGCTGGATGCGGCCGGTCTGCGGCCTTCCGACATCGACTTGATCGTCGTCGCGACGACGACACCGGATCAGTTTTTCCCGAGTACCGCCTGCCTCCTGCAGCAGCGTCTCGGCGTCCACGGTTGCCCGGCCTTCGACCTTCAGGCGGTCTGCACGGGCTTTGTCTACGCGGTCGGCGTTGCCGATAAGTTCATCCGCACGGGCGCCGCCACACGGGCGCTGGTGGTCGGGGCCGAAACGCTTTCACGTATCCTGAACTGGGAGGACCGCGGCACCTGCGTCCTCTTCGGAGACGGAGCCGGCGCAGTGGTTTTGGAAGCCGCTGACGAGCCGGGCATCATTTCGACACATCTGCACGCAGACGGCTCCTACAAGGACCTGCTTCAAGTCCCGGGAGGACTCGGCAACGGGCATCCCGACGCCCGATTCATCGAGATGAAGGGGAACGAGGTCTTCCGGGTCGCCGTCACGACGCTCGGGCGCATCGTCGACGAGACCCTTGCGGCCGCCGGTATGTCCAAGTCGGAGATCGACTGGTTGATCCCGCACCAGGCCAATATCCGAATCATTCAGGCAACCGCGCGCAAGCTGGATCTGCCCATGGAGCGCGTCGTGGTCACGGTCGCGGAGCACGGCAATACCTCCGCGGCCTCGATTCCGCTGGCCTTCGATCAGGCCGTGCGTGACGGGCGCATTCAACGTGGCGAGCTCCTCTTGATGGAAGCCTTCGGGGGTGGTTTCACCTGGGGTTCGGTCTTGGTCCGCTACTGATCGGTTTGTCGACGTTCGATTCGTTGCAGGTTCGTTGCCGATAAGGATGACACACATGATTGCCGCTTTCTTCCCCGGTCAAGGCTCCCAGTCGATCGGGATGCTCGATGCGCTGGCCGAATCGTACCCGGAGGTCCGCAGGACCTTCGATGAGGCATCGGATGCCTTAAATCTCGACCTATGGCGTTTGGTCAGCGAAGGCCCGAAAGCCGATTTGGATCTCACCCGGAACACCCAACCCGTCATGCTGACCGCCGGTATCGCGGTCTGGCGCGCCTGGCAGCAGGCCGGCGGATCGCCGGCGCGTCTGATGGCCGGTCACAGCTTGGGCGAGTATTCGGCCCTGGTCGCTGCAGGAGCCATGAGCTTTGCCGACGGGGTGCGTTTGGCGGCCGAGCGTGCGCGCTTCATGCAGGAGGCGGTCCCGGCGGGCGAGGGTGCGATGGCCGCCGTACTGGGTCTGAGCGATGCCGATGTCGTGGCGCTCTGCGCCGCGCAGTCCGAGGGCGCAGTGCTCGAGGCGGTGAACTTCAACGCACCGGGCCAGGTCGTGATCGCGGGCGAGACCGCGGCCGTGAACCGTGCCCTCGGCGCCGCCAAGGCTGCGGGCGCAAAGCGTGCGGTGACCTTGCCGGTCAGTGTCCCCTCGCATTGTGCATTGATGCGTCCCGCCGCGGATCGACTCGCCGAACGGTTGGCTGCGATCGAGATCCGGGTCCCGGAGGTTGCGGTCCTACACAACGCCAGCGTGCAGAGCGCCACCGACAGCGCGGAGCTGCGCGATCAACTGGTCCAGCAGCTGTATCGCCCGGTCAGGTGGGTCGAGACGGTGCATGCCGTCGCCGCCGAAGGTCTTCGCATCGCGATCGAGTGCGGCCCGGGTAAGGTCCTGACGGGGCTGAACAAACGAATCGACGACAATCTGACGACACTGCCGGTCTTCGACCCGAAGTCACTCGAAGCGGCACTGGAGGCGATAGGCAATGCTGAAAGATGACATCGCGCTCGTGACGGGCGCCTCGCGCGGGATCGGTCGTTCCATTGCGATGGCGCTGGCCGAGCAGGGTGCCGCCATTGCAGGTACCGCAACGACGGCGGCCGGCGCGCGGTCGATCGAGGACGCCCTCACTCAAGCCGGTTACCGGGGCATCGGGGTCGTGCTCGACGTTTCCGATCCAGCCTCGGTCGAGACCGCAATCGGGGAGATCGCCGAGCGCTTAGGTGCACCCGGGATTCTTGTCAACAATGCGGGGATTACGCATGACAACCTCCTCATGCGCATGAAGGACGAGGAGTGGGATTCGGTCATCGAGACCAATCTCAGCTCGCTCTACCGCGTCACCAAGGCCTGTTTGCGTGCGATGACCAAGGCTCGGAAAGGCCGGATCATCAATATCGCCTCCGTGGTGGGCGCCATGGGCAACGCCGGTCAGACCAACTACGCAGCCGCCAAGGCAGGCATGATGGGCTTCACGAAGGCGTTGGCCCGGGAGGTCGGATCACGCGCGATCACGGTCAACTGTGTCGCACCCGGGTTCATCGATACCGACATGACCCGAGCACTGCCCGAGACGCAACGTCAGTCATTGATCGGGGGCATCCCTTTGGGGCGTCTCGGACAGCCCGAGGAGATCGCTGGCGCCGTGGTCTTTTTGGCCTCTCCCGCAGCGGCTTACATCACCGGCGAGACCCTACACGTGAACGGCGGCATGTACATGGCATGAAAGACATCGTCGTCGATATGATTAAGATCAAATAAATCAGATCCTTGTGCTTTTTTGCCGAGGATTGATGCGGCTTTCATCGGCCGTCGATTGTCACTAGAATACCGCCTGGTCCAGCGAGGGCCACCTTAATTCATCCGGAGGAATCAGCCCCATGAGCAGCGTTGAAGATCGAGTCCGCAAAATCGTTGTCGAACAACTCGGCGTCAAAGAAGAGGAAGTGACCTCGGAGGCGTCCTTCGTCGACGATCTGGGCGCGGACTCACTCGACACGGTTGAGTTGGTCATGGCCCTCGAAGAAGAGTTCGAAACCGAGATCCCGGACGAGGACGCGGAGAAGATCACCACCGTCCAACAGGCCATCAACTACATCAACCAGCACCAGGCCTAGGCAGGTGTCCGGCACCCGGGTCGGGTGCTCCGAGGCTCGAAGGCCGTCGGCCGCAGCTGGATGCCGGCGCGGCGGCGAGCGTCGAATATCGCGTTTCGAACGAAAGGGGTAGGCAATGTCAGGCAGAAGGGTAGTGGTCACCGGTTTGGGCCTCGTGGCGCCGGTCGGTTTGGACGTCAAGTCCTCCTGGGACAACATCCTCGCCGGCAAAAGCGGGATCAAACCCATCACCCACTTCGATATCGAGCCGTTCAGCACTCGCTTCGGTGGCCCGATCTATGGCTTCGAGATCGGCAATTACGTCTCCGAGAAAGAAGCCAAAAAGATGGATAAGTTTATCCATTACGGAATGGCTGCCGGCTGTCAGGCGATCGCCGACGCGGGGCTCGAAATCGATGACTCCAACCGTCGCCGTATCGGTGTGGCGATTGGATCCGGGATCGGAGGGATCACGGGCATCGAGAACAATTACGAAGCCTACCGCACCAAAGGGCCGCGTCGGATCTCACCCTTCTTCGTTCCTGCCAATATCATCAACATGGTTGCCGGCAACCTCTCGATCAAGTTCGGACTGAAAGGCCCGAACTATTCGATCGTCTCGGCGTGCAGTACGGCGACGCACAACATCGGAGAGGCCGCGATCATGATTCGCCACGGCTACGTGGACGTCATGATCGCCGGCGGCGCCGAAATGGCAACCTCGCCTGTCGGACTCGGCGGGTTCGCCGCGGCCCGAGCGCTCTCCACGCGCAACGACGCGCCCGAGGCGGCCAGCCGGCCGTTCGATCGCGATCGCGACGGCTTCGTCCTCAGCGACGGCGCCGGGGTCGTGGTGCTCGAGGAGTATGAGCGGGCCAAGGCGCGCGGCGCACCCATCTATGCCGAGCTGGTCGGTGTCGGGATGAACTCCGATGCCTTCCATATGACTGCGCCGTCGGAAGACGGTGAAGGCGCCTGTGAATGCATGCTGCTCGCTCTCGCGGACGCAGGTCTCGACAAGGACCAGGTGCACTACATCAATGCGCACGGCACCTCGACACCCGCGGGCGACGCAGCCGAGACGATGGCCATCAAGCGCGCGTTCGGACAGCGCGCCTACGAGATCCCGGTCAGCTCGACCAAGTCGATGACCGGTCACATGTTGGGTGCTGCCGGCGGGGCGGAGGCGATCTTCACGATCCTCGCCATTCGCGATCAGACCGCGCCTCCGACCATCAACTACGAGACTCCGGATCCGGACTGCGATCTCGACTACGTCCCCAATACCGCCCGAGAGATGCGCATCGATGTCGCATTGACCAACTCCTTCGGATTCGGCGGTACCAACGGGACCCTCGCTTTCCGCCGACCCTAGGGTCGGTTCGCGAATCGAGTTCGACGCCGCTTGGTCGGTCCGTCGCCTTCCTCTCCGATCGACGATCCGTCGGCTGACGACAGCGCCTCCGGTGCGATCGGGACTCGACGCGTCTTGGTCGACGGGCTTGAGCATGATCGGCTTCCTGTCGGGGATCGCGGTCTGCACTATGGCGACGGGCTGTTCGAGACCATTCTGATCCGCGAGGGAATGCCTTGTCTGTGGAACCGCCATCTGGCGCGTCTCGCGCTCGGCGCCGATCGGCTGGGGATCCCGCAGCCCTCGCGATCGGTTCTGCGCGAGGAGGCTGTTCGGATCTGCGCGGCACTCGATGATGGCATTCTGAAGCTGATCGTCACCCGCGGCGTCGGCGGTCGCGGTTATCGGCCTCCGGCCTCGCCGCACCCCCGGCGCATCTTGCTGGCCTATGCCTCGCCTCCGAACGTCGATCCGCTTGCGCACGGGGGTGTCGCGATCCGATATTGCGAGACACCAGCGTCCGTGAATTCGCGTCTGGCCGGGATCAAGCATCTCAACCGTTTGGACGCGGTGCTTGCCCGACAGGAATGGGACGATCCGCAGATCGCCGAGGGTCTGATGTGCGACGACGCCGGTGACGTCGTGGGCGGGACGATGACGAATCTCTTTGTCTGGAACGGTGTCGCGCTCGCCACGCCTGCGGTGACGCGCAGCGGCCTTGCCGGAACGGTGCGTTCGGTCGCACTCGAAGCGGCGGCGCGGGCCGGGATCGCTTGTGTCGAGCGCCCCGTCTCGCGAAGGATGCTCGAGGATGCCGTCGGACTCTTCCTGACGAACGCGCGGATCGGCGTCTGGCCGGTTGCTCGCCTTGCGGGGCGCGGGTTCGACCCCGACCGGCTGCCCGTCGATCTCTTGAAACAGATCCGCCGATTGGCACAGACACCTGAATGGCCCGATCCATGATCAAGCGCGCCTTCCTTGTTTCGATGCTTGCTGCAGGCGCACTCGGCGTCGGTCTCTTGCTCGACTACGGCGCCTTCGTCAAGGCGCCGGTGCCCTTGCCGGAGAAGAGTACGATCATCGATATCCCGCGCGGGACCTCGCTGCGCACATTGGCGCGCCGGATGACCGACGAGGGGATCCTGAAACACCCCTACTATTTCATCGCCTTGGCCTACCGGCAAGGTGACCAGGCGCGAATCAAGGCCGGCGAATTCGAGCTGACCGCCGGGATGACCCCGGTCGACGTCTTGGCGCGCATCACCTCGGGCCAGGTCGTTCAGCATCCCGTGACCCTGGTCGAGGGCTGGACCTTCCGGCAGGCGGTCGCGGCGATCGACGCCCAGGATCGTTTCACGGGTGAGCTGTCGGATCTCTCCGACGAGGCCCTGATGGCCAAGCTCGGTCGCCCCGGCGAGCATCCGGAAGGGCGCCTCTTTCCGGACACCTACCGCTTCCCGCGCGGTACGCCGCGTCTGTCGGTTCTACAACGCGCCTTCGAGCGCATGGAACAGGTCCTGGCAGAAGAGTGGGCCGGTCGCCGCGACGGGCTCCCGATCGACAGCCCCTACGAGGCCCTGATCCTCGCATCGATCGTCGAGAAGGAGACGGGCGCCGCGCATGAACGCCCGGAGATCGCGGGTGTCTTCGTGCGCCGCCTGCGCAAGGGGATGCGTCTGCAGACCGATCCGACGGTGATCTACGGCATGGGCGATCGTTACGAGGGCCGCATCCGACGCGCCGATCTGCGCGAGGCCACCGCTTATAACACCTATGTCATCGACGGCCTTCCGCCGACACCCATCGCCCTGCCGGGGCGGGCCGCTATCCATGCCGTGCTCAATCCCACGGACGGGGACAGCCTCTATTTCGTCTCGCGCGGCGACGGCACCCACGTCTTCTCGGCCACGCTCGACGCGCACAACCGAGCGGTTCGCCGCTATATCCTTGGTGAGCCATGAGCCTTTCGAGCGCGGTGAAGTCAAAGCGGGAGCGGGGCTGCTTCATCACCCTCGAAGGTATCGAGGGTGCCGGGAAATCGACACACATCGCCCCGCTCTCGACGCTTCTGGCTTCGATGGGGCTTCGCGTCGTGACGACGCGCGAACCCGGAGGATCGCCGATCGCCGAGCGGATCCGCGCCTTGCTGCTCGATCCGGGCAACACCGGGATGGACGAGACCGCCGAGCTGCTCCTCATGTTCGCGGCGCGGGCGGAGCATCTGAGCAAGACGATCCGACCTGCCCTGGAATCCGGTGCCTGGGTGCTTTGCGATCGCTTTACCGACGCGACCTACGCCTATCAAGGAGGGGGGCGCGGCTTGGATCCGCGGCGCATTGCGGCCCTCGAGACACTGGTGCAGGGCGACTTGCGGCCGGATCTGACGCTCCTTTTCGATCTCGCGCCTGCGCTCGGGCTTGCGCGCGCACGCGGCCGCGGGGCCGCCGATCGTTTCGAGTCGGAGACCCTGCACTTCTTCGAGGCGGTGCGCGCGGTCTATCTCGAACGGGCGCGTGCGAGCCCCGAACGCTATTACCTAATCGATGCGGCTGCACCCTTGAGCGACGTCGGCGAGCAGGTGGAGCAGGCCTTGCGAGCCCTGATCGAGACCCGTCGGGGCGAGACCGTCGATGTGTCCGGCACCGGAGAAGAGGCGTGACCGGGCCGATACCGCTCGCATTGGATGCCCCTTTGCCCTGGTTGGCCGAGGATTGGATGCGCCTGGATCGAGCCAAAGCAGACGGTCGGCTCGCGCATGGCCTCTTGTTCAGCGGAGCGCGCGGCATCGGCAAACGTCATCTTGTCGAGCTGCTGGCTCGGTCGATGCTGTGTGGCGCACCGACGGCGGACGGACTCGCCTGCGGACGCTGCGACGATTGCACCCTCATCGCCGCCGAGAGCCATCCCGATCTGTTGCGCGTCGGCCCGGATCCGGATGCGAAATCCGAAGAGATCCCGGTGGCGGCGATTCGCGCGCTCGTGGATCGGGGCGCACTGACGCCGAGCCGAGCCGCATGGAAGGTGACCCTCGTGGATCCTGCGGATCATCTCAACGCCGCTGCCGCGAATGCCCTGCTGAAGACTCTCGAAGAGCCGCCGGGGGCGGCTCTCATCGTTCTGGTCACGGAGCAACCCGGGCGCCTGCCGGCGACGATCCGCAGCCGCTGCCGACAGATCCGCATCCCGACACCGTCAACTGCGGACGCGCTGGTTTGGCTGTCCGGGCGAATCCCCGAAGAGACCGCCGAATTGCGCCTCTGCCTTGCGCACGGCGGTCCGCTGCGCGCGTTGGAGGAGCTCGACAACGCCAGGCTGGAGCAGCGGCGTGAGCGGATCGCCGGGTTTCTCGCGGTCGCGCGCGGGGAGCGTGACCCGCTGGTGGAGGCTTCCGCCTGGAACGGCCTCGGACCACGGCTATGCTTGGATTGGTTGGCCGGCTGGCTGGTCGACCTGGTGCGTCTTGCCGCAAGCGAGCATCCGGCGCAGCTCGCCAACCCGGATCAACGCGAGGCCTTGCGAGCGCTTGCAGGGCGTCTGGAGCCGACCGCCCTGCACCGGCTGCTGCAGCGGGTCCTGCGTGCACGTGCCCTGGTGGAAACCAGGGCGAACCCCCAATTGCTCTTGGAATCCTTGTCGATCGAATGGCTCCGCGTCGGCGCGGGCCAAGCCATCAGGAGGTCTTGACCCATGGCGACACCGGGCGCGTCCACCGGGTCCCTCGCGGGACAGCAACGTATCCTCAGTTTCGCGATCAAGGACAAGGCTGCGCTCTACGCCGCATTCATGCCCTTTGTCAGAAACGGGGGGCTCTTCATCCCGACGACGAAGCGCTACCAGCTCGGCGACGAGATCTTTCTTCTGCTGCAGTTGATGGAGGAGACCGAGCGTATCCCGGTTGCCGGTAAGGTGGTTTGGGTGACGCCGCCGGGTGCCGAGGGCAGTCGTGCGATCGGTGTCGGCGTGCAGTTCAGCGACCAGGACAAAGGGATGGCCCGCCGCAAGATCGAGGACTATCTCGTCGGCGCCCTCAACTCGGATCGTCCGACACACACCATGTAAACCGCGTCCAGAGCAATATGCTTCATTTTCACTGTGCGTATGGCTTTGGAGACATCCTCGATCGCGGTGAGACGCAGTTTAAAATTTAATCTTTTTCAATAATTTACACTGCGCCAACTCCGACAGTCGTCGGAGCTGGCGCGGCCAAGCCATTCCAACAAATTACGCATACCGCACCGGGCGCGGTTTAGGAGAGCGGATGCTCGTCGATTCCCATTGTCACCTCGATCGTGTCGATCTTCGCCGATACGATGGCAACTTCAACGCGCTCGTGCAGGCGACCGCAGATGCCGGTGTCACGCACATGCTCTGCGTCTCGATCGACCTGGAGCATTATCCGGACATGCGACGCCTCGTCGATCCCTTCGAGCAGATCGCTGTTTCGGTCGGCGTGCATCCGAATCAGGAGCACGGAGAGGAGCCGACCGCGGAGACCCTGGTGTCTCTGGCGGCGGATCCGCGGAACGTCGCGATCGGCGAGACCGGATTGGACTATTTCCATCGCGATCTGGATCCGGCCCTTCAGCGCGAACGTTTCCGCGTCCACATTGCAGCGGCACGCGCATGTGGCAAGCCGCTGATTATCCACACGCGCGATGCGCGCAAGGATACGATCTCGATCCTCCGCGAGGAGGGCGCCGACGCTGTCGGCGGCGTGCTGCACTGCTTCACAGAGAATTGGGAGATGGCGAAGGCCGGGATGGACCTGGGTTTCTATGTCTCCTTTTCCGGGATCGTCACCTTTAAGAATGCCGAGGAGCTGCGCGACGTCGCGCGTCGCGTTCCGCTCGATCGCCTTCTCATCGAGACGGATTCGCCCTACCTTGCGCCGATGCCGCATCGCGGCAAACCCAACGAGCCCAAGATGGTCGCCCATGTCGCGAGCCGAATCGCCGAGCTTCGCGGGATGGATCCGGCAGAGATTGCCTCGATCACGCGGGAGAATTACTTCCGTCTGTTCGCCATCGCCTAAACCGCGTCCGGAGCGAGATGCCCGTTTTCGAGTGAGCTCGACGTTCTTTGTATCCACAACCCTTCGCGGGGACGCGGTTTAGGATCATGACTCCGACTTGCCGTTCGATCCCTTCTTCCCCTCCTCGGGACGCTTTTCACCGCACGGCAGGTAACCGGCCGTGGGCTCGGGGTCGCGCTTGAGCGCTTCGCGCACGGTGTCGCAGACGGTCTTGAGCACCTTCACGCGCGCGTAGGGTTTGTCGTTGCCTTCCACCAGGGTCCAAGCCGCATGCTTGGTGCTGGTGCGCACCACCATCTCGTTGATCGCATCCTTGTATTGCGGCCATTTCTCGCGGTTGCGCCAGTCGTCGTCGGTTATCTTGTATTGCTTGTACGGGACAGCTTCGCGGTCCTTGAAGCGCTTGAGCTGCTCGTCTTGGCTGATGTGGATCCAGAATTTGAGTAGGATGACGCCGCTGTCCACGAGCTGCTCTTCGAAGCGATTGATCTCCGAGTAGGCGCGACGCCATTCGGCATCGCCGGCGAAGCCCTCGACCCGCTCGACCAGAACGCGTCCGTACCAGGATCTGTCATAGAGGGTGATATAGCCCGCCCGCGGGACGTGACGCCAGAAGCGCCACAGATAGTGGTGCGATTTCTCCTCGTCGGTGGGCGCGGCGACCGGGATCGTGCGATAGAGACGCGCGTCGACTGCGGTCGTGATCCTGCGGATCGCGCCGCCTTTACCGCCCGCATCGACACCCTCGAAGACCAGAACAGTCGATCGCTTCTTGTTGTAGGCGCTCCAAGCCAGCTCGTTGATCTCGGTCTGCAGGCGCTTCATCTCCGCCTTGTAGGTGTCCTTGTCCAAGGCGAGCGAGAGATCCAGTTGATCCAGGAGCGTGATCTGGGCATTCGCACCGCTCGGGAGCTCCGGACTCCCGCTGCTGGCCTTGACGCTATCCGAGGGGGTCTCTCCCAACCGCGAGCGGATGGCGTGCAGAAGGGTTTTGCCGACAGTCAAGTCCCGGTAACGCCTGTCTTCGGCCTCCACCAGATACCAGGGGCAGACGCCTCGGTCGGTGTGGCGGATGACACGCTCGGCGACCTGCTCGAATGCGGCGTACTGCTCGGAGAATTTGCTCTTGTCCGGGAGCATCTTCCAGCGACTCTTGTCGTCGCGCGAGAGCTCTTTCAGGCGCGATTTCTGTTCCTCTTCGGACATGTGGAACCAGAACTTCAGAATGAGTGCGCCGTCTTGGATCAGCATGCGCTCGAAATCGACGATGCGGTTAAGCTCCCCGTCGAGCTCCGCATCGCTGCAATGACCCTGGAAGCGATGCTCGATCGGGGTCTGATACCAGCCGCCGAAGAGGATCGAGATCTCGCCGCGGGGCGGCATCGAACGCCAGAAGCGCCAGTAGCGCGGACGCGCGCGTTCCTCGTCGGTCTCGTCCCAGAAGGCGAAGGTTTGAACACCGCGGGTATCCAGCCATTCGTTCAGCCGGTTCACCACCTCGCCCTTTCCTGCCGCCTCGACGCCCGAGATGAGAACAACGACCGGGATATCGGAGTCTTTCAGGTCGCGTTGGGCCGAAAGAAGCTCGGTGCGCAGCTGTTCCTGCTGCTCTTTGAAGTCGTCCTTGCTGACCGAGCGGCCAACTTTTGTCGATTCGAACATGCGTCTTATCCTCAATGATGCGGGATCCGCTTCCGCGTCCCGGGCACGCAAAGCGGGAAACGGTAGACTTCGGGGGTATGTTCTTCGCAAGGGACGGATCGAGCAAGCGCTCTAACGCGATTGATTTTCCGAAGATCGGCTGGTCCGGCGGCATCGGCGTATGCCATGCGGTCGTTCGGATGGTAAAGTCCCGGCTGATCCCGGCAACGGATGGAGCGATCGGTGCGAGCCTTTCCATGATCGACTGGACCTTTACCCCTGCCTCCCTCTGGACCCTGATCGGTGTCGTGCTGATCCTGTCCGAGCTTGCGCTGCCCGGCGTCATTGCCGTCTTCTTCGGCATCGCCGCGCTGTTGGTCGGATTGCTGCTGTTCCTCGATGTCCCGATCGACCCGCCCGCACAGATCCTGCTTTTCGGTGTACTCGGCGCCGCGCTTCTGTTGTTCGCGCGCCATCGCCTCAAGCCCTGGTTTCGGGGTCAGGTGGAAACCGGCGGGAGCGGCAGTGAGGTGTTGCCGGAAGGCACCCCGGCACGGGCACAGACCGATTTTGTGCGCGGAGCGGGTGTCGTGTCCCTCAACGGCGTTCGGTGGAACGCCGAGTCCGCAGATCCCATTCATGCGGGCGACCCGGTCTGGCTCACCGGCCGGCGAGGCCTTGTCCTGCACGTCAGCGCAACGCCTCCGAACGTCACCGATTCCTGAGGTGAGCCTTGCGGCATGCGGGTCAGGAGCATCGGTGCGGACGCATCGCCTTTTTGCTTTCTCGTCTAAACCGCACCGACCGACGGTGCGTGATGTTCCCAAGCGAGATCCCTTATACAACATTGTTTTTGAAAGTGAACGCGGTTTAGAGGAGAACCTGCACGATGGATGACATGTACCTCAGCATCAGCACCCTGATTTCGATCGTCGCGGTGGCCGTCATCGTGATCGCGTTGGCCAAGACGGCACAGATCGTCCCCCAGCGTTCGGCCTTCATCATCGAGCGTTTGGGGCGCTATTCGCGCACCCTGGACGCCGGATTCCACATCCTGATCCCCTTCGTGGATCGGGTTGCCTACCGGCATACCCTGAAGGAAGAGGCGCTCGATGTCCCGAAGCAGCAGTGCATCACCAAGGACAATATCGCCGTGAGCGTGGACGGCGTCCTCTACCTTCAGGTCATTGACCCCCAGTCGGCGAGCTACGGGATCACCGACTATCGATTCGCGTCCATGAGCTTGGCGCAGACGACGCTGCGCTCGATCATCGGTCAGATCGAGCTGGATCGGACCTTCGAGGAACGCAGCAGGCTCAACGAAGAGGTCGTCAGCGCTCTCGATGACGCCGCGCAGCCTTGGGGCGTGAAGGTCATGCGCTACGAGATCGCGGATATCGTGATGCCGGGCACCATCACCGACGCACTCGAGCAGCAAATGCGCGCCGAGCGTGAGCGCCGGGCGGTCGTGGCCCGCTCGGAGGGCGAGCGACAAGAGAAGATCAATATCTCCGAGGGTCAGAAGATCCAGGTCATTAATCTCTCGGAAGCCGAGAAGGAAAAGCAGATCAACGAGGCCGAGGGCAAGGCGCGCGAGATTCAGATGCTCGCCGAGGCGACCGCGATCGGGATCGAACGGATCGCCGAGGCCATCGAAAAACCCGGCGGAAAGGACGCCGTGAGTCTGCGGATCGCCGAGCAATACGTCCGCGAGTTCGGGCGCGTTGCGCAGTCCGGAACCACGCTGATCCTACCCGCGGAGCTCAGCAATATCGGTGCAGCGGTCGCGGGTTTGGCCAAGACACTGCAAGCGGTCGGCTCGGCCGAGGTGACCAGAACCTGAAGGATCGGACACCGTAGGCCGGGGTGAGCTTGCGAACCCCGGCTTCTCGGTCGCTCCAGGCCGATTTCGCTCGATCCCCGACATCGACGTCAGTACGCGTTTTCGGTGTTGAAGAGCGCAAAAGGCGTTCTGAACATGATGTAGAGGTCGAACAGGACCGACCAGTTCTCGATATAGTAGATATCGTACTCGACCCGCTTGTGGATCTTCTCGGGAGTGTCGACCTCGCCGCGCCATCCGTTGATCTGTGCCCACCCGGTGATGCCCGGTTTGACCTTGTGACGGGCGAAATAGCCATCCACGACCTGCTCCCACAGACGCTCGTCGGTGTGTGCGTTCACCGCATGGGGGCGCGGACCGACGAGCGACAACTCCCCGCTCAAGACGTTGAAAAGTTGCGGGAGCTCGTCGATCGATGCCTTTCGGATGAAACGCCCGACACGCGTGATTCGCGAATCACCCTTGGTGACCACGCGCTTGGCGAGCGGATCGGACAAGTGCTGATACATGGATCGAAATTTGAAGACCTCGATCACCTCGTTGTTGAACCCGTAGCGCTTCTGCCGAAAGAGGATGGGGCCTGGACTATCCAGCCGGATTGCGAGCGCCGTCGCAAGCATGATGGGTGACAAGATGATCAAGGCGACGCTGGCGACCAGTAGATCCAGGGTCCGCTTGACGATCGCATCCCAATCCGCGACCGGCTTGTCCACGACGTCGACAAAGGGTACGCCCCCGATAAACGAGGAGGCGCGATCGCGAAAATCCAAACTGGCCGTGTGAGCCGAGAGGCGGATATCAACCGGCAGCACCCAGAGCTGTTTGAGAAATTCGAGCAGCCGCCGCTCCGCATTGATCGGGATCGTCACGATCAGCATGTCGACCCGGGCGATGCGGGCAAACTCGACCAGGTCGGCGACGCTTCCGAGCTTCGGGTATCCCGCGACGATGGCCGGTGATCGGTCGCTCCTGCGGTCGTCGAAGATTCCGCAGATGCGAATCGCGTGGCTGGGTTGCTTTTGGATGTCCCGAATCAGATCGGCCGCTGATGCACCACGACTGCGCCCGCCGTCGACAGCAGGGTCAACGCGCCGAGCGATGCAACAACGACCGCATCGGCAACACGAACGACTCCTGTCAAGACGGACGCGGAGATCGTCGATGCCCTGAGACTCTCTGCAACCGCCAAAGCTTGATCGGAGAGTTTTCGGGTTTTCAGACTGGGGTCGTCGTCCTTGGGGATCCCTTGCTGTCTAGCGTTCGGATCGACCTCAGTCACGCTCTTCAGCAACCTCGCAGAGAGTTCTTCCGGAAACATGATCGGCCTCGGATCGGGCGATGATCGACTTGATCGAACGAATGTAGGCACCGCAGCAAAGCTCGTGCCGAGGTTGTTGTGGGGGCGATGAAGGGCAGTGATTCGGTCTTCAGTCTATTCTGATGGAATTTAAGCCCATGTTTTATTTCTTGAAATGTCCTCTTGATGTTGCCGGAGCGAAGGACGTCGGGACCTCGGCCGAATGCGAAGCAGGACTTTTCAGGGCGTCATGCGGTGCCGCAGAATGTCGAAACATCTTAAAACGGAGCACTTCCGATCCTTGGCGAGCGCTCCGGATTCTTTGTAGGAAGGCGACGAACGATCGTCGTAGCGGCTAAGCCCCGGATTCCTCGGCGAGCCGGCCTGCATGGGCCTCGACAGCAGCGAGATCATTCGAGATCAGCAGAGGATCGCCCAAGCGTGCCGCGCGCTCCAAAGCCTCGATGGCGTCGTCCAGCGCAGGAACCCCGCAATACCGTGTTGCTCCCCGCACCTGATGGGCGTGCTCGGCGAGCCCAGGCCAATCCGACTCCTCGACGCAGGCGCGCAAGGCTTCGATCTCGGCGGGCAGCCCATCGAGCAAGGCCGCAAGCAGCTCTTGCGCGAGAGCAGCATCACCGCCGGCACTCTCGAGGGCAGCGACAGTGTCTCGAGCAGGCAATACCTTCGGTCTGGATCTGTAGCCCATCGTGCGTGCATGCCCGGTTGATGTCTTCTTGAATTCCCGTACTGTATCGGGAATGGGCATGCATCGTCTAGGCTGGCGCGGGGGCTCGCTCATTCGACCGGCCGCCTGGGCCTTGCAACAAGGGGCTCGTGACGCTCCGCGCCACATGCCGCGATGGCCGAAAGAACGAACGAGGCCCCGGTGCGGCTCCGCCGTGGCTTGGTCGGCGCCCGACGCAGTTGAAGATTCTCCCAAACAACCTTTATCCGCCCGGCGCGAAGCCGATGTGAGCAGAAGAAGATGTCTTACCCAACAATCGAAGACTTCGTCGGCAACACGCCCCTTGTCAGACTCCAGCGGCTTCCCGGCAAGACGGACAACCTGATCCTGGCCAAGCTCGAGGGCAACAATCCCGCAGGCTCCGTCAAGGATCGCCCTGCGTTGAACATGATCCGTCGAGCCGAGGAAAGGGGCACCATCAAACCCGGCGACACCTTGATCGAGGCAACGAGCGGCAACACCGGGATTGCGCTCGCGATGGCGGCGGCGATCAAGGGCTATCGGATGGTGCTCATCATGCCGGAGCATATGAGTGCGGAGCGACGCGGTGTCATGCGCAGCTTCGGCGCGGAGATCGTCCTGACACCCAAGGCGGGAAGCATGGAGGCGGCAATCGATCTGGCCAATGCGATGGAGGCGCGAGGGGAGGGGATCCGGCTCGATCAATTCTCCAACCCGGACAATCCGGCAGCGCACTACGAGTCGACCGGCCCGGAGATCTGGCGCGACACCGACGGGCGTATCACCCACTTCGTCAGTGCGATGGGTACGACCGGGACCATCATGGGAACCGGACGCTACCTCAAAGAGCAGAACCCGAAGATTCAAATCATCGGCGTTCAGCCGGAGGCCGGTTCAAGCATCCCCGGGATCCGACGTTGGCCCGAGGCTTACCTTCCGAAGATCTTCGATCCCGCGAGTGTGGATCGGATCATCGATGTTTCTCAAGACATCGCCGAGCAGACCGCTCGCGAGCTTGCCGCGCGGGAGGGAATCTTCGGCGGGGTGTCGTCCGGGGGCTGCGTCGCAGCAGCGCTGTCGCTCTCGCGGGAGCTGAGCGACTCCGTTATCGTCGCGATCATCTGTGATCGAGGCGATCGCTATCTGTCGACCGGAGTGTTTCCGGCTTAGGCGAACTCTGGCAACCCATTCGCCAGGCTCCGGTCCGGAGCCTTCACGCTAGAGGGGTGCGAAGGTTGTGCCGAGCCGTGCGAGGCACAACCCACCGTCGGCGGAAGTTGTGCTTCCTATCGTCAGCACAACCTACGGATTACTTGATCTAAGCCAGCGCGGTGACCGCCATCCGAGAGGATCGCGGGAACCTTGGTGCGCTATGACTCCCGATGCTTTTCGGAACGAACTTTTTTGCGTCGAGACACAGCCGCGAGCCCGATCAACGCGCTTCCGAAAAGCCAACCGGCAGCGGGGATCGGCACCGCGTTCACGGACACCTTCGCCACGTCGAAACCGTCTTTCGGAGAAGACGTATTCAAGCCCAGGTCGACAAGGAGAAGATACCGGAAAACCCCGTCTGCATTCAAAGTTCCGCCGTTCGGGGGCGAAGCCGCAAAGTTCCCGAGCTCGCCGAGCTTCGTCCATTGGCTGGGCTCGGCTGTCATTGCTGGGAAGCTTGGCTTCGAGAAGTCCCAGGAATTTCCCGCGTAGACCGCGACCTTCTCCGGCCAGTGCCTGCATGTTCCGGCACCCGTGTCGTTACATGTGTTGAATGTCGTCTCCCAGACCGTCACGGGCCCCGAAAAGGCTGTTCCAAATCCGAAGACGGCAGAGCCATTCAAACCTAAGCTTCGGAAAGTGCTAGTCGACCCGTCGAGTGCATTCGCGTTGAGGTGTCGATCATCTGCTTTCGTAATCCCCGCTTGTCCGAAGCCATACTGAAACGATGCCTGCGTCGCATCCACCCTCTCCGCCGTTGCAGGGACGCTGTGAAGGGCAAACGCGGAGATTGCCACCAAACCGACCAGATTCCGTGTCGCGATTCTCATTATTGAAATTCTCTTGAGCTGTTGTCGTCCGAGTTCAAGCGTCGGGCACTGGCATCAGCCGCAACCCCCGCACCGCTTGCTCTAGCAGAAAGCGTGCCTATCTTTGAGCCACGTGACGCTAGAGGTCCTGTCGCTGCTCGGACAGGGTTTGTGAAGCCTTTCATCGAGGACGATTGCGCCTGTTCGCCCTGCCCGGGCTGCCTGGAATTTCCGTGAGGAATTCCGAAAAAAATTTACAAAACAACAGATCACGATACTCCCGTCAATTCACGTGCCGGCGAGGAGTCACCGCCTAGGCCCGATAGCCTTCAAGCAGCGAACGGCCTCCTCTGCATGCGAGAAACACGTCGAGCTGCCCCGGCGGAGTTATCTCGCTGTAAAATATTTCGAAAAACGACCACATGGGACGCGGACCGGATCGGAAAAATCCAGAAAACAGTTCTCGACGAAGTCGCTGTAGAATAAAGAATTCTATTCATTCTGTCTCCGGTCCGCAGGTCGCTTCAGCACCGGTTCGCCGTCATGTCGGATTCCTTTACAACTTTCCGCCTTGGCGGTCCCGGACGCTGGACGCCCTCTCTTCGGCGCCGATTTAGGCTGCGGCGTTGACGTTCGGATCGATTTCGCTCGACTGGACCCTGAAGGGTGATCACATTGGAAAATCCGCGTGTGCTCGGTAGTCAAGGCTGTCGGTCAGTCGTTGCGACGGTCTTCGACCGTCATGCGGCGGCACAGGGCGACCACGCCGGAGACCATTGCGCTAGAATCTCCCCACCAGTCACGCTCCGTGACGATCCGTTCACCTAAGTCTTAAGATGTTGACTCCGCAAGCGACCGGGGAACTGGGCTATGCGCTCGTTGCGGTTCTGTCCGCGGGCCTCGCATTACTGCTATTGATAAGCTGGCGTGGGCGCATGCAGGGCATGCTGTTGGTCGTGGCCGTGACGATCAACGCGGTGTGGGCAACGGCGCTTGCCGTTCAAGTGACCTGGAAGATCTTGCCGATCGAGGTCATCTGGGTGTTGGAGTCCTTGCGGGCATTCGCCTGGATTCTCTTCCTGGCGCGTCTGCTGGAGTTTCAGATCCAGGAACGACCGGGGGCTTTGCGATTGCTGAAGCGTTTGCGGGGTGTCGCCGTCGCGATCGCCCTGCTGTTGTCTCTGCCGTTCGAGTCTTGGGTCTCGCCCTTCGTTGGCGAAGCCTATGAAATCGCGCTTCAGGC
The DNA here is from genome assembly GCF_021228795.1 of Thiocapsa bogorovii. NCBI lineage: Bacteria > Pseudomonadati > Pseudomonadota > Gammaproteobacteria > Chromatiales > Chromatiaceae > Thiocapsa > Thiocapsa bogorovii. The sequence goes on from NZ_CP089309.1 coordinate 5,334,880, forward strand.
CCGGATGTTCGGGTACGTCGCATTGTCCGTCATCGGGCTGGTGTTGGTCGAGCATGTCTACCGCAACACCCTTTGGCAGCGTCGCAACGAGATTCGCTTTTTGTGCTTCGGTCTCGGTGCGCTGTTCGGCTTTGACTTCTATTTTTATGCGGATGCGATGCTCGTGAACCGGATCGATCCGGAGATTTTGCTGGTGCGTGGACCCTGGAACGTCGTCGTCATCCCGCTGTTGGCAATCTCCGCGGCACGAAATCCGCGTTGGACCGTCCATTTGTTTGTCTCGCGCACCTTGGTCTTTCATACCACGGCATTGGTGGCGACTGGGATCTATCTGGTGCTGATGGCGTTTGCGGGCTACTGGATCAAGATTCACGGCGAGGAGTGGAGCGGACCGCTGCAGCTTCTGTTCCTCATCGGGGCCGGGGGTGTGCCGCTTTTGCTCTTCTTTTCAGGGCACTTGCGGGCATGGCTGAAAGTTTTTATCGCCAAAAGCTTCTTTCGCTCCCGGTTCGACTATCGGCATGAGTGGATTCGGGTCACGCGGCGGCTGTCCGGACAAGAGCTTCACGTTGGTTTGCCGGAACGTATTGTCATCACCCTGGGAGAGCTGGTCGATCGGCCGGGCGGGGCGATCTGGGTCAGTGATGGAAAGGGGCGATTTCGCTGGGAAAGCTGTGTGGGCTGCAGCGAGGTTTGGATCGATCCGAGTTGGGATGCCGGGGAGTTCTGCCTGAGTTTGGAGCGTATCGGCTGGATTCTCGATCTGGCCGAATATGCGCGTGATCCCTCCCTGTATCCGGGGTTGGATGTACCGCCGTGGATGGGAGATCTCAGGAATTTTTCGCTCGCCGTTCCGATCCTGCACGAGCACCGGGTCCTCGGCTTCGTGCTGCTCGTCAAGCCGCTCGTCCCGCATCCGCTCAACTGGGAGACGATCGATCTGCTCAAGACAGCGGCAATGCAGGCCGGCAGTTATCTCGCGCTGGAGCAGACCGCCAAGGCCCTTGCGGAGGCCCACCAGTTCGACGGATTCAACCGGCTCTCGGCGTTTGTGGTGCACGATCTCAAGAATCTGGTGGCGCAGTTGACTCTCGTCGTCCGTAATGCCGAACGACACAAGAACAATCCGGCGTTCGTGGAAGACGCGTTCGCGACAGTCGGCAGTGCGGTCGAGAAAATGAATCGTCTCTTGCTGCAACTGCGCGGGGCAGGCTCGGGCGAGCGCGCCGATTCGGTCGATCTGCGCCGTCTGTTGCGGGATCTTGTTGCGGAGTCTGGACGCCGCGAACCCGTCCCGGTTCTCGATGTCAATGGGGTGGAGCATGGGGTCGTACACGCAGATCTAGACCGCTTGACCGCCGTGATCGATAATGTCATCCGCAACGCACAAGAGGCAACCGATCGCTCGGGTCAGGTTCGGGTCAGTTTGGTCGAACGCGGCGGGGAAGCGGTCATCGAGGTCGCCGATACCGGCGTAGGCATGGACGAGGATTTCATTCGAAATCGATTGTTTCGACCATTCGAATCGACCAAAGGCCTCGCAGGCATGGGCATCGGCGCATATGATTGTCGCCAATATATCCTAGGGATTGGCGGAAATGTGGAGGTCACGAGCCGACCGGGAGAGGGGGCTTGTTTCCGCATCCACATCCCTTTGGCGAGCGACATAAAGAAAGCGGAAACAGGGTCGGTCCCGGCGATGGAGACGTAAGGGGGTGAGGACTTGGACGGTAACGATCGGACGCTTCTGATTGTCGAGGATGACCCCGGACTGCAGCGACAGTTGCGCTGGAGCTTCGAGGGCTTCGAGGGCTTCGAGGTTTTTGCGGTGGGGGACCGCGAGGCTGCGCTGGCCGAGGTACGCCGCCATCGACCTGCCGTGGTCACCCTGGATCTCGGGTTGCCGCCGGATCCCGGGGGAACCAGCGAAGGATTCAGAGCGTTGCAGGAGATCCTTACGCTTTCGCCGACGACCAAGGTCGTTGTCGTCACCGGACATAACGACCGGGACAACGCGGTCCGCGCGGTCGGGCTCGGGGCCCACGATTTTTGCGAGAAACCGGTCGATCCGGAGGTGTTGACGCTCATCGTCACGCGCGCCAGTCAGATGCATTATCTCGAAGAGGAGAACCGAAGGCTGGCCTTGAAGGCGGCTTCGGATTACTCGTTCGAGGGGATGATCGCCGTGAGTCCGGAGATGCTGCAAATCCGCCGGATGATCGAGAAACTGGCCCCGATCGACGTCACCACCTTGGTCCTCGGCGAAAGCGGCACCGGTAAGGAGGTGCTGGTCAGAATCCTCCATGCGCTGAGCGCGCGAGCAAAGCAACGTTTGGTGGCGATCAACTGCGCCGCCATCCCGGAGGCGCTGCTCGAGAGCGAGCTTTTCGGCTACGAGAAGGGCGCCTTTACCGGGGCTGGAAAGGTCACGCCGGGAAAGATCGAGTCGGCGGACGGCGGTATCCTGTTTCTCGACGAGATCGGCGATTTGCCGCACCCCCTGCAGGCGAAGTTGCTGAGATTCCTGCAGGAGCGGGTCGTCGAGCGGGTCGGGGGGCGCCAGGAGATCCCGGTGGATGTGCGCGTGGTTTGTGCGACACACCAGAATCTCATGGAGCTCATTCGCGACGGCCGGTTCCGCGAGGACCTTTACTACCGGATCAACGGTGCAACCGTGCTGGTCCCCCCTCTGCGCGAACGCCAGGGCGATGTACTCGTGCTTGCCCGTACCTTCTTGCTCCGGTTCGCGGCCGAGTATCAACGACCGATCAAGGATCTAACGCCGGAGGCAAAGCGGGTCATCGAAATCTATCCCTGGCCCGGCAACGTTCGCGAGTTGGTGAACCGCGTCAAGCGCGCCGTGATCATGGCGGACGGTCAGTACGTCACACCGGAGGATCTGGAATTGGATGCTGTCGAGGAGGCATGCGAGCCGTTCGATCTGAGAGAGATCCGCGAGCATGCGGAGCGACGAGCCATTCAACGCGCATTGCAGCATCGCGACAACAATGTGTCACGTGCGGCGGATCTGCTGGGCATCACTCGGCCCACGCTCTACGGTCTCATCAAGAAGTACGACATCCCGACCTGACCGGCCTCGGTTTCAACGACACCCGGCCACTCCAAGCGATTCATCGCGCTTCGCAAAGCCGGGCGTCGCCGAGGAGCGATTCGAAAAACCAAACCCCTCAGCCGAGGTGAGCCGAGCAAACCCGGCGCCGACGCCCGGGGACCCCAAGTCTACAGGAACTCGTCACACCCGCGCCGCGGTGTCACGCACGCCCTGCGGCGCTCCGCGCCATGTGCCACTATCGCCGGCGTCACGCCAAGGCCATCAGCGGCCTCGCTCATTCAAACCGGCAACCCAAGGCTCAAGTGTCTCGTGACACCCGCTCCGCGGTGTCACGCATAACCCCTGGCGCTCTGCGCCGCGTGCCGCTATGGCCGGATTCACGAACTCGGTCCAATCCGCCGAATCCCCGCTTCTCCCGATAGCATCTCAATGACAGCGCTCTGCGTTGTCAGACATGCCCCTGCCGCTCCGCGCCAAATGCGGCGATCGCTCGCGTTACGAACAAGGCCAATCAGCCAAATCCCCGTTTACCCGGCTCCGAAACTGTGACCCGCATCACACCCCAATAAAAAACCACCTTCCCCCTGAACGCTCCTGACCAACATGGGAGTGGCGTCACGAAACGCTCCGACCGCAATCGCTAGATTCACAGCGTCGGCAAAAGAACGCTCGGTCGGAATACGTAATCAGACGTCATTGGTATCGGAAAGGCAGCGTTGGCGGTGGCTCAGGACGGAGTTCAAAGGAACATCCTCCTGAAAAGTCGGAGTCGATCGCCCTAGCTACCCAGTCGTGTCACCAGTGACTTCCTATAAAGGTGACACCATGAACAGCCATTGCATGCGCCAGCCGCGGGTAACCCCTCCTTCTGCGCAAAGCGCCTGGTCCCTGCGCTTTGCGACATTCTTCACGGTCTTTCTTGCACTTCTTATTGCTTCAACTGGCGTTTATGCAGCGGAAGTGAAGCTGGCTTGGGATCCAGTCGATGATAATCGCATGACTGGATACGAGCTGCACTACGGCGAGGCGAGCGGTCAGTATCAATCGTCCGTCAACACGGCCGAGACCACCACGATCGTAGCAGCTCTTGAATCCGGAAAAACCTATTATTTCGCCGTCAAGGCGACTGCGGCGGATCGCTCCTTGGACAGCAGCTTCTCCGAGGAAGTCACCGCGACGATTCCTCACGAAGCACCTCAAGCGAGCTTCAATCTAAGCGGCTCGGCCGGCGTTGCGCCCCTCGCTTTGAGCTTCGTCGATACATCGACCGGTCAAGTCGACCAGTGGCAGTGGACCTTCGGGGACGGCCAAACGAGCACGGAGCGCTCCCCCAATCATCTGTATACGGCACCGGGCGAGTATATCGTGAGCCTTTTGGTTAGCGGACCGGGCGGTCTGTCCCCGCGAGCCGCGACAGCACGCGTGACGGTTGCGGCACCGCCGCCGGTAGCGGGTTTCACATCGAGTACGACCAACGGGGTAGCCCCGACGCTTGTCGTGTTCAACGATGCCTCGAGCGGCGACGTGAGCCAGTATGAATGGAACTTCGGGGACGGTGGAACCAGCACAGGCGCAAGCGCGGCCTGGACCTATTCAGCACCGGGCACCTATTCGGTCTCCCTGAAAGTCACGGGACCCGGCGGCTCCGACAGCATCACCAAGACCAATCTCATCAGCATCGTAGGTCCCCCGCCAGTCGCAAACTTCGACGCTTCCGAGCGCAGCGGCGACGCCCCACTGAGCGTCACCTTCCGAGATCTGTCCGCCGGCGAGATCACCGCTGTTCATTGGGACTTCGGCGATGGTCAGATGAGCAGCGAAAAGGCACCGACCCACATCTATACCGAGCCTGGTGTCTATGATGTGTCTCTGATGGTCAAGGGTCCTTATGGGAGCGACACGAGCTTCAAGAGCGCCTTCGTCGAGGTTATCGATCCAAACCAGGGTCTTCCGATCGAAGTCGGCGAGGTGGAGGTCGATCATAACTGGACATGGGTGGAATTCGGTCGTGATTTCGAAAACCCCGTGGTTGTCGCGAATCCGCCCAGCTTCAACGACACTGCTCCGGCTGTGGTCCGTATCGATGGTGTCGAGCCGACAGGATTCTGGATTCGAATCCAGGAGTGGGATTATCTCGACGGTATCCACGGGTTCGAAACCGTAAACTATATCGCGGTGGAGAAGGGCAGCCATCTCCTGCCGAATGGCGATCGCATCGAGGCAGGAACCTTTATCCAAGCAGGCCGCACATTCCATCGCCTTGGCTTCGCCGAAGCCTTTGCGAAGGTTCCCGTTGTGCTCACATCCGTCACCAGTGCAGCCGACGCCAAGGCCGTCACCACGCGAGTTCGCAATGTCTCGCTAAACGGCTTCGAGCTGCGGATGGATGAGCAGGAGTCCCTGAAAAAAGGGCACGGTGCAGAGACCATCAGTTACATCGCTTGGCCGCCTTCGGAAGGGGACATCGATGGACTTCAGTATCGCGTCGGCTTGACCGGCAAGAGCGTTACCGATAAACCATTTGTCGTAAAGTTCGGCGCCGGCGTCGTTGAGCCCCCGGCATTCCTGGCCCATCCCCAGAGCACGAACGGCGGGGATCCCACGACACTTCGTTATCATGACCTGACTGCCGGTCAAGTCGCGATCAGGGCCGAGGAAGACCAGTCACGCGACGTGGAGACGAGGCACGCCGCAGAGTCGGTGGGTTGGATGATCTTCAACTGAGATCAAGGAGCCAGGGCGAGCAGACTTGCGGCGACTCGCCCCGGCATCCAGGAAACAATTTTCCGGCGAGCTTGGGCTGCCGTTCGACGTCCCACCCCAGGGACCGCAGACGGCAGCTCTTTTTGATACCGTACCCGAGTTTGGTTCGACCCCGCCGTTGAGCTCCGCGTCGACCCCACTCATTCGATCGGCAACCCAGACCTCAGGTGATTCCGGGCAAAGGACTTACCGTCATGTAGGGGAGACTTCAGTCGCCCTCCAAAATTCCGAGCCAGGCGCAGCCAAAATGCTTGTTCCCGGAAGTCAATCTAAGGAGCTCGTGACACCCGCTCCGCGGTGTCACGCATGCCCATGGTGCTCCGCGCCACGGGTCACGATGGCCGGAATCACGAACGAAGCCCTCCGCGCCCTCTGTATCAGGTAACTCGACGGAGGAAAGCGACCCCCAAGATGGGTTAAACTCCCGATCGAGAAAAGTTCGCTCGACTGACGTTCGCCAAGACGATCAGTCAGCACTCAGAAAAAGAGTCGTCTCTGTGGAATCGAGCTCTCCCGCGGACACCTGGTTGACGTCCGGTTGGTTGTCTAACCGGCGGAGTCATCAGATTGCCCGGAGGGCCATCATCACACGACCGGCCAAGAGCGACGCCGGCGATCGTCGCGAAGCGGCAGAATCCCGGGATCGACGACTTGCAGTCGTCTTCTTCCGCCGCCCGAACGGCCACCGGGGTCGAGTTCAACTAGACGATCCCGGGAGCCACGCCAACGCGTCTTGGCCGAGCCAACGCGCGAGGCGCCCGGGAGTTTTGACCAAGGCCAAGTCACCGATAACCGCGGTGTCTGCTCCGAGTACATCGATCGTCGGGAACGGATCTTGCATTCTATTGATCCCAAACCGGGTGCAACAGCGAGATATTCGGTCCCGAGTGAGCTCGACGGTGAGCACGCCGCCGGCTCCTCGGCAATGATGCGATTTAAAATTTCATTTTTCTTAGAATCTTAAACCGCGTCAGCTCCATCATGTTTCGTTTCCGGCGAGGCCGATCCGATCCAAAAACGATGCATGCCGCTCCAGACGCGGTTTAATTGGACAACTCAGGTGTTGAGTAGGCTATGGAACGAATAGAGGAAGCGCTAAAACGGTCGCGCCAGGAACAAAGCGATCTGCATCACAGTCGGTCGGGTCTGACCGAACCGCTCTCGTTGCCGACATCCAATCGTCCGGGGCCGATATCCGCCGCCGAGCGAAGCCCGACCTATACCCAGACGCGAACGATTGCACTAGATCCGGAGTATTTGCGGGATCACAGGGTGATCACGGATATGACATACCCCGACGCTGCGGAGGCCTACAAAATCCTCCGTACCCAGGTTCTCCAACGGTTGCGGCTCAACGGCTGGCGTACGCTGGGAATCACGGCGACAACACAGGGAAACGGAAAAACACTGACGTCGCTGAACCTTGCGATCAGCTTGGCAATGGAGGTGAACCAAACCGTCTTGCTGGCGGATCTGGATCTCAGACGTCCGTCGTTGGCAACCTATTTGGCCGAAGAAAGACTCAATGGGCTGAGCGACTACCTGATCGGACGGTACGATATCTCAGAAATCCTCATCAATCCGGGAATCGACAGGCTGGTGATCCTCCCCGGCAACGAGCCCTTAATCAATTCGTCCGAGCAGCTCTCGAGTCCACGCATGGTCCAGCTGGTCGAGGAGTTGAAGACCCGCTACCCGGATCGAATCGTCTTGTTCGATCTGCCCCCGCTACTCGTCGGCGACGACGTCATGGCGTTCGCACCGAACTGCGATGCGCTCATGTTGGTCGTGGAAGAAAACAAAACCACCAGCGAGGAACTGCATCGCGCCTTCGAGCTACTCGAAGGCCAAAACATCATCGGCACGGTCTTGAACAAGTCCGTCTACAACGTCGGCGCGCCAGGTTACGGCGGGTATGGTGGGTATGGCGGATCGAGCGGATATGCTTGAGCAACGGCCCGAAACACTGCGCGACCAACCAAGCTCCGTAAAGCACGCATCGAGCCGCTCCAACACACTCAAACGAAAGTTGGGTCTCGGTTATTGGACGCGTCCACACAACCCGCAAATGCGCTTTTGCTCACGACTGGCGACTCAGCCCCGCAGGGCTCGTGACACCGCTCCCGCGGTGTCCCGCATCACTCGGCGCTCCGCGACAAGTGCCGCCGAATCCGGATTCACTCTCGAGGCCCCGACCTGCCTGGTTCATCAGAGCGGCCAAAAACCACGCGGACGGCCTCTGTGGAACGCCGAACACACCCTGGGGTCGGCGACTTGCAGTCGCCATCTTCGGCTGACCTGACGGTTAGCAACCGTTCAATAACAAGTGATCCATCTTAGCCCCTCTCCCCTCGCGGGAGAGGGGTTGGGGAGAGGGGGAGAATGAACGGGAATGGCTAAGTTGTTTCTGAACACCCGGCCTTAGCGGGTCGACTACGACTCGACGATCCCAGGCAGTTCGAACTCAATGCGGTCTAGCCGTACCTCTGACCGAGGCCGTCGGTACCGTATCGATCGATCGAGACCGACCCTACCACGCGAACTCCGCCCAAACGAACGTCGTCAAGGCAATCCGTCCGCAGACGAGCCGTCCGTTTCCGATGTCATTCCGGAATAAACCGCCGCAAGGGATCCGCAATCGTCTGGCTAAACGCCCTCAGCAACTCGTCGGCCTCGCCGGCATCCTGACCCGGCTCCAACGGCACTGTCAGTCGCACCAATGCCCCATCCGTTCGATTACGCACGAGCGCGTCCCAAAATAGGTACCACTTCACCAAGTACTCGTTGGTCATCAAGCGCCCGCGCTGCTGAAACCAGTAGTACACGAGAAGGCGCTCGTCCCCCATCTGAATCAGCGACCGGTTGACGCGAAGAGGACTACCAGAAGTCCCGGCGCCGGGGATCTCGACCTGCGAAAATTCCCGAATCTGCCATCCGCCCCCGGGAAGACAGGTTTTAGGCGAATGGACGGAGGCCCCCTTGCGTTGCGACTCATAATAGGCGACGTAGAGATTGACCGACTCCCCCGAGCTGGCGCGATAGTCCGACAGCAGATAGTCGTCCAACTGCAGCGCGTCCACATAGACCCGCTCCATACGATCGGTCCGCCCCACCCAGTCCCCGAAGCTATTCGGGAAAAAGAGAAACGCCGTTCGCTCCGGAACCACTTCCACCCGATCCGGCAGTTGATGGGCCAAGATACCAACAAGGGCCAGCGCAGGAAGAACGGCATAGAAGGAGACCGGGATGCGCCGTTCCTGAAACGTCGCCGTCTTCGGCAGAGGGTCCGGCCATTGGATCGCGAATGCCTCCTGCAACGGCATCGGGTAAGGACCCACCTTCGCGAGCAGCCACATCAGCAGGACCAACAGAGCCGCACAGGCCATAAACACGACCCAGCCCTCGAAATCGTGGATGAATCCCTCCGCCATCGCGATACCGCCGTGCTCCACCAGGATGCCGATCACCCCGATTCGAAAACTGTTCATCAGCACGGTGATGGGTAGCGTGGACAAGAGCAAGATTACCTTCTTCCAGAAGGCCCCCTTGAAGATGACAGCCGCGATGTAGCCCAATGCCGCCAACGGAAACAGATATCGCAGACCGCTGCACGCCTCGACGACCTGAAGCTGATAACTACCCAAATCAATGACATTGCCTTCGAGGTGGACCGTGATTCCAAAGGCTCGGATAAACGCCACCCCCAGCTGCGAGGAGATAAGCTGAAGCTCCGCGGATAGATTGTTGTACAGGAAATGCGGGAGCGGCACGAGAAACCACAACAAACCATATGCCGGGAGAATAATCTTGAACGCCTTCCAGCCCATGAGCGACAGCAATACACCGCCCAGCGTCAGCAAGAACGAATATTGTATCAAGGCATAAATCGTTCCGAGTTCTCCGACGAGGTACAGGAACAAACCCAGTAGAGCGACACCGATGCCGGCCCAACTCGACTGAAACGGCGTTTGAGCGAGGAGCGTCGACTTCTGCCAGGCAAAGAAGAGCGCGACGAATGGGAGCATGTAGCCATGGCTGTATTCCTCCGTACCCCATGCCCCAACCATGCGAGTCAAACCTTCGTGAAAGATCACCACGAGCAGCCCGAAGACGATGGCCATCCACACGACGTGAATGAACCGCGCCCTCCATGCGGTCCGCGGTTTTTCAATGATCGAAAGGGAATCGGCAACTTGAGTGGAGTCAGTCATATCAGGAGTCCCTTTGGGAGATGCTTCAGAGAGCAAGGTTCGTTGCCTCGGACCTGCATCACCCAACCATACAGATGCTCGGTTCGCGACGGCCTGCGTTGATTGCGCTGAGGATACCCGGTTCCAGTCCGTGCGACGACCATTAATAAGGCGCTCCACAGTTCCCGCGGGACACTGGCCAACCGGGCAGTGTCCACTGGGCAGCGGGCAGGGTCTCCCCCGGGATCAGGAGTTAAAGCAAAATCAATGCCGCCGGCCTCGCGGCGCTTGAGGGTCTTTTGGCTGTGATAGTCGGTGTCGTTCAGCAGTGCCTCCCGTCGAAGCGCGTGTGCGCGCGGGATTCAATCTCCTCTTTGGCCGCGGCGATGAGGGCGAGACGCTGTTCGCGCCGTTTCAGCTCCAACGGGTCAGGCCGCGGTGCGTTGTCGGCCTGATCTGCCAAACGCAGCAGTTCCTCGACCTGCGCCTCCAGGCGGTCGGGGTGTTCTAAGGCCAACGCCGTGTGCTTGCTCGCGTTGGCTTCGATCTTGATGCCGTCGAGACTGATGGTGCCGAGCTTCACCAGCCTCATCGTTTGCGGCCGATGGTGAGAGCGAGGAGCAGCACCTCGGTAAGCGGACTGAAACCAACCAACCCTTTGACAGACGACAGACAGGGAACTATTCTGCGTTCTCACAATGAACGCAGTGCGTGAAGCACCAAAACGCCCTGTTCGCCCGCGGCTGCCAGCGCAAGAACTGCGGTGGTATGGCGGTAGCGTGCCCGCGCACGACTTCGATGCCGAGTGTCTTGAGCGACGTGCTCCATTATCGCATCCTTCGCCTCTTGGAAGCGCGGCCCGACATTAGTCAGCGGCAGCTTGCGAAAGAACTCGGCGTCAGTCTTGGCAAGACCAACTACTGCGTCCAGGCTCTTCTGCAAAAGGATTGGATCAAGGTCTAGGACTTCAAGAACAGTCGCAATAAGATCGGCTATACCTACCTGTTGACGCCCGAGGGCATCGAGCTAAAGACTAAGCTCGCTGTGCGCTTCCTGAAGCTAAAGACGGCCGAGTTCGAAGCGATCAAGCGAGCGATTGAGCAGTTGCGGCACGAGGCGGACCACTTGCGGGCTCCTGACGCACTGCCGGCTCGAAAAAGGAGAATCCATGATATGCATGCCTGGTACGTGGTACACACCAAGCCCCGCAAGGAAACGCTCGCAGAAGCCAATCTCCAACGCCAGGACTTCGAAACCTATCTGCCTTGGTACAAGCGTGTCGCCAAGCACCGCGGCACCTGGCGGGAGATCACGGAGCCGTTGTTTCCGCGCTACCTGTTCCTACGCATCAACCCCGATCAGCAAACGGTCGCGCCCATCCGCTCCACCCTCGGGGTCACGACCCTCGTTACCTTCGGACAGTGCCTCAGGCCCGTACCGAACGCGGTCATCGACAGCCTCCGACGCAATGGCGATGCGCAGACGGGCCTCCCTAAAGCACCCGAACAGGATTTCACAACGGGCCAGTCGGTTACCATCAATGCCGGTCCCTTCGAAGGTCTACAAGGCATCTTCGACACAACCTGCGGCGAAGAGCGCGTTGCAATCCTGCTCGACATCCTCGGAAACGCAACAAACGTAGTCTTGGCCCGCTCCAGCGTCGTGCCAGCCTGAATGCCACCCCATCAGGCTACACCCGTTGGAGTGCAACTCCGGCCGGAACCTCCTCGCCGCTTGACCCGCGCATGCCATCCAAGGTCGGGACGCCGATCCCACGCCAAGTAAAATGGCACTCTGACCCTGAGGTATCCCCAGGATAACCTAAACATTTTCAGTGCGTTGAATAGCATTTTTTGCGCAGGATTGAACATGCACGAGAGGTCGTTGTCCCTGGAAAGCGACGAAACCCGCCAGGAGACCCCTCGTGCATGCAGGAACCATCTTACACCGCTGCCTCGATCCGTTGCTGCAGTCGATTCACCGCACACGTTTGGCGACACTGTTCGCCGCGGTGGCGGCCTGCGTGAGCGGGCCGGCGTTGTCGCTGACCGATGTGGGGCGGCGCTTCGGCGGCGCCGTCGGGCTACGCCACAAGATCAAGCGCGCCGATCGCCTGCTCGGCAATCGGCATCTGCGCCGGGAGGCCAAGTCGATCTATCAAGCCTTGTGCCGTGTGACGCTGGCGCGTGTGCGCGAACCGCTGATCCTGATCGACTGGTCGGATCTGAAGGCCGACCAGTCACTGCACCTGCTGCGCGCGTCGCTGCCGGTGGGCGGACGCAGTCTGACCCTGTACGAGGAGGTGCACCCACAGAAGAAACTCAACAACGCGGCGGTGCACGCGCGCTTTCTGCGCCACCTGAGCGCCCTGATGCCGCCGGGGGTGGCGCCGATCATCATCGCCGACGCGGGCTTCAAAGTTCCCTTCTATCGCGAGGTGCAAGCCCTGGGCTGGCGCTGGGTCGGACGGGTGCGCGGGCGCGACGTCGTGCGGCTGAAGTCGCGCTGGAGCAGCTGCAAGACGCTTTTCGCGCGTGCGACGGCCACCCCGACGGCGCTCGGCGAAGGCGACTGGGTGCGCAGCAATCCGCTGCGCGCCGTCTTCGCCTTGGAGCGTCGACCGCCCAAGGGACGTCGCGGCAAGACCGCTTTCGGACGGCGCGCGCGCTCCAAGGCCAGCACGCAGAACGCCCGCAGCACCAAAGAGCCCTGGCTGCTGGTCGCCTCGACCCGCTTCGCCGCGTGGCCGGCGAAGCGGCTGTTGCGCCTGTACGCCCAGCGCATGCAAATCGAGCAAAGCTTCCGGGACATGAAGAACCTGCCCTTCGGCGAAGGCTTGGAGCGCAGCCGCTCGCGCGGCACCGAACGCTTGACGGTGTTGGTGCTGATCGCCTCGCTGGCCGCCTTTCTGCTCTGGCTGATCGGTACCGCGGCCGAGCGCGCGGGCATCCACCGCCGGCTGCATCCGGGCAACGGCAAGCGTCGCGTCTACTCGCGGATCTTCCTCGCGCGTCTGCTGCTCGTCCTCGACAGTACCCGCGATGTGCTCGATGAGGTGCTCACCGCCATCGCGCCACCAGACCAATGGATCGCGAGCGATCATGACGGCCTGCGCGCCGACGGCGCCGCCGGGGGATGAGTTCGTGGGGATACCTCAGACTCTGAGCCCATCATCAACGGCTCGCGCCGGACAGCGCCGACACGAATACTCTAGGGTTTCCAATTTGCCCTGTGTATCTCGCCGCTGCCGATGCACAGGATCTGTTGCTCTACGATCGCGGTTACCCCGCGTTCTGGCTGTTTGCGCTGCATGAAATCGAGCAGCGTGCCTTCTGCATGCGCATGCCTTTTGGGGTTCTCCAAGGAGGTCGAGGCGTTCGTCGCCTCCGGGGTGGCCAGTGCGGTGGTGACCTTCACCTCCCGCGGCGAGGCCCGCCACCAATGCGAGGCGTATGACCGAGCAAACCGCTGCAGATCCGCCTCGTGCGGCTCGTGCTGAAGAGCGGCGAGATCGAGGTGTTGGCGACGTCCCTGCTTGATGAGGCACGCTGGCCGACCCACTCCTTCAAGGCGCTCTCACACCTGCGCCGGGCATCGAGGAGAATTACAAATGAGAAAAGTGCCGCCTGGAGATCGAGAACTTCTCCGATCTCAGCGCTCGGGTCGCGCGCCAGGATCTCTACGCCAAGCTGGTTGCGCTGAACCTCACCGCGATGCTCGCTTGGGTTGCTCAAGCGGTCGCCGACCGTCTTTCCCAGGCTCGCCGCCGCGCCTACCGCGTCAACTTCGCCAACGCCCTGTCGAAGGTGAAATACACCTTGGTGCGCCTCCTGCTTGCCGCACCGGGCACGGGATTCTTAACCGCGCTCATGGCGATGGCCACCAGCGTCGAGGCGGTCCGACCCGACCGAGCCGCTCCGCGCAACGTCAAACCGGCCAAAATCAGGGGTTGTCGAGCCGTCGTGACTAAAAGCATGCCACGGACGGATCGGTCACGCTCGTTCGGATGGCGAGTATCCCGATTCGACGCCATGTGAAGATCCGCGGCGACGCCAACCACTGCGCCCCGCATCAGGCGGACTATTTCGTCGAGCGTCGCGGGCGTCAGCGGGGACCGCGACCTGCAGCGGATCCTGCATGGCTCGCGACGCGACGCGTCTCAGCCATAACCCGTCCTGATTAGACAAGGACCACACGCCGGATCCACGGCTCGGGGCGGGGACCGCAAGCTGTCGCCGCGACCAACAGGCGTATCGGCAGGGCGTGCAGATCGAAGCGGCGATTAAACCGGTAGGCGATCGCGCCCAAGTAGCGTTCGGCATATTTGCGGAAATCGAAGCTGTGGTAAGCGCCGCTGAAGCCGGTCTTGAGATTGCCGAGGACGGTGTTGATCCAGCGGAACATCGGCAGATCTTTGGGTTTGCGCGCACCGGCGACGGTCGGCTGGTGGGTGCAGCCGATGTCGGTGACGCCGGCGAAGCAGGCCAGGCCATCGGAGACGACGGTGCTGGACGGGGCGAGGTTCGCACCCGCCCAGTTGGCGATGGCGGTGCGGGTGAAGCCGGGCAGTCGGGTGAACTTGGCGCGCAGCGGATGGCCTTGGTCGTTGAGCGAGACCGCGCCGATGAAGGGTACTTTGTTCTCCGAACTGCGGCCGACCGTTCCGGCGGCCAGTTCGGCGCCGAGATAGGCGTCGTCGACCTGCACGGTCCCGGACAGCACCGTGGCGGCCTCGCGCTCGACCATCGCCTGCATCAGCTTGTGATGGATCAGCCAAGCGGTCGGATAGCTGACCCCGAGGTCGCGCTTCAGCGCCAGGGCCGAGAGCCCGGTCTTGGCTTCGCCGATGAGATAGATCGCCAGGAACCACACGGTCAGTCCCAGTTTGGTGCCTTCGAACAGGGTGCCGACGATCAGCGAGGTCTGGTGATGGCAGGCATTGCACTGGAAGGTTTTGCGCGTGCTGCCGCGCAGCACGCAGTGCGCAGCCCCGCCGCAGATCGGACAGCGAAACCCGTTCGGCCAGCGCGAGCGCTCCAGCGCCGCCGCACATTGAGCCTCGGTGCCATAGTGCTGGAAGTGCTCGAACAACGACATCCCTTGCTGGAACTGGATCCGATTCATGGCCATGGCAGACTCCGTCGGGTCGTGGACTTGGGAGTAGTCTGCGCCGGCCGGTGGCTCATTCCGTGAGCCTGGCGGAAGATTCTTTCTAATCAGGTAACCCGTTGATCGCCGGGTACTTCACGGTGCGTTCTCAAGGCTTGAGCCGTATGCGGTGAAAGTCGCAAGCACGGTTCTTAGGGCGGGGTGGCCGTAAGGTCACCCTGCCATCCGACTCTCCGGAAGTGCGATAAGGATCTCAAAAAACGAACCTGGGAGCTGTCAAAATCACTATCAAAGTTACTTGTCTTTCTTACGGGTAGAACGAACAGTACCCATACTGATCAGTCGTGGCGCTCATCCCTAGGGATCCAGGATTGCGAAACGTTGTTGCGATTGAGTCAAGCTTTTTTGCGCCGCAAAGAAAAGCCTCTCGCCACCTGGCAAGATTTCGAGCGGGCGTTGGCTCGGTTGTGTTGCGTGCGACAGTGCCCGAGGAGGCAATGGTGTTTAGCTTACCGACGCATCGTACGTGAAGAGGTCACGGTTATAGCCGCGCTGCGTCGTGTGCGTTTACTCCCAGAGCGCTCGGCTGACTCACGTCTGTGTGCCAGAAGCGTAGGCCATGAGCCCTCCACACATGACTCGGCGGACTGAGGCGAAGCCTCGCTAGCAATTAGAGATCAATCAATGAAAGTCTCGACTCTTTCCAGGTTCTCCGCTCTTCTACTTTTCATTGTCGCTACACACGCGCTCTCAAACGACTATTTTGTTTCGCACTCCGGTGGCAATACTAAAGCAGGCACCGAAGAGGACCCGTGGGATTATAAGTCGATTGACTGGGGACTCATGGGCGGAGGAGACACCCTGTACATTATGGGTACACTCCGTGGTCTCTCGGCACCGTTTAAGGTCGGGGCCGGAGGCTCTTCTCCAGACCAGCGATTTACCATTGCAAGCCACCCTGATGATTCAGGGAAGCTCTGGGGAGGCAAGGAGCTAAGCGGAGATGCTGATTGGTTTGCTTCGTCATGTGGCGCTTATTATATAAAATATACCACGCCAGCAGATATTTATGAGTGGACAACGGACCCTTGGGAATCAATAAAGCTGACGAAGGCAGGCGGCCCTCCAACGGATGGATGCGATCTTTGGTCGGCCGCTGGGTTATGGCACTATGAAGCCAGTCTTGGGCGACTCTACTATAAGCCAACAAGCGGCACTCCGTCTGGAAAAACGCTAACCAGCGTTGTTGCCACGCAGTACGGATTGGAGATCGACGGCAAAAGCTACGTTAAGATCGACGGGCTTGTCTTTTCGCAGGCTATCCTGATTGGTATGTTCCATTCAACGAACTATGTTTGGATCAATGATTGTCGCATCGAAAACTATAAGCATTACCAGGGCGGCATCATCGTAAACCGAAGCGGCATAGCGCCGGGGCTTCAGCATGGCCGCATTTCAAACAATACAATTTCGGGCGGTCTTAATGGAATCTATTTTTTGAATCAGTTCCAACCCGATCCAAATATCGGCAACCCGGCATATTGGCTTATCGACAACAACACGATATACGATATAAACGGATCTTCGGACAGTCACGGCATCGGGATACAAGGCGGTCACGGCATCATCATCGAATACAACACGATTTATAACAGTGGCAGCGGTATAACATTTTGGGCCAGTGACGGCCAAGAACTATATAACAACACTATTCGTTACAACTACGTTCACACTTTACGAAAGGGCCCAAGTAAGCACGGCAACGGGGTGGAATTTAGCCCAGAAAACGATGTTCTCGTCGAAGATTTCTACAACAACGACATATATGGAAACATCGTCTCGGACTGCGACGGCGCTGGTATCCGCTGGAAATCCGGCGACTCGGAAAGCGAAATCTATAACAATACAGTCTACAACTGTTCTCCCAATTATTATCATCTTGCGCCATCTATGGGGCATAGCACCATCGCGTTCAAGTTCAAAAATAATATCAGCGTGAGTCCGAATGGTTATTCACAGCGCTACCATATTAGAATAAACCCAGCTAGTAGCTATGGAATCGTTGAAGGCGACATCGATCATAATTTGTATTTTCCAACTGATGGCTTACTGTTCTACACTCCTGCGGGGGAATGCGATTTCGATTGTTGGTCCGCTTACGCCGGTCTGGCAACACCTGACAGAGGTACTTCAGTTCTTGCTGATCCGGACTTCGTTTCTAAATCTCCAAGCAATTGGCAAGATTTCAGACTTAGCGGCTCTTCGCCAGCGATTGACAGAGGAGCCGATCTTGGAGACGGACTTGCTCTCGGTTGGGACCCTCGCCAACTAAGTGGGCCTCGCGCCGCGGTTGATCAAGATCTGATTGGTGAGGGTTGGGAGATTGGCGTTTTCGTCTACGATAGGAATGTGGACCTCATCGAAACTCCCAAAAGTTTACGGGTAATAGCGAAATGATTCGGCCAAGAGTTGATGCGGTCTGAGGCTGGTCTCGCGGTTGATTCGAAGAAGAATGGTTACGATTGTCGATGCTAACCATCTGCTTAAAAGGACACGACCAAGCATCTCAATCGGTTCCGGGCGCAAAGGGCAATGGGGAGTTCACGAAGCCCGGGGGTGATAGCCGCGTGCGTTCAACTGGACCGGGTATCTCTCCAGGGCAATCGTACCACGTTTCCCCTAATATTCACGCCCTTGGAGACCGTCTGTTGTGGAGAGATCTTCGGCCCCTCGAAGAGCAGTGTGGCGAGGCAGTGCTCGTCCCAACCGGCCTTCAGGCGCTTGCTCTGGATGCCGAGCTTGCTGTCGTCCTGCTGCAAGCGCGTGAAGGCGACGCGCCGAATCAGCGCCGGATTCTCCCGCGCCTCGGGATCGCCAAGAGCTTGCCCGCTGGTTCATCCTGACGCTGCGGGCGATCCTGCTGCCGATCACAGCCTCGCGCACCTCCAACCTGCTGCGCGCCATGGCCACGCTACTACTGGGGTTGTGTTCGGGGAGGCGAAGGGCTATACCTTCATGGCCTCAGTGAAGCTGCCGTGGGCGCGGCTCTGGCGGGGGACCCCCGACCCCCTCACCGACGGGCGTTTGTTGCTGGTGCTGGACGACTCGATCAATCCGCAGACCGGCACCACGGTGTTCGCCTGTCAGCGCAGCTTCGGCCATGCCGCCAAGACCAATCAAAGCCGCTTTCCGTGGGCGCAGACGATCGTCACGCTCGGACTGCTGGAGGTCATTCATGGGCGCTGGTTTTTTCTGCCGCTGGCCTTCGCCTTTTACCCGAGCTGCCCGCCATGGAGAGCAAAGCGAAGGCGCGTAATCGCAGGTAGGGATGGGCGGGAGTGCGGAGACCGCGCCCGCATCGGTATAGAAGCGTTGCGGCGTTTTCTCCTAAACATTGGGCCCGAGCGCATGGCTGGCGACTTGGTTCGCCGCTCCCCTCTCCAGCAACGTGCGCCTGGGCCGTACCGTAGCCGCAACCGTCACTCCGTCTTTGGACCGACTGACTACTTTCGCCGCAACTCTTTCTTTCCATTGCCATCTAGAAGGTTACAGCATATTTTTCAACGCGGCATCATGTCGCGGCCGCGCCAGTTACTGATTGTGGCGTTCAGGCCGTTCCGATGACCTTAGTTCTTGTGTTCGCCCTAACTGCGGTCACCATGCTGCTGCTGCTGTTCGCGCCGATGTACGGCATACTCGCCGCAGTCGTAAGCAAACCAATCATCGACATGGGGTGGGATGCGGGAATCGCCATATTCGGCCTTCGCCCGATGGATCTAATCGGCGTCGGGCTTCCAGCCGTTCTGCTGATTTGGATGGCGTCTTCTGCCGCCGGCCGGCCACGTCCGATGCAGTTCTTAGGTATCTGGTGCGCTTACCTTCTCTGCAGCCTCTTGGGGGCATTAATGATGGCCGTCGGTGGAGACATGGTTGGATCTCTCAGCTTTATGTTTCGGATACTCAACGGTTTCGTCGGCTTTTACATGTTTCAGACTTACTTCGCGGACCGCGACCGGTTTAAGAAGCTCCTCCTCGCGATGCTCATCGGCGGGCTAGTTCCAATGCTGATGGGGTTCTACGAGAGTGTTACGGGCGATCTCTTTCGCGTTCGCCAAGGCGTCGGCGACCAGATTCGTATTGCCGGGCTTTATCATAACTCGATAGCTTACCGCTATTTTGCCTACATCACGTTGACCGGAATTGGTCTCTACTGGGTCTACTTCACACCGAAATCACAACTGAAGAAGTGGTTGCTTGCAGCTTACGCGATCATCGCTCTCGTCGTGCTATACAGAGTCTATTCGAAGGCCGGTTTTGCATCGTTAGCCTTAGCACTGCTCCTGGGTTCGATCGCTGCTCGTCGCATCCTACCAGTCCTGGTCCTTGGAGTTGTGTTGGTGACTGTAAACTCGTTTATGGCAGGCGAAGTGTTCGACGAGGTGTCGACCACCTTCCTCAAGGAAACCAGCGTTTTATCAGGGGAAGAAGACACTGACCGTTTGTTTTCGGGGCGCGTAGGCGGTTGGAAGAGTCAGCTTGATTATTGGAGCGATGGGACGCTTGAGAATAAGCTGTTCGGTGGACGCGGCGGCGGGCGAGACGCAAAGGGCGGTGGTCACAACGACTACATCAGAGCTTTGCTGCAGACTGGGAGTATTGGTCTCGCCGCTTATATACTTTTACTTGCTGTATTGGGGTTTCGGATATTCCAACGTTTCCTTAGCGATCAGAACTGGTTGAACACCGTTGCTGCGATCCTATACTGCATGTGGATTATTGATAGTATCGGCCTCACTCCGGCAGTATATACGCACTTCCAATGGTACGTTTGGGGTTTTGTAGGGCTTGCTATGCGCGGTGTCAAAGGGCTGGGTGACGATAAGCGGAAGAACGAGGTGGTGGTTCCGCGCCGGGTTCGGGATCTGAAAAGGTCACCCGAGTAGCGATGCGACTCGCCTGTCCGACAGTGCCGGCGGGATTGCGTTGGTTGCTCGGGGTGCGGATTTGGAGATGCCACACGCGAGGCCGCCCCGGCAAACGTCCTATCATGAATAATCGTCGGGGAAATGTAGCTTCTAGTGGATCAAGTGAAACGGGCACTACATTACGTCGGATACTGTGGAGAATGTCGGGTTTCGTCGTGCGCACCAAGCATTGCGTGCCGTCCTGGTGGACGAGATGACGTACCTTCGTGTCCGGCCGCATCGTCACTGCTGATTCCAATTGATCGTCCCCGGATTGTGGTTCTTTGCCGGTACTGTTATGCGCGCACCCGCCCAGACGGGTGACGCTTTCTAGAATGAATTAGTAGCGGACTGGAGTTCTTCAGCCTTTCGGCATTCGCCACTAGTTCTCTCAAATAGCGAAACCGGCAGTTCCCGGCGAAGCCGGGGGTTGAATGCGCGAGCCGCGCAGAGTGAAGGGGGACGATAACGCTGCCCTACGCGGTTCTTCGGCCAACTCAATGCGGCCTGGCAGCTCTAGAATTGGAGTTGAACGCGGTGTTGATCGTCTTCTCTCCCGGTGCTGGATGTATGCGCGGTTCCGCGGTCACCGCCGAGGTCGTGCTCTCCACGCATATCGCCTGCACCGAAGCGCGCCTGCTCGGCGCATGCGCTTTATACCTTATCCATTGGGGAGTCAGAGTCAGTGCGCGTACTGCTTGCACACAATGACTACGGTCAGTTCAGTGGCGAGGAAGCGGCTGTGGAGAACGTCGCAGCCGTGCTTCTATCACACCACCACCAAGTTGTCTGGCTGCGTAGTTCCTCTGCCAATGTCCGTGTCTCCGCGCTGGAAAAGGCTAAGGCTTTCTTTTCCGGTATTTATAGTGTTCAGGCCAGAAAGGAGATTTTGAGCCTATTGGAGGCGGAGCCATTCGATATCGTTCAGGTCCAGAACCTCTACCCGTTCCTATCCGCGTCGATCCTGCCTGCGTGTCGAAGGAAGGGCATCCCAGTCGTGATGCGGTGCCCAAACTATCGGCTGTTCTGTCCGAGCGGTTTGCACCTGCGGGCGGGGAAAGTATGCGAAGACTGTTTGGGTGGTTTAAGGGAATGGCACTGCGTGGCTCACAATTGTGAGGCTGACATTCTGAAGAGCCTCGGGTATGCAGCGCGTAACGCGTTCGCTCGATTAACCAGCATGATTATCGACAACGTAACGGTATTTGTTGTTTTGACGGAGTTCCAAAAAGAACGTTTCAAACAGGCCGGAATTCCGCAGGAGCGTATCGAAGTTCTTTCGAACCCAGGGCGAATACCTCGCTGCGGCCGGCAGACGGACGTCGGCCGGTATGTATCTTTCGTTGGCCGCGTGAGTAGGGAGAAAGGCGTAACGGAATTTTTGAATGCTGCGCGCCGTTTGCCTAACGTGTTATTTCGCATTGCCGGCAGTACGAGCGCGATGCCTGAGATTGAACAGAACCCTCCGCCGAACGTCGAGTTAATGGGGTTCGTGTCGGGTGATGTACTCGAGGAAATTTACCAGAACACGCGCATCCTGGTTTCTCCAAGCACCTGTTTCGAGGGATTTCCGAACGCGATTGCTCAGGCTATGGCCCACGGTAAGCCAGTGGTTGCCACCCGAATCGGCGCCGCACCAGAGATCGTGGACGACGGGGTGACCGGGCTTTTGGTTAATCCTTGTGATGCCAGGGACTTGGCTGATAAGATCGCGTACTTATGGCAGCGACCGGCCTTGTGTCGGGAGATGGGCCGCGCGGGCCGCGAAAAGGCGAGCGCGGTATACAGTGAAGAGCTCTTTTACCAGCGCCTCATGGAGATCTACGCTAAAGCAACGGCCCTGTGTATCCGATGATCACAAATACGGTGCCGTCGCGGGCGAACTCAGCCTGCCGGTCCCTCTTGCCCACAGGCTCGATGGCGACTGGTTGTGCATAGACGCATCGGTTACGCTCTTTCGAATAGCGACAATCTCGATCCGACTCGACATCAACGTACGCGGCAACGCGAATCCCTGCGACCCGCAGGACACCGACGCTTTTTGGGGGACGTCATGCACGTAGGATGGGGTACCAGGCGCCTGGCGCTCGACCCGATTGGCTCCTCTATAACAACGTGTATCGGCTACAACCCTGTTGAACACGTCGTGCCTCACAGCCCCTCTTCAAGGCTTGGGGCGAGTTTGGTGCAAGTAGCAATGACGATTCGTATCCTCCGGGGTGACGACAGCTTCGCGTCGTTACCCAATGGGACGGTCCGGCCTTTTCCCTGCAAATGAAGAAGGTTCTCTCTGTTTTTGGAACACGACCAGAAGCCATCAAGATGGCACCACTGGTCAAGGAATTATCGAAAAATCGCGGTGCTTTCGAAAGTCGGGTTTGTGTGACGGCACAACACCGGGACATGCTCGACCAGGTTCTTGAACTGTTCGAGGTTCATCCGGAATACGACTTGGACATCATGAGGCCGGGGCAGAGTCTCACCGATGTTACTTGCAATGTCCTGCGGCGTTTGGCTCCCGTGCTGGAGGAGCTCCGCCCGGATGTGGTACTGGTTCACGGCGATACCACCACGACCATGGCGGCGAGCCTGGCCGCCTATTATCAGAAGATCGATGTGGGGCATGTGGAGGCCGGACTGCGCACAGGAAACAACTACTCCCCTTGGCCGGAAGAAATGAATCGACGACTGACCGGGGCGATCACGCGATACCACTTCGCGCCGACATCACGTTCGCGGCAGAACCTGCTGAATGAAGGTGTGGATGAGAAGTGGATTCTAGTCACTGGCAACACCGTAATCGACGCTTTGCTCAATGTGGTCGAAAGACTGCGCACCGATTCTACGTTACAGCGCCAGATGGCAGAGAAGTTTTCGTTCTTTGACGAAAAAAAGCGTCTGATTCTGGTCACCGGGCACCGTCGCGAGAACTTTGGTGCGGGATTCGAGAATATCTGTCGGGCGCTAAAGTCTCTTGCCGAGGTCTATGCCGATATAGAAATCTGCTACCCAGTGCATCTCAACCCTAACGTCAAAGAACCTGTAAACCGTCTTCTTGCGAGTATTTCGAACATCCATCTCATCGAGCCCCAAGAGTACCTTTCGTTCGTTTACCTGATGGATCGTTCGCATTTGATCATCACCGACTCCGGCGGGGTGCAAGAGGAGGCTCCAAGCCTTGGTAAACCTGTGATGGTCATGCGTGACACGACTGAAAGGCCAGAAGCAGTCGATGCTGGCACCGTCAAGCTAGTGGGTACAGATTACGATGCAATCGTCGCTAGCGTGTCATCTTTGCTCGATAATGGCGACGCATATAGGCTAATGGCGCAGGCAGTCAACCCTTACGGAGACGGCAAGGCCTGCGCAAGAATCATAGGGGCTTTAGCGAGTTGATGCCTTCAAGATCATTGAAGAGTATTGCATATACCTTTACACCTTCAACACTTCATCCTTTTCTCAAGAGGATCGAAGCTTCCGATGTAGGGTCTCGCTTGGCCAAGGGCGTGTTCTGGTCTTTGGCGGGATCGGCCATCTCGCGGGGCCTCATGCTGTGCGCCATGGTTCTGGTCGCCCGAATGCTGGGCACGACCGTATATGGCGAACTTGGGATGATTCACACCACTGTCGGCATGCTAGGCGCTTTTGCAGGATTCGGTCTCGGGCTGACCGCCACCAAACATGTGGCTCAATTTCGGCGGAGCGATCCCGAGCGCACGGGACGCATCATTGGGCTGTCGGGGCTTTTCGCCATGGGTACCGGTGGCCTGATCGCTCTGGGTCTCTTCATCTTCGCTCCCTGGCTGGCTGAGCATACCATTAACGCTCCGCACCTGGCCGGGGTCCTGCGGATCAGTGCGCTGATTGTGTTCATCAACGCTCTCAACGGTGCCCAGACTGGGGCCTTGGCCGGGTTCGAGGCGTTCAAAACAATAGCCCGCGTGAACCTTCTTGTCGGCCTCACGTCCTTTCCGTTCCTCGTCATTGGTGCATATCTTGGTGGCCTGACCGGAGCCGTTTGGGCTCTCGCGCTCAATCTCGGGTTTAACTGGCTATTTAACCACATTGCGCTGCGTCAGGAAGCCCACCGCTCCAACGTCCCGCTGAAGTTCCAGAATTGCCGACAGGAAGTCCCGATTCTATGGGCATTCAGTCTGCCTGCAACGCTCAGTGGTATAATTGTTGGCCCGGTTCTGTGGGTCTGTTACGCGTTTCTTGCGAATACACCGAACGGCTATGCTCAGTTGGGCTTCTTCACGGCCGCCATGGTATTCCAGAAGGCAGTTTGGTTTGTTGCGACAAATCTTAACAACCCGCTCCTTGCAATCGTATGCAATCGCACGTTTGACCCGGAAGGCAAGCTGGCTCGCTTGAATATACTGTCGACGTGGTCGTTGGGTTTGGTGTTGGCTGTACCGCTGCTTACGTTTCCAATGATCCCCGAATACGTGTTCGGTAGTGAATTCAAAGCTGAAGACTTTAGAATCACGTTTGCAATCGTTATGGCCTACACTTGTGTCCGGCTCTACAAAGATGCGTTGAGCCGAGTGTTGGTGGCGAAAAGCTTGTTATGGCTTTCGGTTCTAAGCAACACGGTATGGGGTGCTATAGCGCTATTCGTAGGATACCGAGCAGTTCAATGGGGCGCGATGGGTCTTGCCTTCAGTCTATTGATTGCGTACACAGCAAGCGCTTTGCCAATCATGATTATCTGCCATCTTAAAGGACTGATGCCACGGAACACCCTTTTTTCAAGAACCGCCTTCGCAATATGGGTGGTTATTGGATTATTGCTGCTACTCGTTTTTACAGAAATTAATTTAATAACAAGAGTTTTCGTTTTTGTTGTAGCGGTCGTAGCGATATGTCTTGCATTTTTGCGACTCAGCAAGCCCGTGTTGAGTTAGCGAGATTTCCGAAACGAGCAACGCGACAGCTGATCCTAACTGATCGACAGGTCAATATTATTCGCGCTTCTAGGGCTGGAGTGGTGGAGTTTGAAAGGCTTCACGGTCGGGCGCGCTGCGACAGTCGGTAGAAGGGTTCGCTCACGATGGCCGGGTGCTGGAGGCTGATCGCGTTATTGGGTAAGCGAGGCGAGGATCCTTTAGTCCCGGTGTCAAAGCCTTACCTGATTACCAATGAGCCTCAGCCAACTTGAGCAGACGGTAGGGCATGGGCGGGGTTCGCGCGGCCGCAATGCCGAGGCGCGGCAGCATGGCCGCCAGGTCGAAGCGGCGATTGAACCGGTAGCAGAACTCCGCGAGGTAGCGCGGCAGATGTTGGGAGCTGGCCTTATGATAGGTGCCCCTCATCGCGGTCTTCACGTTGCCGAGGATGGTGTTGACCCACTTGCGCTCGGGCAACTCGACGCCGCCGGCGCCGCTGCCGGTCACCATGGCCTGGTGCTCGATGCCGGCATCCGCGATTCCGCGAAAGCAGGCGAGGCCGTCGCTGACGACGATGCTGTCGGGATGAATGAATTTGGCGGCCCAGTGCGCCAACTCGGTCTTGCGGAATCCTGCAACCACGCTCATGCGCAGCGCGATCGGGTGGCCCTTGTCGTTCTTGGCCACGGCGGCAACGAAGGGGTCTTGTTGGGCGAGCCGCGTCCGGGGGTGCCGCCATGAACCTCGCCGCCCCAGTAGACGTCGTCGATCTCGATTACCCCGCTCAGTTGGCGATCGGCGTCGCGTTCGAGCATGACCTGCAGGAGCTTGTGCTTGACCTTCCAGGCCGTGGGGTATGACACCCCGAGATGGCGCTTGAGCTCAAGCGCGGAGATAGCGTTTTTCTGTTGCGTGAGAAGATACATGGCGAGAAACCGGACGGTCAGGGGCAGCTTGGTGTAGGCGAAGATCGTCCCGGCGGTCAACGAGGTCTGGTGGTGGCAGTGCCTGCACTGCATCAGCTCGCGCGTGCGCAGCGCCGTGAAGTCCTCGGCATGTCCGCACTCCGGGCAGACGAAGCCCGCCGGCCAGCGCCAGCCGAACAGAGCGTCGGCGCACTGCTCCTCGGTGCCGTACTGCGCAAGAAAGTCAGGCAAACTGAGACCCTTCTGAAACTGGATGAGGTTCTTGGCCATGGTGCAGACTCCCGGTGGTGGTCACGGCACCAGTGTGCGACCGCCGGTGGCTCAAAACGTGAGCCTGCGGAGTCTCGTTGGTAATCAGGAAGCCTTATGCGGTATCGCCGCTCGGGTGCCCTCGTGGACTGAATTGTGTTGTGCCTGAGGGGCATTGGGGGAAAGTATTGAGCGTCTTGCCGGCAACAAGAGGAGGGGATGGTCGGTGGGTCCCGGAGATTGAACTCTGGGGCTGGTGGAGGAGCCTGTGGGAAGCCGAGGACATGCTCATCCGGCATCCGCCTCTATGCCGATCACGATCGCGATACCAGTGCGCAGTTCCGCAGGGAGTTGACGACGGTCCTTGATCTCGGGCGCTTGCCCTCGGGCAGGTTCGCCACCGACGCCTTGGTGCTGGCCTGTGCCCAACAGGCATACAATCTGCGTCGCTGGATCGCACAAGAGGGCCTGTTCCGCGCCGATGCCCTGCTCCGGCGTAAGGCGAAACGCGGGTGCGTGCCTAGAGTGTTAGGGGAACCTCGGTGGGCTCGACGATCGCCACAGCGTCCTCCCGCGGGCGTCGGATCTGGCCCACCCCCCGGCGTCCTCGAACGTCTCCCCTGCGCAAAGGCATCGGAGGTCGAGACAATCCGGCGCGGTCGCTCCTTCACGCGTGGCAACAAGACGGACCAAACCAAAACCTTTCCACGCCAACTACACACGCTGCCGATAGGGGCCCAAAGTTGTGGTTCGGGAACTCATTCAGGCGACAGTCCTAGTATGCCCCCAGCGTAGAATAATTTTCGTAGAGCGAGAACAAGGAACGCTCACCTGGTTGGCAAGAAAACTCAGCCGCCCCGGGTGCCACTTGGGCGCCAAGTTGTTGTTCCGTTGCCACGAACGCGCTTCGGGGCTTCGGGCGGATCTGTGGGCCCTATCCTGTATGCCGCAGGCTGGGCCTGCTCCTGCCAAGGGCTCTTCAGGATCTCATGGGGTTATGATATTTTTTATATCAACAACCTGACTCTTGCCTGCCGGCAGAACCCCATTCGGACGCGGCTCATCATGATGTTCGACATTGACACCCTTCAGACCCTGCTGAACCTGCCTGATATCGCCATTGATCGCGTTGTGCTCGGTGAGCGCAGAACGCTCGAGATCCACGTCCACAGCACCCTCGAGGGGACGCACTGTCACCGTTGCGGCAAGCCGATCGACCATGGCTATGGGCTTGGTCAAGAGATCAAGCTGCGTCATTTGCCCGTGTTTGATTACAACACCGTCCTGGTTTTACGACCCACACGCTATCAATACCGCTCCTGCGAAGGGCGGCCGACGACGAGCCAGACGCTGTCGTGTTATACGCCACGCGCCTCGATCACGAAGCCCTTCGAGCAGCAGATGTTGCTCGAGTTGATCAACAGTACGCTCGAGGATGTCAGTCTCAAGCATGTCATCGGTGTCGATGCGCTGCAGGGGCTTCTGGATCGCCGCATCGAGCCCGAGGTCGATTGGAACGGGATCGAGACGCTGGAGGTCATCGGCATCGACGAGATTGCGTTGAAGAAGGGCCATCGCGATTTTGTCGTCGTGATCAGTGCCTATGTGAAGGATCGGCTACATGTCATCGCGCTGCTGCCCGAGCGGAACAAGGCTGCCGTGGAGGCGTTTTTTCGTAGCACTCCCAGCAGCTTGCGGCGCACCGTCGCGGTCGTCTGCTCGGACCTTTACCAAGGCTTCATCGGTGCCGCAAAGGCCGTGTTCGGCAAATGCGTCCTCATCTGCGCGGACCGCTTTCATGTCGCTCGCTTGTATCGCGAGGGATTGGAGACCCTGCGCAAGCGCGAGTTTAAGCGGCTGCGTCGCACGCTCTCCAAAGCGTCCCTCGATGAGCTCAAGAACGCGCATTGGATCCTGCGGCATCGTCGCACCGACCTGAATGCCGACGAGCGTCGCCTGCTCAATCACCTCTTCGCCCATTCCCCGAAACTCAAAGACGCGTATGAAGCCTGCGAGGCCCTCACCGCCATCTACGACAGTCGCCTGTTGAAAAGTCAAAGCAAGCGCAAACTGCGCGGCTGGATGCGCCGCGTCACCAACCGTAAGCTCACCTTTTTCGATCGTTTCATCGGCACGCTCGAGACGCGTTTCGAGGAGATCACCAATTATTTCGTCGGCCGCCGGACCAGTGGATTCGTGGAGGGGCTCAACAATAAGATCAAAGTCATCAAGCGCCGCTGCTATGGAATGCCGAGCCTCAAACACCTCTACCATAGAGTGTGCTTGGAGCTCGATGGATACGCCCAATTCGGGACCGCTCGCGAATGAAATAAGCACTTGCCGATCGAGCGCTCAGCTCCGCGAGGCATGGAGAGCGGAGCGAGGCCGAGCGGCCCCCGGTAGGCGTTGGCGCGTGCGTGCCGCCGCAGTGGCGAAGCGGCCGTGGTCGCGAAGCGGCGAAGGCGGTATGCAAAGCGCATCCGACACGCCGTCGAGCCATTCGTCGCAGGGCCGTGCGCAGCCCGACCGCGCCCCTCGGGCGCACGTCGTGGCGCAGCGCGGCCCGGAGCGGGGCGAACCGGGGCCAAATCAGGTCGTCGCCAAGGAGCGAGTCCGTCCGGCGGCAGGAGCCCCCGGACGGATTCACGAGCGACACGCGACTCTCCGGCATTTTTTGGGGTTAGCGTGTACGGCCGAATTTGGCTTAAGTACCTGTTTTCAAATAACCCATACGTTCCCCTGAAATCCGGCAGAGCCCTGCCAAGAACGGAATGCAGCATAAAAACAGCGTGTTACGCAGCCCGTGAGCGAACCGCTTTTCGTTGGTAATCAGGAACTCTTAATGATGATACAGATCCAGCATGCTCACAAGTGGCGAACTCAACATTGCAAGAACCAAGAACGTTTACCACGTAAGGCAACTGCCACATGAATTCGGCAGCCCCGCAGCGGTCTCCGAAAACCGGACCCTACGTAGAACATTATACAGGGGCGACTGTTGCACTAAAGGGTGCTTACGGCCTCTGGAATCTGGGTGACGATGCGCTCATGCTCATGTGCTATCGCCTGCTGCGCAAAGTGTTTCCGCCGGAAGCAATCACTGTGCAATGCTTTGATGCGATGTATCTTGAGAAACATTTGCCGGGAATACGCACGGTTTCCGCCACTGCCCAGGTGGTAGATGCAGACCTTCTCGTATATGGAGGGGGTACACAGTTTTATTCTTTTCCCCTTACAGGTACCCGCGTGAGCGTGTATCGAAGACAGCGCCTGCTAAGAGCTTTAGCGCGTCCACACCATGTGTTGCGTTACTTATTAGACAAACACGCACCACCTCAAACACAGATTCAAAGAGTAACCCGGCATTCCGCGGCCGTCGCTGTGGGTATTGGTCCATTTATGCCTGACTCGATTCAAGAAGACAAGGCAAGAGCGGTTCTGAGCAACTTAGAATTCATTTCCGTCCGAGACCCTGCATCTCTCGACGTATGCACCGATTGGGGTCGCGAAGACGTTATTCTCGGTAGCGACATATGCTTCCTACCAGGCCTTCTGAAACTGACCACCGATGAGCGCCTTTATGCCCCGGTCAGGAACAAAGCTGGAAAAAACATTGGGATTGTTTTTCGGCGCTGGCCGCATTCTCAGGAAGGTGCTGCATACGTAAAGCCCCTTGTGCAAGCTGCCAGTCACCTGCGGACTTTGGGGTACCATGTAACCTGGATCTCCTTCTGCAAAACAGAGGACGCACAAATTATCGGTGAGCTGGGCGAGGCCGCCAATTCCATTCTTTATTGGACCCCGGAGCAACTGGATGTCCCGCAGTTCTTAGCAATACTCGCGCGCTTCGACTGCTTCATAACCGCACGATACCACGGCGCTGTCTTTTCGACGTTACTTCGAAAGCCGTGCGTATGCGTGGAAGTCGAACAGAAGCTCGCTCTAGCATCAGAGTGTTTCGGCATGCGTCCCTATCTTTGGGAGCAACCATTCCGCACGAATAACTGCATTGCTGCTATCGATGCGATCTTCACGAACTATTCCCACTGCGTTCAACAAATAGATGTGGCGGCAACAATCCAAACCGAGCTGGCGCAAAACATGGCCGCACTATTTGTTGCGTTTCTGCGAAGATTTTTAACGGGACATCGACAATGAACGGGGAATAATGTGTTTGGAACGTCTTGAGGCGATGGCCGAAATCAGGCGGTTGGTGATCTAGAGTCACGTCTGATCCACCTTGTCATTTTTGCATTATTAGGCAGTGCAATGGCTCGTCGCGAATTACTGTTTCAGGCTACAGGTTCCCTATCCAGCGAAAGACCATGGTACTTAGGCCATAGTGGTCCTCATGTCATACTCCGCATGGGGAGGGGTGGGTACGAACTAACCGTGCACCCCTTGCTTGCGATTGCAACGGAGCGGCACAGTGCGCTTGCTCGCAGCGTTCTTGCGGTGGTTTCAATCGTCGCCGTAGTGCGGTCGAATCTCCTACCTTTCATCAAAGCACTCTTTTACCATCAGGCGGAGATACAACGAAAATGCCTATTATTTTCTCGACTGTGCTGCATATCATGAAGTGTCGGAGATTTGTTGCTATGTTGAGGTGGGCCGCTCATATGGTTTCTCCCGAAACAGTCGTTCTATTGCATTATTTAATTCACTCTAAGACTAAAGATGGGATCAAAAGAATCCGCATAGGACGATTTACGATATCATTAAGCAAGGATAGAAGCTCCTAGGTCCCGCTTAGAGGTATATTTGCCGTGAAGTAGATATTTCATCGATATTCCAGTAGCGCAAACTGCCGACAGTGAATCAAGTGAGCTACATTGGCTTAATGGGTCATGCCCGGTCTAGAAAATCTAAGTACTACAGGTTTTCGGTTTCTCTTTACC
This sequence comes from Thiocapsa bogorovii, assembly GCF_021228795.1. Lineage (NCBI taxonomy): Bacteria > Pseudomonadati > Pseudomonadota > Gammaproteobacteria > Chromatiales > Chromatiaceae > Thiocapsa > Thiocapsa bogorovii. Next base: position 5,365,941 of record NZ_CP089309.1, read on the forward strand.
GATGATCTGGAAATTCTCATTCAGCAAGGTACGCAGTTGCGGAGCAAAAGCGTCAAGACCGTGAAAGAATGCGCGGCACGCGGTTCGAAATTGCTCGAACGTCTCGTAATAATGATTGTAAAGCACCTGGCGCTTGAAGAATTTCCAGAAGCGCTCTATGAGGTTGAGATTCGGACAATACGGCGGCAGGGGTTCCAATCGAATTCGCGATGTCGTCAGATAGGCGGCTACGGCTTTCGATCGATAGTACCGAGCGTTGTCGCAGATAACGATGATCCGCGGCGCAGCGGGATCGGCTTGCTCGAGCTGTTGGAACAAAGCGATGGTCGAGGCCGCGTCGATGGTGTCGTCGAAGCGCACTTCGGCATGCAGCGTCTCGACATTGATCGCCCCGTTGATATTGAGCCGCTGCCGCCCGGTGTTGCTCGCGATGGGGTGCTCTTTGCCGCGCTTGATCCAACCGCACCCGATCACCGGATTGTGCTGCGGATGGGTGGCGTCGATGAAGTAGATAACGTCGGCTTCTGCTTTGTTTTCCTTGAGGTTCCGGTACTTCTCGACGAACGCCTCTTGAACGTCGGGTGCCGGGTTCCGGCCCAGCTCCAGCTTGGCTTTCTTATAACTGTACCCCAGCCGGTGCAGGAGCGCGGTCATCCCGCTCGGGGTGTAGCGCACGCCCCAACGCTGGTCGACGACTCGGGCGATGGCCTCCGCCGTGGGATAGAGCTCATCCTTCAAGTGAGCGTCGAGTTCCCTAAGCTGGTCAGCATCAAGCAACGCTTCGCTGCCCACGAAGCTCATGCGCAGCAACTCCTGAACGCCGCCTTTCTTGTAGCGCTTTTAGTAGCTCCGGACAGTATCCGTTTCGATCAACAAGGCGTAGGCCACGTCCGCCGCCGGGCGACCCTGACCAAGCACGATGACGGCATTGATTCGGTACGCCTCGCGAACCTCGCGCGTGGCCCGATGGGCCGCACGCAGCTCGACGATCTCCGTAAGGCTCAGTCGATAGTCTTGCATGACCTGAAGTTTAGCATCCACGTCGAACCGTTACATGCCGAAGCTCAACCGAAAACTTGTGTGAGACTGGTATAGTATGGCGCTATATAGCCGCACGGCGACTTATAGGCCAAGAATATATATGGAGGTGGGCTCAGCAGGGCAAGCGCATCAACCGCGGCTAATATTAAGAGTACCTAAATGAATATTCTGCCCCGCGGTCCGTGGCCGCTCAAAGAGGAGCTTTTCCAAGTATCGCTCGTCCCAGCCCGCCTTGAGACGTTTGTTCTGGATGCCGAGCTTGGTGCTGTCGTTCTTCAGCCGCGACAGGGCGATATGGCGCAACACCGCGAGGTTCTCGCGGGCCTGCGTCTCGCGCACGCGGCAGTCGTCCTCGCGCATGGCCACATCGAGGCTCCAATGCAGATCGTTCTCCACACCCTAGTGAGCACGGACGACGCGCGCGAAGTCCCCGACACCGGTGCCGATGGTGCCGATGAAAAAGCGCGTTTCCCGCGAGATCTTCCCGGCGCTTTCGCGCGTGGACTCGACCATACCGATCATGTTCATGCCCTTCCACAACGCGCTGCGTGGCACGCCGGACAACTCCCCGAGGGTGCGATAGCGGCGCGTCTCCACCCGGCCATGGCCGCGCTCGACGGTTTCGAGCGCTTCACTTTCGACCCCGGCGTAGTCCTTAGCGTTGGCCTCGATGAAGGCCTCCTCGACCTCTGCGGCCAGCACGCCCTGGTTGCCTTTCAGAGCCAGCACATAGTCCCCGCCTTGGTCGACGATCTGCTCGGCGATCTTCGTCTGACATCCCATTGCATCAATGGTGACGATGGCGCCCCTGAGCATCAACAGCGCGAGCAACGGAGGAATGGCGGTGATCTCGTTGGATTTGGCGTCGGTTGCGACCTGCCCGAGCACCACCCGGCTGGCGGTCGCCCACGCACTGACCAGATGCAATGCCGCCAGACCCTTCGCACGGTTGTGCGAACGGCGCAGCGTCTTGCCGTCCACGGCAATGATTTCCCCCGGGAGGAACGTCCGGATCGAGGCGACCCAGCCGCGGAAACACGTCTCGAACGCCTCGGGCGTCAGCAGCGCGAACACCCGCCCGAAGGTATCGTGCGCCGGAATGCCGTTGGGCAACTCCAGGAATTGCCGAAACCACGCTTCCTTCGAGTGGCCGAACTGGCCGATGGCCGCCCAACCGTCGGCGCCGCCGATTGTCGCCGCGATCGCGATGATCACCATGTCGATGAGGTTGTGCCGGCGCCGCAGCGGATCGCGCGGGTCTTCCAGCACGTTGAAGTGGCCCACAAGAGAGGAATCGGTTTCCCGTGTCGCCATCGTCGCAGCCCCATATGCGAGAAACATCTGCGCATTGAGGCGGAGACATGATTCCATGTCTAAAAGTATATCTTAATTCTCTGATGCGATTGCCCTGGTGGGCTCAGGCAGTTCCGCCAAGTTTGCTTGCAACGCTATAGGCGATTATAATCTGGATACGAGAATAGTCTCTATAGATCCGTTTTCTCGCGCAGAGATCGAGAGAATTTGCGATGAAGTTATTAGAGCCCCGGTAGAGGAGGTTGACCTGCAGTTATTCGGCCGCCCCGATACGAACGACACTCTGTTTATTGACAGTGCGCACATGATTCTTATGAACCCGGATGTAACAACGATCTTTTTGGACGTTATTCCTAAACTCAAGTCCGGTGTTTTGGTGGTGATACATGACATCTTACTTCCTTATGACTACCATAGTGAATGGAGTGATAGAGGCTATTCTGAACAGTACTTTTTGGCGTCATACATCTTGGTCGAAGGAGGGAAGTTCGACATTATCCTTCCTAATTATTTCATTAGCCATGACAAAGACCTCAAAAATATACTGGCCCCGCTTTGGAAAAAAGGGAGGAAATGAGAAGTTTTGAAACCGCCGGCTGTTCATTTCGGCTTAGGATCAAGTAGACCGCGCCCGGGGCATTAACTAGTAATCTTTGGCTCGCGCAAGCTTTTCTACTGATTTCAAGCCGAACTCCGGAGGCGTAAGTTCGAACAGCGCAACCTTTGGCGCTGACATGCCGCCTTCGGGTGGCCCAGGAAGCGAGGGGCTGTGTTGGCGTACCCTTTTCCGCTCTAAGCGGATCAGGAAAGCAATTCCCCTGGGCTACCGGCGGATGTTTACATCTATCTGGGCTAGTATGACTACTATGAATATGTTGATCAATATGGAAGATGCTTTGGCTTACACTCGGTGCCCAGATTGTGGTGGCAATCTGGAGACGCTCGAAACCAGTCGAGATACCGGATTTCTATGCCCTGCCTGTAATCTGGTCTTTGCAACTGTTTCGGGGGTACTAATACTATTGGATACAGCGTCGAGGAATAAGAATTTAGAGGGTCCGTTAATCAAAAGACTGGCCGAACAGGTATCTACAGCCCGTGAGCATGATGCTTGCAAAGCGACCCTCGGTATGTTGGACGGCTTACACGGCTCCGCGTACGTATGGGAAGATGAGGAGCATTGGAGCAACGAATATGAGCAGCAGCACGCCAGTAGGACGGAAAAGAACTGGAATGATCGTTTCTGGCAACGGCAGCCGATGTTTCAGCTCCTTGTGGATTCACTTCAGCATGCACCGAGAGAGCGTCCGGCGGTGGTTCTGGATCTGGGCTGTGGTGAAGGTCAGGACTTCCGCAGGTTCGTTGCGCCGGTGATGAGGGAGGAGGACATTTATATCGGTCTCGATATCTCCCTTCCGGGTCTTGTGCTTAACCGACACTGTAACACGCACAAGCATGCCATTTACATACTGGGGACGGCCGACAAACCGCCGTTGCGCCACCGACTGGCCGACGCCGTCATCGCCTTGGGTACTCTGCATCATATGCAAGCCAAGGAAGATGGTCTGCCCATCGTGGGGGCACTGCTTAAGAGAGGGGTAGTCTTACTAAGTGATCCGATTAACGGCCATTTCTTGCCGCCATTTCTCTCTCTGAGCAGGGAATCACGCAGTGCCCATGATGACTCGGTTGACGTCCAACGGCTCCATGCACATGTTCAGGCACTTGGTTTTGAGACGCTTTATGAGCGCCAGTTTTCCGGTCTTGTCTATGTGGTTCTGTTTAAGCTTTTTCGCGCGGCGGTATTGCGCTCGCGCGGACTTCACGGTTTCATCCATAAATTAGATGATACCTTCACCAGCACTTTCGGAAGGCTTGGGAACATCTTTAGGCCGCGTGGTTTGCTCTTAGTACTAAAAGCACCACCACAGCCGGCCATTGAGGGCGCGCGTGAAGGCCGGTAGTCCCAGGCTGCCGTCGACACGAGCGTATCGGCGCAGTGGCGAAGGGGCGGTTGTCCATCTGCCACGGAGGCGATATAGAGAGCGCATTGGACGCGCGGTCAAGTTAGTCGCGTAGGGTCGGTGCACAAAGGCTCATCCGCCCGGCGCGCGGCTTGCCCGCGAAGGTGTTATTTCGCCGTCTAGAACCGCGCGACGATCGCGCATCAGGCGGATCTGTGGGCCGGATCGAGTATCGTCGCAGGCTGGCCCTGCACCTGCCAAGATCGGAAGTTGGAATAGAAACTGCGCGTTATGCGGGCCATGAGTGAGGTGAGTGTCGTTGGTTTTCGTTGGTGATAAGGTGCGTCCTTCCAGGCCACGCCTGCGATGGGCACGTGTCCGGTATTAGATCCCCGGAGACCACAGCCACAACCGCAGGCGCGTGGCCTCAATCCCCGGTATCGGCGAGGTCACGGCTGCTTGCGGCACGCCAAACATTGCTAAAGCTTCTGCTCACCGCGGAGGACCGACGAGTGACGCTGTTTCCCACAGGCCGGGCAGAAAGAGCCGTTCGGCCAACATGCCTGTTCCCAGGTCGTCGAAGATATACCTCGCCGCGTGCTTTAGGAATATTCTAGGGGATAGATGACGGTACACGCTCAAGAGTTCCGAAGGTAAGAAATGGCTTTATGAACAAGAAAGTCGTTATTGTGCAGCGCCGCCTTACACATTACCGCGCGCCGCTGTTCGAACTGTTACGCAACGAGCTTGGCTCGCGCAGGACTCGATTAGAGTTATTAGTCGGGCGTGGGACGCCGTTAGAAGAAGAAAGGCACGATTCCGTTAAGCTGGAATGGTCGACTCAAATACCAACATATTATTTTGCGGGTAACAGAATATGCTGGCAACCGTTCTTTTCTCACCTAGAAGACGCAGACCTGGTAATAGTGGCGCAAGAGAATGCGCTCTTGGCAAATCACTTAATGGTCATTAGCCCGCGAAAATTCCGGCTTGCTTTTTGGGGTCACGGTGCCAACTTGCAAAGCGCGAACCCGAGAGGATTGAAAGAGCGGTATAAACGCTGGACCACTAATCAGGTGGACTGGTGGTTCTGCTATACCCAGCTGAGCGCTAAACTAGTGACTGCGGCGGGCTTCTTAGGCCATCGTATCACAGTTCTCAACAATGCAGTGGACACCTCGGAGTTAATCCGGCAAAGGCTGTCGATAAGCGCTGAAGAACTCCTTGCCCTGCGTCAGTCTCTGCAGTTCGGCGAGGGTCCGGTTGGGGTGTTCGTCGGCTCGTTGCACAAAAACAAGCGCTTGGAGTTTCTATTTGAAGCAGTAGACGCGCTTCATCGCGAGGTTGACGGGTTCCAACTCCTTATACTGGGGGACGGACCGGAACGGAACAGGGTGCAGGAATGGTGTCGTGCACGGCCTTGGGCTCATTGGGCGGGTGCGCGGTTTGGCAGAGAGAAAGCGGGGTATCTATCCTTGGCCGACGTTATGCTCAATCCGGGATTGGTTGGCCTCGGGATTATCGATTCCTTTGTGTGTGGCGTGCCCATGGTTACAACCGATTGGAAAGGCCATAGCCCGGAGATCGCGTATCTGGAAAATGGTCGAAATGCGATAATGGCGGGAAACGATCTTCGGCACTACGTGGATGTCGTCAAGCGACTCCTCCGCGAGCCGCGGGGATTGAGCGTCTTGCAGGCGGGTTGTGCTGTGAGTGCAGCGGAGTACACGTTAGAGAACATGGTGGGAAGATTTGCGGAGGGAATCGAAAACGCTTTGGGTCCTCCGTCCTCCTGAGCCATTAGTCTCCTGACCCAAGTCGCCATGCCTCACCCTTATCGCCATGCTTCGCACGCAGCGGCCAGGGTATCTTCCAATCGTTGCTGCTCCCTTCCTAGTCCGCCCACCAATTCCGCAGTTGGCGTAGCTGAAAAGCAAGGTGCTGCTCATTATATTATCTAAATGCCGCACGCGTTTCAAAGTCGAATGAAGTGACGCGACCCCAGTTTGTTAGCACCATTGTTCATTCAATGTGTTGGCAGGAGATATTGACCATGCAAGTAGCCATTACCTACTACCAGCTCCTAGACCGCGACGGCAATGAGCAGCTAATTGGAGGCATAGAATCATATTTACTCAATCTTGCCCGCTTGTGCAACGAGATCGGTTATAAGCCTGTGCTTTTTCAGTCTTCAAATGCGCCATTTCGGAGAAGGGTTGAGGGCCTAGACGTTGTCGGAGTGCCCGCTGGCAACTCTTCAATAGAGAGCCAGAAGAATAAACTGTTTAACGAAGCAACTGCGCAAATGCGCGGCAAGGAAACTATATTTATCTTCGGCGCAGACCATTGCAGTGTTCGCACTGGCGACCCCAAGGCTATCGCTATCCAGCATGGAGTGTCGTGGGATTTGCCGTCTAAGTACTTCACCGGATCAAGGCTTCTAAAGAACGGCCCAGGGGCTGTATTCAAGAAACTGCAAAAGTTGGCGCGCGCAAAAAGATACTTCGAGAACTGCCGCTCACGTGTCTGTGTTGATTACAATTTTTTAAACTGGTATCGAACCTACAGTGCAGAGGAGTTGAGGGGTAACGTCTGGGTGATCCCGAATGCCACGCACGTCGCCAACCCCGGGCAAATAGCCGAGCGGCAGAAACCACCGAATAGTGCTCTCCGCATTCTTTTTGCACGCAGGTTCATGCCATATCGAGGGACGACGTTGATGGCGGAAGCCGCGCAGGATATTCTCGCTCGGAATCCCAATCTCACCTTTACATTCGCGGGGGAAGGCGGAGAAGAAGAGCGTTTGCGTGCACGGTTCGCGGGAGACCGCAGAGTTTCGTTTATCAAGTATCAACCCCACGAGGCCGTTTCAGTACACTTGCAGCATGACATTGCGGTAATACCATCGGTAGCTTCGGAAGGCACGTCTTTTGCGGTGGCGGAGGCTATGGGTGCGGGCTGTGCTGTTATCGCAACGCCGGTTGGAGGAATATCGAATATGATTATTGACGGATACAATGGGGTTTTGGTTCTACCTGACACTCGATCATTGATAGCCGGATTTGAAACATTAATAGCAGATTCCGAGTTCAGGTACCAAATCGCTAAGCGTGCCTATGAAACAGCAGTTTCGGCTTTTAATGTACACACGTGGCAGAGAAGGTGGAAGGCTGTACTGGAGCAGGTTGCCAAAGAATGACGACGCTTTCCTTACAAAATTCTCGCTATAACCAAAGGAAGGTTTCGGGCCCAGATGTTTCGGTGGTGCTCCTCACATACAGGCGACCCGCCACTTTGGAAAAATGTCTGCTTCAGTTACTGAAGCAGGTCACCGTACTCACGTTCGAGATTGTTGTGGTGGACAATGATGAGTTCGCTTCCGGAAGAGGAATTGTTGAAAAGGCAATGGAAGAATCAGCGTCCGCTGAGGTTCGTCTGGAATATCAGATCGTTCCGGAACAGAATATCTCTCTGGCGCGCAACGCAGGCATTACAAAGAGTTCTGGGGACATCGTAGCATTCATTGATGACGACGAGTCTCCGTCAGAGATGTGGCTTCAGCTTATGTATGACGCTCTGAAAAGATTGGATGCGGACGGTGTATTCGGTCCGGTTTTGGCGAGTTTTCCAGACGGCTACCCTGACTGGTTGAAAGAGTCACGGGTTTTCAGCAGGCGCAGAATGAAAACTGGGGCATGCCTTGGCAAGACTCCCGAGGCATGCAAAACCGGCAATGCGCTCATCTATAAACATGTGCTCAAATCACGCCCTGGCCCGTTTGATGCGGCTTACGGGAGGACGGGCGGTGAAGACTCAGAGCTTTTTCACTGGCTCACCCAGCAGGGGCGGACGTTCTATTGGTGTGATGATGCTGTGGTTTATGAGATCCAAGGAAAGGAACGCATGGAACTCTCGTGGCATATGTCCAGAGGTTACCGAGGCGGATGGGCTCACGCAAAGAAGATACGTGCGGCGCACGGCATGACGATTGGTGGGTCTTATCTCGTCCTCAGTGCTGGCTTTTCTTCGCTTAAAATTCTACTGGAAGCATTAAATGAGTACAGAAATCCCAGGGGTGCAGTTATGTTTTTACTCCGTGGGTGGGCAAGCCAGGCTGGCAAGATAGGCTTCTTGCTAGGCTGGAAGATAGAGGGGTATTAACCTAAGGTTTCATGTCTTGTATACGCCGATTCCTAGCGTTGGATTGCGGATGCTCGCGGAAGTGGGCGTCGAGTCGATAGCGATGCTGCTCCAACTCGCTTGTCAGGGTGTAGAAGTTGAATGCCGTCAGGTTCTTGATACCACCTGTGGTGCTGATTTGCCGCCTTTTGGCGGCCCGAGAACCGTGGGGCCGCGTTAGAGACCCCTTGCCGCTTTGAGCGGCTCGTGACTGAAAGGCCCCGGCTTTGCCGGGGGATTGTCGCCGACGGAGCGCGATCTCTTGACCAAGGCCCCGTAGTCATGGTCTGCTTGCTTGCCGCAACGTTGACTCTCCGTCCCATTGAGGGTGCGTGGACTTGGATCTTGAGCGTCCTGCGCTCACCGCGCACATCGCTGGCAGTGGCGATATCAGGCAGGTCCAGCAGTGTCTGAAGGGTTTCTGCGTCAAACGTTTTGATGAGCTGCGTCGCCTGCGCCCTCTTAGGTGTGGATACTCGTAACGCAACTGCCGAAGTTTCTTACTGAAGAGTTTCAGATCTGCGGTAAAGAGAAACGGAGAACCTGTATTGCTTAGGTATACAGTCGACCTTGACGATCAACGGGCGAATCAGTCTCTACGTTTCCCGATACGGAACCTAGATATCGCGTCGACGGCGATGTCTTTAAGGTAGATGGGACTGGAAAGCAGGTTTCTCCTCCAAAGTCGCTGCGGCTCGCGCAATAGACGGGGTAGCCACTCCAGACCGAGATTGCGTGCCCAGGTAGGGGCGCGCCTTTTCGTGCCGCTGTAGAAGTCGAAAACTGCACCCACCGCGCAGACGAGGGGGAGCCTGAGCAGGCTACGATTCGCCTCGATCCACTTTTCCTGTTTGGGCGCGGTCATCCCGACCCAGAGGACGTGCGGTGCGGCATCGTTAACCGTCTGGACCATTGCTCGGTTTTCTGAGATGGAGAAACTTCCCCTAAAAGGTGGAGATAGTGTTCCGCAAACCTGAATAGCTGGGAAATCTTTGCCCAGCTTGTTCTCGATGGCGTTAAGCACGGTTTGGGTCGAGCCCAGAAAGAAATAGCGGATTCCGCCAGCCTGTTGCGCAAGATGGGACAGGCCAAGAAAGAACTCGGTCCCCGCGACGCGTTCGCGGATGGGCAGCCCGAGGAGCTTGGCGCCCAGTATGATGCCGGCTCCATCGGGTAGCAGGATGCTAGCGCGGCGGAGCGCCGCGCGGAATTCCTGGTCCTGTTTCGCGACGACAATCGAATGGGGGTTGATGCAGTCGACGACGTCTGTCGAAGCGCTAGAGCGGCTCATCCCAAGCGCGAGAGAGACATCTCCATGCAGTCCACGCGTGCTCACGTGGTAGCCGAGCAGGCATGCTGTGTGGTCGTGCCGTGGCAGGGCGTTCGAAGGCGGAGGGCTCGGTTGGCTCGGGTGGATTCCTTGTTCGTTATCCGTCATGCGCACCTCCTATGAAGCCGCTCGGCGGCGGGGTTCGATCAAGGGCTGGTCTCCCCTGCTCGATTCAGGGTTCATTATGGGACGGAACTGAGTACCCTTCACGCCGGCAAAGGACGGCCCGCTCCGCCTTGATGTCTTCGCGCATTGTTTCGGTGACCAATTGCAAAAAGCAAATCTCCGGCTCCCAGCCGAGCTGTTGACGGGCTCCGGTGGCGTCGCCCAGAAGAGTTTCGACGTCGGTGGGGCGGAAATAGCGCGGGTCGACCGCGACGTTGCAGCGCTCTTCTCCGACCACACCCCACGCCACCCCCGGCACGGAGGGGGCAATCGCGTATCCGTTCTCGTCAACGCCGTGCCTCCCCAACCCATCTCGATGCAGATCTTGCGGGCGGCCTGTTGGACGAAGTCGCGCACCGAGCGCGGCTGGCCGGTGGCGATGATGTAGTCCTACGGCTGGTCCTGCTCCAGCATGTGAGCCACTCGTAGTCGCGGGCGCGGCCCAAGTCGCGCTTGGCATCGAGGTTGCCGAGGTAAAGGCGGTCCTGCAGGCCAAGCTTGATGCGGGCGAGCGCGCCCGTAATCTTGCCGATGACGAAGGTCTCGCCGCAGATATGTTCATACGTTCGATGAGATAAGGGAGCCGAGGGTGCTCGCCGACGGCATCAGGGGCTCAAGTCGCCTCAGCAGCGTAAACCACAGGAGATCCAGGGGCCGATAGAAGAAATGGATCGTCATCAAGCCGACCGCCAGGGTTAGGCCGGCTGCACCGGCGAGGATGGCGGTGCGGCGGACACGGCGACGCCGATCCGCGGGCGTTTGAATGTAGGGGACGACCGCGAGCGGCGGCATGCCGGAGATGCTCTGAATCACCCGTAGGCTCCTGATGCCCTTGTCGAGGATCTCGCGGAGGGCCAAGTGCCCGACGCCGGCACCGATGGATGCGACGACGCCAAGCATCATGATGGCCGGACGATTGGGTTTGATGGGTTCGTCCGGGACTACCGGCGGCTCGATCAGGGTAAAGCGTTCGGCCTTGCGCTCGCGCTCAAGCGCTTGGGCGAGCTCGGCTTCGAGCTGTTTGTCCTTGACCTCGCGATATTTGGCCACGGCGTTCTCGTAGCCACGGGTGAGGTTGTTGTACTCACGCTCGACGTTCGGGGACTCCATCAGGCGCTGTTGGTAGATCTCGATGCGCTCTTCGAGGTCCGTTTGTGTCTGCTCGAGACCCTGCATCTCGATCCCGAGTGCATCGAGCCGGCTCTGAAGCTGCACGTAGGCCGGATTCTGGGCGCTCTGGGTGGACGGTTGGGCGGCGCCGGTGCCGGGGGAGGCGATGCGCTTGTCGACGTCCGCCAGCTCTCGCTCGAGACGTTGTACGTCCGGGTGATCTGAGGAATAGCGTCCGCGTGCCGCCGCGAGGGAGCCGGCGAGATCGACCCGTCGCTGCGACAGATCCGCTTTGGCGGAGGCGCCGACCTCTTGGCGCAGTGCCGCCAGCTCGCGCTCGATCCGCTGGCGATCCGGGTGCTCGGGCGAATAACGGGTCGCGAGGCCGAGGTACTGAGTCTCGAGCAGTTGCAAACGGGCCTGCGGGCTGTCGGCTGACCAGCCAGCCCCGGCAACGCCGAGCATGAGCTGCGGATCCTGTTGCGCCAGCGTGGTCTCCAGGTAGAGCTTCTGCTCGGTCAGGGTGCGCAGCGCCAGCGTGTTGTCTCTGAGCTGCTGCTCGGTGCGGGCCAAGAGCTCGCGGTTGATGGACAAGAGTTCCGGCAAGTTGTCGCTGTGCTGCTGCTTGAACTCGGATAGCGCGGCCTCGAGGGCCGCGATCTGGTCGGCCAGCCGGGTGGCCTCTTCGCGCAGGAAGGTCGTGGCCTCCTCGACGGCTGCCTCACGTTGGCGCAGGTTCTCGTTCATGAAGAGCGAGACGAGCTCGTTCGTGACCCGCTGCGTGAGGACGGGCGACGGGTCTTCGAAGGCGAGGGTGAAGGCGATGGTCGCCGTCTGGGCGCGTCCGCTGCGCGGATCCACGACATCGGCACTGATCATGTCGAGATGGACCTGCTCGCGCATCTCCGCAACCGCGGCGTTGAGGCCCTGTTTCTCGCGGATGCTCGGGTAGAGGTTGTAGCGCTCGATGATCCCGCTGAGGTTGCTGGTCGTCATCACCCGCTGCCGAATCACCTGGATGCGCTGATCGGCAAAGCTGGTCACGGTCGTGCGGATCAGGTCGGCGGGGATTTCCTGCTGCTCGATCAGGATGGTGGCCGTCGCGCGATAGACCGGGGGGAGGGTGATCGCCACCAGAACTGCGAGCGGCAGCAAGATGACAATGGGCAGGACCAGTTGCCACTTGCGGCGCTTGAGGATCGCCAGATAATCGGCCAGGTTCGGCGCGTATTCTTGCTCGTAGTCCACCGCCGGATCTATCGCCTCCGTGTGCTTGATCGCGTATCACTGTTGCGGGCGCGCCCGGTCGTTGTTTCGGGAAGCGTCGCTTTATCGAGTCAAGCCCGGTGGGCCGGGGACTCGCAAATGCAGAAAAGCGCTTTGCTCGACGACGAACAAGGTCGCATCGGTCGGGATCGGTTCGTGCCGACGCCGACGGCAACCGCAACCGCTGGCCCGTGACCGGACGCCGAGGCGCTCATGAAGTTGCAGCGGATGATAGCACAAACCCATAACAGCGGGCGGTCCCGCGCGTCGTTCCGGGACATCCATCACGAACGGTCCGGGGCCTGAGCCGTAAAGGTCGTCGTCTTCGTGCCTGAGATGGCGGGATGCTCAAGTGCAGACCGAGCTGGGTCGGCGGACGCGGGGCTACGGGCGCAAAAAAGCCGCGGGTCAGATGGCCCGCGGCGTTCCTATCTGTGCAGCATCGGCCCGATGTTTCGGGCGGATGCGGCCGAGCACAGTCCTCTTATGCGAGGGTTTCGCTCTCTTCGGTCTGCTTGCGATTCCGGCGTCCAAGGGCGGCGATGCCGAGCAGTGCGGAGCCGAATAGCCAAGCGGCGGCGGGGATCGGGACTTGGCCGATGAAGTCTTGATTTGCCGTGCTTGTCAGCGCGACCAGGCCGCCCATAGCGGTCGCAGTACTCATCGCGTTGAGGTAGGCGGTCGCTTGGTTAAGGACGCCGGTGGTGAGCCCCGAGGTGATCTTCATGCTCCCGCCGGTGATGTCGTAGACAAATTCACCACTGGCGTTCGTTTGGCCCTCATGCACCACTTCCCAGATCGCGAGCTGCAGCGCCTGCTTCTGCACGTCCGTGAGGTTGCGAGCGTCGTTCAGCACGCCACTGGTGATCGCGGCACCAAGCAACTTCGCCAGGCTAGCCGCCTTAACGTCACCCATCGGACCTGCCGTTGAATCGGGTGCATTCGCGAGGCCAACCACGTCCCAAGTCCGACTCCCTGTTTGAGCGGTGTCATCCAGATCGATGCAGAAGGTGACAAACTGGTCGGTCCCATACGTTAAGATCGGTCCCTCGGCCGCCGAGAAGTTAAAGATGCCGGTCGTCGTATTGCCGGTTTTTGTTGTCTGTGGGGAACCAGTGGGCGGAAGAACCACGGAGTAGCCGACACCACGGGTCTGTGTCATGCCACCGTAGGTTGCAGTCACCGTATCGGCCGCTGCCTGCCCGCTGAATGCCAATGCGCCGGCAAGTGCAAGCACGGATCCAACCGCGCTCAGTCTCATCATGGATTTCATCGTTTGACTCCCTGGTTGTGCGTCGCTTCGTTGATCGAGGACTGGACCGGCCGCATCGCGCTGCGAAGACTCGGGACAGCCGACAGTAGATACCGTCAGCTCTCTTTAAGCATCTCCCGTGCCGACCTCATCATTACTTTTTTATTCAATGATTTAGGACGCGCTGGAGTCCCGTCCGGAGATCAGTCTTGGTCTCTGAGATTCCACAGATTGACGCTCTGGACGGGTTGGTTTTGCTGCCGCAGCGAAAACTTATTTTAAGTCATATGGATAGGTATTTTCGCCACTCTGGGGAGCTGTAAAAAAACCTGACGGTGAATCCGGCTTTCAACCCGGCGACCATGAGCGTCCGTGGGGCTTTACTCCCGCAAGTCCAATAGCTTATCCCGGATCTGCCGTGCTCGCGCGGGTGTCAAGAAACTCGACTCCGCGTCGGCAGGATCAGATGATGACCGAGTGCGAGGAGTCGGACGGGGCCTTCTTTGTGGCGGGGATGTGTCCCGAGATCGACGAGGGTCGTTGTGACAACGGGATCCGTCGGATCGCCTTCGCTTCAATGACGGGGCTTCGGGTCAATCGGCCTCGTGGGCCCATTCGGCGTCTGCCTCGCGGCCTCAACCTCGGGCGCGGGGTCGGAGGTTGTGTCGCTCCGATGCGTCCTCTCGGCCTTACGAGGGCTTCGGTCGTCTCCGGGTTAGGCGACCAGGCTCTTGACGACGAGGATAGCGAGGGTCGCCGGGACGGCGAAACGCAGTGGATCCCAAGGGCCTTCGCGCTCCTGAATCAGGATCTCGATGGCATAGAAGAGCACGATGGCGGCGAGCACCTGGAGGCCGATCTCTCCAAGACCGAGACCTCTGAGCATCGGTGCCGTCAGGGCCGCAAGCAAGATCAGGACATCGAGCGTGCTCACGCGAAATCCGGAGCTCGACAGACGTGTCCAGAGGCCCCCGAGCAGCGCAACCCCGCCGAAGAAGACCAGCAGACAGGGTTCGCAGATATCGATCAGGTGCGGCGAATGCGCTACCAGGTAGACGACGATAACCGCCGCGGTGAAGGCGCTGATCCGCTCGAGGAAAAAGGCACTCTTCGTGCGTATCGCCAGGACGGCCAACGACACGACGAAGAGCGCTCCAGCCAAGACGCCGATGTCCGGTTCGACGGATTGCACGGACAGGGCACCGATGACGAGACACAAGGGAACCGTCAGGCTCAGGATCCGAATCGGTGAACGCGTCACGAAACGGCGACGCCGTGCCCAGGCGCTGAACCTGACGAACGGGGTCCGATGCTCGTCCCGGCGTTTCAGACGCTCGTGGTAGTTCTCGAGCGTCCGGATCGCGGCCAGGATGAGTCCGCAGGACATCGCATAGGCGAGCAGGATCGCGCTGTCTGCGCTGTGCCGCATAAGATAGGCCAGGACGACCATCATGAACTGGGCGGTGTAGACGAGAGTGACGGCCTCGGCCTGAGTCAGGCCGCTGTCGATCAGCCGGTGATGCAGATGCGTCCGGTCCGCCTTGAACGGGGAATGTCCGGAGGCGATGCGCCGGACCATGACGGTGAGCATATCCAGGATCGGCAAGCCCAGCACGAGCAGGGGCAGGGCGCGGCTCAGGGCCAGATCCTCCCGCTGCGTGACCATAATGGCCAGCACCCCGGTCGTGAACCCCAGGAATTGACTGCCGGTATCGCCCATGAAGAGGCGTGCAGGGAAGGTGTTGAAACGCAGGAAGCCCAGAAGGGATCCGCCCAGGGCGGCCAGAAGAATCAGGAGAGAGCCCTCTGCACCGCCGTCGGCCACCAGCAGGAGGAGCAAGGCGGACCCCGCCAGTAGGCTGATTCCGCCGGCAAGCCCGTCGAGGCCGTCCGAGAGGTTGACCGCGTTGGTGATGCCGACCAACACCAGCACGGTGAAGGGAATGGCCAAGGGCATCGGCAACAGGCCGCCGGGGATGAAGGGGACCTCTTTGACGAGAACGCCGCCGGCGAGGACGACGACGGACGCGGCAAGCAGTTGGCCGAGCAGCTTCAGCCGGTAGTCGAGGTTGAAGCGGTCGTCGAGCAGACCGAACAGGAACAGCAGCGCGGCGGCGCCGAGGAAGGCCGCGAAAGGGCCTTCGATCGGCGCCCAGATGGCCACCGGGACCAAACAGCCGATCACGATCGCCACGCCGCCGATCCGCGGGATCTGCCCCTTGTGGACCTTGCGCGGATCGGGGGCGTCCATGAGGCCCAAGGGGCCGGCGACCCGAACGAGGAACGGGATCAGGGCCATCGCCAGGAACAAGGCTAGGACGAAGGCGTAAGCGGCACGAAGCTCCACAATGTTATTTCCCTGACGTGGCGGGCGAGGGTTTTCCGGCATCGGCGTTAGGCGCCTGAGCGGAAAGTTTCGCCGTAGGTCGGGTTAGCGCAGCGTAACCCGACATTACGCTGCGCATGGCTGAAAGCCCTGTAGGGGCTGTAGGAGCTGTAGGAGCTGTAGCGGCGACTTTAGTCGCCTCTCCATCCTGGTCGTTCCTTTACCGAAATCACCTTGGAGCATGGCCACAACTCTTGTCGGGCGACTGAAGTCGCCCCTACCTGCGATAGTTGCCTTAGTAACGGTTCAGAAACAACTTAGCCATTCCGGTTCATTCTCCCCCCTCTCCCCAACCCCTCTCCCGCGAGGGGCGAGGGGCTAAGATGGATCACTTGTTATTGAATGGTTACTTAGAGTGTTCCGAGAGCTGCCTTGGCATCGTCTAGGCCGGTGTAGGGTTGCTCGGTGGCGACGGCGGAGGTGAGCAGTGCCTTGGCTTCGTCGACTCGGCCGAGCTTGAGGTAGGTCATGCCGAGGTGATATTGGCGCTCGGGTGTCGTCTCGCCGGATGCCTGCACCTTCTCCAAGATCTCTGCGGCGCGCTGGTATTCGCCGACGCGGTAGTAGACCCAGCCCAGGGTGTCGAGGAAGGCGGATTGCTCGGAGCCCGCGAAGCGCTGTGCCAGTCCGAGGGCGCGGCTGAGATCGGCCGGCTCGTCGGCACGATGGTCGGCGAGCAGGACGGCCAAGTTGTTGGCCACCGCGTCCGCGGTCGGGTTGGTGGCGAGCAGGTTTTCGTATGCCTCGATCGCTTGATCGTAGCGGCCGGCCCGCTCGAGCATCATGGGCAACGTAAAGACCAGCAAGGGGCTGGCCTTGGTCGCCTCGATACCGGCCTCGAGTGTCGCGACGGCCGCGGCCGGGTCGCCGTCCGCGAGCTGGAGATTGGCGAGTCGCTCGTAGGCTAGGGGTGCCCCCGGCCGTTGCTCGATGGCCCGGGCATACTGCTCGCGTGCCGCCGCGGGATTGCCGGCGGCGATGTAGACCTCGCCCAACAGGTTGGTCGCGACGATGCTGTCGGCGTCCGCCTCCAGTGCACGGCGGAGACGTGCCTCGGCCTCATCGTAGCGCTCCAGGGCCAGATAGCTCCGGGTCAGGGCCACCAAGGGCTCGGCGGCCTTGGGCTCCTTGTCCAGCGCCGTCTCGAAGTGGGGGACGCTGGCCTCGATCTCGCCGCGGCGCTGCGCCACCAGCCCCTTGAGGTAGTGGCCCAAGGGGTGATCCGGCCGCGTGGCCAGCACCTGATCGGCGGTCTTCTCCAGGGCGTCCGTATCCGGCTGGCTCTCTTGGATGCGGGCCAAGGCGGTCTGGGCGATGTCGCTGTTGGGGTCGCGGGCCAGCAGGGCATCCAGGATGACGCCGGCACCTTCGAGATCGCCGCTACGTTGGCGGAGTCCTGCAAGCTGCAGGTAGCCGGCGGGATCGTCCGGCGACAGCTCGATGGACTTCTTGAGCGCGTCCTCGGCGAGGGACAGCTCGTCGCGGGCGGCATGGGCCTCGGCCAGGATGCGCAGTCCGCCGATCGACTCGGGGTTGTTCCTGAGCAGGGTCCGCAGGTCGCCGATTGCCGTGTCCGGGTCGCCGGCCTGCAGGGCGATGGCGGCGCGGACGAGTAGGGCGTCGCTGTCCTGCGCATCCTTGGCGAGCACCTCGTTCGCGAGTGCTTCGGCCTCGTCGAGGCGCTCCTGCGCGAGGAGCAGCCCGGCGAGCTTGCCCCGCGCCTGCTGAGCGGCGGGGCTCTCACCGCCACCGGCGATGACCTCTCGAAAGAGCGTCTGAGCCTGCTCGCTGTCGCCTGCCTGCATGCGCAGGGATCCGAGGGCGAAGCGCAGATCCTGATCCTCCGGTGCTGCGGCGATGAAGGTCGCCAGGGTCTCGGCGGCCACTTCGACCCCCTGCTGGGTGGCCTGCAGCTCGACCAGCAGGAGCTTGGCCTGGCGATCCTCGGGCAGGGCGACGACGGCATCGCGCAGGGTCTGCACGGCCGCGGCGGTCTCCCCGCGTGCAGCCAGGTATTGGGCCAGGCGGGTGCGGTGGTCCAGGACCTTGGGCTCGCGCTCGATCAAGCGCTCGAGGACCGCGCGTGTGCCGGCGGTATCGCCCATCTGCTCGTTGATGCCGGCCATGGCCAGCATGAAGCGGAGGTCATCCGGGTGGGCGGCCAGCGCGGTCTCGAGCGCCTGTTTGGCGCCGGGCAGGTCATTGCGCTCGAGACGGATTTGAGCCAGGAGCGCGAGCGCCTCCCGGTCTTGCGGGGCCTGCGCGAGCGCGGATTCGGCATCCACCCGGGCCGCATCCAAGTCGCCTTGGCGGACACGGACGAAGCCGCGCAGGGCCAGCGCCGAGGCATCTCCGGGCTTCGCGGTCAACACGGCATCGGCCTGCGCCAGGGCCCCTTCGATGTCTTCGCTGGCGAGCAGCAAGGTTCCCAGCTTGACGCGG
This sequence comes from Thiocapsa bogorovii, assembly GCF_021228795.1. Taxonomy (NCBI): domain Bacteria; kingdom Pseudomonadati; phylum Pseudomonadota; class Gammaproteobacteria; order Chromatiales; family Chromatiaceae; genus Thiocapsa; species Thiocapsa bogorovii. Next base: position 5,384,390 of record NZ_CP089309.1, read on the forward strand.
GCTTCCAGGTTCTCCGGGCTCAGCTCGACGGTCTTGGAGTAGGCCGAGTAGGCGTTGCGCCACTCTTCCTGCTGCTCCGCGATTTTGGCGAGCATGAACCAGGCTTCGGCGTCTTTCGGGTCAACCTGGAGCACGTTGCGGAACTCCAGCTGCGCCTTGACCAGGTCGCCCTCGTCGTAGAGGTCCAGGCCACGCTGCAGGTAGCTTTGGGCCCGGTCTTCCTGCCCGCAGCCCGCCGTCAAGGCGACGCTGCCGAGAAGAAGGAGAAGCTTCGCATAGGATCTTGGTTTCATTGCATCTCTACCTTCGGAATCATTATACCTTGCGTTCGCGGTGCACTGGCCGCGCGACCTGAATCATCGTGTACACAGCGTTGCTGGATCGTTGCGATCGAGATCATCCCGGACCGTCGTACGCTGAGATTGAACACTTACAACCGTGCATCGACGGCCGACCGGGGGAGGGCGGATTTCACATCGTAGAGCAACGACCCCGGCCGGCCCAGTTGCCGGATCCCGGCCTCGCCGAGATCGATAAACTCATGGTGAGCGACGGCGAGGATGATGGTGTCGTAAGCGCCTTCCACCGGAAGTTCCGGGAGGCACTCGACGCCATACTCGTGCCTGGCTTCCTCACGGTCAATCCAGGGGTCGTAGCAGTCGACCGCGATGTTGTATTCGCGCAGGGCCTGAATAATGTCGATGACGCGTGTGTTGCGCAGGTCCGGGCAGTTTTCCTTGAAGGCAAGGCCCAGGACCAGGATGCGGCTGTTGCACACACCGATGCCGCTTTTGAGCATGAGCTTGACCACGGTCTCGGCGACATGGGCGCCCATGCGGTCGTTGATGCGTCGCCCGGCGAGGATGACCTCGGGGTGGTAGCCGATGGCGACGGCTTTGTGGGTCAGGTAATAGGGGTCGACGCCGATGCAGTGTCCGCCGACCAGGCCGGGGCGGAAGGGGAGGAAGTTCCATTTGCTCCCGGCGGCTTCCAGCACTTCGAGGGTGTCGATGCCGAGCTTGCCGAAGATCAGGGCCAGCTCGTTCATTAGGGCGATGTTGAGATCGCGCTGGGTGTTCTCGATGACCTTGGCCGCCTCGGCAACGCGGATGCTGCTGGCGGGGTGTGTGCCGGCTGTGATGATCTCGTTGTAGAGGGCATCGACGATGGCGGCGATCTCGGGGGTGGAGCCGCTGGTGACCTTTTTGATGGTGGTGAGGCGGTGCTCGCGGTCGCCGGGGTTGATGCGCTCGGGGCTGTAGCCGAGGTGGAAGATGTTGGTTTGATGCCCCCTCTCCCCCGGCCCCTCTCCCGCGAGGGGAGAGCGGAGATCAGCGTTCTCGCCCCTCGCGGGATAGGGGAGGTGAACTCCCTCTCCCCTCGCGGGATAGGGGAGGTGAACTCCCTCTCCCCTCGCGGGATAGGGGAGGTGAACTCCCTCTCCCCTCGCGGGATAGGGGAGGTGAACTCCCTCTCCCCTCGCGGGAGAGGGCTGGGGAGAGGGGGGCGAAAGGTACCGAAGCCCGGAATGCCGCTCCAAGACGGGGGCGCAGTCTTCCTCGGTGCAGCCGGGGTAGACGGTGGATTCGTAGATGACCAGATCGCCGGGCTTGAGGACTTGGCCGACGGTCTCGGAGGCCTTGATGAGCGGCGTAAGATCGGGGCGCTTGTAGTCGTCCACCGGGGTGGGCACGGTGACGATGAAGATGCGGCAGCGTCGCAGGGCGTCCAGATCGCTGGTGTAGGTCAGGTGACGCGCGGCGGCCAGATCCTCCGAGGAGGTTTCGCGGGTGCTGTCGTGACCGGCACGCAGCTCGGCGATGCGGGCTTGGTTGATGTCGAAGCCGACCACGGGGCGGTGTTTGGCGAACTCCACGGCGAGCGGCAGGCCGACGTAGCCGAGGCCGATGATCGCAAGCGGGGTTTCAGGGGTCTTCAGGTGCGCAAGATGGTCCGTCATTGAGGCATACTCCAACGAGATCGGCGGATACAATCATACCGTGTGCCCGGCGAGACTATCTCACAAGAGGCCGTCGGAGGCGATGCCATGAACGGCTCGTCGCTTGGAGAGGTCTGCGTGCTCAAGACCGCTTTTGCGGCGCTCGGAGGCGGAATCCAATGAGCCCGAGCAGCGCGAATCCGAATAAGACCGCCGCTGACGGGATTGGAATCTGCGGTACACCGGCGCCGGGCGGCGTGACGGGCTCGGTTGCCCAAGTCCTGGGTATCTCAGGCCCCCCGATAACGGTCGGGAAGGGCAATGCAGCTGGGGGCTCGGTGCGTGTCTCGAGCGATTGCTGCTCTGCAGCCGTCCCACCTCCGCCCCCGCCGCCTCCGCCGGAAGCAGCGCCGCCGCCCGAGCCGCTGGCTCCCGAGCTCTGGGGTGGACTCGTCGACCCGAAGCTCGCAGCGAAGAAGGCCCTGGTGAGCGAGTGGACGTTGAGGTAGTGACCTTGCGGATCGATCTCGAAAGGACCGTCCGCGAGAAGAACTAGGTCCGGCGTATGTGTCGACAGCTCCGGTGAGACGAGGTCCGCTGCTGCGTCCATCGGGGCAGCAAGCGCAATACAGGTACCGAAGATGAATGGCCAGATCGGCCCGTTGCTGATGTTGGCTTTCACGAGAAGCATCCTTGCGCGCCGCCGAGATAAGTCCACGACTGCGCGCGCTCGTTCGGCCGCCTCTTTTCGACAGCCCGGATGACGGAACCGAATGCCGAAGCATCTTCGGTGCGCCCTATATGGACCCGGTCGAGCCTCTCGCGTGTGCGGTCGAGGTTTCGATCGCACACGTTATCGGTGTGTGCTGGTCCGCTACAGGCTCTCATCAAAGAGTGTGCCATGTCGCGTATCGGGCTTGATGCGGGACTTTCTAAAAGATAAGATTTATAGTAAACAGATTATTAAAAGAATTAATGAAACTAATTTATGCGATCTGATCGGCACGATCGGCGTCGCGGCACGGTCCACAAGCCGGTCATTTGCCGTCGCAATATGACGAAAAGAAGCCGATGGCGAGCGCAAAAGACGCCAGGTGGCCGCACGAATAGCAGGGTTAAAAGGGGGTTTGTTTCCCGACAGACAGAGGCGGGGGATGCGGGGTAGGGGCGACTTTAGTCGCTTCGCGGTATCTCGCAGCTTTGGGTCGGGCGACCAAAGCCGCCCCCTCTCGCCTCTCGAAGCACAGACGTCACTGATCGTTGATGCGGTCACGGCAGTGGCGTTCGAATGACCATCCTCAACAGAGGCCAGCCCCGGTGATCAGTCTGGCCGCGAGAGATGCACGCCTCGGCCTCCGAGTCGCAGCAATGTCTGGTTATTGGCACGCTCGATGCAGTCTTTCGCCTGCGGGGATCTCTCCTCACAAGCCAAGACCCGACTCCGTGACGCGACCCTGTGACTGGCACTCATCCGGCAGCGTTGCAGAGGGACTGAACCCTCATGCCCGCGGCGATGCATCTCCCGCGGCATCCATGCGATCGTCCGAGTGCTCCATCTGTGCCTGCACCGCCGTCAACCAGACCTCGCCGTCGGTATCATCAAGCAGGGCTTCGCCGAGCTGCTCGAGGGTCTCCGGCGCCCGAATCAGCGCCAACAGAACAGCGGCGCGCTCGGCGACCGCATCTCCGAAGCGCCGCCGAGCCTGGCGCTGCAGCAAGGCACGTTCGGATTCCAGACCCCGCTCTAGCCCTTGCTTCAACCCGCGCTCCAACCCCCGCTCCATCCCCTTGCGCATGCCGATTCGCTCGGCCGTGGTGACGTATCGCATCTGCTCAGCCTCTTCGATGGCTTGAATGGCCCGATGGTCGTCGTCCTCCAACGGCTCGGGCAACGTCATCACCCGGTCGATGAAGGCATAGAGACTCAACACCTCGTCGCGGCGCGTGACCTTCTGCAGCTCCTTGTCGAGAAACTCGAAGCCGCGCGACCAGTCGATGATGCCTGATTCATGGCATTTGCTTGTTTCTCCTTCTCTACATCGCAAGCGACAACCCGGACACGGCGCGCGCTCTGCTGAAACGACTTCGCAGTCGCATCACGGACCTCGAGGACGCTCCGCACATCGGCAGGCCCGGCCGCGTCCCCGGCACGCGCGAGCTGGCTATCCCCGGAACCGCCCACATCGTTCCCTACCAGGTCAGCGGCGATCAGATGCAAATCCTGCGTGTCTATCACGGTGCCCGGCAGTGGCCGGATCACGTCGAAGAGTGACCCCGGAAGCACCGTCGCGTCGCCGGCATTGCCGGCGGCGAGTCTGCCGCTTACCCGACGCGACTGGCGGCGGGGTGGCTGTGGCCTCGATCTGTCCCGCCAGCGCCCCGTCGAGACCCGGCGGATGCCGAAAGGATCGGAGCCCCCCGGTGTCAGGATAGATGGACCTCACCGTCGGAGAAGTGATGTGAGTGACCATGCTGCAGGATCTCGCGGATCACTCGTCACTCGTCCTTCGGAATCGCGTTTCGCACGAAGGCCCGATACGCCGCCGCCCGCGCCTCGGGGGTCGATCCCAAGGCGGCGTAGCAGGGGTCCATGTCGAGCCAACCGGCCTCGGCTTCGCCGGCGTGCCATCGGTCGCTCGACCAGGGATAGGCTGCCGGCGTCTCGGTCATCCCCGCACGCACCGGGTTGAGCTCGACATAGCGGCAGCAGGCGAGCAGGTAGGCGTCGGTCTCCATCGGACGGGATTTGTAGCGCCCTTCCCACAGCGTGCCGGTTCGCACGGCCTGACGGTTGACGAAGCGCGTCTGCCGCCCGGCCAGGTGTTTCATGAGCCGCCCCAGATCCGCGATCGCCTCGCCGAGCTGCACGATCAAATGGCCATGATTCGACATCAGGCAGAAGGCATACACCTTGATGTCCCTCGGACTGTAGAATTAGCGGCGTCTGGTTATTTCGTCCGGAGAATTCCCGATGACTGCGGCGGCACGGAAAGTTCTACATGAGGCCATTGGCCTGTCCGCGATGGAGCGCGCCGAGCTGATCGACGCACTCCTGCGAAGCTTCGATCCGAAGGCCGACGAGGGGATCGCGGACGCTTGGAGGGTTGAGGCCGAGTCCCGGATCGATGCCTTCGACGCCGGGGAGCTGACGGACGACTCCGCCGAGGCCGTGTTCGCACGGATCAATCGCCCGTGAAGGTCCGCGTCCTCTCCTGCGCCGAGCGGGATTCGTGGACGCGGTCGATCGATACAACGCCGAGCGGCCGGGACTCGGCTACGAGTTTGCCGAGGAGGTTCGGTCCGCGTTCGAGCGTATCGGCGCATTCCCGGATGCCTGGCCCTTGTTCTCCGCCCGCTCGCGTCGCTGCATCGTGAGCCGGTTTCCTTACGGAATCCTCTACCAGAACCGGGCCGAGCGCATCCTTGTCGTCGCCGTCATGCACCTGAAGCGCGATCCCGAGATATGGCGGCAGCGGGCGAATGGATGAGTAGAAAAAGGCGCGCTGCTCGAACTCAGAAGGCGGGATTCTCCTGCGGCGAGATGAGTAAACTGCCGCCGAAACCGCACAGGAACCGCTGGGATCAATCACCCGCGGCCACCCAGCTGCCTTTTTGCTATTTTTGCTTTTCCGCCGAGTTGCAACTCCAGCGGCGCTGCATCAAGCTTGCCCCGTACCCGGGGAACAAGGCATGAAGAATGAGCGCACAAAGGATCACGATGCAGGCACTCAGAGCCCAACGCGGAGACATTCTTCGCGTCGCTCGCCGTTGGGTTGCGCATAACGTCCGCGTCTTTGGCTCGGTCGCCCGTGGCGAAGCCCAGCAGGCGAGTGACGTGGACTTTCTCGTCGAGTTCGCACCCGACCGCAGCCTTCTCGATCACGGTGGGCTCCTAAACGATTTGGATGCAGCGGTACTCGCCGAGGATGCCGAGAACGCCGATGCCCTGCTGGTGCGTGCCGGTATCGCGCTGCTACGAAAGGATTCGGATCAGGCGATCGCCGACCTGCGCGTGCTGCTCCGCAACGAGCCTGAATCGGTCGCCGCCTTGCGTTTGATGGCCCAGGCTAACCTGCTGCGGGATGATCTCGCGTTGGCGCAGGACGCGCTGGAGAAGGCGATCAGGGTTGCTCCAACGGCACCGGCGGCCTATCTGCAGCTCGCCGGCGTGCGTGCGAACGCGGGTGACGTCGACGGCGCGGCGCAGGTCTTGGAGCGCTTGCTCACAGCCGTACCGAGCGATCCGGACGCGCAGACCGCGCTGGCCCGACTGCAGCTCGGCCAGCAGGACTTGGGCGCGCTGACGAAGACCGCGGAGCAGGCCCTGACCACGCGGCCCGATCATCCGCTTGGCTATTACCTGAAAGGCGTCGTGTTGGAGCGACAGGGCGATCTGGAAGCCGCCATCGAGCAGTTCGAGCTGGCGCTGGCCAAAAACCCTAACGCCGCGGAACCCTTGGTCGCGCTCGCGCGGACCTATGTCGCGTTGGAGCAGCCTCAACAGGCTCAGGAGCGCCTCGCGCAGTTGCTTGAGACCGCGCCGAACAACATCGTCGCCATGGATCTGCTCGCCGAGGTGTACGCGGCGACCGATCAAGGGGATCAGGCCCGCCGTCAATACGCCTCAACAATCGAGCGTGCGCCTGCTTCGCCCACGGCCTATCAGCGGCTCGCGCAATTGCAGATTGCCGACGGTGAGCGTGAGGCTGCACGCGCCACGCTGGAGTCCGGTCTCGAGCCGACCGGCCGCAATCCGAACTTGCTGTTGATGCTGGCGATGATGACGCACGAGGCCGGGGACGCGGCCGGGGCGATCGGGTTTTACGAGGAGGTGTTGGATCGATTCCCGTCGGCCGACATCGCGGCCAATAACCTGACGATGCTGCTTGTCGAGCGCGGCGCCGACAATCCGGAGGACTTGGAGCGCGCGCGGGCGCTGACGGAGCGCCTTGCGTCGTCGGATCAGGCCGCGTTTCTCGATACCGCCGGTTGGGTTCAGTATCTGAGCGGAAACTACGACGGCGCGGTCAGCCTGATGGAAAAGGCGCGCGACATCGCCGAGCCCACCCCAGGACGCCAGTACCATCTCGGCATGGCATACCTCAAGGTGGGTCGCACGGAAGAGGGCAAGCGCCTTTTGACGAGTGCTGTCGAGGCGGGATCTCCCTTTCAGGGCATCGACGAGGCGCGTGCAATGCTTGATTCGGAGTGAGCGTGCGCAGCGGGTCAAGTTCGACAGGGACTGGCAAAAGGGGGACGGCCCCTGGCTAGAATTCCTGAAAGATGGGGGAGACGCTGGATCCGACCCGGCTGTCCGCCTGGATGCAGCCCCCCATCATGAGGTCCGCCACGAGTACCTTGAAACGGGAAAAGGGGACGGATTTATTTCTGCCCCCGCGTCTGCCTGCATCTCCTTGCACGCGGTCGACTGCGTGGAAAGATGGGTCTGGATCCCTCAGTAACAGACCACGATGTTCGCCTAACAGGAGCAGGGTTCGGAAGGCTCAAAAATCGTCGTCATCCCCACTGGCCTCTTGCAAGTTCGTAGGGATGTCTCGACGGCCGTGCAGGATGCGCAGCACATCGATCCGATCCGGGAACTCGATATAGAAGACCAGGTATGGGAATCGCTTTGCCTGGAAGCAACGCAGATCGCTGCGTTGCAGTGCGTGGGCGTAGCGAAGCGAACCGATTGCGGGCCTGTCGGCGATGAGATTCAGTGTGTGCTCGATGGCGTCGATGAACCGCAACTCCAAGGCCTCGCCGCCCTCGGCGAAATAGTCGTCGGCGGCTTCCTCCAGATCCCTTCGGGCTCGCTTGCGGCGGATGAGTGGTTTTCCCGTCACTCTTGGTTCGTCCGGCCTTTTGCGCGGACACGTAGGTCGTCAAAGTAGCCCTTGTCGAAGATGCCTTCGATCGGCGAACCGGCGCCCTCGTCGATGAGCTTGCGAAACATCACCACCTCGCGGTGCTCGCGGATCAGCTGGCGAAGGTATTCACTGGTGCTGGTGTAACTGGACTCGGCGACCTGTTCATTCACGAAGTCGCGCAGTTCGTCCGGCAGGGAGATGTTCATCGTGGCCATTGTGTTCGCTCCAGATTAGCAAAATTTGCCAAAGTATAGCGCTACTGTCGCTCACGGTGCTGCAACCCAACGAAACCAAAAAGGGACGGATTTGTTTCTGCCGCGACTGATCTCTGAGTGGGAAAAGGGGACGGTTTTTTTTAGGCACCCGGCCGTGCCGAGGATCGTCCATCCGCGGCACACCTTGCGTTGATCCACTGGCCACGCTTCGGCTGCCCTGGCGTGCAGCCGGGTCGGCACGGGGATGCCGACCGACGCTTGCGACGGAGTTCGGTGCCCGCCTTCTCAATGCCCCGGTCGACCAATACACTCTTCGTATGCACCGCCCCATCGATCCGAAGGTCGACTGCGTCTTCAAGACCCTGTTCGGGTCCGACGACCATCGCGACCTGCTGATCCGCTTCCTCAAGGTCGGAGCGAGCCTGGATCCGACTCGGCTGCCCGCCTGGATGCAGCCCCCCATCGCGAGGTCCGCCATGAGCACCATCCGCTTTCGCTTGCTGGGTGTTCGGCCTACCCGAGATCCAGGGTATCCTTGCCGGGGGATGTCGGCGACGCGCGCGATCGGCTGAACGTGAGGGGGTCTCGGATCCGATCGGCCGACCTCGTCACGGTTCAGAAACCACTTAGCTATCCCGGTTCGTTCTCCCCCTCTCCCCAACCCCTCTCCCGCGATGGGAGAGGGGCTAAGATGGATCACTTGTTATCCAGCGGTTGCCTACGCAATCGAATCTGTCGGATGGAGACGCAGTCCGTGTCGAGAAAACGCAAACCACTTCCGCAGGAGGCTGTCGAGGCCGAGATCGAGGGTCTCACGCACGAGGGGCGCGGATTGGCGCGCTTCGACGGCAAGGCGGTCTTTATCGACGGTGCGCTGGCGGGAGAGCGTGTGCGTTTCCGCTATACGCGGATCCAGCGGCGCTTCGACGAAGGTGTCGTTGTCGAGGTGCTAAGGGCGTCGCCGGAGCGCGTGCTGCCCAAGTGTGCCCATTTCGGCGTCTGCGGGGGGTGCAGCCTGCAGCACATGGAGGCGAGCGCCCAGATTCGCGCCAAGCAGGACAGTCTTGCGGACGTGCTCGCGCGCATCGGGAAGGTCACCCCGCAGACTTGGCTCGCGCCCTTGACGGCGGGTGCTTGGGGGTACCGGCGCAAGGCGCGGCTCGGTGTGCGCCATGTGGCGAAGAAGGGCCGAACGCTGGTGGGTTTTCGCGAGCGGGGCAATGCCTTCATCACCGACATCGGCCGCTGCGAGGTGCTCCACCCGAGTGTGGGAGCGCATCTGCAGGCGATCGGGGCTGCGGTGGATGCCCTGAGCATCCGCGAGCAGGTACCCCAGATCGAGGTGGCGATGGGCGACACACCGCCGGTCTTGGTGTTCCGCGCCTTGAGCCCGCCGAGTGCGGCGGACTTGGGCGTGCTCGAGGCGCTCGGGGAGAGCGAGGGTTTCCACATCTATCTTCAGGAGGCCGGACCGGAGAGCATCCGGCCGCTGCCGGGTCAGGGGATCAGCCTGCATTACGAGCTGCCGCGCTACGATCTTCGGATTGAGTTCGAGCCGACCGACTTTACCCAGGTCAACCTGGAGCTGAATCGAGCAATGCTGGACCAGGCGCTCGCACTCCTGGATGTCCAGTCAGACGAGCGGGTGTTGGACCTCTTCTGCGGCGTGGGCAACTTCACCTTGCCGCTCGCCCGTCAGGCCCAAGCCGTTGTCGGTGTTGAAGGTGATGCCGGATTGGTGGCGCGTGCAGAGGCGAACGCGATCTTGAACAAGATCGGGAACGCACGTTTCTATACGGCTGATCTTTATGGCGCTCTCGATCAGGAGCCTTGGTCGCGCGAGGGTTACACCAAGGCCCTGCTGGATCCGCCCCGCAGCGGCGCCCTTGAGGTGCTCGACTGGCTGCCGAGGCTCGGGGTGGAGAGGGTGCTCTATGTGTCTTGCTATCCGACGACCCTTGCACGCGACGCCGACCGACTCGTGAATGCGCTTGGATATCGGCTGGTGTCGGCGGGCGTGATGGATATGTTCCCGCAGACGGCGCATGTGGAGTCGATGGCCCTGTTCGAGCGTTGCTGAATCGCGTCTTCGGCGCGACCTGTGAGGCTGCTGGCTCGGTGCGCATGGGCGGCCGGCCATGGCTCGTCGGAGCTGACGCGATTCAGGAGTTTTTTAGCAGGATCAATGCGGTCATCCCGCGCCGGTGGACGAGCGAAAGCGAAGTCCACCGAGCCCTGCGTTGGGGCTGGACTGCGCTGCGCTTGTCCAACCTGCCGCGCTTGTCCATTACCGTACGGCGCTTATCCATATTAAACCGCGCCGACGAAGAGGCTTATGGTTGCTCGGGGCCTGCGAGCCCTGACTATTTTCATGTTTCACTCCGGGCACGGTTTATGGGCCTTGAAATCGAGCGTAAGTTTCTGGTGAAGAATGCGTCTTGGCGCGACAGCGTGGAGGACCGCGAGTCGATCCTCCAGGGGTATCTGGCGCAAGCGGATCGCGCCACGGTTCGGGTTAGGGTCAAGGGTGATCGCGGATTCCTGACCATCAAGGGCAGGACGACCGGCGTGACCCGCTCCGAATTCGAGTACGAGATCCCGATCGACGACGCTCGGGTCATGCTCGAGACCTTGAGCAGTCTGCCGGTCATCGACAAGGTGCGCCATCGGGTGCGGTGCGGCGGCCATCTCTGGGAGGTCGATGTCTTCGCCGGCGAGAACGCCGGACTGGTGCTCGCGGAGATCGAGCTGGCGTCCGAGGACGAGCCGTTCGAGTTGCCGGATTGGGCGGGTGTAGAGGTCTCCCACGACCCGCGCTACTACAACTCGAACCTGGCGCGCCATCCGTTCAGCCATTGGTAAAGAGGCGTGCAGCTCAACGACGACATGTGGTGGCGCTCGAGACACATCCTGATCGATATCGATCGCCAAGCCCTCGGTCTGTATGAGGGTGCGCGGCGACTGGGCGAGTATCGGGTATCGACCGGGCTGAATGGCGTGGGGGAGCAGCACGGCAGCGGCTGTACGCCCCGGGGTTTGCATCGGGTGCGCCTCCGTATCGGGGAGGGATGCCCGATCGGGACCGTCTTCCGCGGGCGTCGACCGACCGGCGAGATCTATAACCAGGCGTTCGCCGCGCAGCATCCGGGGCGCGATTGGATCCTGACCCGAATCCTCTGGTTGACCGGGTGCGAGTCCGGCCGCAATCGCGGTGGCTGCGTGGATACCCTGCGCCGGTTCATCTATATCCACGGCTGCCCGGAGACCGAGCCGATGAGCGTCGCCCGCTCTCACGGTTGCATCCGCATGCACGGCCTCGAGCTGATCGAGTTGTTCGATCGCACGCCTGTCGGAACGCATGTCCTGCTTCTCGGGACGGGTGAGGGGGAGCCCGACGGCTCGGAGCGCTTGGCAGGTGTCCCGTCGTAGGCGGGACGGGTCGATTCAAGCCGGCTTTGGAGCAAGGGCACGAAGTTGGCCCTATCCATCTGTTTCTGGATTCGTCGGTTTTATCGGGGAGCGCCGGACCCTCTCCGCCTTCGACGCCCTCGGTAGGCCGCGATCTGCTGCATGATCTGCGGGAAGGGCAGATGCTCTAGAGCGCCGAAACGCGCGATGGCGGCAAGGAGCAGGTCACGCACATCGGCGATCTCGGCTGGGGCAGGCGCCTCCGGATCCAGTGCGACGGCGATGCCCCGCAGCCCCCCGATCTGCAGGCGCATCGCCTTTGCATGCGGCAGAGCGCGCTGCTGTTCGTTGACTTTGAGGGCGAATCTGGCCTGTTGGCGCAGTAGATCGAGCAGGGCGACGCAGGTTTCCTGTGCCTCGTCGGAGCCGCAGTGCACGCCCTCGCGCTCGGCGATACAGAACTTCTGGGCCTCCGAGCAGCTGCACTGATTGGTCAGGATACCCTTCTCGAACGCGCAGTAGCGCTCGTTGATGGCACGATAGGTCCGACGAAAGGCATCGCTGTCCAAATGGCTTTCAACCCCCTGAATCGGTAGGAATCTTAAAGCGCTGAATCAGGCGGCGATCGCGCTTTGTGGGTCGCCCGGAGCCGTCGCCCGCACCGACGCCGGTGTCGCGGCGCTCGCGCACGATCTCTTGGCGTTTGAGTCGACTTGACTCGTCCTCGCGGTAGAGCAAGCCCGCTTCGGTGGCCGAGCGGCGTTGCTTGCTCAGGCCGAGAACCTCGATGTCCCAGACCAGCCCGCCTTTTTGGATCTCGATACGGTTTCCGATCGCAATCGCCCGCGCTGGCTTGGCGCGTAGTGCGTTGACCTTGATCTTGCCGCCGTTGATCGCCTCGACAGCAAGATGACGGGTCTTGAAGAAACGTGCCGCCCAGAGCCATTTATCCAGACGAACGCTATCCGGCGAGCCGGAATCCTCACTCATCGGCGGCTCGCGCGTCGGTCTCTTGCGCATCGCTCGGGACGAGCAGGGGATCGAGCTCGCCGCGTGCATCGAGCATCGCGAGGTCGTCGTAACCGCCGATGTGGCGATCGTCGATGAAGATCTGAGGCACTGTATGCCGGCGACTGCGCCGGCGCATGATCGCCATCTGCTCGCGATCGCGGTCGACCGAGATCTCCTCGAAGAAGACACCTTTACGCTGGAATAAGTGCCGCGCACGAGAGCAGTAGGGGCAGATCATCGTGGTGTACATAGTGATATGAGGCATCGCGGTCTTCAACTGAGTCGGCGGTGGACGTTCAACGACGGTTTGGAGATGATGGCGAAGCTTCGCCGTCCGGGGCACCGGCCGTCAACCCGACCTTGAACCTGGAGCAGCACCATCATGTACCGTGACACGCCGCACCCGATCCATCGCAGAGACTATCGCCCGCCCGAGTTCCTGATCGACCATGTCGACCTCAGATTCGAGCTGGATCCGGATCGAACCCACGTCGAGGCGACCTTGCAAGTTCGCCGTAATCCCGCAGCAACCCGCGGCGACGGCACGCTCAGGCTTGACGGCGAGCAACTGGACCTGGAGGACGTGGCGATCGACGGGCACAAACTCTCGTCTGCAGAGTATCGCGTGGAGCCGGATTCGCTCACGCTTCATCGTGTGCCCGATCGTTTCCGCCTCGAGACGCGTGTTCGGATCCATCCCAACCTCAACACCGCCCTGGAGGGGCTTTACCAATCCGGCGATATGCTCTGCACGCAGTGCGAGGCGGAGGGGTTCCGGCGCATCACCTATTTTCTGGATCGCCCCGATGTCATGGCCCGCTATCGGACGACCCTCGTTGCCGACCGAAGGCGCTTCCCGGTGCTGCTGTCCAACGGCAACCGGATCGAGGAGCGCGTGCTCGACGATGGCCGACATCTCGTTTCCTGGGAGGACCCCTTTCCCAAGCCCAGCTACCTCTTCGCGTTGATCGCGGGCGACCTGAGTGCGATCGAGGACCGCTTCACGACGGAATCCGGCCGCGACGTCTCGCTGCAGATCTTCGTCGAGCCGCACAATCTGGACCGATGCGACCACGCAATGCAGTCGCTGAAGAAGGCGATGCGGTGGGACGAGGAACGCTTCGGTCGGGAATATGATCTCGACAACTACATGATCGTCGCGGTGAGTCATTTCAACATGGGCGCGATGGAGAACAAGGGGCTTAACGTCTTCAACGACAAGTTCGTGCTGGCGCGCGCCGACACCGCCACGGACGACGATTTCCAGGGCATCGAGGGCGTCATCGCGCACGAATACTTTCACAACTGGAGCGGCAACCGCGTCACCTGCCGCGACTGGTTCCAGCTCAGTCTCAAGGAAGGCTTCACCGTCTATCGCGATCAGGAGTTCTCGGCCGATGTCGGCTCGCGCGGGGTGAAACGTGTGTCAGACGTGCGCCTGCTCCAGGCCCATCAGTTCCCGGAGGACAGCGGTCCGATGGCGCACCCGGTGCGGCCCGACTCTTATGTCGAGATCAATAATTTCTACACCGCGACCGTCTACAACAAGGGTGCAGAGTTGGTGCGGATGCAGGCGACCTTGCTCGGCCCGGAGCTGTTCCGCAAGGCCACCGACCTGTATTTCACGCGTCATGACGGGCAGGCCGTGACAACGGATGATTTCGTGTGCTGTATGGAGGATGCGAGCGGGCGCGATCTGATGCAGTTCCGCCGCTGGTACTCCCAAGCCGGGACCCCGTGTCTTCACATCGAGGCCACGTACGATGCGCAGCGTGCGACCTACAGTCTCCTGATTCGACAAGACATCGCGCCGACGCCGGGCGAGCCCGAGAAGGATCCGCTGCACTTTCCGCTCGCGATTGCCCTGCTGGATCCGCAGGGACAGGAGCTGGCGCTGCGCCTCGAGGGCGAGCAGAACGCAGGGGATCCGGGGACGCGCGTTCTGGAGCTGCGCGATTGGGAGACCCGTCTATGCTTCGTGGATGTTCCCGTTCGGCCCGTGCCCTCTCTGCTGCGCGGATTCTCCGCTCCGGTGCAGCCGAGATTTGACTACGGCGACGAGGACCTGCTCCTTCTCCTGCGGCACGACAGCGATGGTTACTCGCGCTGGAATGCCGCACGCATCCTGATGCAGCGTGTCCTCTCGACGATGACGGCGGATCCTACCGCCGAGGTTCCGGGTCGTTTCATCGAGGCCTTTCGAGGCGCGCTGACGAGCCCTGAAACCGACAAGGCCCTGCTGGCCGAGGTGCTGACGCTGCCCTCCGAATCGTCTCTGGGAGACCAGATGGAGACCGTCGATGTGGAGGGGATTCACCGGGCACGGACAGCGCTCGCCCGCATGCTCGGCGAAAGGCTTGCCCGGGAGTTCTCGCGCGTGTATTGCGACAACGCCGACACGGAGCCCTATGCACCGACACCCGATGCGATCGGACGACGTGCGCTCAAGAACCTCGCCCTCGGATACCTCATGGCTACGGGCAATGCCCAGGGTCTAGCCCTGTGTCGCGCCCAATTCGCCGATGCCGGAAACATGACTGACGCCATCGCCGCGCTGCGTCTGCTCGTGGATCACGGCGGCGAGGAGGGACCGCCCGCACTCGATGCGTTCTACCGTCGCTGGGCCAAGGAGCCGCTGGTGATCGATAAGTGGTTCAGTGTCCAGGCGACCAGCAGCCGCGAGGAGACCCTGCGCGTCGTGAACGGACTCCTGCAGCACCCGGATTTTTCGCTGCGCAATCCGAATCGGGTGCGCAGCCTCGTCGGTGCCTTCTGCACCGCCAATCCGGCCCATTTCCATTCCCGCGACGGCGGCGGATATCGATTCCTCGCCGACCGCGTCCTGGAGCTGGATCCGCTCAATCCGCAGATCGCGGCACGGCTGCTCAAGGCGCTCATCCGTTGGCGCCGATACGATGCGGACCGTCAGGCGCTGATGCGCGCCGAGATCGAGCGCATTCTCGCGGCCGAGGAGCTCTCTGCCGATACCTTCGAGGTCGCCTCGAAGGCGCTGGAGGACCCCGAGCATCCCGTTCGATGACGCCTCGATAAACCCCGGATGACACCTTAAGGAATCCCATGCTCGGCATTGTCGATCGCTATCTGCTCTCGGAAGCGGCCAAGGTGTTCTCCGCCATCGTGGCGATCTTGGTGCTGGTGGTTGCGAGCATGCTCTTCCTGCGCACGCTCGAGGAGGTGAACGTCGGGGCGCTGAGCGCGCACCTGGTGATCAACTTCCTGGCCTTTCAGGTCATTCGCGATATGCCGAACCTGTTGCCGCCGGCCTTTTTTTTGGCGCTGCTGGTGACCTTGAGCCGCTTCTCCCGCGACAGCGAGCTGATTGCGATGAGTGCCTGCGGCATCGGACCGCGACGGGTGTTTCGGGCCTTGCTGATCCTCGCCGTGCCCGTTGCCTTCGTCACCGCCTGGATCTCCTTGCTCCTGCAGCCCTGGGCCGCAGCCGGAATCCATCAGATCCGGATGCAGCAGAAGGAACAGGCCGCACAAATCGCGGGCCTTCAACCCGGTCGGTTCTATCTCGAGCAAGGTGGAGAGTTGGTGCTCTATATCGGAGACATCGATCGCCAGCAGTCGCTCGGGGATGTCTTTATCCTTGACCGTCGCGAGGATGTCGCCCGTTTGGTGGTGAGCCAGGGGGGGCGGCATCGGATCGAGGAGGACACGGGCGACCACATCGTGACCCTGTCAAGAGGGCACCGCTTCGACGGCGATCCGGGCTCGGCCGCCTTCATGATCGGGGAGTTCGACGAGTATCGGATTCGTATCCGGTCGTCCGGCGCCGCGCCGGGCGCGATCTCCAAACGCTCGACCACGCCGTCTCGCGACCTCTTGGCGTCCCCAGAGCCTGCCGACCGCGCCGAGCTCGAGCACCGCCTGGCGGCGCCCCTGGCGATCCTCATTCTCACCATCGTTGCGATTCCGCTGGTGGCGCTCTCACCTCGGCAGCGCAGCTCGGGCCGTCTCTTCCTCGCCTTCTTGGCCTATTTCAGCTTCTTCAACCTGCAGCGTCTGGCTGAGAATTGGCTCGCGACAGGCGTGACCCCGATCTGGTTGACGAGCTTCTGGTACCAGGCCGTGATCCTCTGCGTCGTCTATCTCGTCTTGCTCCCCGAGAGTCTTTGGCTCAAGCGCCTGGTCGCACGCATTCCGGGCGGGCCGACAGGGAGGCTGCGTGAGCAGGCGAGCTAGCCCGCGACGCTTTCATGGTCGCGTCGCCTCCGCGTATGCCCGGGAAAGACGCCTGTCCTCGGCGATGAAATGGTCGAAGCACCAACGCTTGACCCATTGCAACGACTCGTGGCTGAAGGCACCGCCGCGCTCGCGCGACACCTGCCGACGGAGTTCAGTGAGCTCTGCGAGCTGCAGGCTGTGCTCGCATTTGTGGGTCTGAAAGTCGTCGTAATCGATCGACAGCATAAGCGCTTCCTCGCGCTCGAAATGATGCCGAAGATGATCCAAGAGGGCCTCGAAACGCGCGAGGGGCTCGCTTTCGGCGGTGTCCGGCTCCCGGTCATCGCCGGTCCCGCCTGACGTCTGATCCGAGCGGGGTCGACTGGCGAGCAAGGCATTCACCAGTATGACGAGCCGGCGGTGGTCGGCATCCAATGCGGGGATGCCCATGCACCATTCATCTCGCCACACCAGCGGGGTCTGCACGGGGCGCTCGAGCATGCTCGATGGCTGGGTTTCTCGCAACGCGACCGGCGCCTCGAGCCGATCCGACCGAGCCTTGCCGACGCTCAGCGAGCCGGTGGCGTCATGCGTGTGCCGATTCATCATGATGTCCTCGACTGCGGCCGATGGATTCGAGGAGTCGCTTAAGGGCGCGCGCGGGCGGCGCCCGTTCAGACGGATCCGTGTGGCCGTCGTGATCAAACCTTCGACCGGACGGCGCCTCACGCACGTCCCGATCGTCTTTCCCCCGCACCCACTCCGGATCGACCCATCCAGCTCAACCTCTCCCGCCGGGCCAAGGTCTCGACTCCTCGAGAGACCCGTGAGTACCGGCGATACCATAGGCCGGCCGCCGGGATCGATCCTTATCCTGAATCAATTCGCCGACGGGACTGGCTGGATCCGCTTGATCCGATGAACCTTCGAGCCGCCGCGCGGGCGGTCCCCATGACTTGAAGCCGACGGCATTTCCGGCACCGGATTTCTAGCACAGCCCTCGGAGGAAACCAACTCACCGTGCCTCGGGACCTCGGCGCATCGAGATTCCCGCGATCACGACAGCCAGCGTAACGACCGCGACAACGATGGTCGCTAAGGCGTTGATCTGTGGCGAAACCCCCATACGCACGCTCGAATAGATCACCATCGGCAGCGTCGTCGAGCCGGGACCGGCAACGAAGCTGGCGATGACCAGGTCGTCGAGCGAGAGCGTGAAGGCGAGCAGCCAACCCGAGAGCAGGGCGGGCGCGATCAGGGGGAGCGTGATCGTCAGATAGACGCGCAGCGGGCGGGCGCCCAGATCCATGGCCGCCTCCTCGAGCGAGCGGTCCATCTGGGAGAGACGCGCGCGCACCACCACGGCCACATAGGCCATGCTGAAGGTGACATGTGCGATGGTGATGGTCGTAAAGCCGCGACCGTCCGGCCATCCGATCGTTTGCTGCATCGCGACGAAGAGCAGAAGCAGCGACAGCCCGATAATCACATCCGGCATCACCAGAGGGGCGGTGAGCAGCAGCTCGAATCCGGTGCGTCCGCGAAACTTGCGATGGCGCACCAGCGCGTTGGCGGCCAGGGTCCCGAGCACGACCGCCAGGGTGGCATTCACGGCGGCAATGCGCACGCTCAACCAGGCGGCATCGAGCAGTTGCTGATTCCGAAAGAGCTCGACATACCACTTGATCGAGAACCCGGTCCAAACGGTCACCAAGCGCGACTCGTTGAATGAATAGAGGATCAGCAGCAGGATCGGCACATACAAAAAGGCGTAGCCGAAGGCGAGCAGGGTCAGCAGCGACCAGCGTCGACGCCTCATCCGCGGCTGCCCTCCATGCGCTGCTGCAGACGTTGCATCATGACGAAGGGCACGACCAGCAGCGCAAGCAGTAGGATCGCCAGCGCCGAGGCAAGCGGCCAATCCTTGTTGGAGAAGAACTCGGTCCAGAGCAGCTTACCGACCATGAGGCTTTGGGGTCCGCCGAGCAAATCCGGGATCACGAATTCGCCCACGACCGGGATGAAGACCAGCATGCTGCCGGCGACGATACCGGCCATCGAAAGCGGCAGCGTGACCCGCAGGAAGGCCCGCATGGGGCGGCAGCCCAGATCTGCCGCGGCCTCGAGCAGACTCGGGTCGAGCCGCGTGAGATTGGCGTAGAGCGGCAGGATCATGAAGGGCAGATAGGAGTAAACGACGCCGATGTAGATCGCCGTCTGGGTGTGAAGGATCGCCAATGGCGTGTCGATCAGGCCCAGCCAGATCAGCGCGTCGTTCAATAGACCGTTGGGCTTGAGGATCCCGATCCAGGCGTAGACGCGGATCAGGAAGGACGTCCAGAAGGGCAGGACGATCAACATCAGCAGGATGATCCGCCAACGTTCGGGAGCGGTGGCGATGGCATAGGCCATCGGATAACCCAGGAGCAGACAGAGCAGGGTGCAGATGAAGGCGACTTGGAGCGAGTTGAGCAAGGCGCTCAGATAGAGGTCGTCCTCCGCGACCATCATGAAGTTGCGCAGATTGATCTCGATGCGCAGCAGACCCTCGTCGACCCACTGCCAGAGCGCCGTGTAGGGCGGCTGGGCGAGCGCCGGCTCGGCCAGGCTGATCTGCAGCACGATCGCGAAGGGCAGCAGGAAGAAGAGCCCCAACCACAGGTAGGGGATGCCGATGTTGACCCATCGGCTTGTGCGATGCTCGTACGTGGAGCGATTCGGGGGCGGTGCAGGCATGATGCTCGATCGCTCCGAGGACTACTCGGTCAGGACCACGCCGCTGGTCGGCGACCATTCGATAGCGACCTCTTGTTCCCAGGTCAGGGCCTGCTCGGTGCGCGGTTGGACGTTGGTCAGCGTCATCTCGACCAGTGCCCCGTCGCCAACACGGATGCGATAGATGGACACGTCTCCGAGATAGGCGATGTCCTCGACCCGACCCTTGAGCTGATTGACCCCGTCGTCTCGGAAGTCCGCGCAGAGCCGCATCTTCTCGGGTCGTACCGCGACCGTGACCGGGGTGCCGAGCACCATCGGATGGAAGCTACGCATGCGCATGGGTCGGCCGACCCGGGTCTCGACCAGGACGTGCTCGCCCTCGGTGGCGACGACCTTGCCTTCGAACAGGTTGATCGACCCGATGAACTCGGCGACCAGACGGCAGGTGGGGAACTCGTAAATGGCGGTCGGGGTGTCGACCTGCATGATCTGTCCGGCATCCATGACGGCGATTCGGGTGGACATGGTCATGGCCTCTTCCTGATCGTGCGTGACGGTCACGAAGGTGATGCCGAGTCGCTCCTGCAGATTGACCAGCTCGAACTGGGTGTTTTCGCGGAGCCGCTTGTCGAGCGCACCGAGCGGCTCGTCGAGCAGCAGGAGCTTCGGGTGTTTGGCCAGACTGCGGGCGAGCGCGACGCGCTGGCGCTGTCCGCCCGAGAGCTGATCGGGCCGCCGTTTGCGCAGCTCGGTGATCTTCAGCAGCTCCAGCATCTCGCCGACCCGTTCGCTGCGCTCGCGCCTGTGCAGCCGATCCTGCTTGAGCCCAAACTCCACGTTCTGCTCCACGCTCATGTGCGGGAAAAGGGCGTAGGACTGGAACATCATGTTCACCGGCCGCGAGTAGGCCGGGACATCCGTGACATCCACCCCGTCGATGTAGATCCGTCCGGCGCTCGGATACTCGAGCCCCGCAAGCATACGCAGCAGCGTGGATTTGCCGCAGCCCGAGCTTCCGAGCAGGGAGAAGAACTCGCCCTGGAAGATCTCGAGACTGACGTCGTCTACGGCATAGACGTCGCCGAACTTTTTGGTGACCCGGTCGATGCGCAGATAGGGAATCGCCTTGGGATCCTGCCAAGGCTCGAGCGAGCGCCGCTCGGCGAGTGTAGCCATCGGCGAGGCCCCCGATCCCGGTCAGCGGTTCGCCTTGAGGCGCGTCCAGAGACGGTTCAGATCCCGGATCTCCCGATCGCTGCGCTCGGAGGGCACGAACAGACGTTCCTTGACCTCGGTGGGCGGATAGATTGCCGGATCCTCCCGAACCGCATCGTCCAAGAGCGGCGTGGCCGCGAGGTTGGGATTGGCGTAGTAAACCGCGTTCGAGACCGCGGCGATGGCGGCGGGTTGCAACATGTAGGCGATAAAGGCATGCGCCGCGGCCGGGTTGGGCGCATCCTTCGGGATCGCCATGACGTCGGTCCAGACCGCGGCGCCTTCGCGCGGGATCACGTAGTCGATCACCACGCCTTTGCCGGCCTCTTCGGCGCGCGACTGCGCCTGAAAGACATCGCCGGAGTAGCCCATGGCGACACAGAGATCGCCGTTGGCCAGGTCACTCATGTACTGCGAGGAGTGAAAGTAGCGCACGTGCGGATAGATCGCCTTGATCAGCGCCGAGGCAGCGTCGAGATCGGCCTTGTCGAGGCTGTTCGGATCCTTGCCTAGATAGGCGAGGGCGGCGGAGTACACCTCGGTCGGGTCGTCCAACAGACTGATGCCGCAATTGCCGAGCTTGGCCGCCGTGTCGGGATCGAAGACCAATGCCCAAGTGTCCAGATCGGCGGTCTCGCCCAAGGCGGCCTGAACCTTGTCGCGATTGATGCCCAAGCCCGAGGTTCCCCACATGTAGGGCACCAGGTGGGCGTTGTCGGGGTCGATGTTCGCCAGCTGGCTCATGATCGACGGATCGAGGCGGTCCAAACCCGGGAGCTTGGCTTTGTCCAGCGGCAGGTAGAGATCGGCCTTGATATGGCGTGCGGCAAAGGGTCTCGCGGTCGGAAAGACCAGATCATAGCCGCTGCTCCCGGCGAAGAGCTTCGCCTCGAGAACCTCGTTGGAGTCGTAGACATCCAAGCGCGGCTTGATCCCGGTCTCGGACTCGAACCCCGAGAGCGTGTCCTCGGCGACGTAATCGCTCCAGTTGTAGAGATGCAGGGTCTCGTCTGCGTAGGTGACCGAGGAGATCGTCAGCAGTACGAGTGTCGAGGCAAGCGCGAGGGCGGTGGAGGTCCGTTGCATACAGTCCCCGGGAGAGATGACGTGGAGATTGAGCCGAAGGTCGGCATCGACAGGGCTGCAATGCTACTTCAGATTCGTGCAATGGGTCTTGGTTTTCCGCTCAACCGGGCGGGGTTCGGCATGTGCCGATCCCCGCCGAATGTGTCGCCGGCGTATCACGAGGCCGACGGGAACGCCTTGTCCGGTCAGGCTGAATAGACCGGGTTGATCGCCGCGGGCTAGGAGCGCACCGACGCACTCTCGACCGAAAGTCCTTGCAACTCGATCCGCAAGCCGGATCCGTAGCGTTCGTTCGCTTGGCCCTTGGCCATCTGTACCGCGGTCGCAATCGAAAGCGCCTGAAGCACGTCGCCTTGGGCCAAGCCTTGCGCGTCTCGACGATAACTGTCGATGCTGTTCAGGAATTCTTCTACCAGCGTCGCGACGTCCTCGTAAGAGCGAGTGTCCGGGTGGAGCGGAATGTCCACGTCAAAGGTATTTCGGAGGGCTCGGGTCTGCTGAAGATGCATGGCGTTTTCTCCTGGTTGTCGACATGGAAATGATGGATTAAATCGTTCGTTTCGTCGGGTTCGGGCGGCCGATACCGCTATCCCGACGCTGACGATGTTCGTATCGAACATGGACAAGACTTGGACGGTGGCACGTAAACTCCCACTATGTTCCTACTGCCAGACGTGTTCCGGCATGGAGAAGCACCGCCGCGAACACTGCAGTTGACATTCAACGTCAGAGTGACCGGCTTATGACCAACTTTCAAGCTCAACATTAGTCGCCACTCTGGGTCATGTCAAGGGCATAACATAAACAAAATATGAACACCCGTTTCCCGCTCACCATGAGGAGATCGCATTGACCGACCAGGACGCAGCCTTACCGGGTCATACCTATCGCATCGGCGCCGTATCGCGGCTGACCGGAGTCCCCGCCGACACGTTGCGCGTCTGGGAGCGTCGCTACGGCGTCGTCTCCCCGCTTCGGACGGAGTCGGGTACCCGCCTCTATGGGCCGGACGACGTGAGTCGATTGACCCTCATCAAGCGATTGGTCGATCGAGGCGACGCGATCAGCAGTGTCGCGAACCTAAGCCTCGAGCAACTGCGCGAGCGGATCCGCGGATCGGACCTACCCGAGGCGACAGGCGCGCCGCAACGCCCGTGCCGCGTGTTGGTGATCGGGTCGTCGCTCGCAGAGCGTTTCAGGCGCGAGAACCCGATCTCGGGCGACATCGAGATCGTGGGGCTCTACCCGTCGCGCCGGGCGTTTCTTGCCGCGGAGCCAGCGCCAATGAAGCCGGACGTTGCCGTGATCGAGTACCCCACCATTCAAGGCGACCAAGTGCGCGAGATCGGCGAGCTGGTCGCACAATGCGGCGCGGCTCGCGCGATCCTGGTCTACGGCTTCGCCACTCGGTCTACGATCGAGCGACTCGATGCCCGCAGATTGATTCCGAAACGCGCGCCGGTCGATCTGCAGGAGCTGCGTCACCTGTGCACGGGCGATTTTGGAAAGACGCCCGCACAGGCCGTCGAGGAGCCCGCCCTCGACCTCTCCTTGCCGATCCCGCAGCGGCGCTTCGCCGACGCGGATCTGCTGCGGATCGCCACCGCCTCGCCCAGCGTGCGCTGCGAGTGCCCCCATCACCTGGTGGATTTGGTGCTCTCCCTGAACGCCTTCGAGAGCTACAGCGCGGAATGCGAGGATCGCAACGCAGAGGATGCGGCCCTGCACGCCTACCTGCACGCGGCGACGGCGCAGGCGCGCGCCATGATGGAGGTCGCGTTGGCGCGGGTGGTGGCGGCCGAAGGGATCGAGCTCCACACACCGGACGGAGAAATCTGAATCCGAACGCCCGATAGCGCTAAGATAGCCGTTTCGTCCGCGGGTCCAACCACCCGCGTATCCGATATCAACAGGACCGCTTCGGATTCAGACCCATGATTTCCCTGCTCGACTACGGCGCCGGCAATGTACGTAGCCTCCGCAATGCCATCCATGCCCTGGGCTTCGATCTGACCGAGATCGAGCACCCGGCGGACATCCTCAAGGCGGAGCGTCTCATCTTCCCCGGCGTCGGTTCCTTCGGGGCAGCGATGCAGCGTCTGCAGGCACTCGGTTATCTGGAACCCTTGCGCGAGTATCTCGCCGCGGGGCGCCCCTATCTCGGGATCTGCATCGGCCTGCAGGCACTTTTCGAAGGCAGCGAGGAGTCCCCCGACGTGCCTGGACTCGGGATCATCCCGGGTCGGATACGCCGTTTCGAAGCGGGCACGCTCGCCGTCCCGCACATGGGGTGGAACGACGTTCGCGTGGAGCGCGACTCCCCCTTGTTCGCCGACTACGCCGGCGAGAAGCTCTACTTCGTGCACTCCTACTACGCCGAGCCTACCGCCGAGAACCGCGACTGGCAGCTCGCCAAGACGGACTACGGCCGGTCGTTTCTGAGCGCCGTCGAACGAGGACGGATCTCCGCGGTTCAGTTTCACCCCGAGAAGAGTGCAAGCGCCGGGTTGCGGCTGCTCCGACGCTTTCTCGGCGGCGACGATCAGCCGCTGCACAAGACGACCCCCTCGACCGATCGCAGTCCGACGCGTCTGGCCAAACGCATCATTGCCTGTCTGGACGTGCGCACCAACGACGCGGGTGATCTGGTCGTGACCAAGGGCGATCAATACGACGTGCGCGAGGCCGGCGAGGTCCGCAATCTCGGCAAACCGGTCGAGCTCGCGCAGCGCTATTACGAGGAGGGCGCCGACGAGATCACCTTCCTCAATATCACCGCCTTCCGTGATTTCCCGCTTGCCGATCAGCCGATGCTCGAGGTCCTCGAACGGACCTCGGAGCGCGTCTTCGTGCCCCTCACCATCGGCGGCGGGATCCGAGCCTTTCGCGACGCGCAAGGAACGGCGTATTCGGCACTCGATGTCGCCGACGCCTATTTCCGCGCCGGGGCGGACAAGATCTCGATCGGCTCGGATGCGGTCGAGGCCGTCGAAGGTTATTTGCAACGCGGCGCCAAAGACGGCAGCACGGCGATCGAGCAGATCGCCCGGGTCTACGGTAACCAGGCGGTGGTCATCTCCATCGACCCGCGTCGCGTCTATATTCGCGCAACGGAGGAGACGCACCATCACACGGTCGAGACATCCACACCCGGACCCGATGGCGAGCGCTATTGTTGGTTTCAATGCACGGTGAAGGGTGGACGCGAAGGTCGCGACGTCGATGCCGTGGAGCTTGCCCGGGTTTGCGAGATCCTGGGAGCCGGCGAGATCCTGCTCAATTCGATCGATCGCGACGGGACGGGTGCAGGCTTCGACCTCGAGCTGGTCCATGCCGTGAGGTCGGCCGTCGGTATTCCCGTGATTGCCTCGAGCGGTGCAGGCTGTGTCGAGCACTTCGCGGAGGTGTTCGCAGCGACGGATGTCGAGGCCGCACTGGCTGCGGGGATCTTTCACCGGCGCGAGGTGCCGATTCAGGCCGTCAAATCGTATCTCCTCGCCCGGGGGATCGAGATTCGGGCCTGATGGGAAGGGGGCAGCACAGCCCGATGTTCCGAACGCTGGCGTTTCTCTTTTTGGGCGTTTCGATCGCCACTCTTGTCGGCTGCGCCGTGCCCGGCCCGATGACCGACCAGACGTCGGATCGCCGCTCGGACCGGAGCGGCGGCCCGATCTCGGGCTCGACCCGCGCCCCGCAAGGCATGAGCCGAGACGATTGGTTGCGTCGGGTCGCGGCCTGTCATCTGCTGCGTGTCGGTCAGAATCTAGACGTGGCCGTGACCGACTCGGCGGTGATCTCCGCCGCCGACAAGTACGGCTTCCGTGTCGACGCGATCATCGAACGATCCAATCAGCTGGTCGTCGAGTATGGTTCCCGTGGACCGGCCCTGCTCGAATTCGCGACCGAATCCTGTCGGGAAGTTTCCGAAGCCACCGGCGTGACATCCACCCTGGTCCGGTTCGAGCCGGACGGGACCCTGCGATCGAACTGGCTGCGCATCGACGGTGTCGAGATATCCGATGGATTCGCCGAGAAGACGATCGGCGAGCTGCGCAGGCGCAGAGTCGTCGGCCTGGTGATCAACAGCCCCGGGGGCTCGGTCTTCGAAGCGCGCAAGCTCGGACGCTACCTGCGGACCATGGGTCTGCGCACGGCGGTTGATCAGGCCTGTACCTCGGCCTGCATTGATGTACTCGCGGGCGGCGCCGAACGCTACGTCACGCCCAATGCGAAACTGGGGATCCATCAGAGCAAGGTCCCGAGGCGGTTCAGCAGCCATGAGGGCGGGCAGCGCTACGTCGCCGACGCCTTCCTCTATCTCCGCGAGATGGGCATCGATCCGGATGTCGCCATCGCCGCCGCCGCCGTGCCCAACAACAAGATTCTTCTGATCTCGCTGTCCGACGCACTGCAGACCGGTCTGGTCACGGACGTGATCGAGCGCGTGGAGTAGCGCCAGTAGCGCCGTACACCTTCGGAAGAGTTCGTCACTTCCATGCCCTGGATCAAAAAAAACATCTGGATCAGAGTCTTCTATTGACATTCAATAGTAACGATTTACAGAATTATGAAAATTAATAAATCATAATTCCGTAAAATTAGCAGAGTCTTTAAGCGGGCCGAAGCCATGCCCGCAACCAAGTGCGAACGGTCTCGAGGCCCGCTTCGCGAGAACCATGACATCGTTTGGTTCATCATGCGGTCTTCGTCCGCCCCGTCCGACCTTTGCCTGATTTGAGTTGTTTATGGCATCCATCTTGACCGCTGTGGGTTTCATGGCCGCACTCGGCGTGCTGCTCGCCCTGATCCTGATCCTGGCGAATCGGCGGCTGTACGTCTACGAAGACCCGCGTATCGATCAGGTCGAAGACTTGCTGCCGCGCGCGAACTGCGGTGCCTGCGGTACGGCGGGGTGTCGACCGTTCGCCGAGATGCTGGTCAAGGGTGAGATTGCGCCCGGCCGGTGCACCGTGAACTCGCCCGCGATGAACACGCTCATCGCCGATTTTTTGGGTGTGGACCTCGGCGCCGAAGAAAAGCGTGTGGCACGCCTGGCCTGCGCCGGCGGGGCCCACGTCGCCTTCCTGCGGGCCTCCTACGGCGGTCTGGAATCCTGCCGCGCAGCCGCCTTGGTCTCCGGCGGCGGGAAGGGTTGCTCATGGGGCTGCCTGGGCATGGGCGATTGCGCCGAGGTCTGCGACTTCGATGCGATCCGACTCGATCGTCACGGCCTGCCGATCGTCGATGCCTCCAAGTGCACCGCCTGCGGTGATTGCGTCACCGTCTGTCCGAAAGATCTCTTCAGCCTGCATGCGATCAGCCATCGCCTGTGGGTTGCGTGCAAGAACCTGGACCCGGGAGACGAGGGCGAGCATGAATGCGATGTCGTCTGCACCGCGTGCGGACGCTGCGCTCAGGATTCGCCCGAGGGTTTGATCGAGATTTGCGACAACCTGGCCGTCGTGGATTACGCCAAGAACGCGCTCGCCTCGAAGGTCGCGATCGAGCGCTGCCCGACCGGCGCCATTGTTTGGCTTGAACCCGACGGTCGGATCGTCAAAGGGAAGGACGCCAGAAAGGTGTTCCGCAAAGAGGCGTTGCCGTTGGCTTGACGCCTCGGCCGGGATCGACAACCGCCGCAATCGGCATCCTCCGGAATCGGTCGTTTGAAGAGTCGAAGCATCCACCCTGTCGCGCCCTCGAGCCCCGGCTTATCGCCGGCGGCCGGGCCGCCGGGTCAACCATAGAGAAGCCCCATGTTCGGAAAGCCCAAGTTCGCAAATAAGGACGAGAAGCAGGTCAAGTATCCCGGAACACGGATGGCGATGGACGGCAACACCGCCGTGATCATGTGCGAGCGCGAAGCCTCGGACGCTGCCGGTGCCTATCCCATCACGCCTTCGACCCAGATGGGCGAGTATTGGTCCGAAGAGGTTGCCAAAGGTCACCTCAACGTGTCGGGAAACCCGCTGATCTTCGTCGAGCCCGAATCCGAGCACGCCGCAGCGGCGGTCACCGCCGGCATGTCCATGACCGGCCTGCGCGCGGTGAACTTCTCCTCGGCTCAGGGCGTGGCCTTCATGCACGAGTCGCTCTACGCGGCGGTCGGCAAGCGTCTGCCCTATGTGCTCAACATCGGCGCGCGCGCCATCACCAAGTCGAGCCTGAACGTGCATTGCGCGCACGACGATTATCACTGCATCGACGACACCGGTTTCACCCAGGTCTACGGCAAGAGCGCGCAAGAGGCGGCGGATCTGAACCTGATCGCCCGCAAGATCGCCGAGCTGACCTTGACGCCCGCCGCGGTGGGTCAAGACGGCTTTCTAACCACCCATCTGATCGAGCCGTTGCTCGTCCCCGAGCGTGAGTTGATCGCCGAGTTTTGCGGTCGCCCCGACGACATCATCGCCTGCCCGACCCCGGCCCAAAAGTTGGTCTACGGACCGACCCGGCGCCGCGTCCCCATGGTTTGGGACGTCGACAACCCGGTGACATCGGGCTCCGTGCAAAACCAAGACGCCTACATGCAGGCCGTCGCCGCCCAGCGCCCTTACTTCTTCGATCACATCGAGCCGATTGCCGAGCAGGTGATGGACGAATTCCATGCACTGACCGGGCGGCGCTATCAGCGTGTCGGCGGATACCGCACCGAGGATGCCGACTACCTCATCCTCGGCCAAGGCAGCATGATCACCCAGGCCGAGGCGGTGACCGATTACCTGCGCGAGACCCGCAAGCTCAAGGTCGGCGTCGTCAACCTGACGATGTACCGGCCTTTTCCGGGCGATCTCATCGGGCAAATGCTCAAAGGCAGAAAGGGCGTGGCCGTGCTCGAACGCACCGACCAGCCGCTCGCGGAAGACCTTCCGGTGATGCGTGAGGTCCGCTCCGCCCTCACCAAGTGTCTGGAGAACGGCAGCGTCGAGAAGGGCGAGCGCATGCCCTATCCGGACTACGCCGTCTATCGCCAGGGCGACATGCCGCGACTCTATTCGGGGTGCTACGGGCTGGGCTCGCGCGATCTTCAGCCCGAGGGCCTGATCGCCGCGATCGAGAACATGCTTCCCGGTGGCGCGCACCGTAAATTCTTCTACCTGTCGGTCGACTTCATCCGCAAACCCTTCGACCCCAAGGACGAGATCCGCATCCAGGCCCTCAAGGACGCCTATCCGCACATCGGCGAGCTCGCCTTGCGCGGCAGCGAGAACCCGAACCTCCTGCCCAAGGGCGCCATCACGGTGCGCATGCACTCTGTCGGCGGCTGGGGTGCGGTCACGACCGGGAAAAACCTGGCGATGACCCTTTATGACTTGCTGGGTTTCGATATCCGCGCCAATCCCAAGTACGGCTCGGAGAAGAAGGGTCAGCCGACCACCTATTTCCTCTCTGCCGCACCCGAGCCGATTCGGCTCAACTGCGAATACACCTATGTCGACGTGGTTCTGAGCCCGGACCCGAACGTCTTCACGCACTCCAATCCGCTCGCCGGACTGGATCGGGGAGGGCGCTTCATCGTCCAGTCGAGCCTCGACAACCCGGAGCAGGTCTGGGCCAGCTTCCCGCCGGCCGCGCGCAAATACATCGTCGAGCACGAGATTCGCGTCTACTACATCGACGGCTTCAAGATCGCCCGTGAAGAGGCGTCCGATCCGGAGCTGCAGATCCGCATGCAGGGCAACACCTTCCAGGGAGCCTTCTTCGCCGCTTCCCCTCTGATGGAGCGCGCAGGGCTCGACGAGGCCGGACTCTTCTCCGCCATGGAGGAGCAGATCCGTCACAAGTTCGGCGCCAAGGGCGAGCGTGTCGTGCAGGACAACCTGCGCATCGTGCGCCGCGGCTTCGACGAGATCGTCGAGATCGTCGACAAGCCGCTGATCAGCGGTCAGCTGCTGCCCCGCAAGGAGGTCGGCCTGCCGGTCATGCTCAAACAGTTGCCCGAAGGCGACGGCGGCGTGACCGACGTGCATCGCTTCTGGGAGCAGACCGGCGCCTTCTACGCGAGCGGTCGCGGCAGCGACAATCTGGCCGATCCGCACATGGCCCTGTCGCTGATGCCCGCCTCCAGCGGCGTCTATCGCGACATGACGCAGATCCGCTTTACCTATCCCAAGTACGTCCCCGAGAACTGCACCGCCTGCGGCAACTGCTTCTCGGTCTGTCCCGACAGCGCCATCCCGGGTCTGGTCAACAGGGTCTCCGACATCTTTGCAGCCGCGATCGCCCGGGTGGAGCGCGGCATGCCCACCCAGCACCTGCGCCGCGAGACCCGCAACGTCGAGAAGCGTCTGCGCAAACTCATCGATGCGGCCGGGGATGCCCCCGACATGCGCGAGCTGATGGACCGCGCGGTGCTCGAGACCCTGGCCGCCTATCAGGGCGAGCCCGAGCAAAAGGCCGCGATGGAGCAGGAATTCGGCCTCATGATGCAGGCCCTCGGCGACTATCAATTCGCCGTCACCAAACCCTACTGGAACAACCGCGAGAAGAAGCAGAAAGGCAGCGGCGGACTCTTCAGCATCACCGTCAACCCCTATACCTGCAAGGGCTGCAACGAGTGTATCGAGGTCTGCGACGACGGCGCCCTTGTCTCCGAGCCCCAGACCACGGAAACCATCGAGCAGATGCGCGCCAAGTGGGACTTCTGGCTCGACCTGCCGACGACAGGTCCGGAGTTCATCCGCATCGATGATCTGGACGACAAGATCGGCGCGCTCGAGACCTTGCTGCTCGACAAGTCGAACTACCAATCGATGGTCTCGGGCGACGGCTCCTGCATGGGCTGCGGCGAGAAGACCGTCATTCACCTCTTCACCGCCACCGTCGCGGCGTTGATGCAACCCCGTGTCAAGCGTCACCTCGCCGATCTCGACGACCTGATCAACCGACTCGAGACCCATGTCCGGTTGAAGCTCGCCGCCAAGATCGACCTGACCAATTCGGCAGCGATCAGTAAAGCGGTCAACGCACACAAGGACGCGGACCTGCGCCTGTCCGACCTATCCGCCGAGCTGGATCATGACCGCAGCGCCGAGCCGGTCGATCCCGAGTGGCTGACCTGGGTGACGGGTGTTCTCGACAAGCTGCGTCATCTCAAGTCGCAGTACACCGCCGTCCAACCACGCTCATCCATGGGGATCGTCAACGCCACCGGCTGCTCCTCGGTCTGGGGCGCAACCTTCCCCTTCAATCCTTATCCCTTTCCCTGGTCGAATCATCTCTTCCAGGATTCGCCCTCGATCGCACTCGGTCTCTTCGAAGGCCACATGCGCAAGATGGGCGAGGGCTTCAAGGCGATCCGCATGGCGCGTCTGGAGCTCGAGCGGGGCTACAACCCGGCCGAGCACGGCGAGGCACTGACCTATTTCGGCTGGAAAGACTTCTCCGACGAAGAGTGGCTGCTCTGTCCGCCGGTCGTCGCGGTCGGCGGCGACGGGGCTATGTACGACATCGGCTTCCAAAACCTCTCGCGTGCGCTCATGTCCGGCCACCCGGTCAAGATCATGGTGCTCGACACCCAGGTCTACTCCAATACGGGTGGTCAGTCCTGCACCTCCGGCTTCATCGGCCAGGTCGCCGACATGGCCCCCTACGGCAAAGTCGGCAAAGGCAAGACCGAGATCCGCAAGGAGATGGGCCTGATCGGTATGGCTCACCGCACCAGCTTCGTGCTCAACGGCGCGGCCGGCAATCTCACGCATCTGCTCGAGGGCTTCATCGACGGACTCAATGCCCGTCACCCGGCGCTGTTCAACATCTACACCAGCTGCCAACCCGAGCACGGCATCGGCGACGAGATGTCCACGCATCAAAGCCGGATGGCCATCGAGTCCCGCGCCTATCCGCTCTTCCGCTTCGACCCGGATGCCGGCACCAGCTTCGAGGAATGCTGCTCCATCGAGGGCAACCGGAACATCGACCAGGACTGGATCAGCTGGACGCTGAAGTACACCGACGAGAAGGGCGAGCCGGCCGAGATGACCGTCCCCTTTACCTTCGCGGACTTTGCGATGACCGAGGGCCGGTTCCGCAAACACTTCCGCAAGGCCCCGCCCGAGACCTGGAACGACGCCATGATCCCCATGGCCGAGTTCCTGGAGATGGACGAGGACGCACGCATCGGGCACTTCCCCTACGTCTGGGGCGTGGACGGCAAGAACCGTTTGATGCGTGTCCTGGTTTCCCAAGAGCTGGTTGCCTCCTGCGAAGAGCGCCGTGCCTTCTGGACACAGCTGCGCGGCATCTGCGGCCATCTCAATAAGGTCGACGTCGAGCAGGTGCGCAACCAGGCCAAGGCCGAGATGGCGCAAAAGCTCACCAGCAGCCTGCTCGCCATGGCCGGCGGCGACGTCGGAGCATTGGCATCCTTCGCGGGCGGCGGCAACGGCCACGGCGGCAACGGTGCCTCGGCAGCGAGCGGCAATGGCGCCGGCAACGGCGTAGCGACCGACTGGGAGCCGGTCTGGGTCGAGACCCCGGAATGCACCGCCTGCGATGAGTGCATCACGATCAACCCGAAGATCTTCAAATACAACGCCGAGAAAAAGGTCGAGGTGATCGATCCCAAGGGCGGCTCCTACCAGGACATCGTGAAGGCCGCCGAGAAGTGCACCGCCGGCTGCATCCACCCGGGGACCCCCTGGAACCCGGCCGAGGCCGGCCTGGAGAAGCTGCTTAAGCGTGCGGCGAAGTACCAGTAGGCGCACCGAGACGCGCGATCGCGCCGGTGCCGTCAGGCGCGGCGTGCCGCAGCGCAGCGTGCCGGGCCCGACGGGCCCGGTGCGAAGCGCGATCCCGATCCCAACCCAACACAGCAGTCACGCATGGGTCTTTTCAGTCTCTTCCAACGCCATCGCACCTTCGACCACGGCATCTACCCGGTCGAGCACAAGGAGCTGACGGCGGACAAGCCGATCCGGCGGCTCCCCTTTGCGCCCGAGCTGGTCATCCCGCTCGCCCAGCATAAGGGGGCGCCGGCCGTGCCCTTGGTCAAGGTCGGCCAGGAGGTTGTGCGGGGCGAGCCGATCGCCCGCGCCGAGGGCTTCGTGTCGGTCCCCATGCATGCCCCGGCGACCGGGGTGATCCGGGCGATCGCGCTGACACCCACAGCCGACGGACCCAAGACGCAAGCGATCTTCCTCAAGGTCTACGAGGCCGCGAGCCAAGAGGTACTCTATGACCTGGAGCGCGACCTCGACACGATGACGTCCGAGGAGATCGTCGCGGCCGTGCAGGATGCCGGGTTGGTCGGACTCGGCGGCGCGGCCTTCCCGAGCCATGTCAAGCTGAAGCCACCGGCGGGGAAGGTGATCGAGACGGTCGTCGTCAACGGCTGCGAATGCGAGCCCTACCTGACCTGCGACCATCGGATCATGCTCGAGCAGAGCGATGCCTTGATCCGCGGCATCAAGCTCGCGCTCAAGGCGACCGGCGCCAAGCGGGCCATCATCGGTGTCGAGGACAACAAGCTCGACGCGGTCGCGCACCTGCGGGCGGTCTTGCCGAAGGATCTGCCGATCACCGCCGAAGCCGTCGAGACCAAATATCCGCAAGGCGCGGAGAAGATGCTCATCAAGAGCCTCCTGCGAAAAGAGGTTCCGGTCGGCGGCCTGCCGGCGGATATCGGCGTGGCGGTCTACAACGTCGGCACACTCGCCCAAATGGGCGATCTCTTGCCCAGGGGCAGGGGACTGATCGAGCGCGTTGTTACCGTAAGCGGTCCGGCGGTTGCCAACCCGGGCAACTTCATGGTCCCGATCGGTACACCCTTGCGGTTCCTGCTCGAGCAGGTCGGGCTCGCGGCGGACCGGGTCGGCGAGGTCATCCTCGGGGGCCCCATGATGGGCATGGCGGTCGCCTCGCTCGATGTGCCGGTAACGAAGGCCGTCTCGGGCGTCGTGGCACTGGAACGTGAAGACCCTGACCTGGACAGGCGTAAGGTCTATCCCTGTATCAAGTGTGCAGAATGTCTCAAGGCGTGCCCGGTCTCGCTCAATCCATCCATGCTCGGCGAGCTGGCGCTGGCCCGTCAGTACGAGCGCATGGCCGAGGAATTCAACCTGAACCAATGCTTCGAATGCGGTTGCTGCGCCTATGTGTGCCC
The DNA here is from genome assembly GCF_021228795.1 of Thiocapsa bogorovii. Classification (NCBI taxonomy): domain Bacteria; kingdom Pseudomonadati; phylum Pseudomonadota; class Gammaproteobacteria; order Chromatiales; family Chromatiaceae; genus Thiocapsa; species Thiocapsa bogorovii. Next base: position 5,418,146 of record NZ_CP089309.1, read on the forward strand.
CTCCAACATCCCGCTGACGCAGTATTTCCGGATCGCCAAATCGATCAATCGAGATCGCAATGCCTAAGCCCATCGAGATCAGAACCTCCCCGCATCTGAAGCGGGCGATCAGCGTCGACCGGATCATGCGCAACGTGGTCTTTGCGCTCTTACCGATCTGTGCCTTCGCGGTCTTTCAATTCGGACTGAGTGCGCTGCTCTTGATCCTCACCACGACAGGCGCGGCGATCGCGACCGAGTGGTTTTTCGCGCGGGCGAGCGGGCAGGGCAATACCGTCTCGGATTGGTCCGTCGTCATCACGGGGATCCTGCTCGCGCTGACCTTGCCCCCGGGCTTTCCGCTCTGGATGGCGGCGGTCGCCGCCTTCGTCGGCGTGGCCTTGGGCAAGGCGCTGTTCGGCGGGCTGGGATACAACGTCATGAATCCGGCCCTGGTCGGGCGCGCCTTTGTGCAGGCGGCCTTCCCGGTCGCGATCACGACCTGGACCCCCGCGTTCGCGCCCGGTCGCTTCACCGAGGTCATCCCCTCGACCTTCACGCTGCCCTTCATGCAGCCGACCCCGGTCAAGGACTGGATCATGGGTCTCCAGCTCGACGCCTGGACCGGTGCCACGCCGCTTGCACTGCAGAAGTTCCAGCAGATCGAGCCGCCGGTCACCGAGGTCTTCACCGGGATGATCGCCGGTTCCGCCGGCGAGACCTCCGCTCTCCTGATCCTGATCTGCGGACTCTGGCTCGCCTTCAAACGCATGCTGGACTGGCGCATCCCCGTCGCCGTAATGGCCGGTGCGGCGCTCACGGCGCTGCCCTTTTGGTTGATGGACAGCAGTGTCTATCCGAGCCCCTGGTTCGTGCTCTTCTCGGGCGGACTCATGCTCGGGGCCTGGTTCATGGCCAGCGACATGGTCGCCTCGCCGGTTACCACCAGCGGCGTCATCCTCTACGGACTCTTCATCGGCATCGTGACGGTCGTGATCCGTCTGTTCGGCGGCCTCGTGGAGGGCGTGATGTACGCGATCCTGCTCGCCAATGCCGCCGGACCCTTGATCTCGAGCTGGACACAGCCGCGGGTCTACGGCGCGATCAAGAAGACGCGGGAGGTCGAGTAGGAGATGAGCATCAAGGTTGAGGTTCAACCCGGGGGTCCGACGGGGCCGGGTGCGCAGATCGCACCCAGCTGGCCGATGCTGCGCACCCTGGCCGGCATCGCGATCCTCTCGGGCCTCCTGGTGGTCCTGGTCTATCAGGCGACCAAGCCGATCATCGCCGAGAACGAGCGAATCCTGACCGAGCAGGCGGTCTTCGAAGTACTGCCGGGCGCCGTTTCGAAGGTCGACTTCGTGCTGACCGATCAAGGTTTGGCGCCGGCGGGCGAGGGTGCGGTCGGCGTGACCGTGTTCGCCGGATTCGGAGCCGACGGACGTCTGCGCGGCATCGCTTTTCCCGGCGCCGCGCGCGGCTATCAAGACGTGATCCAGTTCCTCTTCGGCTACGATCCCGCGTGCGAGTGCATCATCGGCAGCAAGGTCTTGCGATCGACCGAAACACCGGGGCTGGGGGATAAGATCGACTCGGATCCGGCCTTTCTCGAGAACTTCGTGTCGCTCGACGCCAGCCTGAACCCCGAAGGCACGGGCCTGGCCAATCCGATTGTCCTGGTCGCGCACGGCACCAAGACTGACCCCTGGCAGATCGACGGCATCTCGGGTGCAACCATCTCGGGCAAGGCGATGGCTCGGGCGGCAAACGATGCCGCGGAGCGCTTTGTGCCAAATATTCGCCGAGATCTCGCCAAGCTCGCCGCGGCAGCGCCGTGATCAGCACCCTATTCGCGCTAAGAGGGACGACCCATGGCTGAATTGCCCAATCCGCAGGAAACGTTGAGCCTAGATACCTTCCTAAGGGGGCTCTGGCAAGAGAATCCGGTCTTTGCGATGCTGCTCGGCATGTGTCCGGTCCTGGCCGTCACCAACTCGACCATGAACGCGATCGCGATGGGGCTGGCGACGACCTTCGTGCTGGTGTGCTCAAGCCTGCTGATCTCGCTCCTGCGCAACTGGATCCCCAAACAGGTTCGCATCGCCAGCTACATCATCATCATCGCGACCTTCGTCACCATCGTCGACTACGGGATTCAGGCGATCAGTCTGGAACTCTATGCCGCACTCGGCGCCTTCATTCAGCTGATCGTGGTGAACTGCGTCATCCTCGGGCGTGCCGAGGCCTATGCCTCGAAACAGCGCCTGCACACGACCTTGGTCAACAGTCTCGGAATGGGCGCGGGATTCACCATTGCACTGCTCGCACTCGGTACCGTTCGGGAGATCCTCGGCAGCGGAAGCATCCTCGGGATCGCCTTGTTCGGCGAAGGCTTCCAACCCTGGGTGGTGATGATTCTTCCGCCGGGCGGCTTCTTCGTGCTCGGGACTTGGCTGCTGCTCTTCAACTGGCTACGTCAGCGTAAGGAACGCAAGGTCATGGACCAATCCGGAGTCGCCGCCAATGCAGGATGAATCGCTCTATTTCATCTTTTTGAATGCAGCTGTCGTCAACAACTTCGTACTGGCGCTCTTTCTCGGCATTTGTCCCTTCCTGGGTGTCTCGGCGAAGAAAGACACCGCGTGGAACATGGGCCTGGCGGTTATCTTCGTCATGCTGGTCAGCTCGATGAGCGCCTACGGGATCAATTGGCTGCTGACGGAGCTCGATCTGCTCTTCCTGCGGCTTATCTGCTATATCGCGGTGATCGCCTCCGCGGTGCAGTTGGTCGAGATGTTCGTCAAACGCTACAGCCCCGCGCTCTTTCGCTCGCTCGGTATCTTTCTGCCCTTGATCACGACCAACTGCGCCATCCTGGGCCTCGCGCTCTTTCAGACCGCGAAGGAGTACGACTTCGTGCAGAGCCTGGTCTATGCCCTCGGGGCGGGTGGCGGCTTCATGCTGGCCTTGATGCTGATGGCCGGGCTGCGCGAGAAGCTAGAGCTTGCCCGCGTGCCCAGCGTCAGCCAGGGCGCGGCCATGAGCCTCATGCTGGCGGGGCTTCTGTCGCTCGCCTTCATGGGCTTCGCCGGGCTCGGGGGCTCGCATGGTTAAGGTGCTCTCGGCCTCGCTGGTCATCTTTCTGGTGCTCGCGGCTTGGGTCCTGGTGGAGCGCATCTATGCCGCTTTCGCCGCCCGACATCCGGAGCTCGGACCCTTCCGGCGCAACGACGGCGGTTGTTCATGCGGCAGCGGGAGTTGCGAGCGTCGCTAAGCAGCGGCCTTACGAGCGGGACCGGCGCGGAAGAAGGCATGATTTTCAGCTTCGTCGTCGCGCGTGCGGCGCCGACACATTATATCCATCTCGTCTCGGCTCCAATGGGGCCGGCAAGATCAAAGGAGCACCTAAAACATGAGTGAAGCCACGGCCGAATTGGGTCCTACGACTCAGGCATTCATCAAGGATTCCAGGCGAATCACACCGGAGAAATCCGACGAGGTCCGCCATATCACCCTCCAGGTGCCCGATCCCGCTTTTCAGTTCGTCGAGGGCCAAAGCATCGGCGTGATCGTTCCCGGACCGCATCCGTTCGGCAATCCGTACCATCTCCGGCGTTATTCGATTGCAAACGCGCGCAGTCTTCCGGTCGACACCGGGGTTGAGATCGATCTTCTGGTACGCCGCTGCTTCTATATCGACGAGGTCAGCGGAGAGCGCTATCCGGGTATCGCCTCGAACTATCTTTGCGATGCGAAGGCGGGTGCCTCGTTGACGATCAGTGGCCCCTATCTCAGTCCCTTCAAGATGCCGTTGGACAATCGGGCCAACCTACTCATGATCGGGACCGGGACCGGCATTGCGCCGTTTCGGGCCTTTGCACAACTGATCTACGAGCGGCGCGGTGATTGGAAGGGACAGGTTCGGCTTTATTACGGCGGCCGCAGCGGTCTGGATCTCATGTACACCAACGACGAGACCACCGATCTTGCCAACTATTACGACGAGAAGACCTTCAAGGCGTTCCGGGCCCTCGGCACGCGTCCCTTGATGACCTCATCGCAGGCCTTGGAGCACGGTTTAGCCGACAACGCCGACGATGCATTGCACCTCATCAACGAACCCAACACGCACGTCTTCCTGTCGGGACTGGGCAAGATCGCGGTGGTCTTCGACAAGGTGATGGCCGAACGCGTAGGGTCATCCGAAGAGTGGAAAGCGATCAAGGAGAGGATGATCGACGAGGGACGTTGGTCCGAGCTGATCTACGATTGAGGCCGAAGCAAAGGATAGGGGGAAGCCGCCGAGTGAGCCGCGTCACCCACAGGCTCGGACGCAGCTCAGTTCGGCGGATTCCTGCGAGATTTCGAGGGACCGTCTGTGCGTGAGAGCGCATTGAGGTCCAGGCTCACCCGCGCCTGCGTCTGCGGCTTTGGACCTTCCGGGCGCGTTCCGATCCACAGCGCCACCAAACCGAGAATGGCCGCGACGGACAGCGCCAGCACGGGCCCCGGGGTGGCAAGCCCGTACCAAACCGACCAACTGATCGCCATGCTGCCGATGGCGGCGGTCTTGCCGGTCCGACACATCTCGCCGCGCTCGAGAAAAACACGAATCGACGCGCCGAAGCGCGGATGCTCGACCAGGAAACGTACCCGCTTGGGCGAGCTGCGCAGCCACAGCCACGTCGCACAGATCCAGAACACCGTTGTGGGCATCAACGGCAACACCATCCCCAAAAAGCCCAATCCGAAACACAGCCAGCCCAACAGGTTGTAGAGCCGGCGCCGACGCCGACCAACACTTGCCACAAGGGGATCTTGCTCCGGGATATTGCCGTGCATCGGGTGCTCCAGGCTGAGGGTCGACTTCCGAAGGGACACCGAGGTTCGACTGCCGGAATCCGTGATAGATTCACCTGCGGCTCCGCTCCATCCAGAAGGACCTCACAACGGTCCAACTGACTGCGAGGCCAAGAGTATAGCGGCTCCGGCCGGTTACGCACATTGGCGGAAAAGGGAAGAGGCGCGCGCGGGACACGCCCGGCTTTCCGAGGACACCCCACGCGCGTTCAGCCTGGACACGGCAATGTCACGGCGTGGGCGAGACGGAAATTCCACGCGCCGCGAGCCACTGAGTATCCAGCTCCCACTCAACGGATTCGACCTGCGGTTGCGCCAGAATCAGGCCTTGGGCACGCTTCTGGTGATCGATCAAATCCTGCTGAGCGGCGATGACCTGCGGATCATTGTCCGCCTTGTTGGTCAGATTCGGGTGGATGATGGCGAGAAAACGGTACGCGGGCACGTCGAACGAGCGAGGTGTCGAAATCGTTGCGACGCCGTTATCGAACGAGACCACCCGGAAGCGATAGGGGTAGGACGAGACCAGCGGGTCGGCCTCCAGCACCTGATCGAGCTCCCAAACCTGCGGCTTCCAGGCCGAGCTGATCCAAACGGCCAAAGCGCCGATGACGATGATGCCGATAGCGATACTGTAGATGCGGGTAAAGCGATCCATTCCGAGGAAGTCTCCTGAGATCGGTGCATGGTGTGAACCGGGGACGGGTCGCGACATCCCCGAAAAACACCAGATTGCTCCGTTCGGAACAATTCTCCCATGAAAAAAGTCAATCACTTCCGACGAATTGTGATGCCGCGCGAGGTCAATGCGCCGATGGGACGCGCCGAACCTGCGCGGACAATTAGGATCCCGGGGCAAGGACTGGTGCGCGACGGATCGAACCGATTGCGGCGGGCTTTTTTTGTCCCACCTTCGTTCAACCTGTGCCATTCTTGGTGACAGGGATCTAGAAGCAGTCTCGTCCAATGCAGCACAGAGACAGACAGTCGTTGGTTGCGCGCATCTCCAGCCTGGCGCAACAGGTCTACGACACCGAAGCGCCGAACCGACAAGACGAGGCGATGATCGAGCGGCTCAATCCGCTGCTCGACGCCTTCTTGCTCGAATCTCAGCCGATCGAAGCGGTCGAGGCGACCATCCTGATCGCCGATATTCGCGGGTTCACGTCGCTGACCGAATCCCAACCCCCTGAAACCATCATCAGACTTCTCAATCGATACTTCGCCCGGATGGTGGAGCTGGTCCACCGGCACGGCGGCGTCGTGGACAAGTTCATGGGCGATGCAGTGATGGCGCTCTTCGGCGCGCCGTTTCGCCGTGATGATCACCTCAAACGCGCGCTGTCCTGTGCGGTCGAAATGCAGCAGGCGATGCTCGATCTCAACCGCGAGAGCCAACTGATCGGAGAGCCCAATATCTATGCCGGAATCGCCGTGAACAGCGGCAGCGTCATGGCGGGCAGCTTCGGCTCACGGGCCTACAACGAGTACACCGTGATCGGAGACACCGTGAACCTCACCGCGCGGATGGAGGGCTACAGCCTGCGCGGGCAGGTGCTGCTCAGCGATGCCAGTTACGCATCCGCACGCGACTACATCGACATCGGCAGCGCCAACTCGCTCTTCGTGAAGGGCAAGGCCCGCGAGATCACCCTCTACGAGCTGCTCGCTGTCGATGGCCCGCAGCGACTGGTGGTCCCGCAGGTCGAGATCCGCCGCTCGCCGCGAGTCCTGGTGGACTTCCCGGTCGCCTTCCGTCGGGTCGAGTCCAAGTGCATCCTGGCGCAACGCTTCATGGGCAAGGCAAACGATCTCGGCTATTACGGGATGAACGCCGACCTACCCCTGATTCTTCCGCCCTATTCGGAGGTGATCCTCACCTTCGTCCCCGAATTCGGTGCCGACCCGGCAACCGAGGTCTATGCGCGGGTCCTGCGAACCCAGCCGAGCGACGGCCTCCACCGCACCAACCTCGAGTTCACGACGATCGACACACCCGGACATCGGCTGGTGAAACGCTATGTCGACCAGCTCCTTTGGAGACGTTGATCGACCGGAGACATTTGTCGACCGCTACGCCGAGATCGAGGCCCTCCATCCCGTAGCCCTGAAGCCGGTCGAGGTCTCATGAACCCGAGCCTCGTGGCAGACGGCCTCGTCCTCCTGCACGCCCTCTTCATCGCCTTCGTCGCGCTTGGCGGACTCTTGACGTTGCGCTGGCCGGTGATGGCCTACCTGCACCTACCGTGTCTCCTCTGGGGTATCGCCATCGAGCTCGGCGGCTTCATCTGTCCGCTCACGCCGCTTGAGATCCAATGGCGGCTTACAGCAGGGGAGGGCGGTTACAGCGGCGGCTTCATCGACCACTACATCATGCCTCTGATCTACCCGCCGGGACTGACCCGCGGGACCCAAATCCTGCTCGGTCTCGCCCTCTTGGTCGGCAACGGACTCCTCTACGCCCACCTGTGGCGCACGCGCGGTCGCCGCAGCAGACGACTTGGGTAGTGGGTTGCCGCAGCGAGAAGGCGATCCGTGCGATGCTCCAACTTCCCCTCACCACTCAACTCGACAAGATGCAACAGAGCCTGTCGCGTCATCAGTGCACTCCAGGCCCATCGCGCACACCTGCCGCCAAGCCCGTCATGTTCGTTGGCGACCGATCAGCTGATCCAGAGAGATGCGCCCTGGCCCGCGCGCCATAAGGTACAGCAGGACGGCGGCCCAGACCCCATGGGTCGCATAGGCGCCGGGATAGACCAAGAACTGGATCACCGCGGTCATGATCAGCAGGCCCAGGGCCGCAAAGCGCGTGCCCAAGCCCAGCAGCAGCAAAACCGGCAGCACGTGCTCGCCGAGGGCCGCGAGCACGGCGCCCAGCTCCGGGGATAGCAGGGGCAGGTCATACTCATACTGAAACAGCGCCACCGCGGAGTCCGAGAGTCGCGGCCAACCGAGCTGGACGCTACCCTCGACGAGATCGACGGCGAAGCCCTCGATTTTGGTCTGGCCCGACTTCCAAAACACGGCGGCAATGGAAAAGCGTCCGAGCAATGCGATCAGGTCGTCCGGAATGCGGGCCATGGCCCGGTTGCCGGCCGTGATCAGCGAGGCCGGGGCGAGACGAGAGGTGCCGCGTTGGGTCGGCTCGGCGGTGAGCGTCGTGTTCATGTTGTCGGTTCTCCTGAGGGTTGCCAGGCAGCGATGCCGCCATGATGGATGAGCAGTGCCAGGGCCCGGGCCAGGTCGAAATCCGCAGCCGTCGCCGCGGCGACCTCGGCGGCCTCGCTCAGCGGTGCGCCCGCCGCAAGCGCTGCAAAAAAGTGGTCGATTCCCGGCGACAGCGGCCATATCAGCACCTCGTCGCCGTCGCGCAGCACCAACGCCGACTCCGATCGGCAAAGGTCCACGTCCTCGATCCGTCCTTGGCCCTGATGCGCCGCCCACAAGGAGACGACGGCGTGCTCGGAGACAAGTAGGGTGCAAGCCGGATGCAGCGCCAGACGGGCCGCTGGCAGCCGTTGCGGATCGGCGAGATGATGGGCCAGGTCCTGGACCGTCAGAGCGCGGACGTCGGCGGCGTGGTAGGCCTTCACGCGTGCCCGTTCCAGCCGCGCCAAGTCCGACAGGTAGGGAAGTCCATGGGCGGGCGGGAAGGCTGCGATAAAGTCCGGCAACGCATCGCCGTAGTCGGTCAGGATCGGCGAGCAGGGTAAGTACTCGGAAGCGAAGCAACGTGCCATGGCCGCGAAGAAGGTCTCGCCCACCAGCGCGCGGGTGACCGGAAACCCGTCCGACAGTGCCTCTGTCAGGGACACCACGACGTTGTTGCGGTAAACGTCGAAACGCACCGACGGATTTGAGCCATTCCAGGTGATCAACCCCGGCGGCAGGGATTGCTCCGGGGCCAGCAAAGCGTCGGCAAATCCCGCTTGGATCGGGTCGTGCGTGATCATCACGCGGCCTCCGGCCAAGCGGCAGTGCCGACCAATGCCGACCGGGCACGCTCCGCCTCCGCGACCAAGATCGCCAGCGGCGGGATCGCCTGGTCGCGCTCGATCAGGGTAGGCCGCGGACCGAGATGCCGCAACGTGCGGCGGTAGAGGTCCCAGACCGCTTCGGCCACCGGCGCGCCGTGGGTATCGATGAGGAGTCGATCGCCGGCGCCATCGCAGTCCTCGGCGAAACCGGCCAGGTGGAACTCGCCGACGGCCGCGACCGGGAGCGCAGCGATCAGATCCCAAGGGTCGCGGCCGTGGTTCACCGCGCTGATGTAGGCATTGTTCACGTCCAGCAGTAGGCCGCAGCCGGTCCGCGCCGCCACCTCGGCCAGGAAGCGGCCCTCGTCCATGGTCGACGCGGCGAACTCGACATAGGTGCTGGGGTTCTCCAGCAGCAGAGGTCGGCCGAGGCGTTCCTGCACCGCGTCGATATGGTCGCAAACGCGCGCCAGGGTTTCGGTGTTGTAGGGCAGCGGCAGCAGGTCGTTATAGAATGCGCCGCCGTGGCTGGACCAGGCGAGATGTTCCGAGAACCAGACCGGTTCAAAGCGTTGCAGGAGGGTGGCCAGCCGATCGAGATGTCCCCGGTCGAGGGGCGCCGCGCCGCCGATGGATAATCCCACGCCGTGGATGGACAGAGGGAAATGTTCGCGGACCTCAGTCAGCTGTCGCAGCGCGGGTCCGCCGGCAACCATGTAGTTCTCGGCATGCACTTCGAAGAAGTCCAATGTCGGTTTGAGATCGATGACCTCCGGGACATGCCGGGTCTTGAGGCCGATGCCGACGGCGGCAGCCGGGGGAGCGATGGTCGTCACGGTCGTTCCTCGTTGAATCGCATGAGGTGAGCGATCGGGCCGGCGCCCGGACCTCGCGAGGTCGGCGCCGGCCCCCTGGCGGCTGGGCCTACATTGCCTTGAAGGCCGCGAGCTGGCCTTGTCCAGTCGGGGACGTCGGAGAGGCCGTCTTCTCGCAGGTGCCGGCAGGGACGTACTTCCAAGCGTTGCCCTGATAGTCCACCTTCGAGGTTCCGGCGCAACTGGTGCCGGGGCCGGCGGCGCAGTCGTTCTTGCCCTTGAGCGCGATGCCGTAACACTTTTCCTTGGCGGCCCCTTCGCCGGCGACGGCGGTGTTGCCGAGGGTCAGCGCGGTCCCCAAGGCCAGGGCGAGTGCAGCGGCGGTGGTGGTGGTCTGGATGGCACGGGATTGAGTCATGATGATTGCTCCGAAATGTAGTGCAGCGGGAGGTTGATGTGAGAACCGGACGACCAGCTCGATGGCGGAACCCATTCGGATCGAATGGGCTGGGCCTGCTGACCTTGACATTGCGTCCTCGATGATCCAGTCGCCCGGGCACCGCTTTCGGTTACAGCCGAGGGGTAATCTTTTTCGCCGGGCCGATTTCCGGCGCGCTGTAACCTTTAATGCCCGAGCAGCGACTGGATCGATAGCGATGGCGATGCGATGACCACACACACTCCGCCCATGGATGATTTCGAGACCAAGCTGCGTCCACTGTGGGTCCGAGCGCAGGCCGGAGACGAAGCCGCCTATCGAGAGGCCCTGAGCTGCCTAGCCGATCGCCTACGGGGCTTCTTGAGGCGACGCATGCAGTCGCTGCCGGATGAACTGGAGGACTTGGTGCAGGAGACGCTGCTCGCGATCCATCTGCAACGCGGCAGTTATGACGCGGCCGTCCCGGTCAGCCGCTGGGCGCTCGCCATCGCACGCCACAAGCTCATCGACCTGTGGCGACGCCGCGGTCGCCGCGAGGCCTTGCACGAACCCTTCGATGAACTGGCGGAGCGCGACCAGCCCGCGGTGCATGAGGAGCCGACGGCGCAGCGCGACCTGACGACGTTGCTGGCCGAGTTGCCGCAGGCGCAGCAACACGCGATTTCCCTGATCAAACTGGAAGGGTTGTCCATCGCGGAGGCGTCGCAACGCACCGGCATCTCCGCCTCGGCCCTGAAGGTACAGGTCCACCGAGGCCTCAAACGGCTTGCTGAACTGGTGCGCCGGACAGGGTGAGGAAGACAGTATGAAGACCAACGAATTGATCGACCTCCTGGCCACCGGCGCTGGTCCGGCCCCGCGCTGGGTCGAGGCGCGCCGGTTGCTGCCGATGATGGCGCTCGGCGTCGTCGCGAGCGCGGCAGGCGCATTGGCAATCTTCGGCCCGATCCCGGCTGAACTCTTCGCGACCCCGGCCCCCTGGATCAAGTTTGCCTACGCCGGCGGCTTGGCGGCGGCGACGGCCTGGCTCGCCGCGCGGCTGGGTCGGCCGGTGCCGCGCACCCGTGCGCCGCTGAGTGCCCTGCTGCTGGTGTTGACGGCCATGGGTCTGCTTGCTTTGGGGGCCTTACTGGTCACCCCGGCGGGAGAGCGCCTGGCGTTCGTCCTTGGCCATTCCTGGTCGCGCTGCCCCGTCAACGTGCTCGCCCTGTCGTTGCCGGCACTGGCCGGTGCGCTCTGGGCCTTGCGCGGGTTGGCGCCCACACGACCGAGGGCCGCCGGCCTGGCGGCTGGCCTGCTGGCCGGCGCTCTCGGCGCACTCGGCTACAGCCTATCCTGCACCGAGCTGTCGCCGGCCTTCGTCGCCATCTGGTATAGCCTCGGTATCGGTCTGACAGGCACCCTTGGTGCCGTCCTCGGACCCTGGGCGCTGCGTTGGTAGCCGTCGAACGTGCATAAGGCCGGCCTCCGGCCAGACGGCGAAGCGCACAACGCTATCGCGGTCGATAACATAGGTGGCCGGGACCGGCAGCACCTCGCGTTCGGAACCGTTGTACGCCGACAACTGGACGAGCCCAACAGATACCGGTCGAGAAAGACCTGGTAGTACCGGGCGGACTATGTCGGCTTCGATTGGGACGGTGCCAACCATCGGGCGATCAACGATTGCCAGGCAACGCGGGCAGTTTGGCGGTATCTGCGCGACCTGACGGGGCGGTCCAGGGTTGATGCGATGCTCCGAGCGGATTAACGCGGCTTATCCGAATCTTAGATCCGGACTCGAGGTCTGCCGGCGTCGGATGCAATTGGCGGACGCCGACACGGTTTGATGTTTGACGGCCCTGCTGGGACAGATCGCGGCCGAGGCCGGCTATCGTCTTTGCCTGCACCTTGCCGTGGAATCGTCGTAGCGTTGGATAATTGTGCTACGCTTTCTATGCACTTTCTTGAGGAATCCAACATGGAAAATCTGGAGGTATTCACGGCCCGCGATCTGCGTCAGCGTTCCGGTGAACTCTTCTCAGACGCGGAACGAGGCCAACTCTCGCTCATCACAAAGAACGGCCGTCCCGCGATGGTTGCCGTTCCGTTCGATCGGCGGCTACTCGAGAGCGGCGTACACCGCGCGCTGGCCCTCAACCTGTTCGAGACGGGACAACTGTCCCTTGCTCAAGCCGCGAAGGTTGCCGGCCTGTCCCAAGAGGCCTTCATGGAAGTCCTGGTGGAAGTCGGCATCCCAGCGGTCGACTATCCGCCGCAAGAGCTTGAGGGAGAGTTGGATGCGGCCCGATGAGCCGGATTGTCATCGCCTGCCGCTTCCTGCTCATCGACGAACGCCGTGGCCGCGCCATTGCCCGCCACCGAGGCATTCCGGTGGTTGGAACCGCAGGCTTGTTGCTGAACGTCAAACGCAAGGAGCGGATTGAGGCCGTCACACCGGAGTTGGAGCGTCTCACTCAGAACGGCTATCGCTTGGCGCCGGCGCTGGCCGAAGAAATCCGTCGCCTGGCCGGGGAGTAACCATCGGGAACGACCGCACGACTGTGCCGGAACGACTTTACATAATATACATTATGCGAAATAAGCCAAACCCGGCTCAGGGGTTCCGGCGCCGCCAGGACCGACCGATCTCACCTCTGACCGGAACGCCCCTGAGCCCCTCGGCTAGGCGTCCGGCTCCTTTGGCACCGCATTCTATCGGGCAGTCCAGCGTGTCGATTAAAGCTCTCGGGTCGCTAGAAACCGCACGTCGGGCCAACGCTCTTGGGCTAGGTCCAGGTTGACGCGAGTCGGCGCCAGGTAAACCAGCTGGTCGTCGCCGTCCAGTGCAAGGTTCTCGTAGTTCTTCTCCTTGAATTGCTCGAGGCGTTTCGGATCCTCGCAGACGACCCAGCGTGCGGTCTTGACGCTGGCCGGCTCGAAAAGCGCCTCGACGCCGTACTCGTCCTTCAGCCTGTAGGCGGCGACATCGAACTGCAGGATGCCGACGGCGCCCAGGATCATGTCGTTGTTCTTGAGCGGCCTGAACACCTGGGTCGCACCCTCTTCGGAAAGCTGGACCACGCCCTTCTGCAAGGCCTTCATGCGCAGCGGATCCTTGAGCACGACGCGGCGGAACAGCTCCGGGGCGAAGTACGGAATCCCGCCGTATTTCAGCTCCTCGCCCTCGGTGAAGGTATCGCCGATCTGAATGGTGCCGTGGTTGTGCAACCCGATGATGTCGCCGGGCCAAGCCTCCTCGACATGTCGACGCTCGTCGGCTTGGAAGGTGATGGCATTCGCAACCTGAATGGTCTTGCCGATGCGCACGTGCCGCATCTTCATACCCTTCTTGTAGCTGCCCGAGCAGACGCGCAGAAAGGCCACGCGGTCGCGGTGGGCCGGGTCCATGTTTGCCTGGATCTTGAAGACGAAGCCGGTAAAGGGCTCTTCGGCGGGATCCACCGAGCGTTGCAGTGTTGCACGCGGACGCGGCGGCGGCGCGTATTCGACGAAGGCATCGAGCAGCTCGCGCACGCCGAAATTATTGATCGCCGAGCCGAAGAACACCGGTGTCTGCCGACCGGCGATGTAGGCCTCGAGGTCGAGCGGATGGCTCGCGCCTTGGACCAGCTCCATCTCGATGCGCAGCTCGTCTGCCTGATCGCCGAGGACATCGTCCATCCGCGGATTGTCGATCCCTTGGATGATCTCGCCTTCGGTGATACGCCCTCCGTGCTGAGCGCTGAAGAGATGGGTGCGATCGAATCGTAGGTCGTAGACGCCTTTGAAACGCTTGCCCATCCCGATCGGCCAAGTCACGGGCGCGCATTGGATCTTGAGGATTTCCTCGACCTCGTCGAGGACCTCGATCGCGTCGCGACCCTCGCGATCCAACTTGTTGATAAAGGTTAAGATCGGCGTGTCGCGCAGTCGACAGACCTCCATCAGTTTGATGGTCCGCTCCTCGACACCTTTGGCCACGTCGATCACCATCAAGGCCGAGTCGACCGCTGTCAGCGTCCGATAGGTGTCCTCGGAAAAGTCCTGGTGACCGGGGGTATCGAGCAGGTTGACGATGCTCTCGCCATAGGGAAACTGCATCACAGAGGAGGTCACGGAGATGCCGCGTTCCTTCTCCAGCTCCATCCAATCCGAGGTGGCGTGACGCGCGGCCTTGCGCCCCTTGACCGTTCCTGCGAGCTGGATGGCGCCCCCGAACAGCAACAGCTTCTCGGTGAGGGTGGTCTTGCCGGCGTCCGGGTGGGAGATGATGGCGAAGGTGCGACGCCGTTCGAGTTGTTCTTGGAGCTCGCTCATGTGGGATTGGTGCGACCTGGGCTACGTGCGGCTAAACCGTCGAATTATAGACTTGAACGGCCCGCTATTCACCTAAACCGCGTCCAGAGCAAGATGCTCACTCTTGGGTCAGCTCGACGTTTGCTGCATCCTTGGCCCTTAGCGGGGACGCGGTTTAGAGCACGCGTTCGCGGTTCAGTCGAACGCTCCGGCCGGTATACTGTCGGGCCGAGGTGCACGGCACGGCGCCGCACCAATGACCTGAAAAAGACGATTCGAGCCTTTCCGACGATGCAAGAAGCCCGTTCGACGATGCAAAGCGCCCCCAACGAGTCCGCCCTCCCCCTCGCCCTCCGCCTCAGGGCGATGACCGAGCGGGATGTCGAGACCGTCTGCGCAGCGGATCGCGCAGCGTACGAGTATCCGTGGACGGAGGGCATCTTTCGAGACTGTCTGCGGGTCGGCTACTCCTGCTGGGTAGGCGAGCTCGAGGGAGAGATCGTCGCCCATGCCGCAATGGCGGTCGCCGTCGGCGAGTGTCACATCCTCAACCTCTGCATTCATCCCGATTGGCAAGGCCGAGGGCTCGGCCGTCGCCTGCTCCGCCATCTGATGACCTTCGCACGCACGAGACGGGCGGACAGCGCCTTCCTTGAGGTACGTGCATCCAACAGCCGTGCCCGCGCCCTGTACGCCTCCGAAGGATTCTGCGAGATCGGTCAGCGGCCGGGCTATTACCCCGCCACCAAGGGACGCGAGGACGCGGTCGTGCTGGCGCGCGCACTGTAGGTTGCGCCGACGCCGGTAAGCACGCCGCCACCGAGCCCTGCGCGCAGGCCTTGGTGGACTGCGCCGCGCTTGTCCACCCTGCCCTTCCGGTTATCGGCTCAGTGCCGTGGCCGGGTTCATGCGCACGCAAGGTCTGTCGCCCGGATGATCGCCCGTCCCGCTCGCCTCAACCCGTCAGCATCCCCTTGATGGTGAAAAACAGCATCGCCGCCATGAACGCGGACGCGGGCACCGTCACGACCCAAGCGGCAACGATCTTGAGCACCTGCGAGCGTTTCACCAGCTCATGGCGATAGACCTTGCGTAGGCTTTGGCGCTCGAGCTTGGAGAAATGGGCCGGGTCCATGCTGCGTTTGGCTTTGCGTTTGAGCTCGCGCAGCATGCGCCCCTTCTCGTCGATCGATGCCTTGGCAAACTTCGCCAGAAAGGCGTCGATGGCGGCTTGATCGCCCTCCGGGTGATGCGACTTGATGGTCTCGAGCATCCGGGCGTATTGACTCTTGAGGTATTCACGCAGAAAACCCACGCCGAAGACCGCGCCGACGGCCACATGCGTCGTGCTGACCGGTAGCCCCAGTTGGCTGGCGAGGATGACGGTGAGGGTCGCCGCCATGGCGATGCAATAGGCTCGCATCTGGTCGAGCTCGGTGATCTCGGAGCCGACCGTGCGAATCACCCTTGGTCCGTAAAGCCAGAGCCCGACCGCGATCCCGAGCGCACCCACGATCATCACCCACAATGGGACCGGCGCCGCAGCCGTGATCGTGCCGCTGCCCGATCCGACGACCTCGACGATCGCGGCCAGCGGTCCGACGGCGTTGGCGACGTCGTTCGAACCGTGGGCGAAGCTCAGCAAGGCCGCTGCAAAGATCAAAGGCACCGTGAAAAGCCGATTGACACCCTCCTTGGAGTTCCCGATCAGCCGTGCCTGACGATCGATGATCGGGCGTGCGCCCCAGAAAACCAAAATCGCGAGAACGAGACCGACGCCTAGGGCCTGGACGATGCTCACGCTCCAGATCCGATTGAGCCCCTTGATCATCAGGTAGGTGCCGAAGGCGAACGCCATGGCAGCGACCAGATAGGGCACAGCCCGACGCGACGAGGCGATCAAGTCGGTCCGATAGGTGATGCTGCGTTTGATCAGATACAGAAAGCCGGCCCCGATCGCCCCGCCCATGAGGGGCGAGACCACCCAGCTCGCGACGATCTTTGCCACGGTGTCCCAGTCGGCGATCCCAAGCCCGCTCGAGGCGATCCCGGCGCCCAGCACGGCACCGACGATCGAATGCGTCGTCGATACCGGGGCACCCATGACGGTGGCGATATTGAGCCAAACCGCGGCGGCCAAGAGCGCTGCCATCATGATCCAGACGAAGGTGTCGGCGCTTTGGATGAGGTTCGGATCGATGATGCCGCTGCGGATGGTCCCGACTACCTCGCCGCCCGCGATAATCGCCCCGGCCGCCTCGAAGATGGCCGCGATGATCAGCGCACCGCCCAAGGTCAATGCCCTGGAGCCGACCGCCGGACCGACGTTGTTGGCGACATCGTTCGCGCCGATGTTCATCGCCATGTAGCCGCCGATCATGGCGGCAATCACGATGAAGAGGCTGCCGCCGTGCGTCGCATCGACCCTGACGACGGTGTAGAGCATGACCCCGATGATGAAGAGCAAGCCGATACCGAGGCGAAAGAGCTGCGCCCGACCTTTTTTGGTCGCCTTCTCCAGCTCGTTGAGGTGTGTTAGCTCCATATCCGATCCGCATGCCGATGAGTCGCGGGGTATTGTTCCAGAAACACAACCGTAACCCAATCGTCATGATCATGCGTAAGCGAGGATCCTGCACTCGGATGGACGGCGGTGCTCACGCGGATCCCGAGATAGGCACCATAAGGGTGCAAAAAATACCGACCTGATCCGGATCATGCCGAAGTCGATTCGCTTGAAAGCACTCGAAAACGACCGTCAATCGAACAGCGTTTCGGGCTATAGTTGAGGCCGTTACTCGGCTCCCGCCTCGCTTCGGGCTGCGCCAGCCGCCGAGTCGGAGTAAGGCGCAGCTCGGCCGCGTTGCCGGCCTCCTCTACCCACCAATCCGGGAAAGCTCGATGTCGCAAAAGCTCATGGTAACCCTCGACGGCAACGAGGCCGTGGCCTACGTTGCCCACCTGACCAACGAGGTCATCGCCATCTACCCCATTACCCCGTCCTCCAACATGGGCGAATGGGCAGACGAGTGGTCGTCGCTCGGCATTCCGAATCTTTGGGGCACGATCCCCGATGTCGTGGAGATGCAGAGCGAGGCCGGTGCGGCCGGCGCGATCCACGGGGCACTGCAGGGCGGCTCCCTGGCGACCACCTTTACGGCCTCGCAGGGTCTGCTGCTGATGATCCCGAACATGTACAAGATTGCCGGCGAGCTCAGCCCGACGGTCTTCCATGTCTCGGCGCGTTCGCTGGCGGCTCAGGGCCTGTCGATCTTCGGCGACCATTCCGACGTCATGGCCTGTCGCGCCACCGGCTATGCGATGTTCTGCTCGGCCTCCGTCCAAGAAGCCATGGACTTCGCGCTGATCGCCCAGGCCGCGACACTGGAAAGCCGCGTCCCCTTCCTGCACTTCTTCGATGGGTTCAGAACCTCGCACGAGGTCACCAAGATCGAGCAGGTCTCGCACGAGACGATCCGCGCCCTGATCGACGAGGAGCTGGTCACGGCCTGCCGTGCGCGCGCACTCAACCCGGACCACCCCGTGATCCGCGGTACCTCGCAGAACCCGGACGTCTATTTCCAGGGACGCGAAACGGTCAACCCTTACTACGCCGAGGTTCCCGGCATCGTGCAGCGCACCATGGACCGCTTCGCCGCACTCACGGGCCGTCAATACGGGCTCTTCGAGTATGTGGGCGCGCCCGATGCGGAGCGCGTTATCCTGCTGATGGGCTCCGGGATCGGGGCCGCACAGGAGGCGGTCGAGCATCTCGTAGACGACGGGGAAAAGGTCGGTCTGATCAAGATCCGGCTCTACCGCCCCTTCGATGCAGGCGCCCTCCTCTCGGCCATCCCGGTCACCGCAACGCGACTCGCCGTGTTGGATCGCTGCAAGGAGCCGGGAGCCGACGGCGAGCCGCTTTATAAAGACGTCGTGACCGCGTTGGCCCAAGCCTTCGCCGATGGCCGTGTCGCCAGCATGCCGCGCGTCGTCGGCGGCCGCTACGGACTCTCGTCCAAAGAGTTCACCCCGGCCATGGTCAAGGGCGTCTTCGACGAGCTGTCCGCGCCCAAACCCAAGAACCCCTTCACGGTCGGCATCATCGACGACGTCGGCCACACCAGCCTGGCCTGGGATCCGGACTTCAAGCCGGCGGCGATGGCGGGCGTCACCGCCTGCGTCTTCTTCGGCCTGGGCTCGGACGGCACCGTCTCGGCGAACAAGAACTCGATCAAGATCATCAGTGAAGAGACGCCCAACTTCGGCCAGGGCTACTTCGAGTACGACTCGAAGAAGGCCGGCGCGGTCACCATCAGCCACCTGCGCTTCGGCCCGAAGCCGATCAACAGCACCTATCTGATCGGCGAGAACGAAGCAAGCTTCGTCGCCTGTCATCAGCCGACCTTCCTCACCCGCTACGACATGCTCGACCATGCGCGTCCGGGTGCCGTGTTCCTCCTGAACTCGCACACCGCGCCCGATCGGATCTGGGACGAGCTGCCCCGCAAGATGCAGCAGGCGATCATCGACAAGGGTCTCGACTTCTACGTGATCGACGCCTACGGGATCGCAGGCGCCACCGGCATGGGCCGGCGCATCAACACCATCATGCAGACCTGCTTCTTCGCTATCTCGGGCATCCTGCCCAAGGACGAGGCGATCGCGCACATCAAGCATGCGGTCAAGAAGACCTACGGTAAGAAGGGTCAGAGTCTTTTGGATCGCAACTACAAGGCGATCGATGCCGCACTCGCCGGGCTGCATCAGGTCAGCGTCCCGACGCAGGTGACCAGTGCCTTCGAGCGCCCGCCCGTGGTGCCGATCTCGGCACCCGACTTCGTGCGCAACGTGACCGCGACCCTGATCGCCGGAAGAGGGAACAGTCTCCCGGTCAGCCTGATGCCGGCCGACGGCACCTGGCCGACCGGCACCACGCGCTACGAGAAACGGAACATCGCGCTCGAGCTGCCGAAATGGGAAGAGGACCTCTGCACCCATTGCGGCAAATGCCCGCTGGTCTGCCCCCATGCCGCCATCCGCGCCAAGGTCTACCCGGCCGCACTCACGGACACCGCACCGGCGAGCTTTCAGCATGTCCAGATCAAGGGCAAGGACTTCCCTGCCGATCATCACATCACCTACCAGGTCGCCCCGGACGATTGCACCGGCTGCGGTCTCTGCGTGGATGTCTGCCCGATCCGCGACCGCAAGGATCCCAACCGCAAGGCGCTGAACATGGTCCCGGCCGAGCAGACGCATGCCGCCGAGCAGGACAATTGGGATTTCTTCCTGACCCTACCGGAATACGATCGCACTAAGCTCGACAGCACCAAGATCAAGCACGCCATGATGCTCGAGCCGCTCTTCGAGTTCTCCGGCGCCTGCGTGGGCTGCGGCGAGACCCCGTACGTCAAGCTCGCCACCCAGTTGTTCGGCGACCGCATGTTGATCGGCAACGCCACCGGTTGCTCCTCGATCTACGGCGGCAACCTCCCCACGACGCCCTACACCACCAACCCCCAGGGTCGCGGGCCTGCTTGGAACAACTCGCTGTTCGAAGACAACGCCGAGTTCGGTCTCGGTTTGCGGCTCGCAGTCGATAAGCAGGCCGCCCATGCTCGCGAGATCATCAAGAGGCTCGCACCCAAGATCGGCGAGGATCTCGCCGAAGGCCTGCTCACGGCCGATCAGTCCGACGAGGCCGGCATCTTCGAGCAGCGCGAGCGCGTGCTCGCCTTGAAGGAGAAGCTCAAAGGCCTCCCCGAGCTGGACGCCCGCACCCTGGAAGGCATCTGCGATCAGGTCGTCAAACGCAGCGTCTGGATCATCGGCGGCGACGGCTGGGCCTACGACATCGGCTACGGCGGCGTGGATCATGTCCTCGCCAGCGGGCGCAATGTGAACCTCTTGATCCTGGATACCGAGGTCTACTCAAACACCGGCGGCCAGACTTCCAAGGCGACCCCGATGGGCGCGGTCGCCAAGTTCTCCGCAGCCGGCAAACCGACCTTCAAGAAGGATCTCGCCATGATGGCGATGGCCTACGAGAACGTCTATGTGGCCCAGGTCGCCTTCGGCGCCAAGGACGTCCAAACGGTCCGCGCCTTCCTCGAGGCCGAGTCATTCGACGGTCCTTCGGTCATCATCTGCTACTCGCCCTGCATCGCGCACGGCGTGGACCTCTCGAAGAACCTGCGTCAACAGGACATGGCGGTCAACTCAGGGCATTGGGGGCTGTTCAGGTTCGACCCGCGTCGGCTCGCGACCGGCGAGAACCCGTTGCACATCGACAGCAAGCCGCCCAGCGTCCCCTATCGCGACTTCGTGTCCTCCGAGACCCGCTTCAGCGTCCTCACCCGCACCCATCCGGAGGCCGCCGAGCGTTATCTACAGCTCGCCCAAAAGCACGTCCAGACGCGCTTTACGCTCTACGAGCAGTTGGCGCACCTGGCCGTGCAGAAGGCACCCGCGCCGGCTGCAAAAGAGCCGACACCGAAAGCGCCTTAAACCGCGCCCGGTGAGATCTGCGTCGTGTGTTGGATTGGCTTGACCGCGCCAGCTCCAAGAACTGTCGGAGCTGGCGCGGTTTAAGGAATTAAAGGAGATTTGTTTTGAACCGCATCTTCACAAAGGGCGGACAGACGATGAAGCCAGACACAACATGAAAATGACGCATTTCACTCTGGACGCGTTTCAGATGTTCACCGGGAGCCGCGTATCGCGCGAGCGGGGGCATCGGGCCCCGCCACAACCGGGGCGGAACGCCCCGGCCCTTGTCGCGACCACTCCCCTCGATCACCGTCGGGTGACCCCTTATTCTTTGCCGGAGCAATCGCTATGGATCTCACGACCAACTATCTCGGGCTGACGATCAAGAATCCCCTGGTTCCTTCCGCCTCGCCGCTGTCCAAGAGCGTCGCCATCGCGCGCGAGCTCGAAGACCACGGCGCCGCGGCCATCATCATGTGGTCACTCTTCGAAGAGGCCGTCACCGCCGAGTCCGAGAGCATGGTGCGCTTTCTGCACCACCAGGACATCGGCTTCGGCGAGGCCGAGAGCGGCTTTCTGCCCGCTCATCAGGACTTCGAGGGCGCACTCGAGCGCTATCTGGACAACATCCGCAAGCTCAAGGACGCACTCGACATCCCCGTCATCGCCAGCCTCAACGGCGTCACGCCCGGCGGTTGGATCAAGCACGCAACCGAGCTGCAGCAGGCCGGGGCCGACGCCCTCGAGCTCAATGTCTACTATGTCGCCGGCGATGTGACCCAAACCGGGCTTCAGGTCGAGGAGCGTTACCTCGACCTCCTGCGCGCGCTTCGCGGGCACATCCAGATCCCGATCAACATGAAGCTCTCCCCGAGCTTCAGCTCGATCGGCAACTTCGTCGGCCAGGTCGCGGCAGCAGGCGCCAACGGAGTGGCCCTCTTCAATCGCTTCTATCAGCCCGACATCAACATCGACAGCCTGCGTCTGCAATCGAGCCTGCACCCCTCGACCTCCGCCGAGGCCCTGCTCGCCATGCGCTGGATCGCCATCCTTTACGGACGTTTCGACGGCCTCTCGCTCGGCGCGACCGGCGGCGTACACACCTCGGCGGACGCCATCAAGCTCCTGCTCGCAGGCGCCGACGTCGTGCACCTGTGCAGCGCGCTCCTCGGCAAAGGACCGGCTTATACGGCGCAGATCCTCGCGGGGATCCAAGACTGGATGGAGGAACAGGGATTCGAGTCAGTGGAAGACTTCCGCGGCCGCGTCAGCGCCATCTCGGTCCCGAACCCGGCGGAGCTCGAGCGCGCCAACTACGTCAACATCCTGGACAGCTACAGCTTCTCGCCGGGTGTGATGGTTTAGCCAAGCTGGCTTAACGCGAGACTCGTGACACCCTCTCCGCGGTGTCACGCATGTCCTATGGCGCTCTGCGCCACGTAAGACGATGGCCGGAGTCAGGAGCAAGGCTAAACTGGGACCAAGGGTCGGCTGCGATTGGTCTACCCTTGAGACTGAATAACGATAGATTCATCCTGCCTGGCGACGCAGATGCCGCACCGACCAAGCACCGATCCACAGGGTCCGTTTCACGTCGACCAACTCCGTGAGGGGGATCGCTACGAGCTCTCCAATGGCCATCCGATCTATTGCGCCCCGTCCGATCGCGACCATGCAGGATCGAATCTGATCGGCGCAGCGGCGCTGGAGACCGATCCGGATGTCGAATGGGCCGGTGTCGATGCCGGTTTCGCGCCGGATTCGGGCACACTGCGGGCGCCCGACGTGGCGATCGGCCCCGCGGGCACGGAACGAGGTTGGATCCCGGGCGCGCCGCCATTGGCGGTCGAGTATGCCGCGCGCGGGCAGGACGAGCAGGAGTTGCAAGACAAGGTCGCTGAGTTGTTGCAGAGTGGCACGCAGCAGGTCTGGGTCGTGCGTCTGATCGGTCCGCGACGGGTCGAGGTCTATCGCCCCGGCGAAGCAATGCGCGTCGTCGGTCCCGGTGAAATCCTGAGCGCGCCGGGCCTATTGCGCAACCCGGTCCCGGTCGAGGCCCTCTACGACCGCGATGCCGCGCATCGCGCCGCACTTCGCAATCTGCTGCAGCGCGAGGGGTACGAGAGTCTGGACGCCGTGCGTCAAGCCGGCGTAGCGGATGGAATCAACCAAGGCATTAACCAGGGCATCAATCAAGGCACCGCCGAGTCGATCCTCGCCCTGCTCGCCGAGCGTGGGCTCGTCGTCGATCCACCGACACGCGAACGCATCCTCGGCGAGCAAGATCCGGGGCAGTTGAGACGTTGGCTCATCGCTGCAACGCAGGTCCAGGAGGCGACGAGGCTGTTCGAATAGCCAGCGCTCGGGAACCAATGTAAACACAGCCGCCTTTGCGGTTGGAATGCTCCGTTTCCGCGTCCGGTCGAGAGGCCGCACCCGGGATAGTCGACTTGCAGTCGACCCCGCTGGCCGTCAGACCGGCGGTGGAAGGAAACGATGCCGGGAAGATGTCGACTGCAAGTCGACTATCCCGGGAGGGCGTCGAGAAACCGCTCGACCGGCACGCACTTGGGTACGAGCCGACCGGTTGGGCCCGGCAGCATCAACACCACCTGACGGCTCTGATCCGGCCCATAACTCACATGGATCGGCTTGTCGTTGCCGTAGAAGTACAGTCGATCGAACGGCGTCTCCGCGACAACCCAACGGGCCACTTCGAGCATATCCTCGTCCTCGACCAGAAAATCCACCGCGGCGCCCAGCCGCGAACAGATGGGATGACCCAGCCGATTGCGCTCGTGCGCGGCGTGCTGATCGCGCTTCGGATCGATCCGCCCTGGGATCGCCTTCGCCAGCGGCGCCGAGCAGAATCCATACGTCAGGCGGATCATCCCGAAATACTCGATCACCGGGTCCAGGACCTGCGTGGCTAGATCGCACAGCGCCGTGTAGGACTCGGGTTGCTCGGGACGGTTGACCTGCCCAGTGGCGGCCTGCGTCTCGCCGCATTCGATCAATTGACGGTAGGTGAGCGAACGCCCGCAGGGTGCGTCCGGCTCGGGGATCGTCCGCGAGCGCACCAGTGCGTTGTCCGCGATCGTCCAACGCTGTCGCTCCAGCAACGCATCAAAAGCACCCGGCGCCGGCCCATAGCCCGACTCCGGCAGCACACCGAGCGCATCGAGCGCCTCGTCGAATGCGAGCTGCTCCGGATACCCGTCGCATTCCTCGTTGATATAGCGTGACTTGCGATACAGATACGGCGGCTCGAAGTCCTCGCCGTAGGCGAAATAATCGATGTCCTGCTCCCGCAGCTTGATCTTCACCCGCTCGACCATCCGCGGCAGCACCCGCCCATCGAAATCGTCATACCGCATCAGGCTCAGCTTGCCCGAGCCAATATGGATCTTCACCAAATCCGCCTCGCGGATATCGCCGTAGAGCATGGACGCGGCGCCGACATAGACCCGCAAGAGCGCCGGGAGCTGCTCGACCAACCGGCTATGCAGTTGCAGCGAGGCGCCCGGATCGAGCCAGCCCAACCCGTGCTCGGCGGCCGCTCGGCAGGCGTCGGCGATCGCCTCGGTGTCCGCAATCCGAAAGAGCTGTGTGCGACCGGCCTCCAATGCGGCCGGGTAATCGCCGAAGAAGGCCTTGATGTCGCGCTGCAAGCCGGCGTCCAAATGCCTGTAGGCGCGCCGCCGACTGAACTGCTGAAGCGCGAAATAGACCTCCAGGTCGGCGATGCGCGCCTGCTCGGCCTGCGCCAGTGCGGCTTGCGCACCAACCGGTCCCTTCTGCTCGGCAAGGAAACGCAGCGCCTTGCCGAGACTGCCGAAACCCTCGATCAGGGGCAGCAGATCATCGACCTCGCTCTTATCCGGCGTGCGTCCCAGATGCAGCCAGGTCTCCCAAAGGCGCTCCAACGGCTCGCGATAGGCGTCGTAGCGCTCCGCCGCACGATCGCGCCGAGCCGGCCGATCGCGCGGCGTCGGCGCGGGGCGCGTGCTCGGCACCCGAAGCGGATTGCGCCGGCGGCTGTAGCGCTCCACAAGAAACCGCTGCTCCGCGTCCTTGTCTCGAAACACATAGAGCACGCCCGGCGCGACCGGGATCGGTTCCTCGTCCAGCACCTGCTCCAGATACGCCTTGATCTCGGACTGGGTGTAGTAGCGCTGGAAGGTGCCGCGCTGCGTCATCACACCGTCGCGAAACCGTTCCCCGCGCGGGTCGTTTTGGTTGGTCAGCATGACCGACACCACCATCAGCCGCTCGGCGAGCGACCAGGCCCGGGTCAAGGCCACCAGCCGCTCGTCGAAGTCTTCGATAACGTTGATCACGAAGCCGAGATTGACGATATCGGCCGCGGCGATCGGCTCGTCCGGCGCGAAATAGGGATCCCATCCGGAGGCGTCCAGTCCGTTCTCGCGCAAGCCGCGAACATCGTCGCCGCGTCCGCAGCCGTAGTCGAACAGCCGATAGCGGCCATTCAAGAAGCCATGCCGCGCGAGTGTCTGCACCGGCGCCGAGAAACCGTAGCGGACCATCGCGGTGCGGTGTCGCGCCGCCTCCCAATCGAGCGCACCGCCCAGTCCGACGACGTCGCGAGACAAGACCCCGCCCTCCCCCGCCTCGACCCCGGCCAAGTCCCCCTCGACCGCGTCGCCCGCAACACCGTCGAGATTGCCGATCGGGATCAGCGTATGCCCTTCGATCCGGTACCCGGCATCCGCGACCAGCGCCTCCCACTGACGCCGATAGCCGATGCGTTTGGGATCATCGAACAGCCCGATCGATTCGGCTTGCTCGGTCAGGGCGACATACTCTGCACGGCCGGGATAATCGCCCGGCAGCAAAAGCTCCTTGCGATGCAGGATGGGTGGATTCAGCGAGTCTTCGTAAGTGCGATAGCCCGTCTCGCCGGTGGTAAGATCCACCCGCCAGCTCTCCTTCAGGGCCGGGAAGGGGGTCTCGAAAAAATCCGGATAGTTGAGAAATGCCACCTCGGAGCCGTCCTCGGCAACGCGCACGACATTGAATGCGGGCTCGACCGACGCCCGAAGCATCTCCAAGGCCGCGGCCACGCCGCTCGTCAACGCGGGCTCGGCGCTGTCGAGCAGCGTTCGATGCAGGTAACGCCGTCCCGCGACCGCCTTTCCGGAACCCATCGGTTCGTCAGTCTCCCGTGCTCATCAACGGATCCGTCTCGGGAGCCGGCCAGTGGATCTCCAGACCATCGACCACGCCGACAGAGGTCTGTCCTTCCAAAGCCTGCACGTCCGGCTTTCCGTAAGCGCCGTCCGCACCGAGCCGATAGATGGTCAGCACGCGATCCGTCGGGTGCAACAGCCAGTATTCGCGGACGCCATGACGCTCGTAGAGTGCCCGCTTACGGACCTGATCATGGACTGCGCTCGACGGCGAGAGGATCTCGACGATCCAATCCGGCGCCCCGCGGCATCCCTTCACGTCGAGTTTATGCGGATCGCAGATCACGGCGAGATCGGGCTGCACCACCGTGTCGACCCGAGCGTCGGACTCGTCGTGTTTCGGCAGACGCACGTCGAAGGGGGCGACATAGACCCGACAGCCGCTGCCCGCGAGTTTAGGGTGGATCTGCGCGGCCAGTTCGACCACAAACTCCTGATGCATTCGCGTCGGCGCAGGCGCCATGGCGAATGCTTCACCGTCGATCAGCTCCCAACGTTCATCCTCGGACCAGAGGCAATAGTCGCCGTAGGTGAAAGAACCGGTTTTGAGTGAGCTGTGAGGCATGACAGTCTCTCGGTTGCAACCTCGTCAACATAGAAACAACTTGAGCATAGCGCCGGCCGGAAGGTTGGACGAGCCGGCGTGAAGTGCAACAAACCCTTGCGCCATCGCATCGGCAGCCATCAACAGGGCGCCAATTGCAGGGCAAGCCACGCGAGCAGTTCCTGCCGGCGCTCCGTTCCCAATTGCTCGATCCGGGCCATGATCTCGTCCATGCTCATCTGATCGTAATGCGCGTTCAGCGCCTCGGACGGTCTCGGCATGCTCGACATGGCGCGCGAGATCTACCGCAAGTTCGGCCTGGTCTACGTCGCCCCGATCCAGCACGACGCGAACATCATTCACTCCAAGAAGCCGGTCAATTCGCTGGCGGATCTGCAGGGTATGAAGATCCGCCTGCCGGGCGGCATGGTGGCTGAGGTGTATCAGAAATTCGGGGTTTCCACGGTGTCGCTGCCGGGCTCGAACATCTTCCCGGCGCTTGAGAAGGGCACCATCGATGCGGCGGATTATGTTGGCCCCGCGGTGAACTGGGACCTCGGGTTCGGCCAGGTGACCAAGTACATCCTGTTCGGCCCTCCGGGCACCATGTCCCTCTACCAGCCGGTCGACCTGATGGATCTCACGGTCAACGCCCGTGCCTGGGATCGGCTGACGCCGCAAATGCAGCAGTTCGTCGAGGAACAGGTCCACGCCTATTCGCTGCATCACTACGTCACCATCCAGAAGCGCAACATGGCCGCGATGGACGAGTTCCTGAAGAGCGGCAGCGAGGTCTCGCGCTTGAGCGGCGCGGACGTGATCGAGTTCCGCAAGGCGGCCATCCCGATCTGGTTCGAATGGGCCAACAAGGATGCGGATGCCAAGCGGGTGTTCGACTTGCAGCTCAACGACATGAAGAACGACATCATGGTGTAAGTCACGGAGGCGGATCTGAAGGGACTCGTCTGATCCGTCGACCGCAACGCGAACCGATCCGGCTGTCGGGGCGACGGTATTCGCCCCGACAGCCGGCATCGGGGCCGATGCCGGCATGACCAACACAAGAGCTGGTTCGGGCCAAGCCCCGCAAATCGGCCGGAGAGTCGCGCGTCCCTCGTGATACCTCGCGGGGGCATCCTGCTGCCGCGAGGACTCGGTCCTTGGCGACCGCCTTTTGTGCCCGGGTTCGCCCTGCGGTCGCAGCCGTGCCCGACTCCCCGTTGGTCCGCCGGGCACGACAGCGCCCTCAAATGGCTTGACGGCGTGTGGGATGCGCTCTGCATGTTGCCTCCGCGGCGTCGGGACTCCCGCCCCTTCGCCACTGCGGCAACACGCTCGCGCCCACGCCTACCCAAGACTACGCGCCTTCGCTTCGCTCTCCATGGCGCGCAGCGCCGGAGGAGGAGTTCATGTCCAATCCAGAGGGTTTCGGTTTCGTTGTCCCGCACTGGGG
The DNA here is from genome assembly GCF_021228795.1 of Thiocapsa bogorovii. NCBI lineage: Bacteria > Pseudomonadati > Pseudomonadota > Gammaproteobacteria > Chromatiales > Chromatiaceae > Thiocapsa > Thiocapsa bogorovii. The sequence goes on from NZ_CP089309.1 coordinate 5,446,196, forward strand.
CTACTGGGGCTGGCTGATGCTGATGCCGCCGGTGTTGATGCTGTGGTCTGCGTACAGCGAGCGGCGCACCAAGAGCCGCTCCGAGCGCGGGGACGAAGAGGAGCACGATCCTCTGGAGGTGCTCGCCGACGAGGATCCAACGGTCCATTCCGAGGGCAACGCCTTCACCCGCGTCATCGACTGGGTCTCGGAGCATTCAGGCATCTTCGTCGCGTTTTGGACCATCAACGCGGTGGTCGCCTACTTTTACGAGGTGGTCGCACGCTACCTGTTCAACGCGCCCACCATCTTCGAGTCCGCCGTTCGGCTATGCCCTCTTCTACATCAAGGGTGTCTGTCCACCCGAGGTGACCATAGCGACCATCTTCAAGTCGTCGCTGGTGTTCCTGGTGTTGCAGACCCTCGGATTGGTGCTGTGCATCCTGTTGCCGGGATTGATCCTCTGGCTGCCCGATGCGGTGTAACCCTAAGCGGCCCGTAGCCCGTAGGGTGCGGTGAGGGACGAACCGCACCGGGCGACGAAGGAACCGCACATCGGTGCGGTTCCTTCGTCACCACACCCTACAGCACGTGTATATCAAGGGTGTCTGTCAATCGCCCGCGCGCAGGATAAGGCCGACCGCCTGCCTCGGCGATCGGCTGCATGACGCCTGTCTCGTTGTTGGTGTGCATCAGCGAAACCACGAGGGTATCGGGCCGCAGTGCCGCGAGGATGGGCTCGGGTGTCACCCAGCCGCCGCGGTTCGGCTTCACATAGGTGGTTTCCACAGCGTCGGATTCCAGACCTCGACAACATGCGAGCACGGCCTTGTGCTCGATCGCGGAGGTGACGACGTGTCGCCCCTGCGCGCGATGGGCCAAGGCGATACCACGCAGCGCGAGGTTGTTCGCCTCCGTCGCACCGGCCGTGAAAACGATCTCATCCGCATCACATCCGAGCTCCGCAGCGACCGCTGCGCGCGCGGCCTCGAGACGTTGCGCCGCCTCCCGGCCTTGCGGGTGGTTTGTCGAGGAGGGATTCCCTGGGACGTTGCGCAGGACATCGATCATGTCCTCGATGACGTTCGGATTGACCGCGGTGGTCGCGGCGGTATCGAAATAGAGCGGCTGCATGGCTTATGGTGCGTTGGGTGTCGACATCGGACGGTCGTCCGTGAATGGCAGCCAACTTATCTGCAGTCTCAACCAATAAGCAAGGCGCGGGGCGCCCATTGACCTGCCCTCGGCAAGTGAACGGGCGCCCCGCGCCTTGTAAACCGACTCCCCCGTAACGCGGGGGATTGCAGCGATTTCGCGCCTCAGTGGCTTGCCGCACCCTCCGCACCGATGCCGGTTTCGCATCGGATCCGCTGGGCGAAGTAGGCCGCCCGATCGATCTTGGCTCGCTCGGAGTTGTCGAGGATCGAGAAGAGCCAGATGCAGAAGAAGGCGATCGGGATCGAGATGATCGCCGGATTGTCGAGCGGGATCAGCCCGACCGGAACGGCAACACCATCTGCATTGACCGCCGTGAAGCCGAGTACGTCGCCCCACACCGCCTTGGAGACGATCGTGAGGCCGACCGCGCTGAAGAGCCCGGCGAAACCGCCGATCATCGCACCGCGCGTCGTCATCTTGCCCCAGAAGATCGAGGCTACGAGCACGGGGAAGTTTGCGCTCGCCGCAATCGCGAAGGCCAGACCGACCATGAAGGCCACGTTCTGGGATTCGAACGCGATGCCCAGACCGATCGCGAGCACGCCGAGGCATAGAGTTGCGATACGCGAGACGCGGATCTCGGTCGTCTCGTTGCTGCGACCGCGCGCGATGACGTTGGCGTAGAGGTCATGCGAGATCGCCGACGCGCCGGCCAGGGTGAGACCCGCGACTACGGCGAGGATGGTCGCGAAGGCAACCGCCGAGATGAAGCCGAGGAAGAGATTTCCGCCGACCGCTTCGGCCAGGTTGATGGCAACCATGTTGGTGCCGCCCGACAGTCCGCTGATCAACTGATCCCGAATGACCGAGCCGTCTGCCGCGAGCGCTTCGGGTTTGAAGAACTGCGGATTCTGCGACAGCAGTACGATCGCGGCGAAGCCGATGATGAAGGTCAGGATGTAGAAGTAGCCGATGAAGCCCGTGGCGTAGAAGACCGACTTGCGGGCCTCTTTGGCATTCGGGACGGTGAAGAACCGCATCAGGATGTGCGGCAGACCGGCGGTCCCGAACATGAGGGCCAGCCCCAATGAGATCGCGTTGATCGGATCCTTCACCAGAGAGCCGGGGCCCATGATGGCGTCGCCCTTGGGACTGACCTCCACGGCCTGTCTGAACATCTCCTCCGGGGAGAAGTCGAAGGCGGCAAGTGCAGCTACGGCCATGAAGGTCGCGCCCGACAGCAGCAAGACGGCCTTGATGATCTGCACCCAGGTCGTGGCGGTCATGCCGCCGAAGATGACGTAGGTCATCATCAGGAGCCCGACGGACACCACCGCGATCCAATAGTCCAGCCCGAACAGCAACTGAATCAGCTTGCCTGCACCGACCATCTGAGCGATCAGGTAGAAGGCGACGACGACCAACGACGAGATGGCCGCCATGGTGCGGATCTGGGTCTGACCGAAGCGGTACGAGGTGACGTCGGCAAAGGTGAATTTGCCGAGGTTGCGGATCTGCTCGGCCATGAGGAACATGATCACCGGCCAGCCGACCAGGAAGCCGATGGAATAGATCAGGCCGTCGTAACCGGAGGCAAACACCAGGCCGGAAATACCCAGGAAAGATGCGGCGGACATGAAGTCGCCGGCGATGGCCAGGCCGTTCTGCATGCCGGTAATGCCGCCACCGGCGGTGTAGAAGTCACTCGCGGTGCGGGTCCGCTTGGACGCCCAATAGGTGATACCCAGGGTCGCGCCCACGAAGATGACAAACATGACGATCGCCGTCACGTTCACGCTGCTCTGAACGACCGTTCCGGTCAAGGCGGGGGCGGCGGCCAGCCCGAAGGGCACTAAGAGGGCGGCAAGCACGCCCCACATTCCGAGACGTGTCATTCGAAATCCTCCTGGATCTCTTTGGTGAGACGATCGAACTGCCCGTTCGCGCGGGCCACGTAGACGCCCGTGAGGATGAAGGCGCTCAAAATGATCAGGATGCCGACCGGCATGCCGACGGTCATGGTCCAGCCTTCGGCGACGGGAACGGCCAGCCATGCCGGCTCGAAGGCGATGACGAGAATGAAGCCGTAATAGATGATTAGGATGGCGGCGGTCAGGGTCCAAGCGAAGCGCTTACGCGCGCCGATCAGCTCCCGATAACGCGGATGTGCCGTGATGGCATCGACCGTGTGTTGCTTCATAAGGGTACCTTTGGAGGCGGTTGTTTTTGATCGTCCGACGCGCGCCAGACGGGACACCATCGATCGGCATCGAAGAACGGCACGTGAGGTCCGGGCCTGCGGCACCCGGGAGGTCTCGGCGGACAGGGGCGCAGTGTCCCCGATGGGATGATTCGATCAGGCGATCGCCGGGCTCTGGGAGCGCGCGATTGTGTGGGTCGTGGGAAGCTGCGTCAACGATACAAGCATTCTTTCTATCTATCCGAAGAATTGTTAGATCGGAAGGTGCGGCGCGGGGCACGCGTGGCTCGCGGGAGGGGCTGCGACGGAGACCTGAACGAAGCAATCCCCCGCGGGCCGGGGTGGAATCGGCGGCGCTGAGCCGCCGACCCCGCTGAGTTACATGAACGGGTAATCCGCGATACCCGGATTGCCTGTGACGTTCTTGAGCTTAGGCGTGTTGAGCTTCTCGATCTTGACCGTCTTGATATCGCGCAGATAAGTCGCGACCGTCTCCCAGATGGGCTCGCCCGGCGATTGACTGCCGACCGTCGCCCAACCGGCGACCACATAGGTCTTGTCGGCCTCGATCTTGGTGCCGTCGTCAAGCGCCATGTCCAGGATACGCTCGCCCATCGATGCGGTCGGATCGCAGACATAATCCAGCCCGCCGAGCCGCACCATGTCGCCGCCCTGCTGGACGTAGGGATCCGGGTTGAAGAGGTTGTCGCAGACGTCCTCGAGGATCAGCTTGATGTCGGCGCCGGTCATCTCGCGTCGGTAAGTCTCCGGGTAGGTAATGCAGGTCTGATCCATGACGTTGTCCATGGTGATCTTCTGACCGGGCAGTACCGTCGTACCCCATCGGAAGCCCGGCGAGAGACTGATCTGGGCGTCGTTGACCTTGCGCAGCGCGTCGCAGATGACCTGGTCGAAGGTACCGTTGAAGTTGCCGCGGCGGAAAAGCGTCTCCTCGGCGGTCGCCAGCTCCTCTTCCAGCTGTGCCTTATAGGGTGCACGCACGCCCGCGATGTACTCGACCATCTCCGCGTCCGGGGCGAGCAGATTGGAAAACACCGGCAGCAGGCGATAGCGGTAATCCTGCAGCTTGCCGTCCTTGACCTCCATGTCCATGACGCCGAGGAACTTGCCGTTGGAGCCGGCGTTGGTCACCAGGGTCTTGCCCGAGGCGTTCTCGACGATGGTCGGCGCCGGCATCCCGTCGTGGGTGTGACCGCCGAAGATGACGTCGATCCCGGTTACGCGCGAGGCCATCTTGAGGTCGACGTCCATCCCGTTGTGCGAGATGACGACAACCAGATCCGGCTTCTCGTCCTCACGCACCCGGTCGACGACCTCCTGCATCGAGCTGTCGTCGATTCCGAAGGTCCAGTCCGGCATGAAGCGTTGCGGGTTCGCGATCGGCGTGTACGGGAAGGCCTGCCCGACCACGGCGACCTTGACCCCGCCGACCTCTTTGATCGTGTAGGGCTTGAAGGCGCGCCCCAGATCCTCGTCGAAACCCGGGAAATCGGCGAAGCGGTAGTCGAAGAGCGCCTCTTCGCGCACCTTGACGTTCTGGGCCACGAAATCGCCCTTAAACTCGGCGATGTTCTTGATCACCTCCTCGTCGAGATAGGTGAACTCCCAGTGACCCGTCATGACATCGACGCCGAGCAGGTTACATGCGCCGACCATGTCCATACCACGGGTCCAGTAGGCGGTCCCCGAACCCTGCCAGGTGTCGCCGCCGTCGAGCAGCAGACTGTTGCCGTCGCCGCGCTCGGCACGGACTCGATCGACCAACGTCTTGAGATGTGCAAAGCCACCGACCGCGCCGTATTTCTCCGCACCGGCGTCGAAATCGAGGAAGGTGAAGGCATGCGCTTCGATGCCGCCGGGATCCACTCCGAAGTGCTTCAGAAACGCCTCGCCCACCACATGCGGTGCCTGCCCGAAGGCCGGGCCGATACCGAGGTTGACGTTCGGCTCGCGGAAGTACACAGGGTTCAACTGGGCGTGCGTATCGGTGATATGCAGGAGGGTCACGTTGCCGAACTTCGGCACCTCGTAGAGGTCCGCCGGCATCCGCTTTGCCGCGAAGACCGACGAGGGGAACATCCCGGCAGCGCCGGCGATTCCCATGAGTCGCATGAATTCTCTTCTTGATAGTGACATTGCTTTTAGAGTCCTCCGTTTGGCTGCAAGTACGCCCCCTGCCACTGGGGCCGGCGGCGTGATGAATCCCGACTAGTATGCCCGGTCATCGGTCCCGAATGCCATCTCCGGGCACGCCGTGGATCGGAGCCGCGTGCGCGAAATCTCGTTATCCGTCGCACTTTGGGAGTCGGACATTTTCAATTCGACGTGATAGGATTCGTCCGACAGAACATCGCGGCGTCACCGAACGACCGCGGGATGACCGCGCGACGACGCGGAGATCAGACAAGAAATCAGGCTCCGGAGCAACTCCGAGCCCATGTCGTTACAGCAGAGACCTCAGGAGGCTACACGCATGCTGTCCCAACGCCCGATCCGAGCGAGCGCTATCGCTCTTGGCCTTGGATTATCCACACTCGCCGTCGTCGCAGCAGCGACCGACATGCCTCAACTCGATCTCAACGGTGATGCCGCTGCGGGCAAAGCCGTTGCCGAGGACCGCGGCAAAGGCAACTGTATCGCCTGTCACATGATCGTCGGCGCCGAAAGCCCCGGTGCCATCGGTCCCGCCTTGATCGCGATGCAGACTCGTTACCCGACGAAGGAAGCCCTCGCCCGTCAGATCTGGGACGCGACCGTCAAGACCCCCGAGGCCGCCATGCCGCCGTTCGGCAAGCACGAGATCCTGACCAATCAGGAATTCGTCGACGTCGTCGAGTACGTCTGGACACTCTAAGAGCGATCCCCGGAGGCAAATCAACAATGTCAAAGCTATTGCTGTCGTTCACCGCTGTCGGTCTTGCTTACTCGCTCGCCGCCCCGGCCCTCGCATCGACACCCGAGGAAGACAAGGCGACTTTCCAAGCCTATTTCACCGAGCGTTTCCCGACCGTACCCGTGCAGGAGTTCGCCAACGGTGTCTATTCCATCGATGCAGTCGGGCGCGAGAACTGGGAGGCGATCGAGGAATTCCCCCCTTACGAGAACGCACTGACCAACGGCGAGGAGATGTGGAACACGCCGTTCGCCAACGGCAAGACCTACGCGGACTGCTTCCCGGAAGGCCCTGCGATTGTCGGCAAGTATCCTTACTGGGATAAGGATCGCGGGATGGTCATCACCCTGCCGCTCGCCATCAACGAGTGCCTCGAGGCCAATGGTGAGAAGCCGCTGGACTACTCAAAGGGTCCGATGGCGGACATCACGGCCTACATGGCCTACGAGTCCCGTGGTCAAGTCACGAACGTGGAGATACCGGAGGACGATCCCCGTGCGCTGGCGGCCTACGAGGCGGGTAAAGAGTTCTACTTCGCACGGCGCGGCCAGTTCAACTTCTCGTGCAGCCATTGCCACTTCGGTAACTCGGGAACGACGCTGCGCACCGAGATACTGAGCCCCGCCTACGGACACACCACGCACTGGCCGGTGTATCGCTCCAAGTGGGGCGAGATGGGCACGCTGCACCGCCGCTACAAAGGCTGCAACGAGCAGGTTCGGGCGGCAGCATTCCCTATGCAGGGCGATGAATATCGCAACCTTGAGTATTTCATGACCTACATGAATAACGGGCTGGAGCTCAACGGGCCCAGGGCACGGAAATAAAGCACGCCGATAACGCCGACCGCTAAAGGCACGAGGGCGCCCGCCTGCGGCGCGCCCTCTTGGAGAGCGCACGAGAGGAGTTCCAATAAGATGTCGATTCGCAGTGTATTCAAAACGATCCTGGTCGGAGGACTGTTGTTCGCTTTGCCGATGACCAGCGCATGGGCGACCCACAGGTCCGAAGCCGAGCAGGCGATCGAAGAGGCCCAGGCCGCATACGCGGCCGCCGTAAAAGCCGGTGTCGCCTCCGAGGAGACGGCATCGCTGATCAAAGAGGCAGAGGCGATCATGCCCGATCGCCAATTCACCAAGGCAAAAGAACTGGCCCTCAAGGCGATGAAGCAAGACACCTTCGCCGTCGAGCAGGCCCAAGGCGCCACCGTCGACGGCGGCGCGGCAAAGCAAGCCGAAGCGGCGATCGCCGCAGCCGAGGCTGCGCGCAAGAAGGCGAGCTCCGTCGGGGGCGAGTGGCGTGACACCGGCAAGATGATCAAAGAGGCGCAGGACCTCGCCAATTCCGGCGACTTCGCCGCCGCAATTGCTCTGGCCGACAGCGCAAGGCGTCAAGGCGAGATGGGCTACGAACAAGCCATCGGCCAGCAAGGCGCGACCTTCCCTACCTACGTGAAAAAACCGCAGTGACGGGATGACCGGGTCGCAGCAGACCCGCGACGGCCGCCCTTCTCAAATCGGAACAAGGAGACCAACGATGCCGAAACAGACCACCACAACGATGCTCTTGATCGTCCTCGCGAGCACCCTAGCTGGCTCCGTGCTCGCTGCCGACAATCGGATCTCGGCCGACCTCGAGAGCGTGGATGTCATCCACAACGGCCAAACCGTGACCATTCAGCGCGGGCATGACCGTGACGCAACACTTCCCGCGATGTTCCAAAAGACCGATCGCGGCTGCCCGCCCTTCTGCGTCCAGCCCATCGTCGCCCTTCCCGGCATCGGTACCATCGGCGAATTGGAAGTTTTGGACTATTTGCGCCGCAAGTCCCAAGGTGACGACAGCATCCTGGTCGTCGACTCGCGTACACCCGATTGGGTCATGCGCGGGACGATCCCGGGCGCGATCAACATTCCCTGGAACAGGATCAGCTCAGATGCCGCCGGGACCTTCGAAACGCCCGAGCAAGCGGATGCCTTCCGGCAGATCCTTGCGGACGAGTTCGACGGCACCTACGACGCCGAAAGCGATTCGTGGGATTTCACCGACGCGAAGACCCTCGTGCTCTTCTGCAACGGCCTTTGGTGCGGACAGTCCACCGAAAACATCAAGACCCTCGTCGATCTCGGCTACCCACTTCATAAGCTCAAGTGGTATCGCGGCGGCATGCAGGATTGGGTCAGTGTCGGCCTGACAACCGTCAAGCCCTGATCGATAATGCCGGTTGGCTCTTGAGGAGCCGATCGGCAACATCTCGCGGTGAGGCGCCCTCCGGGCGCCTTTCTTCGTCTCGTCCAAAACTAACCCTTTCCTCGGATCCGCAGTAGAATAGCGGCGCGCGCGGGTGGCGGAACTGGTAGACGCACTGGATTTAGGTTCCAGCGGAGCAATCCGTGGGGGTTCGAGTCCCCCCTCGCGCACCAATACTTTCAAAGGCTTGGGTCATCCGATCCGCGCCAATTCGGTAGCTTCGTCCGGAGCGTGACTAAAACGTGACATATCGAGCCTGCCGACGGTCGTCCTGAGATTTTCCGGGGCGAGGTGGGCGTAACGTTCGGTCATCATGATCGTGCTGTGTCCCAACAGATCCCGGATCTCGGCGAGCGGTGCACCACCGGTCACCAGCCAAGCCGCGCAAGTGTGGCGTAGGTCATGGAAGGTAAAGTCGGCAAGGTTTGCCGCCCGGCAGGCGGAGTAGAAAGCACCGCGAATATCCTTCGCCTGATGGCCGTCACGATACGCAAACACCCACTGGCTGTCGGGGCAATGCTCGGCGCGAAACCGAGCACGGCGCAGAATCGCCGCGCGTGCGGTTTCGCACAGTGGGACGCTGCGTCGCTTACCCGACTTGGTATGGCGTCCTTCAAGGTGGATCAGATTCTGCTTGAGATCCACGCGGGCCCAATCGAGACCGAGCAATTCCCCTCGCCGACATCCCGTATAAAGAGCAACCGTGATGAGATCCGCCATGAACGGGGCTCGCGGGGCTCTCCCTGCAGCCGCGATCAAGGCAACCGACTCCTCGCGGGTAATCCAGCGCACCCGCCCCTCCGGTTCGGCCAGCTTGCGACCCGCGACGGGATTCGGCAGCATCCACTCAAGCTCGACGTTGGCGTACCCGATCGCCGCCGACAGTAGCGCCAAGTCCCGATTGATCGTCGTGTCGCTGACTCCCTGCTCCCGTCTGCGCTCCACATACCCGCGCACATCCGCCGGTCCGAGCTCCTGCATGATTCTGCCGCTGAAGTGCCCGCGCAACGCGATCACGCGATACTTGTCCGTCTCGGCGCTGCGCTTGTGCCTGGCCGTTGCGTTCAGATAGACGACCATCAACTCTTCGAAGCTGCGCTTGGGTTGTTCGCCCCATTGTCGCTGGCGGTGAGTTTCGAGCTTCCATTTCGCAAGGAGTGCGTCGGCTTCCTGCCGGTCGCTCGTTCCAGTAGAGCATCTAACTCGCTGGCCGCTCGCGTCGGTGTAGGACGCCCACCACTTCTGGGAGTCGGAGCGACGATAGAGGCCATCTTGGTCTTGCTTACGCTTTCTAGGCATGTGCTTCTCTCCCGCACAGCCTGCCCCGCGCGGTTTGGATTATTACTCGGAGCGTTCTCCCCGTCTACGAACTGCCGCAGGCTGGCCGCACTGACCCGCACCGCACGGCCGATCCTGATGCGCGAAAGCACGCAGTTCGGGTCGTCGAGAAGTCGGCGCACGGTGCGCGGGCTCACCGACAGCGCCAGGGCGGCGTCCTGGAGTGTGAGGGCAAGGGGTTCTTTCATTGGGTCGATGTCCTTGATGTATCGGAGCTGTCGCGATCGCCGCCGCATACTGCAGGAGCGCAGCCTGTGCACCCGGTGGCCTTTGATGGTTTGGTTCTCAGCGCAAAGATCGCTCTTTCGAGATATATACTTTGGTTTTCGCTGTTTGTTGTCAAGAAAAAACATAATAACGCGAGACAAAATCGCTCGACTCATAAGCACATAACATGAAGTAATGTATGTTTTATCGATCATAGATATCTATAAAAAATTATTTTTATTATTCTTCTTGCCGTTCTTTCAAGAGAAGCAGAAGTTTTCACAGACCGTGATTTCGCTCTAAAGAGATTGCTATCCTCGCTTTAAAGTAACCCTTCCTCAGTTATCTCTTCTGGATGCGCAGCGTTCGTAGATCACGTGTGACGATCGAGCATCTGGGCGGCCATCGTCTGAACTATGCGGTTTCCGACTCCGGTTAGACGCCCAATCTGCTGGGTAGGCTGATGTTTGGCCTCGCCTAAGGGGTGCCGCCCGAGTGCATCTGCGTCCTCGCCTTCAACAAATCCGCCACCCGTGCCTTTGCTCCAGACCAAGGCGCCGCCAGCGACGGCGAAGGCCCCGATGTTCTGCACCTCCCGTGATCCACGTCGGCGGCTGGCCCGGCGGCCCGGATATCACAGACAACGATTCGGAGCCCGGAATGAACAGCACCATCGGAGGAAACCTCCGTTACCTGAGCAGGCGACCCGGTCGGACCCGGGCGGAGATGGCCAAGCGTGCCGGGGCCTCGCAAGCCTGGGTCTGCCGCATCGCTCGCACTCTGGATGTCGAGGTCATGGAACTGCTGCAACGCCGCGCCGAGCAGACGCGCGATTGGGCCTTGAGTCGGCGGAGACTGACGCTCGCTCAACGGCTGGTGCTGCTCGCGCTGGTTGAGTATGCCGACGAACGGGGAGAGCAGTGTCTCGCCCCCTCGGTCTCCTGAAACGGATAACGGAGCTCAGCCGCCGCGGCATCATTAAGGCCCTGGGCAGGCCCGATGGCACCCTGATCGAGCGCGCGAGAGGCGAACCCGGACGAGCGACTCACTACCGGCTTCTGTTGTCCGCGCAGAAGGATCAAGGGTGCCTGGAATCGGGAACACCAGTTCCCGGGCGAGGGCAGGAAACCGGAGTCTCAGGGAACCCTGTACACAGCGCAGGGGAACCCAGTGCCCTATCCGGAGTAGGGAACACCGTGCCCATGGGTAGGGAACCCGGTTCCGTCCCCAGGGAACCCGGTTCCGTCGGTAGGGAACCGAGTTCTCTTTGATAGGGAACACAGTTCCCCCTAACCGGTATATTAACCGTCATAGAACCGTCAGTAAGTCGACGTCGTCGCGCGCGACCCCCGCTTTTCGCACGACACCCCGAAAGGGTCCACGATCCGGCGCGCCCGATTCCGCCCGACCGGGGATCCCGGCGCGCGTCGCCTCCCGGTCCGACACCGGAGCGAACTGCGCGCGTCGGGACGCCACCGTCATCCAGCGCCTGCAGACGCTTCGGCACGCGGACAAGACCCCGACTCGACCGCTTGGCATCCGCCACTCGCACAACGCACACGCCACCCTCCCCGGATCCACCGCGCACGATCGCGCACGGTCTCGCCGGGGCCGTCCGGCCCCCGGGCATTCTTCGACCGGCGGAGGTTCCGCCCTGCCCTGTCCGGCGCTTAGCCACCTCGAGCACAGGTTATCCACACGACCGACCACAGGGATTGTGAACAAAAAGGCCGGCGGCGCTTTGACGACCTCCCCGCTGCGCCGTCTGCGCAACGGCCGACACACCTGCGAGTAAAGCCGCGTTTTCGATCGCTTAGCGCCATCGCCGTCACGCCCGTCGGCCGGCACTCTGTCCGCACCTTCACCGACCGGGCAGCGGCATGCGACAGAACCTCGATTCACCCTTCGACGAGACACCCGGGCGTATTGCCCGACACCTCGCTGCCTCGCTGGCCGCCCTCGGGCTGGCGGCGGCGTCGTCGCTCGCGAACCCCGGCATGGCCGAGCCGTTGCCGAGGGCCTCGATCGCGCGCATGGCCCAGCTGCCGTCCGGCGGGCTGCAGGCGGTGGAGACCACCGACGGGGAGCTGCTGTTCTTCTCCGAGAACGGACGCTACGTGCTGCGCGGCAGTGCCGTGGATCTCTGGCACGGGGCCAAGCTCACCGCGTTCGATCAGACCCAACGCCTCGCCGGGCGCATCGATCTGGCGCGACTGAAGCTCGACGTGGCCGATCTGGGGGCGATCGACTTCGGCGAAGGCCCTGAGGTGGTGGTGTTCGTCGATCCCTTCTGCCCCCACTGCAGCGCACTCTACGCCGACCTGGCGCCGCTGCGCGCGACCTATCGCTTCCGGCTCGTCCCGATTCCGGTTCTGGGCGAGCCCTCGCAGCGCGCCGTGCTCGCGCTGGCGTGCCTGTCCGGATCCGCTCCCGAGCAGGCGCGCGACGCGCTGCTCGGCGGGCTGACGGCGGATCTCACGGAGCCCGCGGCGGGATGCGGCGAGTCGGTTGCCCAACGCACCCTGATCGCGGCCCAAATCCTCGGGATTCGCGGGACGCCGTTCCTGATCGCGCCGGACGGGCGCCTGCATCAAGGCCGCCCCGCCGACCTGGCAGCCTGGCTCGCCGCAGTCGAGGAGCGCGGCGAATGATCCATGCCACACCCCTGCTGCTGTGCGCAGCCCTGCTCGGGGGTTGCGCCTCGGGCAACCCCGAATACGCCTGTCCCGGCTATCCGGGCAAACCGCTCTGTCTGCCGCCGAGCGCCGTCTACAGCCTCAGCGACGGGGCCGGGCCACCGCCCGCGTCCGTCGCACGCGCCCTGCCGATCGAAACCGAAAGCGGGTTTGCAGCCGGGTCCGGTTGGGCGTGGACCACACGCCTGCGCGATTAGGAGACCGCCATGACCTCACGCCTCACGCTGCCGCTCATGCTCTCGGCGCTCGCCGCCCTGAGCGGCTGTGCCACCCGAGCGCCCGTCCCGGAACCGGTGGCGGCCAAAGACCAACGCCCCGCCGAGTATCAACCCAAACGCGCCGCCGCCTCGGCGATGCAGGCCTGGATCGCCCCCTGGGAGGATGCGACCGGCGATCTGTATCCGCCTTCCACGGTGTACATCGAGGTGCTGCGCGAGCACTGGCACTACGACGGCACTGCGCACGGGCGCTTGACCGTGCTGCGGCCGTTGCAGGTGCAGCCGCGATCGCCCGCGCCGAGCGGTCCGCCGGTCATGCCCCCGGATGCTGTCGGGGCGGATCCGGCACACGCACCGGTGCACCTGCCGCGGGAGCAGAAGCGCGGCGCCTGAACACCGTGGTCCGGCGCAGGCCGGACGATCGGCCCCCTCGAACCCGCGCGCGACGCGCGGTCATCAACCCTTCGGAGAAGCGCTTCATGTTGTCCCCGCCCCCGTTGTCCGGCCGCGACCGCCGGACCCTCCTGTTCACGGGCATCGCCGCGACGCTCGTTGTCGTGGCGATCTCCGCGACCGCCACGGCCGGAACCACCGGCACCGAGTTCTCGGCCCTCTACACCCTGCTCACCGGCTGGATGAGCGGTTCTCTGGGTCGTGTGGTGGCCGTGATCTTCATCATCATCGGCGTCATCGCCGGTGCCGCACGCCAGTCGATCATGGGCTTCGTCCTGGGGATCGCCGCCGGTGTGGGCATGTTCCTGGCCCCGGCGATCGTCGACGGCGTCGTCACCGCCACCCTGCCCGTCCTCTGATCGGAGTCTTCCGATCGCCCGGACCCCGACCATCGGGTCCATTGCCGGGTCCCGACCACGGGACCCTTTCCACGCGAGGTCTTCATGGTCGGATTCGACAGGCGCGCCATTGCCGGCGTGGCTCTCCTCATGGCGGTCTCGGTCGCGCACGCCGAGGTCGCTCCGCGGCTTCCCGAATCTCTGATCGGCGCGTTGCCCGGCGTCGGCGATCTCGTTGTTTATCCGCGCTCGGGCGAGGTCCACGTCTGCCGGCGCATCCCCCCGCGCGCTCCGGCCTGCACGAGCGCACGGCAGGTCATCGACGGTGCGCTCGCCAACCACGACGCCTGGCTCACCCGTACCGCCGATCTGCTCTATCCGAACGATCCGGACATCGCGGTGCTCGATCGCGCCATCGCCCTCGCGCCGGATCGCGCGGACGGTCTTTTCCTCGTCGCCTATCGACTGGCACGGCACCGCGTCGCCGGCGTTGGGTCTCGGTCCCGGACGCTCGTCGTCACCCGCTGTGCGCCGATCCGGGATTCCGACGTCGGATCCGAACCGACGGCGCTCTGCAGCGAAGCGGAATATCCCGTTGAACCGTCCGACGACGCGCAGACGACAGACGCGCACGCACGCGACGGTACCGGTCGCCTCGCCGTCGCCACGACCGCGCACGGCGTGGCCATCCTGCTCCCCGATGTTGGCGCGCTCTTCACGGCCGACGCGGTCGACCCGCTCGCCTGGGGCGCGGCGCACATCCGACGTCACACGCAGCCGGTGTTCGAACCGGCCTCCGCAACCGCGACCGAGCAGGCCAGCGAAGCGCACACCGCCGTCTTCGGACTGCATGCGGCCGAGCGCGGCGACGCGCTGATCGTCACGCGCGAAGCCCGGCTCGTCGCGCGCGGCGCACGCCTGGTATCGCACGGCATGTTGAATCCCGACCCGTGGGCCTCCGACCCGATGATCCGGGTCGAGGAGATCGTGCTGTTCGACCCGAACGAGAAGAGAACGCCATGAGCCGATCCCGCACCGCCCCGGTCCAAGTGCGCTCGCCCTCCGGCAAACCCTTGAGCGACTGCGCCCGCCGCCGCGCCCGGGAGATGGTCCGCCGCGGCCGCGCGACCTGGATCTCGACGCAGCCCCCGATCATCCAACTGACCGAGAAGCTCTCATGACGAACCTGCGTCGATTCACCGGCTCGCGCGCCAACGCGCTCTTCCCGACCCTGGCCTACGACCCGGACAGCCATCTGTTTCTGCTCGACGACCAGTCGCTCGCCTTCGGCTATCTGTGCGAGCCCTTGTCCGCCGCCGATCAGTCCAACGCCGACCGCCTGCTGGTGCTCGGCAATCTCGACTGGCCGCCCGAGACCCTGCTGCAGGTCGCGCTCTGGACCTCGCCGGATGTCGAGGAGACCGTCGCCCGCATAGAAGGACTGCGCATCGAGACCGCCACCGCGCTGTTGCGCGAATCCACGCGCCGCACCGCCGCCTATCTGCGCGCCGGTAGCACCGCCCCGCTCTCCCCGTCCGGGGATCTGCGTCTGCGCGAGCTGCAGGTGCTGGTCACCGCCAAGCTGCCGCTCGCCGCCCCGCAGCCGAGCGCCCACGAGCTGCGCGATGCCCGGGAGTTGCAGGCGACCGCCCTGCAGGTGCTGGTCACCGCCGGGATGCGCCCGACGAGCCTCACGGCCGATCGCCACGTGCGGATTATGACGACCCTGCTCAACTGGGGACCGCAGGCGGGGTGGCGCGACCGCATCACGCCCGAGTGCGATGCCCGGCGTCCGGTGCGCGATCAGTATCTGGACTACGACGTCGGCATCGACGTCGACGCCAAGGGGATCACGCTCGGGGAGCAGCGCATCCAGACCTTCTCGGTCAAGCGCTTTCCCGATCGGGCCGGCTTCGGGCTGGCCGCGCGCTTCCTCGGAGATTCCTTCTCGGGCTCGCGCGGAGTGCGCCACAATGCGCTGATCACCCTGAACCTGCATTTCCCGGACCCCGAGGCGACCCGGGTGAATCTCACCTCGCGCGCGCAATGGGCGGCCCATCAGGTCAGCGGCAATCTTTCGCACTACATGCCGAGGCTCGCCCACAACAAGCGCGATTTCGACGCCTTGTTCGCCCGGCTGGATCACGGCGACCGGCCGCTGCAGGCGTACTTGGGGATCGTGCTTTTCACCGCCCCGGAGGAGGCCGCCGGTGCGGCCTCGAATCTGCGCACCTATTGGCGCGAGCTCGGTTTTCAGATCCTGACCGACCGCTTCTTTGTGCTGCCGCTCTTCCTCAACTGTCTGCCGTTCGGGGCCGATCGCGGGGCGATCCGCACCAGCTTTCGCTACCGCACCCTCTCCGCCGCCCATGCCGTCGCGCTCATGCCGGTCTTCGGCGACTGGAAGGGCACCGGCACCCCGGTGCTCAACCTGATCGGGCGCACCGGTCAGCTCGTGGATCTGAGCCTCTTCGACTCGGCGACCAACTACAACGCCGTGATCGCCGCCTCCTCGGGCTCGGGCAAGTCGTTTCTCGCCAACGAGCTGCTCTCGACCAACCTGAGTGTCGGCGGGCGCTGTTGGGTGATCGACGTCGGGCGCAGCTACGCCAACCTCTGCGAATCACTCGGCGGGCAGTTCGTCGCCTTCACCGCCGACTCGGACATCGTGCTGAATCCCTTCGAGCTGCTGCACACGTGGGAAGAAGACGCCGACGTGATCGCTGCCATGGTCACGGCGATGGCGGCCCCGACCGAGCCGCTCGGCGACTACCGCACCGCCGGGCTGAAGCGCGCCCTGCGCGAGCTGTGGGACACCCACGGCACGGCGATGAACGTCGATCTGATCGCCGCCGCCATGCTCGCCTGCCCCGACGAGCGCCTGCAGGACGTCGGCGTGCAGCTCTACCCCTTCACCTCGCGCGGGGAATACGGACGCTGGTTCCACGGGCGCAACACCATGGACTTCAGCGCGGATCTGGTGGTGCTCGAGCTCGAAGAGCTCAAAGGACGCAAACACCTCCAGCAGGTCATCCTGCTGCAGCTCATCTTCCAGATCCAGCAGGCGATGTACCTGGGCGAGCGTTCTCGCCAAAAGCTGGTGCTGATCGACGAGGCCTGGGATCTGCTCACCCAAGGCGATGTCGCGACCTTCATCGAGCACGGCTACCGGCGCTTTCGCAAGTACAACGGGGCCGCGATCACCGTCACCCAGTCCCTTGCCGACCTCTACGCCAACCCCACCGGGCGGGCGATCGCCGACAACAGCGCCCACACCCTGCTGCTCGCCCAGCCCGGCCATGCCATCGATCGGCTCAAGGCCGATCACCGTCTGCCGATGACCGCCGCGGGCGCGGAGATGCTCAAGACCGTGCACACCGTTCCCGGTGCCTACTCCGAGATCATGACCTTGACAGACAGCGGCGCGGGAATCGGTCGGCTGATGGTGGACCCCTTCCGGCAACTGCTCTACTCCACCAAGCCCGCGGACGTGGCGGCGATCCGGCGTCTGCGCGAGCGCGGCATGAGCGTCGAGCAGGCGATCAACCGCTTGCTTGCGGGGGCCGAGACGGAGGCGTCCGATGCCGCCTGAGACCCTGCCCGCTCCGGCGGGAAAGACCGACGGCATCCTGTTGCTCGCGGTGATCCCGTTCTTGGCCCTCGCCGGCGGTTACCTCGGTGCCGAGATCGCGTCCCGGCCGCTGCGCGAGGCCATCGCCACCCGCCCGCCGGTGCTGATCGTCGATGTTGCCGCCGCCCTGGAGGGGATCGCGCCGGAGGCGGTGGGCGAGGCGATTGCGGACCTCAGGACAACCGCCGTGCGTCTCGCCGACGGGGGCGTTCTGGTCTTGGACGCCCAGGCCGTGCTGGCGGCACCGCAGGACGCCTATGTGTTGTCGGGGAAGCAGCCATGAGCGCACGCACGGACATTGCCGCTTCACCCGAGGCTCGCCTGGCGCGCACCATCCGACACGGTCTGCCGGTGCTGCTCGTCGTGCTGGCCTTGATGCTGTATCTCGGGACGCGCTATCGCATCGCCATCAACGATCAGGTCGACAAGTGCTTGCCGCCCTATACGGTCTTTCTCGTGGATCGCCACGACAGTGCCCTCGAGCGCGACGGCCTCTACGCCTTCCCCGCCGGCGAGCGCATGGCGCCGTTCTTTCCGATTCAGATGCAGGTCATCAAGCGGGTTGTCGGATTGCCCGGAGACACCGTCGCCGTCACTGAACAGTCTACTCGGGTCGACGGCCGAACGGTCGGCGAAGGACTGGATCTGGCCGGCACGCCCGGCAGGCCCGTGGCGACGTTCGTTCGCGAGGTCGTGGTCCCCGCCGATGCGCTCTGGATCATGGGTGCCACCCGCGACAGCTTCGACTCGCGCTACTGGGGGCCGCTGCCCCGTCATCAGATTATCGGGCGGGCCTATGCAGTGTTCTGACCTTCGCTACCCTGCCCTGCTGGCTTTATCGTTTCAGCTCGTCTCGACGGCCTCCGTTCAGGCGAGCGAGCGCTCTGACCTGCGGGCGCTTCGCGACCAGGCCGGAGCCGTCCAAGAGGCGGTCTCCGGCACGACGCTCCCGGACTGGTTGCGGGCGGGCTCCGGAGCGTCGGCGCGCGCGGGCGAGACCCTCGGCACGGCCGAGCGCGAACGGCTGCACCGACTGACCACCGCGCAAGTGCCCGCCCTCCCCGACGCGCAAGCGACCGCGACCGCAACCCCGACGCAGACGATCACGCTCCTGGTCTCGCGCGCCTTGGGTGCGGCTGCCCTGCGCGATATCTTCGCCACGGCGGCCCGACCCGACATGCGGGTCGTCTTTCGCGGTGTGGGCGAAGGCGAACCGCTGATCGACTTCATGCGCGGGATCCACGCGGAGCTTGAAGGGCTCGATCCGATGCCCGCGGTCGCGCTCGATCCGACACCCTTTCGCGAAGCCGGCGCCGAGGCCGTCCCGCTGATGATCCTGTCCGGACCCGACGGGGAAATTGCACGGGTGGCCGGCCTGTCGGATCCCGCCTGGCTGCAGGCGCAGGTGGCGGCCGGTCGGACCGGGGATCTCGGCGTGCGCGGCCCGGTCGAGGCGATCTCGGAGGCGGACATGCTCGAGGAGATCGCGCGCCGGGTCGCCGCGCTCGATCTCGCTGCACTGCGCGAGCAGGCACTCGCGCGCTACTGGACGCGCGCGGTCTTCGAACATCTGCCGACCGCGCGGGAGCCCCGCACGCGGGTGATCGATCCCGTGATCGAGGCCAAGGCCGACATCGCCCTGCCGGACGGCACCCTGCTGGTGCGCTCCGGCGAGCAGCTCAATCCGCTCGATCGTCTGGCCTTCGGGCTGCGTCTGGTGGTGTTCGATCCGACCGAGCCGGCCCACGTCCGCACGGCCCGTGCTCTGGGAGCCAGTGCCGGGGCGCTGCGCCCGGTGTATCTGGCGACCCGTTTGAATCGCGAGGCCGGCTGGGAGGGCTTTCGTGCGCTCGAGGATGCCCTGGACGAGACGGTCTATCTGCTGACCCCGGACCTGCGCGAACGCTTCGCCCTGGAGCGCGTGCCGGCGAGCGTCGAGGCCGCGGGGCGTGTCTTCCTGGTGCGCGAGCATCCGCCGGAGGAACCCCGATGAAGGCACCCACCCTGCCCCGCCTCGCCGGACTGCTCGCGGTTGTCCTCGCCCTGTCGCAGTCCCCGGTTCGGGCCGCCGACCCCGCCTGCCCGGACGCCGAGCTGTTCTCGGGCAAGCTGATCACCGATGTCTGCTGGGCCTGTTTGTTTCCGATCCGCATCGCCGGCATGCCCCTGTTCGGCGGCGCCGCACCGGCGGGTGCGGCCTCCGTCCCCTTCTGTGCCTGCAACGACGGTCTCGGCGTGCCGCATCCGGGCTTCACCGTCGGGATGTGGGAGCCCGCACGGCTGATCGAGCTGGTCCATGCCCCGCGCTGCGCCCCGGCCTTGGGCGGAATTCGCCTGCCGCTCGGCAGTCGCCGTCTGCTCGGCACCGCGGGACAAGCCGAATACGACGCGAGCGACACGGCCTTCTACAACTTTCATTGGTACGCCTTCCCGCTCCTGATCCTGCTGGATCTGTTCTGGGACGACCGCTGCAACCCGGACGGCTACGTCGATCTGGACCTGCTCTATCTCTCCGAGCTGGATCCGACCTGGAACCACGACGAGCTGGCCTTCTTCACCAACCCGGAGGCCGCCTGGCTCGCCAATCCGGTCGCCCTGGCCGCCTGCCTGGCCGATGCCGCCGCGTCCACCGCGGGCACCCCGATCGATGCGCTCTTCTGGTGTGCCGGGACCTGGGGCAATCTCTACCCCTTCACCGGTCGCGGGCCGACCGTCGGCTCGCGGGCCCGCGAAACCAGTCTGGCCTCGGCCCGGTCGCTGGCGGCCCTGCATCGGCGCGGACTCGCGCGTCGCACGATGGGCAACGACGCGCTGTGCGGCGCACCGCTCGCGCCCTTCCTCCCGAAGAGCCAGTACAAGCTCTCGATGTTCTACCCCCTGCCCGAGACGCAGCGCGCCCACGTGATCGGCGAAAGCCCGCTGACCTGGGGGGAATGGCGCAACATCCCCGCCCTCGGGGAGGACCATCTCTATCTGCTGTGGCGCTGGAACGACTGCTGTGCGACCTTCTGAGCGGTATCCCCTCCCGGTTCGGGTCCTGACCGGCCTCCTCTGCATCGCCCTGGCATGGACCCCGTGGGCGTTGGTCTGGGGCGACGACTTCGCCGACGCCATCGACGCCGGCAAGGAAACGGGACGCGCGGCGGCCGGCGCGCTGACGGTGCCGGCGCTCTCCGGCGAGACACTGACGCTGCCGGGCGGGGATCTGCGTCTCGACGCCCTCTTCCCCGGCGCCGCCGGGGGCGACTCGGCGAACTTCTCCGGGCTCTACGGCAATGACCACGGCACCCTGATCCAAGGCCAACAGGCCCAAGGTGCGCTGCTCTCCGAGGGCTCGGCGACCGGCGAGGCCTATCGCACCCTGCGCGGCTCGGTCGAGCGCTCCAGTCCCGACGTGCGCATCGACCCGCTGTGGGTGCAGACCGACGACGTGCTCGACAACTTCGAGGCCATCGCCGAGACCTTCGGCCATTGCGAGACCGAGACGACCTTCGAGAACGGGACCCGCGAGGTCCACATCCCGGACCTGCGCACCTGCGATCGGTTGACCCCGCAAGGCGGGTCCTGCTCCTGGTATCACGATTACGAACTGCCCGCGCCGGACAGCCTCGTCACCGTGACGGGCAGTGCTGCACTCGAAGACTGCGGACCCGGCTGCAAGCGGGTCGTGCTTGCGCGCGCTGGGTCCTGGCATGGATCCGCGGTGCTGGCCCTGCAGACGCCGTTGAACGGCGGCTTCGGGGTGAGCGATCCGTCGCGCGTGACGGATATTCGGGTGACCCTTGCCTTCGAGGACCGACCGGCGCAGCCCGAACCCGAGGAAGGATTTTTCTTCGAGCGCTATCAAGGGCGGTATACGGCGACCTTCCCGGGCGTGAACCGCGTGCAGAGCACCGCGTTCGGCTATTCGGCGCAGCCGATGACGCAGGCGCTGCGCAACGGGGGCGATTTCACCCTGCGCCACGGCCATGTCTGGACCTTCGACGACGGCACCCTGCCCGAGCCGGGCTGCGCCTGGTGCATTCCGCAGGTCTACGACGCCGCCTGGACCGGCGGGATCCGACTCGAGGTGGAGATCCGCTACGTCTCCCGGCCGCTGCGCAGTCTCTGGGGCGCAAACGACGGCTGCTACGACCTGCTCGAGACCCTCGGCAGCGACTTCTGCAGCGGGAGTGTCGAGTGCTTGGGCTCGCCCCCGCTCGCCGCCGACGGCTGCTACGAGAACGCCGACGTGCGCATCTGCCCGGACGCCATGGCGGCCCCGCCCGTGGCCGGTCAAAACCCCTTCTGTACGCAGATCAAGGTCACCGCGAGCTGCTCGGGCTTCAACCAAGGGCCGATGCCATGCTGGACCGATCCGCAGGGGCAGCTGCAGTGTCCCTACAACGACGGCGATCAACCCTCCGACTGTATCGCCCTGGAGGCCGATCCCGCCTGCGGCTTCATCAAGTCCGAGTGTGTGGAGGGGGCCGTCGACAACCGTGGAACCTGTTTTCTGTTCGAGGAGACCTGGGACTGCGGCACCGCGCGCACCATCCCGGTTCTGGAGCGCAACCGCACCCTGGACTGTGCCGGTCCGGTGCGCTGCCTCGGCACCGACTGCGCGGAATTTCCCGAGGAGCAATCCGCGGACTTCGCCAAGGCGGTCGGGGCCTTGCAGACGGTGCAGATGGCGGTCTCGGACATGCAGTGCACGCCGGGCGGGACCTGTCGGGTGTTCTCGGGCAGCGCCCATCAATGCAAGCGCGCGGTCGGGGAGATCGTGAACTGCTGCACGCGTCCCCAAGGCGTGTCGCTGGCGGATTACATCAGTCTGATCTTCGCACTCGGGAAGATCGATGCCGCGATCATGGGGCTCGACAAAGGAGCGGCGATCCGCGGCTCGTGGGAGACGCTGCGCCAACCCGTCACCGCCACCTGGAGCGCGGTCAAGGAGTCGTTCACCAGCGTGGCCAACAGCTTCACCGGCAAGACCGCGGCGTCCGCCACCGATGCCGCGGCCGAGGTCGGCCTGAGCGCCGTCAAACAAGCCCTGCTGAAGCAGACCGCGGAATGGGCCGCACAGCTCTTCGGCGATGCCGCGGTGAATGCGCTGTTCTCGACCACGAGCGGTGGAGTGGCGGTCAGCGGGGGCGCGGTGGCGGAAGGCTCGGTGTTGCAGCTCGGCGGCGGCACGGCCTGGCTCGGCACGGCCATGGCTTGGGCCATGTATGCCTACATGATCTACACGGTCGTGATGATCCTGATCCGAATCATCTGGACCTGCGAGCAGAGCGAGTTCGAGCTGGGTGCCAAACGCGAGCTGCGCGCCTGTCATCGCGTCGGATCCTACTGCAAAAAGGAGGTGCTGACCTGGTGCGTGGAGAAGCGCGAGAGCTATTGCTGCTTCAACACCTCGCTCGCACGGATCCTGAACCAGCAGATCCGCCCGCAACTCGGGCGCGACTGGGGCGAGGCGCAATCACCGGAGTGCTCCGGGATCGACATCCGGGATTTTGCACGGGTTGATTGGAATCAGGTCAATCTCGACGAGTGGCTGGCGATCCTCTACGAGACCGGGCACTTCCCGACCCCGGAGACCCTCACCGTCGAGGACCTGACCGGCGGGGGCAGCCCCTTGGCCGTGCATGCCGTCGGACGGGCGGATGCGACGACGCGCGCCGTGCAACGCAGCGACGGACTCGACAGCGAAGAGGTCCGCAAAGATGTCGAGTCCGAGCTGTGGCGCGGGACGCTTCCGGCTCTGCCGGCCGAGTAGGCGGGACTCTTGACATGTATTGCAGAGCGCTATACGTTTTCCGGCATCATGATCGATCCGAGGATGCCGATGACCAGCCCGTCGACCACTCTCATGGTCCGTCTCGACGCCGTCAGCAAGGACAGCGTTGCGCGGGCGGCGAAGCTGCGCCACGTCAGTATCAGCGATTACGTGCGCACGGTCGTCGTCGCGCAGGCGCAACGCGAGCTGAGCGCCGCGGAGCAGCGCGTCATCGCCCTGACCGCCGACGAGCAGCTCGCCTTTTGGCAAGCACTCGACGAGCCGGCTCGGCTCACCGAGGCGCAGCACGCACTCGGTGCCTTGATGCGGGGCGAATGAACGCTGTCCGTTTCCCGGACGGCTACCGTCTGGAGGCCCTTCGCAAGAGCCACCCGCGCGCGGCGTTCCGCTGCGGCCAAGCTCAGGTCGACGACTGGCTCGCCACCAAGGCGCTGCAGAATCAGGACAAGCGCCTGTCTGCAACGAAGGCGCTGATCGCGGCAGCGGGCGACATTGCCGGGTTCTATACGCTCGCAACCGCTCAGGTCGACTTCTCCGACCTGCCCCCGGAGCTCATCCGACACCTGCCCCGCCGGGATCTACCGGTGGCGGTATTGGCCTGGCTCGGCGTCGACGTAGGTCACCGCGGTCTGGGTCTCGGACACCGCCTGCTCGCGCAGGCGCTCGTGGATTGTCACCTGGCGAGCCGAATCTTCCCGGTCGTGGCGGTCATCCTCGACTGCATCGACGAGCCGGCCAAGGCGTTCTATCGGCGCTGGGACTTCCGCGAGCTGCCGGGATACCGGCAACGCCTCTATCTGAGTTGGAAGCAACTCGACGCCATGATGCAGGATCAATGAAAGGCCGGTCGTTCAACGCCCGTCCAGCGTGGCCGCGCATTCTCCTCCTGGCCCTTCTGCTGCCGGCTTCGAACGCGCTCGCCGCGGACTGGACGCCTGCCGGGGAGTCGCAGCGGCAGGACATCGGCGCGGACCTCGCCTACGCCAAGCGCACCGCGGCGCGCCCGTCCGACGGCAAACAAGTCAGCGCACACATCGCCTTCTTCACCTCGCGAGCGTTCCGCTTGGAGGTCATCGATCTAGGGGCCGGCCCCGAGCCGGCATACCCGACACTGGAGTCCGCCTTCCGCAGCGGGGGCTGCGTGGCCGGGGTCAACGGCGGCTTCTTCCATCCCGATCGCCAGCCGTCCGGGCTCGTGATTCCCAAAGGACGACGGATCAATCGCTTCGAGAGACCGCAAAACTCCTGAGCGGCGTGATCGACAGCGACGAGCGCGGCATCCACCTCGCCCGGCGTGGCCGGTTCCGAGATCACCCGCACATCGCCGCCTTGTTGCAGACCGGGCCCTATCTCGTGGAAAACGCACGCCCGGTGCGGGGCCTGTCGGCCACCGATCCGCGGCGGCGTACCTTCATCGCTACGGATTGGCGCGGACACTGGGTCATCGGTACGACCACAAGCAGTCTCACCCTCGCCGAGCGCGGCGAAATGCTCGCTTTCCCCGACGTCCCGACGCCTTGGCGGGTGGATCGCGCCATCAACCTCGACGACGGATCCTCGAGCGGATTCTTCTTCGAGCGCGGCGCCGACCGGGTTCCCGTGACCCTGCAACCCTGGAAACGCGTGCGGAACCTGCTCGGAATCTACCCGCGTTGAACCGTGCCGAGGGCGCCGATACCGATTGGTCAGCACCCCCCTGTGAAGGCGGATTCCGGAAAGCGACATCGGCGTCGGCACGCTGAGACCCCAAAGGGCAGGAGCCGGCGATGCCATCACCGGCGTCCGGCGGTAAGCCGACTGTTGCCACGAGTCTGCTCGACTCGGTGGACGCGGTCTGCTGGCAGTCGAGTCGCCGGTATTCGTGTCCCCTCCGCCCCATTATGTAGAGCGCTACATAATGGGGCGGAAGAGTCATTTGGCTGGCTCGGCTTATTGGCAGGAGTGGGTCGTCAGTACGCGCCTGGGCTAAGCGCCTTCGGTGACAGCTACGCGCGTTTACCTGTCTGTCGCCTCGCCGGGATCGGCGACGGTTGGGCCACACAGGCGGCCACTGCGGCATGAACGCACAAAAAAGCCCGCCAGGCAGCCGGCGCGAAACCTACCAGCTGGCACGGGGCGACGGAGGAAGGCACGGGGCTCCAGGATGCCATCGAAGGACTGGACCAATCCCCGTGGCAGGGCTTGGCGGACTTCGAGGCCCTGTCCGGGCGCAACGCGCACCAGACCTATCTTGAGCGGGAAGCGGCGGCGTTCGAGTAAGCGACCGCAAACCGGGGAGACCATCACGGCCGGCGACGCTCAGACGGGCTGGGAGACGAGGCCGAGCGCCACCGCGGCGAGAAGCGTGACCACGACCACCAGCCAGGGCGGCGCCTTCCATGCCGTGAGCAGGATGAAGGCGGTCAACGCGACGGCGAAATCCGAGGGCGACGACACCGCGCCGGTCCACACCGGCTGGTAGAGCGCTGCACCCAAGATACCGACGACCGCGGCGTTGGTGCCGGCCATGGCGGCGCGGGCACCTTCGTAGTGACGCAGCCTGTCCCAGAACGGCAGCACGCCCATCAATAAGAGCATGCCCGGCAGAAAGATGCCGAGTAAGGCAATGGCCGCGCCAAGGATCCCGTTCGATCCAGGCTCCGCGATCGCACCGAGGTAGACGGCAAAGGTAAACAGCGGACCGGGCACGGCCTGCGCCGCGCCGTAGCCGGCGAGGAAGGCGTCGGCGCTCACCCAGCCGGGCTCGACCAGCCGCATCTCAAGCAGGGGCAGGACCACGTGCCCGCCGCCGAAGACCAGGGCGCCGGCCCGATAGAAGACCTCGAACAGCGCGAGCTCCGGCAGGGACCACAAGGCGGCGATCGCGGGCAGTCCGAGCAATAACAGCAAGAACAATGCGAGGAGCACCATCCCGGCGCGCCGGGAGATCGAAACGGGCAGGTGCCCGGCAGCATTCCGATCGACCCGGCGACACCGGAGAGTCCCCGCGACTGCCCCGGCGCCGATCGCGGCGATCTGTCCGAACGCGGTCGGAACGAACACGACGACCAGCACGGCGGCGAGCGCGATCGTCGCCCGTTCCCGGTCGGGCGCCAGCGTGCGCGCCATTCCCCAGACCGCCTGGGCGACGATCGCCACCGCCACCAGCTTGAGACCATGGATCACGTCCTGCCCGATCGGGCCACCGAAGGCATCGGCACCGAACGCGAACGCCAGCAGCAACACGGCCGACGGCAGCGTAAACGCCGCCCAAGCCAGCAGCGCGCCGGCCAAGCCGCCGCGCAAGTACCCCAGCGCGAAGCCGACCTGGCTGCTCGCCGGCCCCGGCAGGAACTGACACAGCGCGATCAGGTCCGCATAGGCCGCCTCGGTCAGCCAGCGCCGGCGCACCACCAGCTCGTCGCGAAAGTAGCCGAGGTGAGCGATCGGACCGCCGAAGGAGGTCAGCCCGAGCTTGAGAAAGGCGCGGAAGACCTCGCCCAGGCCACCGGTCCCTTCTTCTTGTTGCTGATCGATCTGGTCCGTGGCCATGGGCTGAGCCCCGATCCGATAGGGTTTGATGTGGTGGCCGGCCACGCTCGCACATGGTCGCAACGCCGTGGTCAATGGCTGACGGTGCTTCGTCCTGCCACCTCCGCCGGAGGATCCGGCACGGAGCAAACATGCCGTTCAGCGCAAAATATCGCCGCTACGGGCAACCGGACCGGCTCTCCCGTCGTTCAATAACCGGTAGGCAATGAACGTGAGGACTCCAACGTGACAACAACAATATATGCGTCGCTTTCGGAATTCCTGATCGTCTGGCTATCTCTAAATGTGATCAAGGTGAGGCGGACAAAGCAAGTAAGCGTAGGTGATGGCGGCGATGCTGAATTGAAGACTGCGATGGCAGCGCAGTCGAATGCGCTGGAATAGCAGCCCCGACCCTTGGCTCGTGCCGAAAGCGGACTTGCCCGTGCATTCTTGTCCAAGCCGTAGCCCTTCTGCCAAACGCGGCCGCCAGGGCCGAGCCCAGAGCGTCAGTCGGACAAGCCCCGAGAGACCTCTATTCCGCTTCGTCGTGAACCCCTCCTTGGTGCTCGATCCTCTTCCTTTGGACTGTAATGGCGCTTGAGCCACGCTGTCAGCCCCTCCAATCCCGGGAACAGCACCCGCTCGGTGACGTTGGACTGATCCAGCTTGTCGCGGATCTCCCACTTGAGACCGGCGGGGATGACGATCTTGCGTGCTAGACCCGGATGCTCGGCGAGCCAGTGGTCCATGGTGGCCTTGGCGTCCGACATCACCGAGAAGAAGGCGAACTGATTGACGATGCGATCGTCGATGGAGGGCGGCTCGAAGAACAGCGCGAAGGGTCGCGGGCAGAGCGCGTCCAGCTCCTCCAAGGACCCTTGACTGTCTCCGACAGCATCTCGACGGTGAAGACGTTGGCACCCTCTCGCGCCAGGCGCTCTGCCAGCCGCTCGGGCACCAACTCGTGGGTCCGCAGGTAGTTGGCGCCCCAGATTGCGCCGTCGCGGTCAAATTCCTCGATGTTGGCGGTGGCGAAATGCAGTGCGGCGAAGGGCGAGTAGGTCCAATCCATGAGCCGTGTCGGCAGGCCGTAGTGCTGCGCCACGGACAGCCAGTGCCAGACCGAGTCCCGCTCCACGACGCGACGATGGGCATACTTGCGAAAATTGCGCAGCAGATGGCGCTCCAGGCCCGCATAATCGCCGCCCAGCCGGAAAAGCGTGGTTTCCAGTCGATAGCCGCGGTCGGACAGCCCGCGGAAGGCGTACCGGGAGCGGTAGCGTCCAAGTTCCGGGATCCAGGCCTCGGCGAACAACGCTTCCTGGAGGTCGTTCCAGCTCTCGACTCGGGTCTCTTCCATCCCGGCACGCGTATGGTGGGCGTCAGCGCAGTTGAAGCGTACTGCACGCGCATGACGACTGGGCTACCGACTGCACGGTCATCCCCGAGGAGCATATCGCCCCTCTGCCGAACGCGATGAAGGAGCTCGGGTTAGAGACATGACCGCCACCGGAGCTTGCCCGGAAACTGTTGAAGGCCGTCCGAGCCTGGCTGAGTGACGACTCCCTCAAGACGTTGCGTCGATGATCAGGCTGAGCAACTCCGAAGGAAAACGGCGAGCAGATCGATTGCGGCACCGGTGGTGTCGCCGCCCGGGTCCCGTTTCACGGGGCGACTCACGGCGAGTCAGGTCCGCTCTGGGTTCCTCCGGGTTAGACTGGCGCTTCAATGTCGCATTCGCGCACACCCCGTGACAACGCCATTCATTGCCCGGCGAGCAAGCGTCCGCCGATGTGCGGATCCTATCTTCTTATCGGGGATTGGAAATGACGCTGCGAAGCCCGCCTGATGGGGAATCGAACCCATGACAGCGTCCGGAAAGTCATTGCCGCTGGTTCTTGCCGGCCCGATGCTGCGCCGGTCCTCGCCGCAGCGGCTGGTTCTCTGGCTGGCCGTTCGCGAGCCGGTCCGCGCGCGGATCACGATTGGTCCCGACGAGGGTCAACCGCTTGACCGGGTGCTCGCACCCGGCCAGGCGGGCTGGCGATGTCTGACGGCCGGTGCGCATTTGCACTACCTGTTGATCGATCTACGGTTCGACGAGCCGTTGCCGCGGGATCTCTGGATCAGCTACGTGGTGCAACTACAATCCCTGACGGCACCCGAGGGCCGCTGGTCGGACTGCGCCGATCTGGCCCCCGACCTCTGCTATCCGGGAAAGACCTCGCTCGGTTTCGTGCTGCCGTCGCGGATCGGTAGCCTTCTGCACGGGTCGTGCCGTAAGCCGCACCACACCGGGGGCGACGGTCTGGTCGAGGCCGATCGGCTGCTGAACCGCTGCCTCGGGCGGGGCTCTCTGCCGGCTGGGCGGGAAGCCGCGGAGACGGGGCCCGCGGACGAGCTGCCGACTTGGCCTTCGGCCTTGGTGCTGACCGGGGATCAGGTTTATGCGGACGATGTCGCCGGTCCGATGCTGCATGCGATCCACCAAGTGGTCGCGATGCTGGGGCTGCCCGACGAGCCATTGGCCGGCTGCGACCTGACCTGGCTGGACAGTGCACAGACCCTCTACCGTCACCCGGCCGGTTTCTACCGGCGCGAGACGCTGCTGCCGCGCCACAAGCGCAACTACGCCCTGATCGAGGTGCTGTTCGGCGGGGTCGAGAAACCGGTCTTCACGACCAACAGCGCGCACAATCACCTGATCACGCTCGGGGAGGCGCTGGCGATGTACCTTCTGGTCTGGTCACCGGCGCTGTGGCCGCTGATCGACCTGGATCCGCCGCCCGAGTTGGATGTCGCCTCCCGGTTCCTGTACCGGACCGAACGCCTGGCGATCGAAGAGTTCGTCGCCGGGCTGCCGAAGGTCCGCCGACTTTTCGCACATGTGCCGACGGCGATGATCTTCGACGATCACGACATCACCGACGACTGGAACCTGAGCCGCGAATGGGAGGAAGTGGCCTATGGCCATCCGTTCTCCAAGCGGGTGATCGGCAACGCCCTGTTCGGCTACCTGCTCAACCAGGCGTGGGGTAACAGCCCGGATGCCTTCGACGAAGAACTCCTTGACCAGGTCCAGGCGGGTCTCGACTCACCCGGCGGCAAGCCGCACGACGACCTGATCGACCGCCTGCTGCGCTTCGATCACTGGCACTACAGCTGGCCGACCACGCCGCCGCTGGTGGTCGTCGACACCCGGACCCACCGCTGGCGCTCGGAATCGGCGGCCCGCAAACCCTCCGGGCTGATGGATTGGGAGGCCCTGACCGACCTGCAGCAGACGCTGCGAGGGCAGCCGGCCGTGCTGCTTGTCTCGCCAACACCGATCTTCGGCGTCAAGCTGATCGAGACCATACAGCGGATCTTCACCTGGTTCGGTCAACCGTTGTTGGTGGATGCCGAGAACTGGATGGCCCATCCGGGAGCCGCACACGCGATCCTCAACATCTTCCGCCACCCGAAGACCCCGCGGCACTTCGTGGTCCTCTCGGGCGATGTCCACTATTCTTTCGTCTACGACGTCGAGCTGCGCGGTCGGGTGCGTGGGCCGGACATCTGGCAGATCTGCAGCAGCGCGATACGCAACGAGTTTCCGTCGCAACTGCTGGATGTGCTCGACCGTGCCAACCGATGGCTTTATTCGCCGCGCTCGCCGTTGAATTGGCTGACGCGGCGGCGGCACATGCGTGTCATTCCGCGCAAACCCGAGGGCACCCCTCAAGGCCGCCGCCTACTCAATGGCAGCGGTATCGGCCTGGTCGAGCTCGACGAGGAGGGGGTACCATGGCGCATCCGCGCGCTGTTGACCGACGGGCGGATGATTGCATTTTCCCGGCGGGAGGCCGAGTCACGCTGGGATTGAGCCTTGCCCGGTGTGACCGCCCGAGCGATCCTGTGGCCGCAGACAGCGGTTGTCGAACCCTCGGCGAAAGCAGTGACAGAGCGCGTAACCGACACGCATCTCCCACCGGACCGATATTTTGCCGCCTGCAGGCGGAGGATCCCGGCGTTCGTGGAGTCCAACTACGGTTGGCCGGGCGCTCTGGCATTAAACCGGCGCGCATGGGGCATCGACGTGCTGGTCGCGCCGATCAATTTCCTGATGGGATTCCCCAACTTCCTCCTGCGTGTGCTCGCACTCCTGCTGGAACTGATGCGCGCCCGCCGGGCCGCGCGTTGGCTGTTGCGGTGCCATCTCGGTTTTCCGACGAAGGTTCAGGAGGCGTTGACACGCAGGATCATGGAGGACCTGCTGGCGCTGCCGACCCGCCCGGGGGAGGTATCGGATCCCTTTCTCCGCCGTGTTGCCGCTGCGGCAAAGGAACCGATTACGATCTATGTGCAGACCCGCAACGTGGCCGCCGACATAACGGCCGGGACGCTCGCGGCGATCGTGGGGGTTGTCGCGTTTAGTCAGTTCACGCCGGGCTCGATCTCCGCCGGTGCAGCGATTGCGCGGGCGGTCGCCCGGGAACAGGCGATATCCGAGTTCGCTCTCGGCGAGGTGGCCGGGCGCCTTTTCTACGCGATGTTCCCGGTTCATCCATCACCGACGCTCGTCGTCGTCACCCTGCTCGTCGTGACGGTCGCAATTGCCGTCGTCGCCGCTTTTTCGGGCTTTCTGCACGACCCCTTGCAGGCGCGTTGCGGTATCCACGCACGTCGTCTCACCCAGTTGACCGAGGCCATCGAGGCAGCCATGAGCCCAGCGGCCGCGAAGGCCTATCGACCGAAAGATGTCTTCGTTGGACGGATTTACGACGTTGTCGACTGGCTGAAGGGATGGCTGTCGTTCTGGTGAGCGTTTTGGTCGTGATCCATGCCCTCCCCAAGGAGGACGGCGACGCTTGAAGCCGCTCGACGCTGCCCACGAGCTCGCCGCGACGCTGCCGCCGGATGCTGCGAGACCGGGCCGCGTCAAAGAGGAAGGCATCCGAACAACCGCCTCCGATTCCTCCCGATCGGCGGGTGCGGAGTATAGCCCTCGCCCTCGGCAAGACCGCTCACCCTCAAAAGGCCCCCGAAGGCCGAGAACGCAAGCCGGGACGTTTTCGTGCGCGAAGCCCGGAAATCAATGCGTGTCCGCCTGCTTGCGTCGCTCGCCAGGACGGCCACCTGTAACGCGAGCGCGGATGACGGCCCGTCGATGCTGATGCCGAGCAGCCTGCCTCGGTAGCCGAAGATCCGCTGCCCCGGGACAAGTCCAGCCCAGGTGCCGCCGCTGGAGGTGGCGAAGACCATCCAATCCACCTCGCCCCCCTGCGCGAGAACCTCCTGCATCGCAAAGGCATCACACAGGGCTCCGGTCGCGCTGCTGCCCCCGCAGGGAACCAGGTAAGGGGCTTTTCCATGCGCCGGAGTGCGAACGGTCCGGATCTCATCGATGGCCAATCGGTTTCCCTTTATCGCACGGCTCATGTGCGGCCGGGAGGCGCCGACGGCAGTCTCCATCGTCTGTTTGATCATCGTGGCAAGGGGAAACGGAAGCATGGCCGGAGCTCCGGTCAGCGGCATGGTCTGAAAGCAGTCACGCCTATTCGACTGCTCTGGGACAGCACGGCCCCAGGAGCGGTCTGTCGCGGCCGCTCAGATTTGTGGTCCCGAAGGGTCTTTTTTGGCCGGTTGCCGGCGCTGGCGCGTTGCTGGTTAGGATCCGCAATCGAGTGGGCAGCAGACACTGAGTAGATCTACGAGTTACATATGCCGTCCCCGCAACTCCCGCTTGATTCTCCTCCGGGTGCGACTGATGAGACCTTGACTGACTACGAGCGCGTCAAGGTGGACAAGATCGAAATCCCCGGGGATGAGCGCCATGTCCGGCGCTGAGTACGTCAACAGCACTATCTGGATCGATGCCCATCGGGACAGCCCGGAAGATGCATTGGGGGCCGGCATACATAAACCCATCCACCACGAATCGCAGCACCGCACGATGTATTGCAGACAGCCAATGCCTCTTCCAGCACCTCAGAGAAACTCGACCTCACCCGTGCTGAGATTGTGCATCGCCGGCACCACCTTGATCTCGCCTTGATCGACTAAAGCCTTGAGGATCGGGCTCTGGCGCAGGATCTCGGCGACCTGTAGCTTGGTGTTGGCCGCCGTGACGGCCTCGACGAAGTCGGCATTGCTCGCGTTGCGTTGCGCATCAGCGGAGACCGGTGTCGCATCCACGGCAGGCATGATCTTGGCCAACAACCCGGTGAGATGGCCCAGCTCGACGCCATCGCAGGCACCCATCACGGCCCCGCAAGCGCTGTGACCCATCACCACGATCACCTTGGAACCCGAGACCTTGGTCGCAAACTCGAAACTTCCGAGCATGTCGTCGCTGATCACGTTGCCGGCCACCCGCGCGACAAAGAGATCGCCAAGGCCTTGATCGAAGATGATCTCCGGCGCCGAACGCGAGTCGAGGCACGAGAGGATCACGGCAAACGGATACTGAGCAGACGCCGTGCGCTGCGCTTGGGCGGAGAGATCTCGGTTGTGCATGGTTCCGTCAACGAACCGGCGATTACCTGCCTTCAGCTTGTCGATCGCCATCTCCGGCGTCATCGCATCTTGCTTCGCTGCATTAAAGGTCACGTAGGGGCGATCAGAGGGTAAGTCCGTCGCCAGCGCGATCCCAGCGACCAGGAGCAACAAGACCAATGCAGTCGAGAACAATCGGTGTGTCATAAGCAGACCTGCGAGATGATGGGGATGATGGGAAGACAACGCGACGCGTTGCTGTGATCCGCACGCAGAACGGCTGACCGTTGCGACATCCTGGGGATAAGGGATAAGGGATAAGGGATAGGATATTCGACCGCACGGCGGCTGGGGACGCAGGAAAACTTAGCATCGAAGGAAGGTGCTCTGCAAGGACACAGTGTGGCCGGTGGGGAGGCCCGCAGGGAGGAAACCGCCGGTTGGGAGGACACTCTCGCGAGCCTTGGCGCTGCGAGGCGGGGCACGATCACAGCGGTTGCAGGGAGGGGCGCGTCTCCTGCACGACCAAGCGATGGAAGGAGGCTACCACTGCACCTGCCGGTCGAAGATTTACATGGATTGCGGTTGGGCCAGAGCATTCCAGTCGGGTACGGCCTCGACAAGCGGGTCGTCCCACGCGGGCAGTCCACGGGCCGAGCTGATTCGCGGCGGATCGGCGGGCTCGCAGATGTGGGTGAGAATCCGCCGCACGGGGGCGGCCGCGGTGCTGAAGGCGACGATGCTCGCAGTGTCCGCTAGCCGTTGGATTGCCGCCTCGTTGGTTCACAGGGGCAGCGACCATCTGGGTCGTGACAGGTCCGTTGGTCGCCGGACGGCGTGTGACCGGTATCATGATCGAACGGTCACTCGTGGTCTCTTCGGCACTGACCGGTTGCGGGGCCAAGCGGCACTGGGCTGGCTCGCCCCACTGACCCGGAGAGGAGCAATGAGGACGCCCGATGGCCGAGCCTGTGCGCCTTTATCGGGTATTGGCCCGCCGCTGATCTGCCGCCCTTAAATGCCGCGTTCCTGCGGAGACCGGATCGAAGAGAGCCCGACTCGCGACAAGCCCGGTCTCGGTCTATGGTGATCGTTCGGAGCACAGAGCAACTCCGAGCCGAAAAGGGCGATGCGCCTGAATCCGAGGAGACTCGCGAGCTTACCCGGGGCGGTGTGTCGAGAAGATGCGCCCCGCGGCACCGAGACCCGCACACCACAGGAGGCCAACCGATGACGAAGACACCGACAACCCTGCCCACCCTGTCCATCTTGCTCGCCTTGGTCGTTGCGAGTCCGAGCGGACCTGTATATGCCGACACCGCCGCTGCGCCGATCCAAACGACCGGCTCGGATCTCGGCAAAGAGCTGCGTTGGCGCGAGCAGATCGTCGACAGCCTGATGGACGGCGAGGCCGTCGATCTCGAGGCCGGCGAGGCGAGCTTCCTTGGGCTTTATACCGAGGCCGAAGAGGACTCGGGCCGGGGTGCGATCATAGTGCACGGCATCGGCGTTCACCCCAACTGGCCACAGGTGGTCTATCCGCTGCGCACCGCGCTACCCAGGGACGGCTGGAGCACCCTCGCCATTCAGATGCCGGTCCTGGCAAACGAGGCGACCGGGGCCGATTACGCGCCGCTCATCGCCGAAAGTGCGCCACGCCTCGCTGCCGCCGTCGCCTACCTGAAGGCACAGGGCGCCGAGCGCATCGTCATCGTCGCGCACAGTCTCGGCGCCACCATGGTCAACGACGCTCTCGCCGCCCGTCCCGACGACGTCGATGCGTATGTGGCCATCGGCATGTCCAGCAGCGGACTTCAGGCCGGTCGCGACAACGTCGAACTGGTGCGCAGGATCACCATCCCGATGCTCGACCTGTTCGGCCAGAATGATCTGCCGGCGGTCGTCTCGGGGGCCCGGGAACGCGCCGAGACCGCCCCTGCGAACCCCGGTTATCATCAGGTGCAGATCCCCGGCGCGGACCATTTCTTCGAGGGATATGAAGAGCCCTTGATCGAGACCGTCGTTCAGTGGCTGGACCAGACGGTGCCGACCCCGTAAGGCCGGGGACCGCCTCACGGGGCGACCGCGCAACGACGGCGACGCGGGCTTGGTGACGCCTCGACGACGCCGACTCCGATCAAGTGGCCTGCCCGCCTGACGCTCGAACCGCAGGCACAGGCCGACAGGCGAACGTCGGCGATCGCCATGACCGGATCGACGGAGCTCAGGGGAAGCTGATTACGTGGCAACCTCCTCCTCGTCTCCCGCCAACTCGCCCTGCTCGTCCATCACCACCACGGATGTGGCCGCGGCATCCCCGGCGGCGATCTCCGCATCCTTGCCTTGGCGGCGCGCAAAATCACGGGCACGCGCTTCGATCTCGACGATGCGTCGACCCACGGAGAGAAGCTCGTTGCGCCAGGTGTAGACCGCATCGGCGCGCTGGCGGTTGCTGAAGAGACCGCTCAGCCAGAGGGTGTCGATGCCGACGGTGAGGCGGTCCAGCGCCTGGATCAGGTTGGCGTATTGGGAGAGCTGGGGCGAGGAGATGCGGAAGGTGACCCGGCTCGGATTGGTGTAGCGCGGCACGGCGGCGATGCCGTTGGCGCTCTTCAATGCCTCGACGCGGGCGATTTCTGCATCCAACCGTTCGGCGAAGGCGCCGAGCAGGCCATCGACCAGACCCTCGACCTCCTCCATTTGCCGGGCATCGCCGATCGCGTGGAGCACCACGTCGATCCCGTAGAGGGCGCGCGCGACACGGATCAGGCTGCGGCCGACGACGCGGTGGGCATGTGCCGATTGCAGGGTGACGGGGACATGGAACTCGGGGCGGCTGTAACCTCTCGGGGCGGGCATGAGGATGCTCTTTGCGGCTGATCGGGGTCGCCAGCCTATCCCGACCACGAGCGTGTTCGCACCGGTGAAAAGAGCCCTGAAACGATGTTTTTCGACCAGGCGGCAGCCTTGCAATCGCCCTTCACCTGCGCTGGAATAGGTGCGCGGTAGCTGGCCGCGGCTCCCCGGGAGCCGAAACGTCCGCCCGGACGTAACAGCCGAAACCAGGTCTCCTTGATCGCGTCCCCTTGATCGCAAGCGGTCGCTGCGAAGGCCACATGCCTTCAGGTGTCGTCGACAGTCCTTCACGTCGATCGCGCACCCGTCTTCATCGAACGTTCCGCAACGCACCGACCTCACCCCGAGGATCGACACCGCGCCGTGTCGCTCCATGCGCCTGCACGCCCTCCTTCAAACCCCATCGATTCCCCTGTCCCCTGCGCACCGACCACGTCCGTGACCCGCACGGTCCGCAGCGGACAGGCGATTCACGCGTCATCCGTTCGGTTCTCCCTGCACGAGACCGACCGACGGGGCCGCTGACCCCGGGCGTTTGCCCGAACACAGCCGAAACCAACCGCCGGCCCTGCCGGCTCACCCGTCCCGGGGAGACTGCCGCTCCCCCGGGGAGAGGTGTGTCTCCTCGGGTTCACCCATCCCATGGAGACCACACCATGGCTACACGCCGCAACAGCCCGACCCAAGCCTTGACCACCTCGCTCGTTCCGAGCCGCCTCCCGGTCGCCCCGACCGTCCTCGCCGAGATCGGCCTGGACGCCGGGACCTGGGCGGTGCTCGCCGACTCGATCTTCCCCAACGCCATAACACCCGAGGGCGTGATCCTCGCGGTGCGCTATTGCCAGGCGCGCGGCCTGGACGTGATGAAGCGCCCGGTGCATGTCGTCTCCATGTGGTCGACGGCCCTCGGACGTTATGTCGAAACGGTCTGGCCCGGCATCGCCGAGGTGCAGATCACGGCGGCGCGCACCGGCCTGTGGGCCGGGCTCGACTCGCCGCGTTTCGGACCGGAGCTGACCAAGACCTTCACCGGGACGGTCAAGCGCGACGACAAATGGACCGAGGTCGCCGTCACCGTGACCTTCCCCGAGTGGGCCGAGACGACGGTCTATCGGATGGTCAACGGCGTGCGCTGCCCCTTCTCCGAGATGGTCTTCTGGGCGGAGACCTATGCCCGACAAGGGCGCGCGGAAGTGCCGAACGAGATGTGGCAGAAGCGTCCGAAGGGACAACTGCTCAAATGCGCCAAAGCGGCGAGCCTGCGGGCGGCCTTTCCCGAGGAAGCCGGCTACACCGCCGAGGAGATGGAAGGCAAGGCCATCGAGGGCCATGCCCTCGTGGACGCCGCCGTGATCGAGGCCGAGATCCTCACCGCGCAACCGACCACGATCCAACCGCGGGTAACTCCGACAGTCGTCGACACCGCGTCGGTCGACACCGCGCGGCCAAGTCCCGTCGAGGAGACCTCCGTCTCCGAAACCGCCCCGACGGATCCCGCGCATCGGGATGCCGTCATCGACGCGCAGGTGGCCAAGCAGGTCGCCATGCTCGTGGAGCGCGCCTGCAAGGTCGGCGCCTGGGGTCAAGCCGAGGACTATGCCCGCGCCCGCTTCAACGGGGCGCATTTGGCCTACGCCCTCGCCGAGTTGGAGCAAGCGGCCGCGTTGTCGGTCGTCACGCGAAAAGAGCAGACCGCCGACGCGCCCGTCGCCGAGGCTGCCTAAACCCCATGACCGCCACGGACGGCGGTCATCGGATTCCGATCATCCACCCCCGGGGCACCCGCTGCCCCTCGGGGACGTTGCCCCCGTTTTTTCAGGAGCACCCCCATGCACGTCATCGACATCACCCAACGTACCCCCGACTGGCACGCCTGGCGTAACGCCGGGGTCTCGGCCTCCGATGCCGCAGCCGTTCTCGGCGTCTCGCCCTACAAGACGCCGTGGCGGCTTTGGGCGGAGAAGATCGGGATGCTGTTGCCCGAGGACCTGAGCGGCAATCCGATCGTACGACGCGGCAATGCGCTCGAAGACACCGCCCGCCGGGGTTTCGAGGAACGCCACGACACCCTGCTGCTGCCGCTCTGCGGCGAGTCCGACACCCATCCCGTCATCCGCGCGTCCTTCGACGGTCTGGACGACGACGGAATCCCGGTCGAGCTCAAGGTGCCGCACGAGAGCACCTATCTGCAGGTCCTGGAGCACGGGGTCGCCTCGGAGGCCTACCGCCTCTATTGGCATCAGGTCCAGTGCCAGATCCATGTCGCCGACGCCGCCGAAGGCTGGCTGGTGTTTCATCGGGCGCCGGGCATCGCGGTCGACTTCCGCATCCCGCGCGACGAGACCTTCATCCGGGACACCCTGGTGCCGCGCTGCCTGGAGTTTCGGAAGCGGGTCGAGAAAAAGCACGAGCCCGAGCGCGATCCCGAGCGGGATCTCTACACCCCGTCCGGCATGGAGCTGGCGACCTGGACGCGGCTGTCCGGGGAGTACCGCATGCTTGCCGCCGAGAAGGCCAAGCTCGACGCCGCGCTCAAGACCCTGAAGTCGGGTCTGGACGGCATCGAGTCGCAACTGGTCGCTCTGCTGGGCGACTTCGCGATGGGCGAGAGCGCCGGGCTGAGGGTCCTACACTACGCCGTGGCCGGAGCGATCGACTACAAGGCCGCCCTCGCGGACGTTGCACCCGCTGTCGATCCGATGCGCTTGGAGCGCTATCGCCGCGCGTCCTCCGACCGGGTCAGGATCACGACCCTGAAGGACGGCACGGCAAGCGTCCCGTTCAGTGAGGCCGAGGTCGAAGCGCTGCAGGACGCCACCGAGACCGACATGGGCTTTTACTTCTAGCCATGCGGATCCAGGCTCAAGGACGGGCCCCGGATCCGCGGATCCATTCCAAGACACCCAGGCCCCGGCCGGCGGCTGTCCCGTCCGGACTGATGCTTAAGCAGTCCCGATCGGACAGCCGAATAACGTGATGTCCCTGCCGGACATGACGACTCCGCGAGCTGAACGGGCCGATTCTCGGCGACACAGCCAACCCCAACCCTCTGCAACCCAAGCCCCCCGGGGAGACCTGCGCTCCCCTCATGGGAGGCGTGCGTCTCCTCGGGTTCACCCACCCGATGGAGACCACACCATGACCGCCAGCCAACGTTTCGATGTCGCGACCACCTTCAACGTCAAGGCCCGTCCGGGTCTGGAAGTGCTCGGTTTCGCCGACGACACCCACCCGCACATCCCGGTGCGCAAGCCCTACGTCTTCAGACCCGAGCTGCTGCGCGACGTGCTGGCCTTCCTGCACGAGGCCGGCGGCGACGGCCTCTTCCTGACCGGCCCGACCGGGTCGGGCAAGACCAGCCTGATCCTGCAGATCGCCGCCCGGCTCGCCTGGCCGGTGCAGTCGGTGACCTGCCACGGGCGCATGGAGCTGGCGGCCCTGGTCGGCCAGTTCGTATTGGTCGAGAGTTGCACCCGCTTCGTTCACGGACCCCTGTCCACGGCGGCGCGCGACGGACACCTCCTGGTGCTCAACGAAAGCGACCTGATGGACCCGGCCGAGTTGGCGGGTCTGAACGACATCCTCGAGGGTCAGCCCCTGGTGATTGCCGAGAACGGCGGGGAGGTGATCCGTCCTCATCCGAAGTTCCGGGTCGTGGCGACCGGCAACACCGCCGGTGACGGCGACCGCTCGGGACTCTACCAAGGGGTGCTGCGACAGAACCTCGCCTTCATGGACCGCTTCCGGGTGGTGCAGGTCGGCTATCCGGAGCCCGACACCGAGAAGGATCTGATCGCCGCGGCGGTCCCGAAGCTGCCCGCGGAGATCATCGAGAAGATGATCCTCGTGGCCGAGGAGGTGCGGCGCCTGTTCCTGGGTGCCGACACCGAATCCGCGGAGCTGACCGTGACCATGAGCACTCGGACCCTGGTGCGCTGGGCCACCTTGAGCCTGGCGTTCAAAGGCGCACCGAACGTCTTCGCGTATGCCTTGCAGCAGTCCTTGACCGCCCGCGCGGAGCCGGAGCAACGCGAGGCGATCCACCGGATCGCCGCCGATGTCTTCGGCGACTACTGGGGTGCGAAACCATGAGCCCGCTCTATCGGCTCTACCGGTACGAGCACGGCGACGGGACCGCCAAGGAATGGGCCTACGCCGATCTCGGCAACGGGACGGCACGGATCCGTTGGGGACCGGCCGGTCGCCTGCGCCAATCCCAATCCAAGCCGTTGCGGATCGCCCTGGAGCGGGCACGCGAGAAGACGCTCAAGGGCTACGTCGCCATCGGACAGGCGGACATCGATGCGACCGGGGCCGTCGCGCTCCTGTCCCGGGAGGGTCCGGATCATCGGGATCCTCCTACCGTGGCCGCTGCGCCCACGCCCGACCCCAAGCCGACCCGCGACATCGCCGCCCTCCTTGGCGGGGACGACGACGGGTTTTACTTCTAACCGATCTCGACACACGGCCGATCGCGGCGCACGTCTTCGCCGTCCGGCGATCGCGTGCGTCGTCGTTCGGCGCGGAGCCCACCGATGCACACGATCACCCACGTCACCGACCGGTTCACCCTGGTCATGTTGAACGTCGCCATCTGGTCCGGACGCAAGAAACTGCGCGCCGAGGACCTGAAGCTCGGCACCGAAGTCCCGCCCGAGGAGTTGGTCTCCCTGGGCTCGAAAAGGGTCTGCGACCCCGAGCCGTTGAGGATCTTTCACAGCATCAAGAAGGGTGCGGAGCGCACCTGTCTGCAGGTCGGAACCCGCTTTCTCGGCGGGTTTGCCGTGCCGCATGCCCAAGCCGAGTCGATCGCCGAGAGCTTGGCGGCGCTGAAGGTGGAGTTCGACGCCGAAACACGGTCCTTCCTGGCCGGCTACGACCGGGCGTTGGAGGAGTGGATCTCCAATCTGCCCGCCTGGGAGGAACCGATCCGCCGGGCCATCGAGCCGGCGGAGGTCGTCGGCACGCGTCTGCGCTTCGGCTACCAGATCGTGCGGATCGCCCCGGCGGAGCAACCGGGGACGCTCGAGGAGGAGGTCCAGGGGCTCGGCGACGGCATCTTCGCCGAAGTCGAGCAGATGGCCCGCGAGCTCGAAGGCAGCTTCGAGGGCAAGGAGAAGCTGCATCGCCGTGCGCTCGGCACCTTCCGACGCATCCGCGAGAAGCTCGCCTGCCTGTCCTTCGTGGACCGGCGGATCCAGCCGGTGGTGGACACCCTCGATCAGTGGTTCGCCCGCCTGCCGACGGACCGCCCGATCGAAGGCCCGATCTTCAACGAAGGCATGGGGCTCGCGCTGCTGCTGTCGGACGCCGAGCGCATGGCACGCCACGGGGCGGGCCAGTGGGCGGTGCAGCAGGACGGCGTGCCGAACGACAGCGACAGCGACATGGAATCGGACGCCACGCCGACCGAGGTGACGCCGTTGCCGCTCGCCGTGCAGTCCGCGATGGACTTCGAGGCCGAGATGGACGCCTTGTTCGGCGATGGGCCGGTCGAGGCCGACATCGACGTGCAGGACGACCCACCGCAGCCCGCGTTCGCCAGGCCCGTCGAGGAGACGGTCGCGGACGTCGAGGGCTTCTTCTTCTGAACCGAGCCTGAACCCGAGCCGGCGCATCCGCGCCAGCTTCGCATCATCCCACCCGACCGGGGTACACCGCCCCCGCCGGGGTGGTGTGCCCCTTCTTCACTCAGGAGCACACCATGACACCCAAGACCTTGACCGACGCACTGCCGATCGTCGCCGCCGCCTACGGGCGCAAATTCGGCATCCCCGTGCGGATCGGCGGCACGCAGGCCTGCACCGACGGCGGCGTAATCGTCATTCCCGCGATCGGGACCGACCCGAGGGCTCGGACGCTGGCGTGGGGCTATCTGGCCCACGAAGCGGCCCATGTCCGCTACACCGACTTCGCCCTGCCGAGGGCGCACACGCCGCTGGAGCGGTTCATCCAAGGGGTCATCGAAGACATCCGGATCGAGGCCGAGCTGATCGCCGTCTATCCGGGCACCCGCAGGACGCTGGATGCGGTCGTGGCCGCTCTGGTGGCCGACGGCTCGCTGTCGGCGGTGAGCGAGACCGAAAGCCCGTCCGACA
Source organism: Thiocapsa bogorovii (assembly GCF_021228795.1). Taxonomy (NCBI): domain Bacteria; kingdom Pseudomonadati; phylum Pseudomonadota; class Gammaproteobacteria; order Chromatiales; family Chromatiaceae; genus Thiocapsa; species Thiocapsa bogorovii. The sequence goes on from NZ_CP089309.1 coordinate 5,488,301, forward strand.
TCCTCGGCAACGGGTTCCTCGCCCTGGCCCGGCATCGCTATCGCAAGCAGGACGCGCTGGCGAGTCATGCAAAGGAGGCCGATCGCGTCATGCGGGCGGTCTTCCAACCGCGCTTCGTGCATCGGCTGCAGGGACTCATGTCCGAGATCCCGAGGCTCGCGAGCACGGCGGCATCGATCGACCTCGCCCGGCGGATCGTCGGGTTGATCGATGAGGAATCGCAAGAGCCGCCGCCTCCGGCGCCGATCCAGCCCACTTCGCCGTCCGACGGGGATAGCGATACGGACTCGGATGCGGGCTCCGCGACGAGTGAACGCGGAGACGACGCCGAACAGGATGATGCCGGAGACGGAGGATCCGAGAACGGCGCATCCGCAGACGATGGAGGAGCGAATCGGGCCGAGGAGGACGAAAGGGGCCAGGACGGTCGAAGTGCGGACTCCGGGACAGGCTCGTCCGAACAGAGCTTGAACCAGGGTCGAGAGACCGAACAGACCACCGACCCCGACGGCACCACGGCAGGCAACGACGCCCGCCGCACACTGCAACAAGCGCTCTCCGCTACCGACGCCGACCTCCCGGAGGATCTCTTTGCCTCGGTCGCCCAAGCCCTGAACGGGCAAACCCGCGATCCGGCGACGCTGCTTCCCGCAGCGGAGACGTATTTCGGGGACCTCCGATCGGGGCGGATGGCCCTAGACCGCGTCAAGGGACAGTCGGCAAAGCTTGCGGCGCGTCTGCAGGGCTTGATCGAGACCCGAACCCTGGAACGCTCCCGAGCGGGTCGACGTGGACGGGCGTTGAGCCCGAGCCACCTGCACCGCGCCGGTGTCGGCGACCCGCGGGTGTTCCGGATCCGCGAGCAGGCGATCGCGCCGAATACGGCGCTTCACCTGTTGGTCGATCTGTCCTCGTCCATGCGTGCAGGCCGAGATGCGATCGCGTTGGATGCGGCCGCAGCCCTGGCGCTGGCCCTGGAGCCGGTCAAGGGCGTCTCGCGCGCGGTGACGGCGTTTCCGAGCCTGCAGGGTCACGACGACAAAGTGACCCGGATCCTGGCGCACGGCGAGCGGACGGCGTCCCGCGTCGGGGCGTTCGTCCAACGCGGTCGCGGCGGGACGCCGATGACCGGGGCGCTGTGGTTCGCCGCGGCGGATCTGCTGGCCCGTCGCGAGACGCGCAAGGTGATCATCACCCTCACCGACGGACAACCCGACGATGTGTGCACCGCCGCCGAGCTGATCGAGCGCGCCGGCGCGGCCGGCATCGAGATGATCGGCGTGGGCATCGCCGTGGACGTCGGGCGTCTGTTCCCGATCGCCGTACGGATCGACGCCGTCGCGGACCTGAAGACCGCGTTGTTCGGGATTGCCGAGCAGCTTCTCCTGACCTGAGCCCAGCCATCGGGACCGCGGGCCGGTCGTCCTTCGCGGACGGTCGGTCCGGGTCCGGGAGGTGTGCTCGCCGTGGGCGCGCTCGCGCGTTCATCGCAAGCACGGTTCCCCGGATCCTCGCTGTCGAGGATCTCCGAGAAGCGGTCGCTGGCCGCCCGGTTTGCCGGAAACACAGCCGAACCCACAGCAGCAATCCACCCCGCGGGGAGAGGCACTCTCCCCCGGGGACGGTGCGTCTCCCCGTCACCGGAGAGACGCATGTCCACACCCCACCCCGCCCGCGCGCTTGCGGGCCTGATCGAAACCCTCGCGCGTCGCGGCGACCATCGCCCCGACGAATGGCTGCGCTTCCTGACCATGGATGTCCTCGCCGGCTTCGGCGAGCGACTCGAAACCCCCTGGGACGAGCGGCGTCACGCGGCGCTGTTCGAGCTCTCCGGCCTCTACGGACGGCTCGTCGCCGAGAATCCCTGGCGCGACATCCTGGGCGCCGTCTACATGGAGCTGAGCGCACACGGTCAACGCAAATGGATGGGGCAGTACTTCACGCCCCAATCGGTCGCGGATTTCATGGCCGAGATCAACACCATGGATATGGATCCGTCGGCGCATCCGAAGGACCGCTTCATCACGATCCTGGAGCCGACCAGCGGTGCGGGAATCCTGCTGCTGTCGGTCTGCAAGACCATCGCGATGAAACACGGTGCCGAGGCGCTGCGGCGTCTGTCGCTCACGGCGATCGATCTGGATCCGCTGTGCGCGCGCATGACCGCCTGCCAGCTGCTCGCCAATGCGGCCCTGCATGGACCGCTCGGGGAGATCCTGGTCTACCGCGGCAACGCGCTCGGCAACCCGGCCGATCTGGAGGTGGTGACGCATCGCCTCGCCGCACCCCGACGCGTCGGCGGCCAACCCGAGCCGGTCCCCGAGGTCCTCCCGGCCCGCGCACCACAACGCCTCGCGGCCGTCACGGCGGCTACCGAGAGCCGTCAGTTGAGCCTCTTCGACGACGCGGCGCTGCCGCCGCTGCAACGCACGGCCTAACGCGCCGACAGCCATCCACCCCGCGGGGACACCCTTCCCCTCACGGGGGAACGTGTCTCCCCGCTCGACCCCGGAGACACGACCCATGAAGAAACCCCAGCTGTCACTCCCCCTGGAACCCGACCACATGCGCCGGGCCAACCTGCCGGAAAGCGATCGGGAGCTGGTGGCCAACGCCATCCGCTGCCTGGAGCAGAAGTACCTGGTCAAGCAGGACTGCCTGACCAACCCGGAGGCCACGCGCAACTTCCTCAAGCTGCGCCTCTACGGGCTGCACTACGAGGTGTTCGCCTGCCTGTATCTGGACAACCGCCATCGCGTCATCCGCTACGAGGAGTTGTTCCGCGGCACCATCGACGGGGCCAGCGTGCATCCCAGAGAGGTTCTGCGCAAGGTGGTGGAGACCGGTGCGGCGGCGGTCATCTTCGCCCACAACCACCCTTCGGGTGTTCCGGAGCCCTCCCAAGCCGATCTGCGCCTCACCCAGCGACTGCGCGAAGGCCTCTCGCTGTTCGACGTGCGGGTGATCGATCACATGATCGTCGGCGACGGCGAGGCCGTCTCCATGGCCGAGCGCGGCGTGCTCTGAGGGTCGCACCCGCGTCGCCGGCGGACCTGACCAGCGTAGTGAACCCAATCCACCCAACCCCGCGGGGCCGATCTCCCCGTCGGGGAGGTGTGCCCCGCCCAACCTCGGAGACACACCGCATGAACCACTCAAGACGACCGATGACCATCGACGCACAGACCGTCCGCGAGCACGCCCGCGGACGTTGGATCGGCATTCTCGGTCGGCTCGCGCCGACCCTGGAGCCCGCCCTGGCACGGCCTGGTCGCCACGTGCCCTGCCCTGTCCATGGCGGATCGGACGGGTTCCGGGTCTTCCGGGACGTGGAGGAGACCGGCGGCGGGATCTGCAACAGCTGCGGCCCCCGGCGCGACGGCTTCGCGTTGCTGATGTGGGCCAACGCTTGGGGCTTTCGCGAGACCCTGGAGGCGGTCGCCCGTGATCTGGGGCTCGACACGGGATACCCGCGGGCGATCGCGGCGCGACCGAGACCCGTCGTCGTCGCAGGAACCGACCAAGACCCGACCATGGCCGAGGCAGCCCTGCGGCGCGTCTGGTCCCAGACCCTGGACCCGGACGACCGACGGGCACTCCCGCTGCGGCGGTATCTGTCCCGTCGCGGGATCGATGCCGAACCCGACCCCCGCGTCATCCGGTTTCATCCGGAGCTCGTCTACTACGAGGACAAGACGCGCGTCGGCACCTTCCCCGCGCTTGTGGCCAAGGTATCGGATGCCGACGGTCGACCGGTATCGCTGCACCGGATCTACCTCGATCGCGCGGGACACAAGGCCCCGGTCGCGCATCCGAAGAAGATGATGCCGGCGATCGGCACGCTCTGCGGGGGAGCCCTGCGGCTCTACACGGCCGGTGCGACCCTCGGGATCACCGAAGGAATCGAGACCGCGTTGGTGATCCGCCAGCGCACCGCGATGCCGGTCTGGGCCGGGATCTCCGCGACCCTCCTGCAGCGTTTCGTGCCGCCGCCCGGGGTCGAACTGGTCGTGATCTGGGCCGACCTGGATCGCTCGGGGACCGGGGAGCAGGCTGCCCTCGCGCTGCGCGAGCGACTTGTCTCCCGAGGCATCCGGGTAGCGCTGCATCTACCGAAAGGGCCGATCCCGGAAGGGAGCAAAAGTCTCGACTGGTGCGACCTGTGGCGGCTGGACCTGCGCGCCGTGGCCTGACCGAGCGGTGAGCGCATCGACCCGCACCCCGACGGGTGCATGATCGGCGAGGTCATCCGTCAACCCAAGCAAACCCGCCGGGGCGAAAGCGCCGGTGGGTTTTTTGTTGCGTCGACGATCGACGCGCGATACTGAGGGCTTCGCCTGTTCACCGACGATGCGCGATGACCGAGACGACAATGCTTGATTGGTTCGACGCCGGCAGTCGCGTCCTCGAGGGCGCTCGCACACCCGACCTGTTCCCGCCGCTCGACGACGCGCACGCCCAGCGCGCATGGCTCGCTGGGTTCGCGGGCGCCTGGGCGGAACGCAACGGCGAGGAGGCTGCCGAGGATGCCCTCGTCGCAGCGCTGGAGGGGCGCCCTGCCCTGCTGAGACAGCTTTGGGAGCGAGGTCCGGGAAAGATCACGCGCAACTGGTCATGATCCGGGTGAAGGCAAACGGCGTCGCCTGTCATGACCGGAGCGGCGCCCCGCCCGACGGCGCGCGCTCGGTACCCGACCCGGCAGTGTCAGTCCGACAGGTAGAGCGCGAGAAGCGGCGCCAGGTTCAGCAGCAGGATGGCAAGCTTGTAGGCGGCCATACCCGCATAATGGATCGCGTCGAAGGTCTCGACCGAGAGCCTGAACCATCGGCTGTGCAGGCGATACATCCAGTCGTGAGCCAAGGCGAAGCCCACGAACCACAGAAGCAGAAATCCGTAGTTGATACCGACACACCAGAGCAGGAAATCCGTGATGCCTGTCGTCGTCATACCTCACCCCTCATAGCGGCCGATCGCAACAGCTCCGGCGAGCCGGCAGGGTCCGCTGCAAGTCGTCCCCGGGCCGACCGATGGCGTGGCTTCGCGCAGAATCGGGTCAGAGGGGCCGGAGCCCCGTCTGCCCACAGAACCGTGCGTACGGATCCGTACACGGCTCCTCACGTAAGGCGTATCCACCGACTCACATCAAACGCTTCCGGAATCCCGACCGCCAGGTTCTTGGCGAGTAGGTTTTCGAAGAGTCTGTGCTCGTCGGTCAATAGGTCCCTTCCGCTCATTTCACTCTGTTCTTTGCATGAGCCTTTCCGCAACCGCACCGACGATTCACCCGATGTCTACGTCTCGGACACTCGCCGGCTCCCAATCGGGCTGGTCTCGGGCCCACGGTCTTTAACGAGCTTCATCGACCGCTTACGTGTTCCGCCCTTCACCTCCGACGTCCCTGCCGCTGACCCGATGTTTTACCCTCGGTGACGTCACCGCCACCTCATCGGCACCGGGTTTTACGATTACTACGGCTTCATCTGCAGGCCCCCGTCCCATCACGGATCGCGTCTCCGCGCCGCTTAGGGCTTAAGGTGTCGCGGTTACACCGACCCAAGATCGACGGCCCTTCGCCGGGTAAGCTAGTCGCCTCTGTCCTCGCCCACCTACCTTCTCTACGTCCGGGGATTACGGGGAGATCATCGGGCTTCGGTGATCCACGGCACCTCGCCCAACCCCACACGCCTCAACAAAGGTTCGCTCTCGCTTAGGTGGCGAGTTTGGACTCCGGCTTCCTTCAGATCCCTCATTGGCTCCCCTCCGGTAGCGGCCTTGCCATCGCCCTCGCCCATGAGGTGCAGGGGGAGTTTCTTCGGGCACCCTTGCCTTCGCCTACGTGTTCCCCTCTCCCTAAGGCCACGGTTGGACTTGCACCAACTAGCCGACTAGCATGCCGGTCACACGCGCAGACCTCGCCTGGCTCGGTCCGCGCTTGTCATGAAAGTGTGTATCCGCCGGAAAGCAGAAGCAATTTCTTCGGCTGAACGGACATGCTGCGCCAAGGTCGGGCACCGTGCATGTCGTGAGGCACTTTGAGGCAGCGTCGTGTGCGCGGATATGCCCGTGGGTGATATCCTCGTTGAACGTCCTGATCAATGGTGGCACGTCTTGGGATGCCTGTGGTCTCGCAACAGGGGCAGCGCTGGATCAATCCCGAAAAGGCCCGCTATTACCGGGTCGTCCTGGAAAAGGACCTGTTCGGTACCTGGAGCCTGATCGCCTGCTGGGGTGCATTGCACTCGCGGCGCGGCGGGATGCGGGTCACCGCGCTGACATCGCTCGATGCCGGGGTCGCGGCGCTGGAAGGGATCGCCAAGCGACGGCAGCAGCGGGGATATGTGCCGGTGACCCCGCCGCCCGACCCCTCGGCGTGTTGAACGCAACCGCTGCAGAACCCATGGAGACTTGAGCAGCTGACGTCGGGGCTGACTATTACGAATCACTGGTCATGGAGGCAAATCGCAAATTTCATGACCTGATCGCCAACCTGCAGGAAGCCATGACGTGCGGCGCATCACCCAAAAGTGAGGAACCTTGCTACGGCGGTGCAATGATCAAGCAGTTGGAATCCCTGCGTGAACTCAAACGTCGGGTGCGCTACGATCGGGTGGCGGTGTCATTGCAGGTCGTCACGATACTCAGCTCCAAGCGTCCTGACGAATATCCAGATCCCGAACGGGGCCAACAGGGTCGAGCATCGTGAGGGCTCGGAGTACCCGGCCGCGGTCATCCCGCTGGCGACTCAGCATTACACCTTGTTGCAGCGCAATCTACTCTACACGGCGGTGACCCGCGGCAAGCGCTTGGAAATGCTGTCGCTCTGCCCAAGGCGGTCGCCATGGCGGTGAAGCAGACCGGGGTCGGGCGGTAGACGCGCTTGCGGGAGCGGTCGGTTGAGGGGTGAGGGTTTCGAAGACCAGGGCGGGGAACTCCCGGTTGGCCGACGGAGCGTCTCTTGGAGGATCGAGCGATCAGGCGCGCCGATCCGATCCAGGTCTGCGAGGCGGTGGCATTCGGCTAAGAGCCCACGCTCGGCATAAGTCTCTGCACCGACCGCTTGACGCGCTTTGCGGACTCCCAGGGCTGCTGCACCCAGCGATCACTTCACCCCGCGCACGGGGTCGCCAGGAATAGGGTGATCGACAGACCGGTCTTGTTGCACAGCCGCCGCTGGCAAACACGCTAACCTTCCGTTGCGAGCCTGCCAAAGCGGACACGCAGCGCAAGGGGTAACAGGCTGCTGCACGCCGATTTCCGAGGTCAAAGCGGAATGGGGCAAGGGCAGCGATTGAATCCTGGGGCTCTAACGACGCTGCCCAGAACGCGAACCCTGAAGCAGCCTGATCGAGAGCGAGGACTGCTTCAATGCGTCGCAGTTTGTGCGCTTCGTGAGTTGATTTCCTTGCGTTCCGCTTCCACCGAAAGCGCCCGAACTGGGGAGGCTGGCTCAGCGATTCGCCCCGGCTCCGCCTATTCCGGATCAGCAAACTTCAGAGTCAGCGTGTTTCCGCTAACTCTAGTTCCGCTAAATGAGGCTTCTGGTCCCACTGTCGCGCCGTACGCGTCGAACTCGAAAGACAATCCCCCTTCGCGTTTCCTAGTTACCTCAAAGGAAGAGGTGACTGTTAACTCACTTAGCTCAAGAGATCTCACAAGGCCAGTCGCTGCCGCCGATGCCAAGATCTGTTTCGCGATACGGTTGCCGTCGATTGGGGCAAGCTCCGCACTTCGTTTTCTCGGCCTTAGCTTTAACTCAAGAGAGTTGCTGTTCACCAATTTGTGACTCAGTGCCCCCGATACAATAACCACTTTTACCTTACCGTCGGCGGATGTCTCTGTCTTCGTAAGCAGGGAAACTGTTGCTTCTTTGAGGTCGGGTAACGGCGTAACTGTCGAGTCCATTGCAATCGCGTCGACAGCTTTCTGGAGTTCCATTAGCACTTCTTCTAGTGTTATATTGGTAACCGTCGCCGAGGGCATCGACACGCAGGCGCTTAGGCTCAAAACGGTCAAAAGTGAAAATAAGATCTTCATGAGTTAATTCTCCTAATTGTCATCTGTTTCCGTTATCTGAATGAATCAAGGAAGCCAGATTCCCGTTAAATATCAACGGGGTGGGTGCAAAATGAGCGCATTCCTAGACTCACTCGGTAGGTGCCACGTTCCAGCAGTGCATCCTAACGGAATCCGACGCGGATCTCACCTCCAGCTCCGACCTCGCCCTCATTTCCAGGCATGGTGTTGCATGAATGCACCGATCTGGCGGCGGATGCGGCAGATTCTAGCTTGCTATGTGGCGCTGCTGTGTATGGGCAAGATCGACTTCTAGGCCATCAACGGGTTACGGGAGGATACCCTGGCCGGGCCAACGGAATCCCTTGGGTTGGCAATCCGAAACCAAGAGATCCGATGAAGAGAGTACCACCATTGACGCAGCTCAGAGCAGCGATCGAGGAGCCGTTGCAGGGCGGTGCCGACGACATGGGCCCTCCGCGTAGCACGCTGTTGCGGTTGGCCCTGCAGTACATCGTCGAGGGGGCTACAGAAAACGAATTCTTCACCGCCGGAGACGCCGTAAGCGTGCCGGCACCCAACTGCCCCGCATTACCTCGATCGTCGCTTCGATGGATCAATCGACAGCGAGTCCGCAACTCCAGCACGGAAGTAATCCCGGAACCCCCGCAGAACCACGTGGCCGGCCTCGATCTTCGATAACTCGCTACCAAGCTTGCGGGTGTCGCGCCCGGTGAGGACCTCTGTTGCCACTTGCCGAACCGCGCGGGGATCGAAGTTCGACTCCTTCACCGCCTGCAGCGCGTCGTCGAGCGTCTGCCCCTGCGGCAGCTTCTTTTCTGCCGCTGCGTGGGCAATGGCGCGTCCGAACGATTCAGCCTGAGAGTCGGATGCGACCTCGATACCCAGGATCTCGATCGCCGCGGCCGCCAGGCGGGGCTCGTCCTTGGCGAGTTCGGCGGCTGCCTCACGCAGCAGCACAGGTCGCTCGCGCAGCCTGCGCAGCATCTCATTGTCGAGCATGGCGCGGGCATCGCGGCGCAGCACTGCGCGCTCTTCGCGCGCCTTGGGATGCAGCTGCCGATGCAGCCTCAGCGCGGTGACCGCGACGCGGAAACGCAGCAGCCGACTGCTGCTGTGAACCGCCACCGCCCTCGCCTCCTTCAGCGTCGCTTCCGCCGCCGCCAGGCTCCCTCGACCCTCGTCGATGACCACCATGCGCAGCAGCAGTTCCAAGGCCATATCGATCGCGCCGTCGGCGGTGGCGGACTCGACACCACGCCGGGCGACGGCCAACGCCCGGTCCGGCTCGCTCAGGAAACGGTACACATCCGACTCGATGCCGAAGAGGGCACTCCTCGGCAGGCGTGCGGACCGCTCCTGAAGCACCTTCAGGGCGTCCAGTGGCGCCTGGCCCTTCAGATATCGATTGGCCGAGCGCTCCACCTGCGCCTCCCAGGCGGACTGGTCCGCCGACTGCCGCGCGCGCGCGTCGAGGGTCACTCCGAGGCGCTCTGCAAGCCACAGCCGCTGCTCGGCTGCAAGCTCGTCGAGCGCGCCTTTGAGTCGTGAGCCCGCTTGGTCGGTCCAGCGCGGGGAGATCGTCCTCCACGCTTGCCGCAGGCGCAGCCGGTGATAGATTTCCTCGGCGCGGGCAATGACGTCATCCGTATCCTGCTTCGCGTAGTGCTTCACCGCGTTCTTGTCGATCGTCTCGACGACGGATGCCTCGACGTGGTCGGTTAGGTCCTCCAGCATGGCGCGGCGCACATCGGGTCGATGACGCAGGCTGCCGTCGATCGGATCGACCTCGACAAGCGCGGCCTCCTGGGCGAGGTCGCTCACGATTGAGGCGGGCGTGAGCCCGTCTTTGAATTCGAGGCCGCAGGGCTCGGCAAGGACCTGCTCCACAACTGCCGCGTCGATCCGGCGCACGACCAAACCGGGATAGGCGACCTTGCGCACATCATCGGCGTGCAGGTGAAGCAGAATGCGCCCATAGAGCAGGGCCTGAATCTTCTCGGCGCGCAGCTTGGTAAGCAGCGCCGCGCGGTCCTTCGCGAGCGCATCGACGCCCTCGTCGCGCAGCAGGCGGGCGGCAAGCTTGAGGCACATCGGGTTGCGGCTCACGACGCGGACGATATCGTCGAGGTCGCGCTCCGGAAGAGCTGCCATCCCCGAGGCCGCAATTGAGTTGGCGAGCAGCCGCCGGGCAGATTCGTCATCCAGCACGTCCAGGGTGATCGGGCGCTTGGCCTCGGGGATGCGATCGAGCGGCAGGGGATCATCCGGCGATTCTCGCGGCTGGTGCAGCAACTGCCCGGCAACGCGGGCGATGTACTCGTTGGGCAGGGTGCGACCCGACAGCAGTACCCGCGCGTTCGGCGCGCGCTTTTGCAGCTCGAAGGCGAAGCTCAGGAACGACTCGGTTACATCGGGCCCGAAGAACTGCACCTCTTCGAAGGTGTCGACCACGATCAGCACGGTGCGTCCCTTTGCCCACTCGGTCAGCCTATCGCCGAAGACCTCCGCCCCCGCCCCGGCAACGTTGACGGACTCGAAACTACGTTGCCCCTCGTATCGCCGTAGCTCGTACTCGAGTTCCTTGGCTGTACTCTCAAAGTAAAGCTTGGGTACCTCGAGCTGGGACTGCAGCTGGCCCAGTGCATCCAGCAAGAAGGTTTGCGGAAGCTCGGGCCGAATAGTCGGGCGGTCCACATCAAGGTAGGCAATCAGCAGATCCTGCGTCTCGACCTGATCGAGGATGAATTGGGCGAGCAGCGTGGACTTTCCGACTCCGCCGGGACCGTGCACGAACAGCGGCGCCCCGGGCGGCGGACCTGCCACGAACTGCTCGAGGCGGGCAAGCTCCTCGTCGCGGCCCACGAAGCCGGCGGCTGTCAGGCGGCGCATCGGCGCCAAGAGGTCGTGTCTATGCAGTGCCTTGTCTATCGCCCCCGGGGCCGGCAGTCCATCCAGTATGCCCGCGAGCCATTCCAGCACCGTGTGCAGCGAGGCGAGCTCATCACGCGAGAGCGATTCGAGCGCATAGGGCCCCGGCTGAAGCAGGCGCTCGAAGCCGCGCTGCAGGGCACTTTGCTCGCGCGCGGGGTTGGCCGCGAGTGCCTCGATCATCCTCTCGCGCGTCCCCAAGCGCATCAGTGCCTTGCGTCGCTCGTAAAGCAATAGGCTCCAGCGGCTGCTCGCCTCGGGGTCCGCGGTTACCTCGCAGAGCGGACGAAGCTGCGCCAGCAAGTCCTCGGGCATCTTCGTGTCGTCGCCGACCGCGCGAAGCTCCAGCGGATCGAAGCCCGCGAGCACCGCTGCCGCGTCGCAGAAGGGCAATAGCCCGTCGTCCTCGGCGGGCAGATCGAGGAAACGCTCGAGGTCGTCGAGCGTGAGCTTCGCTTGGGGCTCCTGCGCCTGCGTCATGGCTGCAACCCCTGCTGCAGCTTCTCGCCCATCCGCTCGACCCGGGTCGTCAGCTCCATCATGGCGGCCTTGTCGAGAGCCTGGTACTTCTGAAACAGCAGATCGGCGATCTCCTTGGCACGGCTTCCCTGAAGCGGGTTCGGGCCGGAGCTCGACAGGGCCTGCAAATGCTGTGCGACGAAGGCCGGCTGTGGGTATTCCGCATCGTCCTGCGCGATGTAGCGCAGCTCCGGATTGGAGATCGAGTCGTTGTAGCCGAGCAGTGCAATCCAGAGGTAGTCCAGCTTGAGCTCTTCGGCCGCCTCCGCCATAGCGAAGGCCGCCTCGCGCACCCCGGGCGTCACAGTCGGCTCGTTGAGGTCGTCGATCACCAACCAGTAGCGCCGCTTCAGACCCACGATCTTCCCCTTGAACGTTGCCAACAGCGCATCGATGCGCGCGAGCTGCGGGTCGTCGTTCAATGACGGCAGCGCCGAGAGATCGAGGTCGAGCAGACGGAATACCTCTTCGAACAGATGGCGTGGCGTATAGGCCTCTCCCTTGTCTTTCAGCCGGAGACGGATCGGCTGGACGCCCACGGTCACATGCGCGAGATGCCGCAGATACTCCCAAGTGTAGGACTTGCCACCCGGCGTGCCGCCACGCACGACCAGCATGCGTGTCGAGAAGGGGCTGACGTCGGTGGTGAACTCGCGGATGCGGTCGCGCAAGATCCGGCGCGCAATGAAGGCCGCTCTGCCGAGTACGATCGCGTCGTGCGCGTCGCCGGTCGGGGAGTAGTAGGTCGGCGCCATCAACTGCGCCGCGACTGTCTTCAAGTGCGCATTGCCACGTTCGCGCACCATCTCGAGCAGCTCCGTGTCACGCGGCGGCAGTTGTCCGTTGAGATAGCGAATCAGCGTCGCGACGCGCGCACGGAAGGGCATGATGCCGTTGTTCAGATTCGCCCAGTTGACCCCGAGGTCGGTGGCCATCAACTGCAGCCGGCCATCGTCCGAATGCTCGTCGAGTGCATCGGCGAGCTGGCCGATCTGGATGTCATTGAGCGGCATGCATCAGGCCTCCTGCGAGGGTAGCTTCCAGATCTTCTTGACCACCGAAAACGGGATCGCCTGGTTCCACTTCGGCGGCTCGGCGGGGTCACGCGCGTGGTGCAGCGCCACGAGCCTAAGGTCGGCGTCGAGCACGGGAGAGCCCGACGAGCCACCCTTGCTATTTGCGTCGTAGCGCACGCGGGTACCGGCCTGGTTAAAGCCCACGACGGCGCCAACGGCGAGCTGCAGCGGCTCGCCCCGCGGGTGCTGAAGCAGGAACACCTGGTTGCCGGCGGCGAGCGCGGGGACATCGCCCGCCGTGTCGATGAAGCCACGCGGCTCGGCCTGCACATCAACCGTGTCGCCGCCGACCGGCAGGTCGCCGATCGCCTCCGCGAGGCGGAGGATCGCGTAGTCGCTTTCGCTCTCGCCCGCCTCGCCGAGGGCCGGCTCCCAATCGAATTCGCTCGGCGGCTTGGAGTCCGCCAGCCAATCAGTCGCGAGACTCACCGTTACCGGGTTCTTCCTAGTCGGCACCGAGCCGTCGAGTGCCTGTCGGTAGTCGAAGCGAAGTTTGACGTCCTCGGCCCGCGCCTCACCGTTGCGGATGCGCGCGACGACATGATAGTTGGTGAGGACCAGGTCGGCGGCGACAAGAAACCCGGTGCCACCGCCGCCGGGGATATCGATCCGGCACACCTGGCCCTCGAGCCGCGGCAGGCGCTCGGTGAAGACCGCGGGATTGATAAATCGCGCGTTGTCCCTGATGACTTCCTCGAGCGTCTTGCCCGTCGTGTTGGAGAGCCTTGGTCCCGCGATGGTGAGTCCCAGGGCCTCGGCAATGGAGGCGAGCGCGGCGTTCTTGGGGCGGCGCTCGCGGGCGGCCACCACGAGGTCGAGCAGCCAGTCCTCCATGCGGGCATTGTCCAGCACCTCCTGCACACGAAAAGCGAAGGTTTTTCCAAACCCCGCTGGGGAGATCTTCGCAAAATCCTCTCCGAAGTAGTCTTTGAGTAGCAGCGTGAACGAGCCCTCATCGAAGGCGCCGTCGAGCGCCGTCCTAAACCGTGAATTCCAGGGGCCGCTCGGTGTCCAGCTCATAGCTCGATGCCTTCTAATGCGCGTGTTATCCGGGAACCTTCACGTTCATTTGTGTCGTGACTGAGGTCGGGGTCAGGTTCTGGATGCCGCCGCCGAAGGTGGTCATGCCGAATCCCCAGGCGAAGCTCCCGACCAAGTCCAGCGCTGTCCCGAAGCCAGGGTCGTTGAAGATCCACGCGGCGCCGATGACCAGAGCGATCAGGCCCCATATTGCCCATGCGAGGAGCGACAGACCACCGATCTGGAAATCGAGATCGCGGACCGTGACGTCGCGGCTCGCCGGCGGCTCGGCGCCTCCAGACTCGGCGCCGCTCCGGGCTGTGATCACCCGGGTTCTCAGCGCTTCAACTTTGGTCGTTGCGTCCTGTGCGTTCGTCACGACACCCGCAAGCTCGTCGAGGTCGCCCGCGAATCCACGTGCGGCGACTTCCTGCCCGGCTGTCTTGAGTAGCTTGAGGATGGGCGGGGCACCTTTGCGTAACAGGACCAGCAGACCTTCCAGAACCTTCGAGACCTCGTCGAGCTTCGCCTTCAACGCCGCGGCCGTATCGGGAATCGCGCCGAATCCCGGTCCGATGGCGACAACGGGGGGCAGCAGGTTCAGCCGGCGGAGTTCCGCGTTGCCGATCGACTCGTCGAGGTTGTCGGCCACGCTTCGCATCCGGGGCATTTCGATGTCGGACGGCATGGTTCGGCCGAGCTCGTTCTGGAATTGCGCGATGCCCTGGCGCATTGCGGTCGCCGCGCGCTGCGCCTGCAGGCGCGCCATCAACGGTCGCAGGAGTGCGGTGAGGAACAGCGTCAGCAGCAAGCCGGCGAGGGTGAACGCAACACCGAGCCAACGCCTTCCGTTGGAGCTCGCCTGCACCTTCATGGACACGTCCTTCATCGTCGCGCTGCCATCCGCGGTGAGACGCACCGCCCCATCGAAGGTGCCGAACGGCCCCGCGGAATCGCCGTCCTCGAGGCGCAGAAAGACCGTGCGCGTGCTGTTGCCGGGCACGTCGAGCTGGTCCTTTTCATCGCCATTCGGCTTTTCCAGCAGCCGCAGGCGCTCAACGCCGATCGCTTGGCCCGCGCCATCTTTCAGCGTGCTCTGAACGAGGCGCAGGTTGGCGACCGGCTCAGCGGGATTCTCGATTGTGATTCCGAAGACGCGTGACGCGGGCTTGTCACTCCAGGACACCGTCCAGGTGTCAGTGGCACCGTGCGGCGTCCACTGCGGCACGGTCGCGCTCTTAGCATCGGCCGAAAACGCCAGCGCGTAAGGCTGCGCGGGCTTTCCGAAGCTGAGGGTGAGGACCCAAGTCTGCGATGTGCCGGGCGCAACCGTCGATTTTACCGGCACCCGCCACATCAGACCATCTGCGCCCGTTCGCCCCGCGAATTGGGGCTTTCTTAATGGGAAGCCATTTCCCGGATCGACGATTTGGAGCGAATTCCCCAGCTCCAAGATCGTCTCTGCGTTAAGGGTGCCAACGCCCGTCGCCGTGAGCGTCGTCGTTTCCGCCGGCATGCGGACCACGTTGTTGTCGCCCAGAACGAAGCTTACGGCCCCTGGCTGGGTGGCGTCTTGCCCCTGGGCAACGTTCGCCGCCATGCCAATCGCGGCGGCAAGTGCGACCGAAATGATCCCGCGCAAGTCCCATATATGCATCTGTCACCTTACCCTTGCCGCGGGGACGGCTCGACCCGAATCAGGATCTCGCCACCCTCGCCGCCTTCGACTTCTACCTCACCGGCTGAGCCAGACTCGGTAACCGCCTGCAATCGGAAGACCCCCGGTGGCAACCCGACGTCGAAGCCGCCGTCGCTGCCCGTGCGCCGCCCGATATCCCGCGAGGGGGACGTGCCCCGCTCGACCGACACCCAGGCCCCAGCGACGCTATGGCCTTCGTGGTCCACAACTCGGCCATGGCGGCGCACCCGGTTCAAATTACGGCGTCCCCCTCTTGATCCAACCCTTGAGCACATCCATGACGTCCGGCAGGATGCGCGGGCCTGAGTTGGCGACGACATGGAGGTTGGCCGGCACGCCGCCGACACCGTAGGCATGGATCGCCACCACTGTCGGTACCTCCGAGTTGCCGTCGAGATACGCCCACACAGGGGAGCCGCTCTGCCCGCCGATCGTGTCGACGTCGTAGAACACGCGTCGCGGGGTGACGGCCTTTACGCGGTTTGCGTGGAAGTATTGCTGTCGGCCGTTTCCCGGACTCACCGGGTAGCCGCTCACATTCACGAGGCGACTGCTGAGTTCGGCGTCAGGAAGCACGCCGATCCCGAATGTGCCCACTTTAGAGCCGAGGTCGGCATCGAGGTGGATCGCGGCATAATCGAAGTCGGGGGCCTCGGCCTGAGTTGCGAGCCACGTGTCCGTGGTCGAGAACCTTGCTGATTTCGCCGAACCGAAAGGTTCATCGTCGTCGTCGCGGCCCGGGATGACCTTGATCGACTTCGCCCAGCCGCCAAGCTCGACAGGATCGAACACACAGTGGCCCGCAGTAATGACCGTGCGCGGCGCGGCGAACCAACCGGTGCCGGTGTAGGTTGACCCATTCTGGCTGGTGATCTCAAGCGCGCAGATCATCCGCCAAGGCGTGAGTTCTGTCTCGAGGATCTGTTTTCTGCGATCGACGTCGGTCAGGAGGCTCTCAAACACCGACGCGGGCTTGCGCAACGGCTCGCCACGAGTACCGCGCACCAGGAAGCGCTTCGACGCTCGGGACGGCGCGGCGTCGGCCTCCCCTACAGTACCGCCGATCACGTCGCGCGGCTTCGATGTGGCCGTCTCTCTGTTGCTCTCGAAGGGTCCCAGTGGTTCTGGGCTGTCGACTGATTTCAGTGCCATAGGTCCTCCGGTGGAATGCCGTCCTGCGGGTGAATACCCAAGCAAAGGCCCCGGACCGGCGCCCGACGCCCCCGTTGCGTGGAACAGCTATCACGACGCTTCGTTTATTCTAGGCTAATTTCAAAAGCCACGCGGTTCCCCGGCTCTTCCGACAGCCCTGAAGCATGACCGGCCACTAGCGCAGCCGGCGGCGCCGGCGCGGTGGTGTCGGATGTCGCCGAGCCGTTGAGCGGCGTCGCGGGGCGGCTGTCCGTGGCCGATGATGCGCTTTTCGCGTTGGTTTTCGGTGTTGCAGCAGTTCCAGGACGATGGCGTGCCTGCGCTACGGAGCGCATTGCGAAGGGCCGCCCGGGTTGAAGAGAGGGGGGGAATAGCGGACGTACCTCGGAATGCTGTCAACCGATTGCGAGAGCCACCCCGCTCGCACGCAGAAGCGCATCGTTCCAGTCCTTGGCATCGATCGGGACAGCCCGCTCGACCGCCAAGTCCCCCCTCCCCGTCTCCGCAACCAAGCCCCCGATGATGACCGCAAACCCAGCGCCTTCCTCGTCGTTGTCCGTCGCCATCTGCACCGCCGCCCCAGGCGCCAGGCGCTCCAGGGCCGCCCGGAGCAGGGCCGGCCGAGAGGGGTTCATGGTACCCCCGAAGCTCGCATAGCGGGCGTTGTCGTCAAGGTGCGGTCGATGTTCTCGACAAGCTAGATCGCCAAACGCTGATCATTGCTGAGATCTCGCACGGCCACCTGCACCAGGGTCAGGGCGACGGGCGTCGATGCCGTCCGACAACGTGATATCACCTGGCGAGCCCCGCGAATACTTGCCATGATACCCCAGAAAGTCTGATGAGCACCGACTTAGCCTGGAGCGCCGGAGGCCGCAGCAGAAAGTGGTCGGAGTTATGATCAAGGCCCGTTTTTGCACACCAGGCATTGCGCCTCGCCGTGCCCCTTTCGCTGGAGCTCTGCAGCGAATTTAACCGCAGGTCGCAACCGGCAACTCTCGGAAGTGATTGTTTTACCACGCTTTTTCTGATGGAAAGTATCGGCTTTCTCCAGCCGGCCTGCCACGAGATGTGCGAGCAGGTCTAGCCCGAGTTCGGAGCCGCCGCGACGATCGTCCCGAATAATGCGCTTCGCGCCCGGCTGCCAACTGAACCGAGAGGTCTGATTTTGGATCAAGATGTGAATTCTCATGCCCGGTCTCAGCAGATCGATCGTGCACTGCGCCGCTCCAGCGGCCCATGTGACGGGAGTTGGACGGCTTCCCGCAGAGATTTGCATCTTCCTGAGCCGAGGGACGGAGCCGGATGCAGTGCGCGATCCCCAGTACCTACAGGAGTGTTATGGCACTTGGCGCAAGCGGATCCTTGGTCGTCTGAGCGTGGTCCCTGGCGTAAGGCGGAACGTGTGTTCATCCCAGGTATGCGGATCGTCGGCAAACGCCATAGGGCGCTCTGCCTTTCGGAGCTTTTTTCGACACCAACCGCATAAGAGCTGATTGCGATGGCTGACGACTCCCCAGAAGTGAAAGCACTCAAAGAACAGATAGCTTGCGCCGAATCGGAGCATGATCTGGCGAACGCGCTACTTAACGAGTGGCAGGCAAAGAAGAAGCTCGCCGACAGCAAAGCGGGCACCGATGTCCTTAGCAACGCGGCGCAGGCAAAGGCGCAAGCCGAAGCTCAGACTGCTGTCTTCTTGCAGGAAAAGGCTGCCGCCGACGCCAAGTCCGCGGCAGCGGCAGCTGAGCTTTCTGCACTGAAGGCTAGGTTAGGGACCGTTACCGCCAGCGGGATCAGCGGAACGGTAACGACAGATTCTGGGGCGGGAAGCGGTGAGGCAGGTCTCCTGGCAGCACAAGCCGTCGATGCTGCTGCTCGCAGGATCAAAGAGGTTCTGCCGGAGTTGGAAGCTGGTCAGCGCTACATCATCTTCGCCGGTCCCCAGCGACCGAATCTGGGCCACTGGCGGGGGTTTCAATTGCAGCGAGAGGTCGTCGCGGCAGCATTTCATTCTGCGCAACGAGCCAAGCAGCAGGCAGACAACGCCGCGGCGCGGGTGCCTATGGGTCCAGGCGCAGAGGAAGAGGGTGGCGTTGAATCCGTCGGTGCGGTCTTGACGGGCGCCGGAGCAATCCTTGATCTCGGGTCGAAGCTCGGGAGCTATTTCCAATCGGACTATAAGCTTGGGCAGGAGGCTGTGGCCGGCAGCGATGACGATTTGCTTGCTGTATCTGTTGCAGGGCTACTACAGGGCTCGTGGTTTCCGAACCGATGGGTTCCTCAGGGTAGCGAGACAACACTTTCCGCTCCGCGAGGCATGGAGAGCGGAGCGAGGCCGAGCGGCCCCCGGTAGGCGTCGGCGCGTGCGTGGCGCCGTAGTGGCGAAGCGGCCGTGGTCGCGAAGCCGCGGAGGCGGTATGCAAAGCGCATCGGACACGCCGTCAAGCCATTCGTCGCAGGGCCGTGCGCAGCCCGACCGCGCCCCTCGGGCGCACGTCGTGGCGCAGCGCGGCCCGGAGCGGGGCGAACCGGGGCCAAAACAGGTCGTCGCCAAGGAGCGAGTCCGTCCGGCCGCAGGAGCCCCCGGACGGATTCACGAGCGACACGCGACTCTCCGGCGAACTCTCTCCGCTGCAGGAGATTCGCTGGAACTCACTCGCAGAGCAGAGAGACGCCAAGAACAAGTCAGAGCGTTGGAAGGCGGATGCCGACAAGGAAACGGACGCATTGAGAAAGGCGGAATGCAACGAAATCTCAGGCCTGTACACCAAAACGGGGGATGCGTATTCGGCGGCGCAGAAGCGTTTTGACGACCTGTTGGAAAGCTTGGCAAAAAGCGATAAAGACGGTGTGCCCGCCGCCGAACTGGTCATGACTCAGAAGGCCGTATCGGACGCGCTGAAAAGCGGTAGTTACGCGTTGTTCTTGCGACTGAATTTGTCAGCAGGTGGCTACTACACGAAAAAGAACCTGTGGACCTTTTTTGGCAGTCTCCCATTCTACGTATCTGGTGGAGCGATTGCGAGCTTCGTTGCAGTGGATGGCGCTTCAGGAGACGTGAGGGCGGCGGGGCAGTTTCAGGTACACAGCGGCTACTATCCAGTTGACGAGGTGGAGGCAAGGTTCCTTATGCCAACCGGCCCTGGCGAAACGTCCGGAAGTCACGGGCACACGTCGGTCGAGACCGATGATCCCACCTAAGCTTGATTCGCGGTTTGCTAAGTTCGTCAGAACGTGTCGAGGTAGTGAAGAGAACTCTGATGCGTGCGCAGGTGCTAGGTATCGGGCCTCATGCCCACCAAGATTGTCGAGCAGGCACAGCGCATCCTGGTGCGACGTGCAATGACCAAGAGTCTGTACCAAATGGGAGCCAACTTCGTACCGCCAAAAATTCGAGCGAGGTAGGTTTCTGTCCTTATGAAAAAGGCGCTTTTCCCTTTCCCAAAGGTGCATCGAAAAGTCTTTAGATGATCCCCCGGTACGACCTGGCTCGGAGAAGCAAGGCATTTAGAGACGAGGTTCAAGGTGGAGGGAACATTCGGCAACCGAGTTAACGCTCGAAGGGAGGTAATGTTCCCATTCGCTTGGTCCTTCTCGAACGGAGGATATGCTATTGGGCGCCACTCCTCGCCTAGCACCGTCAGGGGGATAGAGGTCATTCCAAGGCGTTTTCGGTCACCCAAGTGGTAAGGAATCCGGAAATAGACTGAGCCCTAGTCACAGAGTCTTAACCCAAGACAGCGAGGTAGTGATGCCATGAGACAAATTGATTCGATCCGCAGGTTTGCCGGCAATTTCGAGCAGGAACTGGAGGAGGTCGCCAAGCAGGTCGCGGCGGAGTCCTTCGGCCTGGAATCGAGCTCCGCCGATAGCCCCGACCTGGCGCTGGAGGTGCTGCGCGGCAGCCGCCGCCCAGAGTCCGTTGGCGGCGAAGCCGACGCGCGCATGCTCGACTACATGGAGGCCATCATCCTCGATCGGCTGCGCCCGGCCTATTTCATCCAGGACGACGAGATCCTCATCGCCGGCGCCTACGATCATGCGCAGGTGCTGGAGGCCAATAAGGAGGCGCTGGAGACCATTGCCCGCGGCGTCGGTCGCGTGGACCTGGTTAACCACCGAACGCTGAGCTACGGCGGCACAGGCTGGCTGGTGGACGAGGATATCGTCGTGACCAATCGCCATGTGGCGGAGATCTTCACCGAGAAGGACTGGATAGGGCGCTACCGCTTCGCGCAGGGCGCCTTCGACGAGCAGATGGAGGCGCGGATGAATTATGTGCGCCAGCATCGCACCTCCGGGATCAACCGGCGCGCCGACGTGCTGGAGGTGCTCTACATCGCCGGTCCGCGGGAGCCGGATATCGCCCTGCTGCGGGTGGAGACCCGCGACGACCTCAAGCCGCTGGAGCTTTTCACCGGCAGCACCGAGCCCGAGCAGCCCGTGGCGGCGGTGGGCTATCCGGCCTGGGACGGGGGGCGCAATGATCCGGTGCTCATGGAGCGCCTGTTCGAAGGGGTCTATGACGTCAAGCGCTTTTCGCCGGGCATCGTCATGGATCATCGCTCCGATGGTGTGATCGTGCTGGGCGACTACACGTCCTTGGGCGGGAATTCAGGTAGCCCGGTCTTGGACTTGGCCAGCGGCAAGGCCGTCGGCCTGCACTTCGCGGGCGCCTTCCGCGACACCAACTATTCGGTCGCGGCGGATGTGGTGGCCGCGGCCCTGGCGCGCACCAGGATCGGGGTGACCGTGCCCGCGGATCTGGCCACCGAGGCCCCCACCAGCAGGCCGGAGGCCTTCGCGGGACGCAACGGCTACGCGGCGGACTTCCTCGGCAGCGGCGATCTCAGCGTCCCCCTGCCGGGGCTGGGTGCCCATGCGCCTGATGTCGCGCCGGTCTCCGACAGCGACGATGGGGTCTTGAGGTACCGCAACTTCTCGGTGATCCAGTCGGCCTCGCGCCGCCTGCCCCTGCTGACCGCGGTGAATATCGACGGCGACAAGACCTTCCGGCTGCGCCGCCAGGGCACCTGGAGCCTGGACGGCCGCCTCGCCCCTGAACATCAGATCGGCAACGAGCTGTATCGCCACAACCCGCTGGATCGGGGGCACCTGGTGCGGCGCCGGGATCCAGGCTGGGGCGCCACCCGCGAGGAGGCGCAGCAGGCGGAGATCGACACCTTCCACTACACGAACAGCGCACCGCAGCACAAGGATCTGAACCAGAAGGACTGGCTCGGCCTGGAGGACTACATCCTGGAGGCCGCCGAGACCAAGGACTTCAAGGTCAGCGTCTTCACCGGTCCGATCTTCCGCGACACGGATCGCACCCTGAGGTCCCAAGACGGCGCCGAGGACATCCCGATCCCCGAGGAGTTCTGGAAGATCGCCGTGATGGTCAACGCCGACACCGGCAAGCTCAGCGCCACCGGCTATGTGCTCACCCAGGGCCGCATGATCCGGGATCTCACCGAGGCCGCCTTCGTGCTCGGCAAGTACGAGACCTATCAGGTCCAGATCGCCCGCATCGAGGACGCCGCCGGGCTCGACTTCGGCGCCCTGCGCGACTCCGATCCGATGGGGGCGGAACTGGATCGCGAGGCGGTCTTCACGAGCGCCACGCGGCGCATCGGCGCGCCCTCGGACCTGCTGCTCTGAGCGCCGCCGAGCGGCGGGAGACGGATCTCCCGCGGCGGGCCAGGCCGCTCAAGCCTGGCCCGCGAGGATCTCCGCATGCAGGGGCGGATGATCCTGCGCGAGCCGCCCGAGCAGCTTGGCGATGGGGACGCCGTAGTTCTCCCGGCGCACCGGACGACCGCGGATCTCGATGCCCAGGCCGGCGATTTCGCGGGAGCCCCGGTGCAGGGCGGCGACCCACCAGGCGTCATCGCAGACCGGCGAGCCGGAGGAGCCGAAGTCGGTGTCGGTGAGATAGCTCAGCGTATCGTCGTCGCCGACGACGACGAAGTTGTCGCGGAAGCCGAGACGCATGGGCTCCCCGTTCGGATGCTGCAGGATATTGACGCAGGCGCTCAGGGCCGCGTCCATGCGCTTGCGGATCGGTTCGGAACGCAGCCGCAGGGGATCGCGTTGCGGCGCTTCGGGGGGCAGCCTGAGGATGGCGAAATCCAAGGTCTTGTCGCTGGCCAGCAGACTGCTCGGGCCGAGCTTGCAGCTGGCCGAGGGATGGTCCTTCTGCAGATAGTCGAACAGCACCTCGGTGTGCTGCACCTGCAGCGCGAGGTCCTCGGGCGTCGCGTCCGCCTCAGCGAGGAAGCCGGTGCGCCGGAAATGGATCACATGGTGATTGGTGATCAACAGACCCGGCCCGATGAGCCAACCGGTGCCGCCGGACAGCAGCGGTTCCTGGCCGGCGCCGAAGGTCTGGTTGCCGCCCATGAAGCGCGGCACCAGCAGCTTGACCACGGAGGCCGCCGCCTTCAGGCCCTGCTGGAGATACTTCACCTCCAGGGTTGCGTCGAACTCCGCGATCCTGGCCTCGAAGCTGACGTTCCGATCGAGTTGCGCAGCGTCGGTCAGTCGCTTGTCCGCCGGCGGCAGCTCGGGGGCGTTGTCCCGCACCCGATCCAGCGCCCGCTCCAGTACGCCCACCTGCTCCAGGTCGCCGGCCAAGGCGACGGCGGACGACAGCCATTGCTCCAGCGGAACATCGCCGTTGCGCAGGTTGTGCACGCGGTTCATCGCGTGCAGCTCTTGAAACAGGCGCAGGTTGGACGGGAGCCCGAATCCGGGGAGCATGCCGCGGTAGAGCGGCGCCAGCACCTGGGAGATGGCGTCCAGGATCGGGCCGGTGCTGAGTCCGGCGTCGATCACCGCCTTGCGGACGGCATCCAGGTCGGCATCGGGCAGGTGTCGCTCCCAATCGCTCATGGGCTCGCTCCGTCACAACAGGACATTGGCTGCACCAGCGCCTCGGGCCTCATCTTCTGCGGTGGATGCGCGGAACATGGAAAAGGTCTGCTCGCGCACCTGCGCATCGTCACCAGCGACATCCAAAACGGATGCGATCGTGTCACCCAGGCGTCCGCCGTGCACGGCGTTGTTGGCGAGATCGCTCAAATCGAACTTCTCCCTGGACAGCCCCATCTGGCCGGCGAGGCCCGCGAGCAAATCCTGCCCCGCAGCGCTGGCCGTCACCGACCTCAGCAACGCCTCCAGCTGGAAGGCGTCGGACTTGATCAGCTCCTGATCGGAGCGGTTGCCGAAGGCCATCGCCGCCTTGCGCAAGATGTCCTTGGAATAGGCCCCCAGGGTACGCATCACCTGCTCGCTCAGCTCCGGCGCGGCACGCAGCTGGTCGTCGTCGAGCTGGCTGTAGGTCCGCTCCAGCGCCAGGGTCGAGTCGGGATCATGAGCCTCGCCGCGCTCCTTGCGGGCGCGCACCTGAAGCTCCTGCGCGGCCAACAGTCCGGCATCGGAGCGGATATTGGCCGCCATGCGCGCCGCCTGGTCGACGTGGCGCTGGACGTCGTCCCAGGCGCGCCGTTGCAGCGAGATCTCTGCGGCGACCTGATGCAGGGCCATGGCCCGGTCGAAGCGCTTCGCCGCGACGGTGCTGTCGATGCCGCGCCGGCATTCGTCCATGGCCTCGTCCAGGCGCCCCAGGCGGCGCAGGGCCTCGGCCTCGAACCAGTGCAGCGCCGAGCCCGGCAGGCGCTCGCGGCGCGCCGCCAGGGTGTCCAACACCATCTCGGGCTTGCCCATGGCGAGCAGCTCGCGCGACTCGCGCAGGGCCACCACCTCCCAATCGGCGAGCCGCAGGGCCTCCATGTCCTGCGGCAACTGGCCGATGCGCGGTCCCAGCCAGGCCCGGGCCCGTTCCGGCAGGGGCTCGTTCCAGCTGCTGCTCAGCGATGCCTCAAGCTCCCGGTCCCAGAGGGAATCCAAGGCCTCGGGCGGGTCGTCGCGCATGAGCCGGTGGTAGAGCAGTTCGGCGCGGCTGATGGCATCGTCGCGGGGCGCGTAGTAGTCGATAGCCCGGTCGTGGATCTCCGCAAGCCGATCCCGCCAAGCCGGGTCGTTGAGCATGAGTTCCAGCATGATCTCGCGCACATCCTGACGATGGCGCAGGGCGGCGGGCTCATCCGGCGCCGTCGCTCCGTGCTCGAACAGGGACACATGGTCGCCCAAGCGCTGAAACAGCAACTCGGCGTCCCCCGGATCGATGTCGCAGAGTTCCGCGAGCACATGGCGGATGATGGCGGGGGTGACGCGGCGCACGATCAGCCCGGGATGGGCAAGGCGACGCACCGCACCGTCGTCGATGTGGCCTAGGATGCGGGTGTAGAGCTGCCCCTGGATGCCGGTTTCCAGGGCCGCCAGGGAGAAGTCCTCCATGTCCTCCGCGGCGAGCCGACCGACCTCCATGGCCTCGGCCGCGAGCCGCAGGTTCAGGGGGCCGGTTCCGATGCGCGCCAGGATCAGGGCGCGCAAATCGGCGTTGTCCACCCCCATGGCTTGGAGCACCTCATCCGCCTCCGCGGGTTTCAGGTCGCCGAGCTGGATCTGGTTGTCCTGCGCCGCGGGGATGGCCGCGCGCCCGGAGACGATGACGCGCGTATAGGGCAACAGGCGCTGGAGTTCGGCGATGAATTGCTCCAGCGCGCCAGTGACGCTGCGGCCCCGGGCCTGGACCCGCTCGAAGGTATCCATGACCAGTAGCAGCGCGGGCGTGTCCCAAGATGCGTCCCGGATCGCTTGGTCCAGCGCCCGCAGCAGCCCCTCGAGGCTGGTGTCGTCGATGTCCGGGGTGAAGGAGAACCGATCGCCGGCGGAGATGGATTCAAGTCCGCTGAAGGCCACCGCGCTGCTGGCCCCCACGTAGAACCAGCTGATCTGCCGAGCCATGATCTCCACCAGGTTGCGCCCGCGGGTCGGGTCGACGCTCGCATCATCGAAATCCAGATAGACCCAGGGCAGCACGGGGGCGCCGCTGGAAGCTGCGAATTGCGGGACCTCTCCGAGCAGCTCCAGCAGAAACTTGCCGAGCAGGGCGGATTTGCCCACCCCGCCGACGCCCCAGAGGCCGAGGATGGGCTGCGCCGACTGGCCTCGGGCGTGCAGGTTCAGCGTCTCCAACGCGTCATCGCGACCGCGGAAATGGGTTCCGAGAAGCTTGCTCAGGGGCTGGGTGGTGCGGTAGCGCTCAAGCAGGATCGCCGCGAGATCCGCGTCGATGGGCCTAGCCGGCACGTCACGGAACCAGTCCGTGAGCTCCGCGGCGGCCGCGACGTGTGCGTAGTCCCTGTAGTCCGAGCGGCCGATCTGCGCCCCTTGGGCCAGGCGTTCGAGCAGGTCGCGGTGGGGGGAGTCGTCCGGGTTGGCCGACAGCGCCGTTTGCAGACCGCCGTCTCGCCAGAGCCGGGCGATGGCCGCTTGGCGGGGCTCGAGGCGCAGGGTCCAGCTGCCGTCGATTAGCGTGGTGCAGTAGGACGCCAACGCGGTGAGCGCATCGGAGGGCGTGGCTGGTCCCTCGGGGTCGCCGCCGATGGGCCGGAGCCGGTTCGGGTCGAAACGCGGCAGTACCGCGGCGGCGTTGAGCCAATCGCGGGGCTCCGACGGTTGTTCGCGGGCCGCGCTCAGGACGTTCTTCAGTTTGGAGCGCCAAGCCGCTCGCTCGGGGCTCACGGCCTCCACTGCGGGCCCCAACCAAACCTGCTCAGCCGGAATGGCTTGAGGCCGGATGGCCTGGGGCTCGGGCGAGTTGGTGCCTTCGGCTTGGTCGGGCGCATCGGCATGGAGAAGCGCGCGTCGGACCCGGGCGATGTCCTCGGCTCTCTCAGGGCTGTTCTCTTCGAGTATGTCGAACAGCGTCTCGGTGATCTCTCCTTCGGCGTCGAGCCATTCCACCAGTTCCCGCACCTGCCGCTTGATGCCACCCTTGCCACCGAGGATGTGCAGACTCGACTCGCCGATGTAGTGGCGGGCTAATCGGGCCAGTTCCCCGGAGCTGTATAGCGCCAGGAGCAGGGACGCGAGCTGATTGAGTCGACTGTTCATAAGCAAGATCGGCGGTGGGGCCTGGCGCGATGGCGACGCGGCCTCCCACCAGGCCAGGAAGCCGGCCCGGGATGGCCGCATCGGCGCATCAGTCGAGGAAGGCCGTAGTGGCCATGCGCGTGCACAGGGCAAGACCCCTGAGGCGGTCGACCCCCATGCTGGCGGATTCGGCGATGATCATGTCCACGGCGTCCTCGTACATGTATTCGGGTTTCTCCGGGAAGCGACGCGCGAGCCATTGCCGGATGTGGTGCGCTTCGATGTATTCGAGGGTGTAGGCGTCGAACTCAAGCCCCGCCTGCCGCAGCAGCTCGTGGTCGTATCCGAGCAGGATCACGCGCAGGCGTGCATGGGTCGCGGGGTCGGTCTGGATCTGCCGCACCAGTTCCTGCACGAAGGTATGCACTGCATCCGAGACCGTGGTCTCGTGTTCCTGATCGAGGATCGCCAGGGCCGGCAGCGCGGACGGGGTGCTCGTCCAGGCGGCGATCCAGCTCGCCAGGTAGCGCGCGTAGCTGTCCGGGGAGGCATGCGAGCGGGGCCTGCGCGCCATGTCGGTGCCGAGCTCTAGCCCCAGGCGCAGGGCCGGTTCCTGCGGGGGCAGTCCGGTGCCGGCGCCGCCGATCTCGGCGAAGCCGACGCGCAGGCCCGGGCGCTGCGCGCTCAGGCGCCGGCAGAAGCGCGACAGATAGGTCTTGCCCGCCCCCTTGTCCCCCTGCACCAGCAGGCAACCTGGCCCCTGCTCCGCACCCAGCCGCGGCAGCCGCCGGCGGAATCCTTCCCGGTCGAGGAAAGGGCTGCCCAGCTCATCGACCTCAAGCGGGTCCGCCTCCAGGCGCCAGTCCGGATTGGTCGCGTCGGAAAGAGGAACCCATCCGGAGGGATCGGCGTCGAGCCTGTTGGCCAGAGTGCTGATCGACGCCGCGCCGGCGTCCAGATCATCGACCGCACGGACCATCTTGACGAAGATGCTCGGCGAGGGCTGCAGGAGTGCCTGCTCGACCATCCATTGGGCCAGCTGCAGCGGATACAGGTATGTTGGCATCTGCCGCGCGAGATCTGGGCCGAGGAAGGCGGCGACGGCTGTGTATCCGGCAACGCCGGGCAGCGCGCCCAAGACCTTGATCTCCAGTACCTTACGCTCGTCTGTGCTCAACATGTCGCCACCATGTCCGGGCCCTGCGGGTGAGAACCGGTGCAGCTGCCGCTTCAGCAACTGCAATGCAGACATTATGCCATACACCCGAAGCAGTAACGGATCGCGGCCCCCCTGCGCGCCCGAGGCGGCGTCGGGAAGAGAGGCCGGCGAGAGCCGAGGTGCTGGTCAAGCACGCGGAATGCCGCACACCGTCCACGCACGCAAGTAACCCTGCACCGGAATGATCTCATCTGTGCCCGGTTTTCTTGCCCGGTTCTCGTCAAGTGGGAATACCGCGGCATCGCTGACCGAAGCCAAGATGACAGCACCTGTCCCTCGTCGCGGCTGTTCGATTGTAGTCGAGGACTGAATCCTGTAGGTTCACTCGTCACGAGTACGGTTTTTCCCATCGTTCACCGGCTCATCGCCGGCCGAACCCATCGTCGAGATCGAGCAATGACCACCGCAAGCCCGGCAGACACCGTCAGCGACCGTCCATTGACAGCCGATTCGATATCGAGTCCACCGACAGAAGACGAGCTGCGATACGAGATTGCGAAGCTGCGCGAGCAGCTCGCATCGGTGAGCCAGGAGCGGCGTTTGCTGATCGAGGCCGTTCACTCGTTGAGCCGAGTGATCGGTGCCGACCGTCCGCCGCTCCCGATGCAAGACGTCGAGCCCGACGATCTGGCGCTGAGTCTGGAAGCTCCGATGTCCTTCGGACCCCGTTCGCGGGAGACCGCACGCACCTGCGACATTACGGAGGCCAATATCGAGGCAATTGTGTATGGCACGATCCTCACGATTGACCACGCGGCGCCGACAACCATAAACGATGACACCAAGCTCGATGATGTCCCGGGCGGACTCGGCTGGGACGCCAAAACCAAACGTCTGATGTTTAACCCGATCCGTGCTGGGGTGATGCGCCACGGTTGTCATCTCGGGGCGACGGCGGGGGAACTGGAATCCGCCAAGAAGGTTGGCGATGTCATGGAATTGGTCAAGAGCCGAGTCCTGCGCACGGCCTGAATGAGGGAGTTCAGCATGCACAAGCAGCGAGCCATCACGTGGCTGCCGTCGTTGATTGCCCTGGCCGCCCTGTCGGCAGGCCCGGCCGCGGCGGATCGGTCCGACGAACTGATCGCCCGAGCCGAGCGGGCCATCGCGCAAGTCAAGCAGGCGAAGGCGGACGGCGATTCAATCGGGTTGCAGCAAGCCGTGAGCGATGCCCAGCAGGCGTTGGCCGCAATTCCCGAGGCAGGCGCCGAGCTCGACGGCAACCGCGCCGCGACTGCGAACGCATCGGGACAGTCGACAGCGGCTGTTGCGGCTGCCGACAGGTCAAGCCCCGAGCCCGAGTCCGAGCCTAAGCCGGAAGAACCTAAGAGCGTCTTCAAGAAACTCTCGGATCACGGCTTTCGCATGCAGCGCGAGTTCGGTACGAGCGGTCCCGCCGCGGAAGCGGCGACCTTCGCTTTCGAGCAGGACGTGGCAGCGGGTACCCAGACGGACCTCAGCGCCAATTTCCTGATTGGCTGGAATTCGGCCGCGGTCAAGAGATCGGGAATCGACCCGCTCACCGGCGAACCGAGAACCGTCACAAGCGGCAGCAGCAGCTTCGACGGTCGCTCCGACTTGACCTGGTACTGGGACACCTCGGTGCAAGGCAAGCTGACGTCCGGAGAGGATACCGCGCTGGATTCCTGGCGCTTCCGTATCGGCCTGGATGCCGACCATACGTCTGGCTGGTTGATAGATGAGTCGCTCGACGCGGCAGTTGTCTTTCAAGGCGTCCGGGATCGCGGAGGCACGAAGCAGGATGCTGCGCAGGCGGTGCGCGCGCACCAGCAGCGCGTGCGCGAGCGCGGCGCCAAGCGCGGCCTCTATTTGGGAAGCTGGTGGTCCATCGCTGCCAAGCTCGAAGCAGATCGGGATTTCGACAACCAGCGCCTCGGCGTAGAACTTCTGACCACACCCACCACCTCACTTCCCGGGAACGGCATCATTTACCCGCGCAGCAGAAATGCTGCGGCGCAGTTCATCTGGCGCCCCTACCTCGGCATCGACGCGGCGGGCGTTGTCGCATCGAACGGCGACTTGGACGACGTGAACGATACCCTTCGGTTCGAAGGGCGGCTCGATGCGATGCTGCGGCTGAATTTTCTTGCCGAGGCACTGGGGTTGCCAAATGTCGAGCTCAGCGCCAGCGATCAGGTCCGTTATCTCGCCGAGTCCGGCGATGCCTACAACTATCTGTCCAGCCAGTTCAGATTCGGTCTCGCGGAGGGGGTGAGCTTCGCCTTGACATATGTGAACGGTGAGGATGCACCCAGCTTCGAGCGCGAGGAGCGGTTCGGCGGCTCATTGGCGGTGAAGTTCTAGTGTGCTGAACCAGCTCTTTTAAGGTGTTCACAATATCCTGTAACCTACCGATATTGTTGAGATTCCTTGAGGAGCCACGAGGCCATGTTTGGCGACATCCTGCAGAGGTTCGTCCAGAAGAGCCCGGCGACGGTGGTGGTGCGCGGGTTGCTCGAGCGCCTGCTCCACCCCGAGGCCCTGGACCGCTGGTTCGAGGCCACGGCGCAGGCCCAGTACACCCGCGACATCCTGTTCTCCTCGCTGGTCGGGCTGATGCTGCAGATCGTGTGTCGCACCCAGGCGAGCGTGCACGCCGCCTACCGCCACGCCGAGATCGCTGCGTCGATCGTCTCGGTCTATGCCAAGCTGCGCGGAGTCGAGTTGACGACCTCGCAGGGTTTGGTGCGCCACATTGCGCGCGAGGCCCAGACCGTGATCGAGACGATGAACGGTGGGCGCCCTGCGGCGTTGCCGGGCTATCGGCTGAAGTACCTCGACGGCAACTGTCTGGCCGCCAGCGAGCATCGCCTCAAACCGCTGCGCACCACGGCCGCAGGCCCCTTGCCGGGGACATCCCTGGTGGTCTTCGATCCCCAACTGGGCTTAGCGGTGGATGTCTTTCCGTGCGCCGACGGACACGCCCAGGAGCGCCCCCTGTTGGCGGCGGTGGCTGACATCGTCGCGCCAGGCGAGGTCTGGGTGGCCGACCGCAACTTCTGCGTCTCGGGGTTCTTGCACGCCATCGAGCGCCGCGCGGCGTTCTTCATCATCCGCCAGCACGGGGGCCTCACCACCAAGCCGTTGGAGCCGATGCGGCGGGTGGGCAGCAGCGACACCGGGGAGGTCCACGAGCAAGCCGTGCAACTGGATTCGCCAGCAGGTGAGCGCTGGAGCCTGCGCCGTATCACCGTGACCTTGAAGCGCAAGACGCGCAACGGCGACACCGCCCTGGTGATCCTGACGAATCTGCCCATCGCGGTGGCCGACGCCATGACCATCGCGGCCTGCTACCGCGCCCGCTGGGGGATTGAGACCGCCTTTCAGAAGCTCGAAGGCCACCTCAACTCCGAAATCGGGACCTTGGGCTACCCCCACGCCGCCCTGTTCGCGTTCTGCCTGGCCCTGGTGGCGTTCAACCTCTATGCCGTGGTCATGGCCGCGCTGCGCGCCGCTCACCCCACCCAGGCGATCGACGACACCGTCTCGGAGTACTACCTGGCCGGCGAGATCGCCACCACCATGACCGGTCTCGCCATCGCCGTCCCCGAGCAGGAATGGGCCTCGCTCGCACAGGCCAGCCCGCAGCGCTTCGCCGCCTGGCTCCTCGACCTCGCCACCCACGTGGATCTGCGCAAGCTTCACAAGACGACCCGAGGTCCGAAGAAACCCCCAACCCCACGAAACCGATTCAAAGGTCAACCCCATGTCTCGACCGCAAAGCTGCTCGCTGAATCTAGGCGGTCCGGCGGGGTGCGACCTTAAAATGGCTGGTGTGCTGAACCAGAGATCCGCAGACAGAACCGTTCGGTTGAGGCGAGCATGTCGCCGGCGGATTTGTATCAGTCTTTGACTGGCGTTGTCGGTCTTGACGTAGCCGCGGATCGCAAGCTCCAGTTGGACAGTTGAACGATGGGTGACGCGGTGGATTTGCTGCTCGCTCGGCAGTTCCAACGAGCGTTCAACCTAGTTGAGCCAGGACGCGGGGGTGGGGATGAAATGCAATTGAAAGCGGGGATGTCCGGCGAATGACGCGCGCACCTGCGGCGTCTTTTGGGTGGCGGAGTGGTCCATGACCACATGCAGATCGAGCCCGGCGGGTGTCTCATGGTTCACGTCGCGTAGGAACGCGAGGCACTTGAGTACGCGGTGAAGCCGGTGCAGTTGGCCGATTACCTCGCCGGTGGCGACATTTAGCGCGGCGAACAGGGGCGTGGTCCCGTGGCGCACGTCGTCCAGGCGTGCGCTACGCGGGCAGCCCGGGCGCGAGCGGCAGCATCGGCTAGCTGGGATCGAGCGCCTCGATCTGACTCTTCTCGTCCAGGCACAACACCAGCGCCTGTTCCGGTGGGGCGATGTAAAGCCCGACGATTCCGCGCGGCTTGAACTCGGGTGAAAATTGTCCTGGACAGCGGGCTGCCTGAAGTGTCCCGTACCGGCAGATTATCTGCCCCGAAGAAGTTATCCTTTCTTCGAGGCTTGATGGGGGCTCGAGACGATCATGGCTGTCCGGTCCCATCGGATGTGGGGCCGGGAGGCGGCCGGAAACCGGACAGGAGGCCACGGCCTGGTGTGGTTCTCGCGTTCGATTCCCGATTCGCCCTGACGCGAGGAGGCGGGAATCGCGTTGGCTCGGGGCGGGGTTTTTCGTAGGCTCTGTTCGCGTTAAGTGGTGATCGCCCCATCTGACGCGACATTCTCGCACTTCGGCCGAAGCGGGTGAGCCCTTGTCGCGCCTGGTCTCGCGACTCGCGCAGTCAAATCATCTCCAGCTAACGCGAACAGAGCCTTTTCGTATGTGTAGCAGGCAGACTTTCTTCGGGAGTGGAACATGTTCGATCGAGATGCATTGAAGTCGGAGGCATTCTCCTGGAAGAGCGCGCTTTCGCTGGTGCTTGCTAGCCAGCTCGCCTACGTCCGCAGTCCGGAGGAGGTCGTCGGCATCGCCACCGCAAGCTGGGGATTTGACGGGTGCATCCCCTTCGCGGTGGGAGATACCGAGGGGTTCGTCGCCTGGGACGCAGCGTCCGTAGTGGTCAGCTACCGGGGCACTACGAGCGTCGGCGACTGGCTCATGGACTTCGATGTCGCCCAGACGGAGCGGCCCTATGGTGCGGTGCACGGGGGCTTCTCGGACGGCTTCGAGGCGGTGCGCGATTCCCTGGAGGCCGCGCTTGCCCAAGCGGCCGCCGACGGCAAGCAGCTTTGGCTCACCGGACACAGCCTGGGCGGGGCGTTGGCGACCGTCACGGCTGCAGAGCTCGCCGATCGCTTCCCTCGGCTGGGCATCTACACCTACGGCCAGCCGAAGGCCTTAGGGGCGCGGGCGGCGCGGTTCGTCCGCGAGCGCTTTGAGGATCGCTGCCAGCGTTTCGTCAACGACGACGATGTGGTACCGACGGTGCCACCGGGCTATCGGCATGTGGGCCGGCTGTTCTGGTTCGACGCCCAGGGCGGGCTCAAGGCAGCCGGCACGGACACCGAGGCAGCGGATGCGACGAGCGCGCCCCGTGAGCTCAGCGATGCGGAGTTCACGGCATTGCAGGCGGAACTTCGTTCGGTTCGTGATGCCATCGACGCCGAGCCAATTGCGGCGGAGTCGGTGGCCGGCGCCGAGGGCGTCGAGGCCGAACGGCAAATGCTCTTCGATGCGAGCGTCGAAGGCCTGCTGCCCAGCTTCCGCGATCATGCACTCAAGCGCTACATCGCCAAGATCCGAGCCCAGCTGGAGCGGCCGGCACAGGTGGATGAGGCCATTGCCGAGGTCATTGCGGGGGCGCTGCCGGAATCCCTCGGACTAGAGAGCGTCGTGCCTCTGGAGCAGCCTGGCGGCCGGCGCGTCGCCGGACCGGTGCCGGTGCTGTTGCGGGTGCGCGACCCCGCCTGGGAGCCCCCGCAGGGCGTTGTGGTGCAGTCGCGACTCGGCAACATCGTCTCGGCCACCGCTTCGGCAATGGAACTGGAGACCCTGCGTCAGGACCGGGGGGTCTTGTCCATCGACTCGAGTCGTGACGGCGGCACCCCCGAGCTCGCCGACTCCAAGACCTTCGTGCGCGCGGCCGATGTCCATCGACCGCCTTTGGCGGAGCAAGGCGACGCGGCCATCGTCGGCATCATCGACGCCGGCATCGACGTGCTGCACGAAGCCTTCCAGGACGATGCCGGCAAGACCCGCATCCTCCACGTCTGGGATCAGCGCATCCCGTCCGGGCCGTCGCCAAGCGACCTGGACGGCGCCCCCTTCAGCCAGTCCTACGGCCGGCTCTACAGCCAGTCGGAGATCCAGGACATGATCGAGCAGGACGCGGCCCCCGCCAACCTGCGCGACTTCTCCGGCCACGGCACCCACGTCGCCAGCATCGCCGCCGGGCGGCCGGTGGGCGGCTTCGCCGGCGGCCTTGCCCCTGCGGCCAAGCTCGTCGTCGTGATTCCGCACATGCGCTCGGAGCCGGGGGCGCCGCCGAGCATCGGCTACTCCAGCAGCCATGTCGATGCCCTGGCCTTTGTCCAGGCCGTCGCCGCCGAGGCGGGGCTGCCGGTTGCGGTGAACGTGAGCCTGGGCATGAACGCCGGCGCTCATGATGGCAGTTCCACGCTGGAGGCGGCCTTCGACGAGTTCTCCGGTAAGGGGCGCCTGCCCGGCGTCGCGCTCGTCAAGTCGGCGGGCAACGAGCGCGGCCACAAGGGACACGCACGGGTCGACGTGCCCCTGAACGGCCTCGCCGAGATCGCATGGGAAGCGAGTGCGGACGCACGCAACGAGGACTACATCGAGGTCTGGTTCAACGCCTTCGACGGCATGGACTTCACCCTGATCACCCCGTCCGGACGGGCGCTGCCGACGGTCTCCGAGACCAACCCAAGGCTCAATACCACCAGCAACGGCAACCTCTGCCGCATGACGCTGACCCGCAACCACCGGGACAACGGCGACAACCTGCTGGTCATCAGCATCGAGCCGGACGGTCGGCCGATCCAGCCCGGACGCTGGCGCCTGCAACTCCTCGGCAAGTCCATCCTCGGTCAGGGGGGCGGCGTGACGCACGCCTGGGTGGAGCGCGAGGGCAGCCGTGCGGTTGCCTTCGAGTCCGGCGACAACGACGAGATGACCCTGAGCATCCCCGGCACCGCGGATTACGTCATCACGGTGGGCGCCTGCGGCTCCGCGTTGCCGGTGATGCTGACCGATTCCTCGTCCTGGGGACCGACCCGTGACCAGCGACCGAAGCCGGACCTTGTGGCCCCCGGCGCCGACATCGTGGCGGCGCGGGCCGGGATGGACGACCATCAAGCGACGGTGGGCAACACCGGGACCAGCATGGCCGCCCCCCATGTGACGGGTTCCATCGCGCTGGTCTTCTCGAAGCGGCACAAGGACCCCGCCAAGCCTCAGGTCAACGCGGTGCAGATTCGACACGAGCTCATTGCGACGGCACAGAACTTCAACGGCGTCTTCAACAAAAGCGTCGGCTTCGGCGTTCTGGACACCTTGGCGTTCTTCAACCGATTCTGACCTGCCGCCGCGGCCGATTGCGGGCGGCCGAACCGGTCCGATGGATAGCCCGCCCCCCGAACAGATACTGGAGTTCAGCGCATGAAATACCTGGTGCTGCGCAGGCGCCCCCAAAGGCCGCCGGATCCGTTCATCGAGCTCGTGTCCGCTGGTGCCGGGGCGTCTGCCGAGGAGTCGCTCGTCGAGGCGACGGAGGAGGAGCTGGACGAGGGTGCCGCCGCAGAGCTGCAGGATGACGAAAACAAACACGCCTATCTGTCGCTCCCCTTCACGCTGATTGCGCCGCTCAAGCACTCCGGCGCCGATGAGGCGAGCTTTGACGCAACCCTGACCGGCGCCCAAGGCAGGCTGGTCACCTGGGGGGTCAAGGCGGTTGGCGCCGACACCAGCCCCCAAGACGGCGCCGGCGTCACCGTTGCGATCTTGGACACCGGCATCGACCAAGCTCATCCGGCTTTCTCCGGACTGGCCTTCCCCTCCGAGAATCTGAGGGATTTCGCCGACAACATCCAAGGCGTCTCCGGCGCGGCGCCGGACGAAGACGGCCATGGTACCCACGTGGCCGCGACCATCCTCGGTCGCGACGTCGGCGGCACCCGTATCGGGGTGGCCCCCGGCATCACCGAGGTCCTGATCGGTCGCATCACCAGGCGCCACGGCATGTCTTCCGTGACTATCTTCAACGCGATCCAGTGGGCGCTGGGCCGCGGCGCGGACATCATCTGCCTGTCCCTCGGCTTGGACTTCCCCCAACTCATCAGATACCTGACCGAACACGAGCGCTTCCCGCCGGAGATCGCCGCGGAGCAAGCCCTGTCGGGCTACATCTCCAACCTGCCCCTGTTCGAGAGTCTGGCCGGCGGCAGCGCCAAATGGCTGCCGAATCCCAAGCCCAAGGGCGCACTCATCGTCGCCGCGGCCGGAAACAGCAGCCGGCGCGCCGATGACCCCAGGTTCACCGTCAAGGCCCTGCTGCCTGCGAGCGCGCCAGGATTCATCTCGATTGGGGCTGTCCAGCCCGGACCCGGCCCCGGTGCGCCGTTCGCCGTTGCGTCCTTCTCCAACACCGCCTGTGATTACTCGGCGCCGGGCCATAGCGTGCTCTCGGCGGCGGCCGGCGGGGGCTTGGTCGCCCTCAGCGGCACCAGCATGGCGGCGCCCCACGTGGCCGGCGTCATCGCCTTGTGGATACAACGCCTGTTTCCGGATGGTCGGCGCCCCGACGGCTGGGAGAAGGACGTGGAGAAGCAGCTCACGTGGCATGCCCTGCGCTCCCCCGAGCAGGCGCGGCTCGATTTCGGCGACGGCGTGGTGCAAGCCCCGCAATAGGCCCTGGGCTTGTTGCGCCCCGGGGGCATGTACAGGACCGTCGGCAGCAGAGTAACTATGGTTGATCAACCGATCTCGGATCGTTTTCTGATGGGCAGCTGTGCGATTGTTCCGGCGGACCAGGCCAACATCGCGCCATTGGTCCATGGCATGGGCATATTGGTCTCGGACACGGAGGTCATCACTTGCGCCCATGTGCTTGAAGACGCCCTGGGCAAAGACTGGCAGCGGCGTGGTGTCGTCGGGCGGGTGGGGCTCTGCTTCCTGCTCCCGGAGGGCGTGGCGTTGCGCATGGGCGAGGTCGACCAAGCCCGGTTGAATCCCGTCCACGGCGGTGTCGACCCCGCCATTGCCGATACCGCGGTGGTCACCATCGCAAAGGGCGAGCCCCTCCGGGCGCGCCGCGCTCGTCTCTCGGAGACCGAGAGCGCCGCAAGCACGCAGCTTCGGGCCTTTGGATTCCCCTACGTGGAGCAAGCGGACCAGGGGTACAGCCATCCGATCGGTCAATGGGCCTGGGGCAGGCCGGCCCCCAAGGTGTTCGGCGGACGGTCTCAGTTCGATGGCAAGACCGGAGAAGGCGCCTTCATCACCAATGGCTTCAGCGGTGCCGGGGTCTATGATCCGGACCAGGACGCCATCGTCGGCATGGTTGTGAGCAAGGATTTGACCCCGGAGACCAAGGTCGCGCAGCTGATCGATGTCCGCTCCCTGCGCCGCGCCTGGACTGGCACCGACTCCGTGCCCGAGGCATTTCTGCGCGGCGCCTGGGTCGCGGGGGCCTGCAACAGTGGGCTCTGGCCCATGGTGCACACCCCGGACGCCTTGCTTGCGGATCGGCTGCGGACCCTGATCCAGCGGGCCGAGGATCTCTATCTTGAGGCGCGCCGTAGCCTGCCACGGCAGCGCTGGAGCGACTGGGAAGCGTCCTTGCGCGCGCTGCGGTGTCTGTGGCTGCTGCTCGACCCGAAGGCTGCCGAGCCGCCGCTCAAGGCCGCCGAGGCGGCCGTCGCGATATTCGTGCCGTTTCTCTACGAGGCCGTGCTCGCCGCCGCCGAACTCGGTTTGGCACACGAAGGCGACGTGTTTAAGCCGGCCGACTACGGACGCGACAGCAAGCAGCGCATGGCCCTGGCGCTGCGTAACCGCCTTGATGCCGAGCGCGCGCGCGGCCGCCGCCGTGATCAGCTGAACGCCAGCGGCGAAAAAGCATCCGCGGATGACCTCACCGCCTGGCAGATGCTGCGCTTCCTCCACGCAAGCGGCGAGCTCTGGCATCACGAGCGCGAGACTGCCGCTTTGCTGCGCGGCTGGGTCGCCGACGATCTGGACGCCCTGTTCGCCGACGCCCCGCCCGATCATCCCGGCGAAGGGGAGACGGTGGTCAACACCTTCGATGTTGCCCGACTGCTGGGGCTCACGCGCGTCAGCCTGTCCGGCTACGAGCAGATCCTTGCGGCATCGATGCGCGGGAACAGGGACCAATCGCCGCGGCTCACAGCGGATCGGTACGTCGGTGATGGGCAGGTGATCAACGAGACCAAGCTCGCGCACCTGCTGCACCTGGCCTTCGGCATGGCACTGGACCCGCGGCGGATGCCACCGGTGCTGCTGGAGCACATCGGTCTGGACCCCGCGGTCAATGCCCGCGCCTTGACGCTGAGTCTGCGCGGGGTGGACCGCAACTGGACTCCCAAGGACGCCGCCCTCGATCTGCGGCTGAAGTGCCCCAGCGCGGCCCTAGACGCGGCGCTGGAGATCCAGATCGATGAGCTGAATCAAGACCTGGACCGGCTGCTGCGCGACGAGGAACCGGCGCGGGACCGGCCGCCGGGCATGCCCGAGCATCTCGGCAATCGGGTGGAGGCCAAGCTGCTGGACAATGACCCCGTCTACGAGCGCCCGCACCTGAGGTTTCAGCTGGACCCGACCCGGGTTCGCGAACTGCTGATGGGCGAGAACCTCTACCAAGATCCGATGCTCGCCCTGCGCGAGCTCTACCAGAACGCCCTGGACGCCTGCCGCTACCGTCGCGCCCGAGATCGCTATCTGCGCGCGAAAGACGAGGAGCTCGTGGAGCAGGGTGGGAAACGGCCGGAGCGCGAACCCGAGCCCTATCGGGGCAGGATCCTGCTGTGGATGGACACCGATGCCGACGGGCAAACCGTCATCGAATGTCGCGACGACGGCATCGGCATGACCGAGCAACACCTGCGCAATCTGTTCGCGCGGGTCGGCAGCCGCTTCACCGACACCGACGAGCTGCAGCTGGAGCGGGCGGCTTGGCAAGCGAAGGACATCGCCTTCCATGCCAACAGCCGCTTCGGCATCGGCGTCCTGAGCTATTTCATGCTCGCCGACAAGCTGGTGGTGTGCAGCCGCCGCTGGGCAACGGACGGCCTCGGTTGCGAGGACGCCATCGAGGCCACGCTGGTGGGGAGCGGCAGCCTGTTCGGCGTCAAGTCCCCGCGCCGCCGCGGTGTGGAGAGGCCGGGGACATCGGTCAGGCTCTACCTCAGCCGCCCAGGGCTCAAGCCGCGGGACCTGGCGGAAGCGGTCCTCGAATGGCTCTGGCTGCCCGAGATCGACACGGTGATCAAAGGTGCCACCACACTGGAACTGCGCGCCGGCGAGCCGACACCCTCGATGCGCAGGCGCTGCGGCGAGTTGGCGCCGATCCCTGAGCCGGACCGGGAGTCCAAGCCGGCACGATTCTGGTGGTCGTCCGCGCTTATTGCCGACGCGGCCTCGAACGCCCGCCGCGGACCAGGACTCGGCGACGGGCAGGGCTGCACCTTGGCCGATGGCATATTTGTCCGGAACGCCGATGAGCGCGGGTTTACGGTGGGCCTGGTGGCCAACCTGACCGAGGAGCTGAACCCGGAACTGAGCGTGGATCGGCGGCAGGTGACCGCTTGGCCGGCTGGTCAAGCACGACTGGCGGAGCTGCTCGGCGGTGCAGGCGACGGCCCGGACCGGCTGCGGGTGGCGGCAAGCCTGCTCGCCGTTGCCGGGGTCGGGCTGGAACAGATGGGTGGGATGCTGGAACAACATCCGGGGCTGATTCTTGCCCTCGACCGCGGCCTGCGCGAGGGCACCTGCCCGGCGCCCGCCGAACTGCGCTGGGGACCGGAGGACCTGCAATGGGGGCCGGAGTCGCAGCCCCCGGCCCGAGTGGCCGCCCACGCGGGCCTCTTCGAGGCGGACCAGGAGCTGGTGTTCAGTGTGCAGAACCGGATTCGCTTTGAAGGGGCGAAGGATAGGGTCCGCACCACGCTAAAACGGCTGCGGCTCGGGGCCTTGCAACGCGCGGGGCTGGCGCTGCCGGCGGTCTTGTCGCGCTTGGTCGCCGCGGAGGTCGAGGCCGGCGTAGTGAGCCCCCGCGCCGGCGCCTGGAGCTTCTTTGATCGATTTGTGCTCGCCCGGCGGGACAGCTCCGCGGATCGGCTCTACCCCGGCCGAGTTCGACCCGACACTGCCCCGCGCGCGCGGATGGCCGCATTCGCCGCCTGGACGGAACAGCGCGGGGCGTCGGTGGCCGAGATCCTCCGCCCACTCGTCGAGGTCGGGCTCGTGCCGGGGCTGGCGTCGGCGGACCTCGATCTGCTCGCGGGCCTCCCACCGATGGGCAGAGCCCAGCTTGAGCTCATGTCCGAGCGTCTCGACGGCCGTTGGCCTTGGGTGGACGCCGTCGGCCCGGTCCAGCTCGGCCGCGCCGCGCGCCACTGGTCGCTGCCGCTGCGCGAGGTTGCCGAGTGCGCCAGGCCGCTGGGGACGCTCGGACTGGTCCTGGCGGACCTGGACCGGTTCGCGGCGGCGCCCGAACTGGACGAGCAACGGCTCATCCTGCTGGCGCGGGACCTGGAAGGAAACCGCTGGGAGTCGGAGTTCTCGGACCCGACCGCCGCCACCCTGTCCGTGGCCGATCTGGTGCGGGCCGCACAGCGCTGGTCGAAGCCGGTCACCGAAGTCGCAGCGATGGCGGCGGACCTGGCCTGCTTGGGCGTTACGGTGCCGACCTTGGCTACGGCCGTGTCCGATCAGGTTCCGACGGAGCGCCAAGCGGCGTTGTTGACCTACAACATGCGCATCCCCGGTGCCCCCCTCGACAGCATCACCCTGGCCCAGGTGGCGGGCGCAGCCTACACTTGGTCCCTATCCGTCGGTGAGGTCATCGACCAGCTGGCGGGACCGCTCCAGGCGCTGGGCGTTCCGGCACCGGGTCTCGAGGCGCTGCCCCGGGACCTGCGCATCAGTGAAGCGCAGGCGCGACTCTTCTCGCGGGGTCGGGATGCCGAACCACCCTGGCTGGAGCGCGTCGGCCCCGCCGAGCTGGCGGTCGCCGTCGCGGAGTTCTCGAAGTCCCCGCAACAATGCGTCGAATGGCTCCGCCCCCTGGTGGTCTTCGGGCTCGCATCCGACCCGCATCTCGACCAAGTGCCCGCAGAGCTGCCGGTCCCTATCGATGAGCGCCATCTGCGGCTGATCCGCGATGGCTGGGGCGACGAGACTGGCGGGGCGAACACCGTCGGCATCGCGCAGATCATCGCCAGTGCCGACGCGTTTCGGGGTCTGCCGCTGGCGCAGATCATCGCCAAGGCCCGCGAGCTCAGGCCCTTGGGATTCGAGGTCGCCGAGCCCCCCGCGAGCGCAGCGGCATGGCTTGCGGACCCCGACGTGGATCGAGCCGCACGGGTCCTGCTCCCCGAGATCGACCCGCAAGAGCAATACCTCTCGCCGTTGAACCTCGCCTACTGTTGCCTCGCAGACCGCAAGGAGCCGGCCGAATTCCACCCCGCGCTGCTGTTGCTCCGGGCACTGGGCGTCGATGTGGCCGATTGCCTCGACTATGTTGCGGATGGTAAGCCCCCGCGAACCGCGCCGACGGTCGACGGACACACCGGGGGCTGAGAGACCGTATCCATGCCGAAAGCGATGAGCGACTTGACCAGCGCGATGGTTTGTTTCTCGGTGTTGCGGCGGTGGTGTGACGGCCACGCATGCGGCCCGCGGAGCGGACCCTATGGCCCCTGCACAAGGGCCAGCATATCGGCGTAGCTGAGGTGGCTGGTGTCGTCGGTGCCCTCCAGCAGGGCGTCGGCGAGGTCGCGCTTTTTGGCGTGGAGCTTGAGGATGCGCTCCTCGATGGTGTCCTTGGCCACCAGCCGGTAGATGGTCACCGGGCGCTCCTGGCCCACGCGATGGGCGCGGTCGGAGGCCTGGTCCTCGACGGCTGGGTTCCACCAGGGGTCCATGTGGATGAAGTAGTCGGCGGCGGTGAGGTTGAGGCCGGCGCCGCCGGCGCGCAGGCTGATCAGGAACAGCTCGCCGTCGCCGGCCTGGAAGGCGTTCACCGCGGCGCGGCGGCTGGGCTCCGGGGTGCTGCCGTCCAGGTGTTGGTAGCGGATGCCCCGGGCGTCCAGGTGCTCGCGGATGAGCTTGAGGTGATCCACGAACTGGCTGAAGACGAGCGCCTTGTGGCGGTTCTCGATGAACTCGTCGACGATCTCGACGAAGGCGTTGAGCTTGCTGCTCGGCAGCGTGCTGTCCGGCAGCGCCAGACGCGGATGGCAGCAGGCGCGGCGCAGGCGCATGATCTCGGCCAAGAGCTGCATGACAGCCTATTCTGCCCCGGTTCGCCCCGCTCCGGGCCGGCGCTCCGCCACAAGCTGCGGCCGCGGGCCGCGCTTGGGCTGCGCACCGACCCTACGCGAATGGCTTCACGGCGTGTCGGATGCGCTTTGCATATCGCCTCCGCGGGAACTGCCGCCGGCGCGCCGGCGCGCCTCGGACCAGTGTATAGAGACCTGACAATCTCAATGAGCAAACCGTGAAGGACCGATGTGGTTCGGGAACGGCCTGTTGCCCAAGCGGGAGTTTCTGCAGCCCGAGAGGGTGAAAGCGTCCGCGGGAGAACGCCGCGCACGTCCGCTTTGTGGAACCTCTTCCGGATCGTCGCTTCGGCAGTCAGTGACGGCATTGCGTCCGGAGCAGCCGCCTGGGACGAGGCGCCGAGCAGTAGATCCGAGTCGGCTCCTCGCCCGATCACGTGAACACTCCGGGTGCCCCACCAAGCAGCAGCCGCGCGCCTGCTTGCGCTTGAGCCGCTACAAGCCTTCAGGCCGATCCCTCGGCGCTAAACCTGCGGCAAGACCGAAACCGGGCCGAGTCCGTACCAGTCCCGTGTGCCGTCCGAAAGGGTGACGGGCGAGAAGGCGATGTGGCCGACGACACGGCCATCGACCACCGCGACGAGCGAGAGGGTCATGGCCTCGGCAGCGCGGAGCGCGTCGATGATAAAGTGTTCAGTCTGGTTGCTGATCTGAAGGTCCCGAAACGCCGCGACCGTCACATCGTCGATTGCGGCGATATCGTCGTTCGTCTCGTTCCTGATCGTAATGTCCGACGTCATGATCGCGTTCTCCGCTGCTCCGAAAACCACCGAGCTTTCTCGGACGCACGCGCCCCCGCCTCGGCTCACGCGCTCGAGGGCGTCGCCGCCGAAGCGGTCGGCGGGTACAAGGTCCATGGTTCGTAGTATCCGGTCACGGGCATTCCGTTGTCGATCCGGGAGGAAATCCTTTGGGCTCGTCGGCAACAACGACATCCGGGAGGTTATCGGGGGCGTCAACTGACCGGCGACCGGCAGTCGCCTGCCGATTGGAGCGGGAACGGGTGACGGGATCGCGGGAGCGGTTGGTAGAGAGGATCGGCAACTCGACGTACCTTTGCGTCGATCTCCCGTGCAACCGAAACGCCGGTCAAAGGGCAGCACTCGCAACCCTCTGGATCATCACAGCATTTCTCATTCTCGACAACCTGGCCTCTTTGCCTGGAATGGATAGCACAATGTCAGCTCGCCCTCCCCTAGCTAGCCCTGCCGCAGCCGTTAAGCACAAGGTTCTCGACGAGCGGATTCGTGCGCGCCACAGAGGGCTTGGCATCGATGCCACAGTCATAGCCGAGGCGGCCGGTACGTCGCGGATCACGCTGGATCGGATCGAAAAAGGCGAACCTGCACCCACGATAGGTGCCTACCTGAATGCCGTCGTCGCGTTGGGTCTGGATTTCGACATCCTCACGCCGGTTAACCCAGGCGACGCCGTCGGTGACGACGCGAAACCAGGCTAATTTCCGGTTTGTGTTCGACTCTGGGACTATCAGCAACTCTAGCGCCTGGCTTGGCACATTCATGAAACGGACGTGTTGACGCCGGCAGAGGCAGTGGGAATCAACGAGCGCAACCGGCGCCAACTGGACTTTGATGCCCCGGAGCCGCGCGAGCGGGAACTGATCGACGGGCTACGCCGCGCGCTCGGGGACACGGACAAACTTGTTTGAACGGCCACACCCCCCGGTTTCGGGATCATTGTCGCCTCCGCCGGGAAAGTCCATGTCAGCCCATGTGCGGAGTTTCAGGCTGAGAAGCCGTTATTCGGCAGCCTGATCAGCACGCGTCGGCCTCCTGACCAGAGGAGCCGATCCACGATTGCCGGAGTCGTCATGCCTCAACCCGATGATCACTGATCGCAATGCCCT
This sequence comes from Thiocapsa bogorovii, assembly GCF_021228795.1. Lineage (NCBI taxonomy): Bacteria > Pseudomonadati > Pseudomonadota > Gammaproteobacteria > Chromatiales > Chromatiaceae > Thiocapsa > Thiocapsa bogorovii. The sequence goes on from NZ_CP089309.1 coordinate 5,532,355, forward strand.
CGCCGAGCGACCCGAGTATCCCGCAAAAGCGTCCTTATTGAGCTGATGGCGGGACTCCCTGGTTACCTCGGTCTTTTTCTCGCCGCGCTCGGTTCCGCGACCCTGCTGCCGTTGCAGTCCGAGGCCGTGCTGGTCGGGCTCCTGCTCGCGGATGCCCATGCGGTCTGGGCGCTGCTGACGGTGGTGACCATCGGCAATGTCCTCGGTGCGGTGATCAACTGGGTCCTCGGACGCGGCCTGGAACGGTACCGTCGTCGACGCTGGTTTCCGGTCAGCGCGCATCGGCTGGCGCAGGCCCGGGGGTTCTATCGACGCACCGGCCATTGGTCGTTGCTTCTGAGCTGGGTCCCCGTCGTCGGCGACCCCCTTACCCTGATCGCCGGTGTCCTGCGCGAGCCCCTCTGGCGCTTCCTCGGCCTGGTCACGCTCGCCAAGGGCGGGCGTTATCTCGTCTTGAGTGCGCTCGTGCTGGGATGGCTGTCCTGATCAAGACTGATCGGGGTAATCCACCGAGGTGTCTTCACCGAACAAATAACCCGACGAATCCACGCCGCCGGCCGAATCCATCATCATTCCGGTAGAAGGATTGATCCAGAAGTCGTTGCTTCGCTTGATCGTCTGTCTCTCCATTTTTTCACGCGGAAAGGTTAACGCCAGGACGACCATCCCGACCAACAACGACGTCATACCTAAATGCCTGTCGAGGAGAAACAAGAGAGCAAAAACAACGGGTGTGCAGATGATCCACCACACCCTCGCTGGTATGGATCCGAATGCTCGCGCCCAACGCTCACTGCTGTTCATGACCAACCTCCAATACTCTGCCGCGTCCTGTTTCGGCGGATAGGCCTCACCGTTCGACCAGGACGAGACGACATTTCAGGATCCCGATCGCCCGCGAATCTCACCGAGCTTCGCGATCACGACACCGTAATCGATGTGGGCTTTGTTGACACCGTCTTTTTGATAGAAGCTCTCGTTCGAGGCATCCTTCGGTAGCCCGGCCCAGATGCGGGACAAGTTGTGGGCGAAGTCGTGATCGCTGATCCCGCCACGCAACCAACGGCTCATGCCGGCATCGTTTGCGAGTCGCAAGGCCATCCGATCCTGGAGCTGACGGCTGAACAGCTCCTCCCCCGTCAACCCCATCCGGTTGATCAACCCATCGAACGTGCTCGGAATGATCTGATAGCGACCGATCGCCGAACCTCCGTTTCCGCTCTCCAAGAGTCGACTCTGAAGCGCCCGTACCTCGGACACCGTCATCCGGGTCAGGTCGATCTCGCTCTGGTCGGCCTTGCCGAACCACGCGTTGTAGTTGCCGCGTGATTCGGGTTGGGCCAGAAGATCCAGCACCTCGCCGCGAGGTCCCGGCGTCACGCTGGGTTCCGTGATTGGGGTTCCGCTTGGCCGGGAAGCGCCACTTAATCCATCAGTCTTTTTTTTTTGAGCCCAGCCCTTGCGTATTGTAGTTGCCGATCAGGCGGAGATGGCTATCGTCCTGCGATACCGCCGAGCGTTCGACGAGGTCGGCCACATGTTGACCCCTCGCACCGCCTCCGGCCTCGTCGATGACCGCTTGACGAGCCGCCTGCTGCGCAGCGCTCGGCGCGAAGGCAAACACGGAAGTCGTGGCTTCCCGGAACAGGGTCTGCTGGGAATCCGTCAGACCATGCTCGGCAACCTGTTGCAGGCGGGCATCGATCATGGCGCCCCGTGCCTGCGTCCAGCCGACCTCGCCACCTGCAGCCTCCCGTCCGGCAGCGACCGCCGCGGAGACATCGCCTCCGCTCGCCAAGGTGGAGCCGAAGGCCTTCACGGCCGCGACGGTCTGTCCAATGGCAGCACTTGCCCCTGCGCGCGCCAAGGCCCCCGAGTCCGCAAGCTTCACGAACGTGCCCCCGACTTCGTTGTGGATGGCCTGCGCCGCGGGTCGCGGCAAGATCGCACGCCGGTCGATCTCCGCCCCGATGCGCTCGCGAACCTGCTCACGCACTTGATCCTGTCTGGCGGCAAGGCCCTCTGCTGCAGACTCACGGTTGGCGGCATGGAAGTTGTCGGCGGCACTTGGCCGATACCGGGTCTCGACCGAACGCCCGTGCGCCTCGATGTCGCCACGCAGGCCTGCGACGTTCTCGCGAGGATCCCGCACATCGCCGTTCTCCACGGCGCCTCGGGCGGCGCCGAAGCGCGGAGCGGACTCGCGCAGATCATCGTTGCCGTGCGGGTTCACCGAAGGCGCGTGTGTTCCAAAGGTGTCCGCCAGAATGCCGTAGCCGGCCTCCTTCGCACTTTGGGCCTCCGCGGGGGTGAATCGCCGCAAGGTCGTTCCGTCCGCGTGTCCGATCAGCAGCGCGACACCGGCCGCCGCGCTCGCCGCGTCGCGGTTCAGATTCCGGGCGTAAGCCCATGAGCCCGAGAGTTGCTGGTGATCCCCGGTCAGATTGCGCCGGTCGATTTCCCGGTGCAGCCGATCCATGAGCTCCGGGTTGTTCGCGATCGCATTGCCGATCTCGGCGGCGCCGTAGGTGCCCATAGCGCCGTAGCGGCGCGCCAGCGACTGCTCGCGCTCCAGCGAACGCGAGGAGGAGACCACATCGGCTGCGTCCTTCTCCAACCGCGCGCTTTCGTCGCTGGAGAGCCGCTCCGCGAAGACGTTGCGACTGCCGGATTGGGAGTCGGCGCGGACCGATTCGGCAAGACGCGCCTCGAAGCCGGAATCGCCCGAAACACGGCGCGCGATATCGGCAGCCATCGTGTCGGCGAGTTTGACGTCGGTGATGTACTGGCTTCGGAGTTGGCTTGAGAGATCACCCGCGAGGGTGCCCTCGTCGCCGCCCGAGCGGCCCTTCGCTGCGATGGCTCCGGAGACGATACCCGCCATTTGCTGCGTGCTCATCCCGCTCTGCTCATACTTGTCCGTAAGCCCCCGCGCTTCGCTCATGATCGCGCGATCCGTCGCACTCCCTGTCGCCCCGTAGTCCCAGTTCATGGACCGTGAGGCAAAGGACTCGCCGGACCTCGACGCCGACGCACTCGCGGTGCCGGCCAGCGAGGAGGAGAACCGGGAGCTGGCCTGCTGCACCGCCTGCTCGCCGGAGCGCACGCTGTCCTGCATGGAGCGCCCGACATCCGCCGACCAGAGCACGGAATTGGCGTTCGGCGTCGTCGTGCCGGTGAGCGGGGCGTGGGTCTTGAGCGACCCCATCGACAAGGCGGCCGCGGGATTCACCGCATCGGGGCTCGCGATCTTCTCGTTGATGTGGTCCCCGCCTTGCAGGCGTCCGGCCAGATGGGTCGCGGTGACCGCCGAGCCGTAGATCAGCATCAAGGAGATCGCCGGCGTGCTCGCCGCGAGCATCCCGCCGACCCCGAGATAATCCGAGAGGATGAAGTCGAGCTTCCAGAGCGCGAAGATCGAGGGCAGCTCCAGGTTGCCCATCCCTGCATTGCGCAGGGCGTCGAGTTTGCCTTGGGTCGTCAGGATGACGTAGAGGTTGATCACGGCGAGGATCGGCTGCCAGAGCTGGATCCAGAGGCCGAACAGCAGGTACTTGCCGATCATCCGGATGCCGATGGTGCCGAGCCCCACGGCGAAGACCATCAGCGGGGAGACGGCGAACAGGAACGCCTCGAAGAAGGTCATCATGGGGCGCACGATGCGCGCGAACAGGGTCTCCTCGGCGGCCCATTGGGTGTTGCGCTGCTGGGCCGCCTGGGTGATGGTCGCGGCCGTTTCCCAGCGCCCGAGCTCCTCCCACACCTGCGCCTCGCCCTTGGGCAGGACGCTCGCCGCCACCGACATCACCATGTAATTCTGCGCGTCCACCCCGGCACCGGCGACGGCATCCAGAGCGGTCTGCACGGCGTTGTCCACCTCCCCGGCCTGCACGGCGAGGGTGGCGGCGAGCGAGCCGCGCAGCGCCGGCAGAAACTCGGTCGTCGTGTAGGCGGACAGATCCGCCCAGGCGTCGTCGCATTCCTTCACGGTCGGGGCCCCGCCCAACCACAGCTCCGTGGTCGGCATCGGATTGGCCACGGCCAGGGCGCCGGTCCAGCTCGGATCGCGCAGCACGCTGTCCAGGGAGCGCTGTCCGGTGTCCACGTCGTAGAGCACGCACTCGGCGATGTAGTTGACGAAGGAGCGCTCGATGTCCGCGCCCGGTGTCGGGCTGTTGGCCGCGCCGAGCCGCGCGCGCGAGAGGGTCCCCGCGCGCACGCTCTGCAGGATCTGCAGGGGTGCGGCGAAGCCGTAGTCGGTCATCGCGGGGGTGGAGAACGCCTGCTCGAAGAGCCGGGTGACGCCGTACCCCACCTGCGACAACGCCGAGCCCACGGCGGCCACGCCCAGGGGGACGTTGTCGACCCGGTGCACCGCTCCGGAATAGAGGTCCTCCACGCTCACCCGCGCGCTCGGACCGAACATGCCCAGGTAGATGACCAGCGCGATCAGCATCTGCTGGTACTGGGGGGCGCGCGCCTGCACCAGGCCCTGGAAGGTCACCAGGATGACGCCGATCAGGAAGCCGACCCCGGCGAGCTGGCTCATGTGGCCGGTGCCCATGAGCATGGCGACCGCATTGAGAACCGCCGCGAGGTAGGCGGCGTCGCCGATGGAATAGATTTCGAACATGGAAGCCTCCGTGCCTCAGCGCTGGTTGGGGGTGGACTCGGCCCGGCCCTTCACTTGGGCGGACAGGTCTTGGTAATAGGCGAGCAGGGTCTGGGCGTTGCCGTAGCGCTCGGCGAGTACGGCGTATTCGCGATACACCTGCTCGCGCGCGCTCTTGATCTGCTCGGCGACCTTGGCGGTGTAGGCGCTTCCACCCATCGCGAGTGCGTTCTCCGCGGCACGCAGCAGGTCGGACATGATCAGCTGGGCCATTTCCAGCGCGATCACCGGCGCGGCCTGCTTGGCGAAGATCCGCGCCAGGCCCGCGTCGTGGCGGGCGAGGTTGCGCAGTTGCGCCCCGATGCCGTTGGGGGCGAGCTCCATGAAGGCCTGCTCGCGGGCGGTCGGCGCGCTCGCGCCCAGACGAAACTTCTGCACCAGACCGACGCTGCCGGCGACGTTCGGATCGCCCAGCAACAGATGATCGGTGTGCTGCACCAACCCCACGGTCTGCGTATCGGCGATCACGCTCGGCGCCATGCAGCCGTTCACCGCCGTGTCGTTGCAGCTGTAGCGGCGCACGACATGGTTCACCGTGCTCTGACCGGGCCCGGTGTCCTCGTGCGCGCTGCTGCCCCAGAGCAGATCGCGCACGCTCATGAGGTTGCCCGGCAGCGGGGTGACCCGGAAGTTGTCCCCGGCCCCGTCGGGTGCGGGCTCGGGCGGACCGAGGATCACCGAGCCGGTCACGCTCATGATGGCTTCGAGCAGGGCATCGTCGCCGCCGACGAACCAGCCGGCCGCGCCCCGGCGTTTGAGCGCCTGCCAGACCAGGTTGCCCTGCAGATCGGCCTCGGCGCGCTGCTCGTCGGTCAGGTTGTTCGCGACCTGGTTCACCGGGCTCTCCCCGGAGGTCAGGCTGCGGGTCTCGAAGACGTCGCCGAAGCCCTTCACCATCGCCACCAGCGAGGTGTTGTCCTTGTGCTGCACGTCGAAGGCGCTCGCCACGTCGTTGACCAGACCCTTGGCGAGCTGACAGGAGTTGGCGTAGCCCTGATTGAGCGCCTGGAGCTTGCGCTGCAGCGACTCCATGACCTCCACACAGGTCGGGCACATGGCGGTCAGGGCGACCTCGAAGGCGTAGCCGGTCGCGTTCGCCGCGATCGAGCGCATCAGTTGTTGGAACTGATCCGCGGAGATGAAGCTGAAGGAGCCGGCGAACATGTCGATGCCGCCGCAGCCGGCCTCGAAGGACGGCGGCACCACGTGCCAGAGCGACTCGCTCATGAGGCGGTTGCGGTTCACGACCGACCCGCCCGAGAAGGCGCCGCGGCGCTGTCCCATGTGCGCGGAGGGGTTGGTGAGATTGACCATGCTGTCGAACATGACGCTCGACTGGGTGGCGATGCCGGCCGCCTCGGCGGCGGGCGTCGCCGTCGCGGCGATCAGGACAAGGGTCGGTGCGAATCGAATCTTCATCGGGGGGCCTGGCTGGTGTCGGTTCGGGTGTCGGGAAGGACAGTGGCGCGCAGGGCGTCGAGCAAGGCGCGCGGATCCTCGGGGAGTGCGGTGAGTGTCGCGGCAGCGCTGCCCCGCTCGGCCGGACCCGCTCGGAGACGGCTCGCCTCCGCCTCGCTGACCCAGCCGGCCTGGACGGCGGCGAGGACGATGCGATCGCGCAGCTGGGCGAGCGAGAGCAGTCCCTGGGCGATCGGGGCCACCGCGCCCTGGTCCGGGCGGGCGAGGAACATCGCCGGGGTGGAGATCACGCCCAGCGCCTCGGCCTGACCGCGGTCGATCTGGAATGCGGGAAACGTCCCGTCCGCGAGGCCCGCCCCGTCGATCGAGACCGCCAGCACCGCAAAACCGTAGCGCTGCGCGAGGGCCTCCAGGAGCGGGGCCTGCGCATCGCAATAGGGACAGTCCGAGCGGAAGAAGAACCAGAGCGCGGTCTCCCCGGCGAGGCGTTCGAGCAGCGCGTCGCCGGCGGCGCTCGCCTGCTTGTCGGCCAGGTTCGCCCCGAAGTTGGCGGTGGGTCGGCGGGTGATCTCGTCGAGGACGGGATCGCCCTGCACCACGCGCTCGGACACCCGGGCGAAGCGCGAGGACTTGTCCATCGCGATGCGTTGCAGGTGCAGGTAGACCGCCACGTTCTCGGGGGACGGATAGTCAATGGCGCGGTCGCGGTAGGTGTCCAGGTGCTCCCGGAACCATTCCGCGGAAAGAGGCGCCGGTCCGGCGGACACCTCCGCGACGGGCTCGGACGGCGCCCGCTCGGACCGATCGAGCTCGACGGACACAGGCGGTGGCTCGGCGGTCGGCGGCGGCACGACCGGCACCGGCGGCTCTCGGTACCAGAACCAGCCTTCGGCATCACGCGCGTAGAAACCGCCCGCGGGTGCCGCCGGCGTCGGTCCTGCCGTCAGCGCGATCAGGAGGCCCGCGGCGAGGGCGTCAGCGCGAGGTCGCATCGGGGTGCCCTGCTCGCCGTGGAGAGGCGCGTCCGCCGGCCCGCGCATAGAGGGCGCACAGCGGACAGCCGATCAGGATCGCGTCGCGCAAGGCGATGTACGGGGCCTCGCAGGACGGACACCAGGCGATCGCGGCGAGCCCGGCGCGCAGATCCCGCGCGACGATCCAGGCTTGGTTGATGCCCAGAACACCCGCATGCGGGCCGTCGATCAGCGCCAGGTAGAGCTCGTAGGCGCGTACCAGCCCTTGCGGGTCGATCATGCGCCCGATGGCGCCGTCGCGACGCTGCTCGGCATAGACCACGCCGAAGAGCGAAGCCGCGGCATGCTCGGTGCGGGTGCGGATCATCGACCCGGCGCTGTCCGGCAGCGGACCGCGCGGCGGTGCTCGCCCGTGCAGCTGTCGATACCAGCCGGCAAGAACTGTGCTCTTCAGACCCGTGGCCCAATGCACGACCCCGACCCGCGCGCCGTGCCGCAGCAAGGCGAGTGCAAGGGTCTCGGCGTCGTGTCGGGCGAGGCGGGCATCCGGCAGGCGTGCGGACAACGGCCCGAGGATCATCGGCCCGGATGTCGAAGGGTCGGCGCTCAACCCGCACCCCCGGCGGCACGCAGCGCCAGATGCAGGTTGCGCAAGGTCGGCGGGACCTGCGCCCGGGCAAGCGGTGCGTCGAGGCTCGCGCGGAAGGTCACCACGGGTGCCTCGGCCAGATCGAGGACCGCCTCGAGCGTGGCGCCGGCGAGCCACTCGGCCAGCTCCGGGGTCACGCCGAACAGGGTTGCGGCCACCTGCGGCGAGACCCGGGCGGCATCCCGTGCGCCGATCCAATAGAGGCGATTGCAGCGCCGCACGGTGTCCTGCAGGTCGGGGATTGCCGGGGACGGCATCAGGGCTGTCGGCATTGCAGATACTCCGATCGGGATTCGAGAACGCGGGGGACATAGGTGCGGGTCTCGCGATAGGGCGGGATGCGATAGCCGTGCTTGATCACGGCGCCCTCCCCCGCGTTGTAACCGGCCGCGACCAACGCGGGGTCGCCGTCGAACATCCCCGCCAGATCGCGCAGGTAGCGCACGCCGGCGTCGATGTTCTGTTCCAGATCGCGCGGATTCGCGCCGTAGCGCGCGGCCGTCGCCGGCATCAGCTGCATCACGCCGGTCGCACCCTTCGGGGAGACCGCCGTCTGGCGGAACGCGCTTTCGCGCCGGGCGATGGCGAGCGCGAACGCCGGATCCACGCCGTGGCGGCGCGCGGCGGCTTCCACGAGCGCGGCCACGGGTTGTTTGTCCGGGTCGATGCAGCGGGCGTGATGGGGTGCAACGACGGTACGAATGCGCGGGCCCTGTGCCGTAGCGCCGGAAGACGCGGGCGACGGTACGGCGGGCCGTTCGGACGATTGTTCGGGGGATTCGACAGGAGATGCCGCAAACCCGCTGCCCGGTTCGCTCAGCGCCTCTGCAAGTGCAAAGATCCGTGCACCGAGGGTCTCGGCCGCGGTGTCCGATGCCGCGCGATACTGACCGATCCCCCGCGCCGGGTTGCTCGGATAGGCGCGCAGGCCGACGGCGATCAGCGCGGCCCCGCGCGCGAGGTTGCGCGCCGGATCGAGCAGCTCGGCCGGCGTGCCGCCGAACCACAGGTGGCGCACCGGCACGGCCAGGAGTCCGACCGCGAGGTCTGTCGCCGCGTCCGACGAGGCGTCGTCCAAGGCGCGTTGCGCGTCCTCGCGGGTCGCGTAGTGCACGCGACGCCCGTCCACGACGAGCGTCCAGGGCCACGGCGCGGCCTGCCCGTTCGCGATCCGCCCGCTCGCCGAGAGCGCGGCGGCATAGAGCAGACGCGGTTCGATCCCTCGACTCCGTGCCGGTTCGGCCCAGGCCAGCGGCAGCGATGCTTGGGCGGGGCTGTCGGGCGTGCCGACGGGTGCGCCGTCGATTGTTTCCGGCGCGGCATGGACCGGCACGGTCGTGGCCAGCACACCGCAGAGGACACCGGCAAACCAGGCGCACTTAATCATCGACGCGCCCCAGTCGGCCGACGAGCCGATCCCGGCGCCGTTGCGCCGACGCCTCGGGGGGCGTCGACGGCGCCGGTGCGACCTTGGCGAGTGCGCCGGCGCCGCCCTTGATCGCCAACAACCCGACGGCGGCGAGGTGACGCAGCCGTGCGGCCCGCGAGCGCTTGGGCAGCTGCACGAGATCCTCCAGCAGCTCGGGCTGGGACGGGCCGATGTTGACCACGGCGCGCAGCAGATCGCACGAGCGCGCCTCAGCCGGCATAACGATGAAACCCGCGCGCGTTCGCAGCGATCGGATCCGGGGCCACTACCACCGTTGCACCCGGAAACAACCCGGCCGCCGCCCGCAAGTAATAGCTTCCGCCGCCCCCGGCGATCAACACGAGATCCACGCTCGCGCTCTCGCGGCGCAGGGATCGGCGCAGGCTCTCCAGGGCGACCGCGCAGACCGGTCCGGCCGCACGCCCGAGGAGGGTCGGCACCGACAGGCGATGTCCGGCCTGCAGCACATGCCCACGCCCGGCACGCAGCGCCGCCTCCAGACCGAGCGGCTGGGGTTTGCCGCCCGCCTCGGCCGCAGCCTCCTGCGCGGCCCGCTCCAGCAGCACCGACATGGCCTCCAGGCTGGTGCCGCTGGCGCTGCGGCGCAGTTCCCCTTTGACGACGAGCGCCCAATCGAAGGAATAGAAGCCGGCGTCGAGCACGATGACGGTGCCGGTCTCGATGCGCTCGAGGATCTCCTCGTCCGTGGCGGTATAGACCAGATCGAGGTAGGCGCCGATCGGCTGCGGAACGACCCGCACCTCCCCGACCTCGAGGCTCGCCTCGCCCAGGCCGTGCCGCCCCGTCAGGAGGCGCTTCAGGCGCTCCCGACGGCGAGGGTCGCCGGCTTGGGTGACCGGCAACCCGGTCACGACCACGTCGATGGCGCGCTGCCCCGTCAGCTGCAGCGCGGCCAGGGCCAGGGCGTGGTAGCTCGGGGTGGCCGGATAGTCTTCGTGCAGCGGGCGCTGCCAGTCCTCGAAGCGCTCGGGCTCGATCGCCGCCGCCCAGGGCACGCCGTCCAGATCGACCGGGACCGGTCGATCGGCGGTCGCACCCGTCGCGCTCCCGGCCCCCTCCTCCGCGCCGATGCGCTCGCCCAGCCGCTCCCGCGGAGCGGCCCCGGCCGGGCGCAGGATCAGTCGCGGCAGCGCTCCGCGAGGTCCTGCCGCGATCTTCACATTCGAATAGCCGATATCCAGTCCGACGACGTACATGGCTCCGCCCGTTGGGTTCACACCGAATGCACGGGCGGTACACGAACGCGCGTCACGTCGTCGCCGCACCGATGCATTCCAATGGCAAGGTTCACAAGACATTCGCGATCGGCGTACAAGAAGGCGACAGCGAATGCTCGGCATTCTTGGCGTCGAGGCGCTGCAACGCCAGCCGTTTAAATGACCGAAAACGGTGTCTTTCCGGGCGGTGCCCGACGCATGACGCGTGCTAACCTCCCGGCGCCTGACGGCAATGGAGAACGGCATCCATTCGCGGGAAAGAGAAACGGAGGCGAGCCGATCATCGGATAGGTTTCGGAAAAGAAACGGAATACCGATCGGCGAGAACGCGGCGACCGCGTTTGCGGTCCTGCAGTGGAGAACAGGGAGCCACGAATGAAAACCCGAGCGGCGTTTCGCGCCCTCCGGCGACACCCACCCAATGGATGAGCGAATACGAACGCCCGTCTCGAGCGATCAGGGATCAACGCATGACACGACGACCGAACGGCAATACGGAAGACGAGAACGCGCTTGCGCCTTCCGATCGAGGGGAGCGCGACACCGCAAGCGTCCGAGCAACCACGGCGCTGCCTGCCCTGACCGGAAGCTGCCCGCGGCAAGTGAGAACAGCGGGCGCTGTTTCACCAAAGATAAGAGGGTGCGAACGCCCGGCCAGCGTGCCGCCTGCCCACAGGCTCGAGGCAGCCTTCCGGGCAGGCCCGCTCGGCGCAACGGGCAGGGACGCCGAGGACGACGACGCCACCGAGGAGGATGCGGCACCGAGCGCTGTCGCGGAGGCGCTCGACGCCTGGATCGCGCACAACCTGGCCGCCCTGCAGGAGCGCGCCGAGCAAGGCTGCAGCGCCTTCGAGCAACGCCTGGCGGAGGCCGGTCAGGGGCTGCCGCGCAGCGCCCGGGGTCGCATCGGCGTACGGGTGCGTCGGCAGCGGGCTGAGCGCGCCACCCCCGGCGCCTTCTCCATCGAGTGGGTCACCTACCGCCATGTGCACACCGCCTCGGGCGTCGTCTATTTGTCGGACTACATCCGCAAGGGCGCCGGGGATCGCTACCCGAAGAGCGCCTTTCGCGGCATCGCACGGGACTGGCAGCGCCCGCTCGTGGAGGAGGCCGAGCGGGGATTCCCGGAGAGTCGCGCGTCCCTCGTGATACCTCGCGGGGGCATCCTGCTGCCGCGAGGACTCGGTCCTTGGCGACCGCCTTTTGTGCCCGGGTTCGCCCTGCGGTCGCAGCCGTGCCCGACTCCCCGTTGGTCCGCCGGGCACGACAGCGCCCTCAAATGGCTTGACGGCGTGTGGGATGCGCTCTGCATGTTGCCTCCGCGGCGTCGGGACTCCCGCCCCTTCGCCACTGCGGCAACACGCTCGCGCCCACGCCTACCCAAGACTACGCGCCTTCGCTTCGCTCTCCATGGCGCGCAGCGGGCGCCATCCGCGCCGCCGCGCGCCAACTCGCCGAGGTGCGCACCCGCTTTCGGGCCGCCGCCAAACGGTGCCGCGAGCTGGGTCTGGACGACGAGGCCGCCCGCTGACGGGCGGTCCGCCGCAAAACAGACCCGGACGCGCGGTTATCGCCATGGCCGGGCGCATCCCGCGCGGTGCAGGATGCCCGAATGACACTCTTCGATCTGTTTCGCCGTTCCAAGCCGGCCGCACCGGGCCCCGAACATGCCCGGCCGACGCCCGCACCCCTACCGGCACCGCAGACCGATGCGATCCCCGAATCAGCCCCCGATCCGGACGAGGACCTGCTGCGCTATCCGCCCTTCATCAAGGGGCTGCCGGCCTCCGACGTGGACGCGCTGCTCGCCAAGCAAACCGAGTTGATCCGCCGCCTCCAGGACGGGGTGGGCATGACCGATGCGGATTACCGCGAGCTTGTCCTGCCGGTCGTACGCCGGCTCGCCGCCTTCGTGCATCTGCTGCCCGCCTCCGAGGCCCATCATCACCGCGGCTCGGGCGGGCTGCTGCGCCATTCTCTGGAGGTGGGCTTCCTCGCCTCCCAGGCGTCGATGCGCCACGTCTTCGCGCTGGATCGCGAGCCCAAGGACCGCTATCACCTGGAGCCGCGCTGGCGGGTCGCGAGCGGTCTGGCCGGACTGCTGCACGATATCGGCAAACCGGTTGCCGACCTGACGGTGTCGGATCGCGACGGCACTCTGACCTGGTGCCCGCATGAAGAGCCGCTGCTCGACTGGGCCCGCCGGCACGCGCTGCAGCGCTACTACCTGCGCTGGCGCGAGACGCGCCGCCACAATGCCCATCTGCAGATGGGCACCTTGGTCGTGCACGCCATCCTCACCCCCGAGATCAAGACCTGGCTGAGTCGCGATCCGGCGATCCTCGCCAACCTGATCGCGGTCGTGGGCGGACAGGAGGAGACCTCGGTCGTGGGCACGGTGGTCGGCAACGCCGACCGCGCGAGCGTGGCGCGCGATCTGCGCGAGAACCGCATCGATCCCGACGCCTTCGCGCTCGGCGTGCCGGTGGACCGTTACCTGATCGACGCCATGCGCCGTCTGGTGCGCGAGGGCACCTGGACGGTCAACACGCCCGGCGCGCGGCTGTGGATGCTCGCCGACGGGCTGCATGTGGTCTGGCCGCAAGGCGGCGAAGACATCGCCGGCCTCCTGGCGCGGGACAAGATCCCCGGTATCCCCAAGGCACCCGAGACGATCGCCGACATTCTGGTGGAGCGCGGTCATGTGAGGACCTATCGCGAGGAGGAGCGCGATCGCTTCTACCGCCGCATCGCCCCGGCGCCGCTCGTGAAGGACGGCAAGCCGGTGCACTTGACGATGCTGCTGCTCGCCTCGCCCGAGCTGGTCTTCGCCGGGCATCCGCCGGCGCCGGTGGCGCGTTGGCAGGATGGTGCGCGCTGCGCGCCCGTCCGGGACGAGGACCCGGTCGAGCTCATCATGAGCGACACCGGTACGCTCGATGATCCGGACACCGACGTGACCCGGAACGCGCGGTTCGACCGGATCACCGATGCGGAACGCTCGGTCGGTTCGGACGCTCCGGTAACCGTTACGCCGTCACCGCCGCACCCTGGTGCCGAGTCCACCCCCATGACGCATCCTGCGGGCGTCGTCCGACCGCAACCGACGTCGAACGACCCCGCCGCCTCGGCCCGCAGCTGGCTCGCCGACCGCGGCACTGGCGGCCACGCCTTGATCACGTTGTTGCGGTCCATCGCGGACGGCGAACGCCCCGCCGAGATCCTCGCCCGTCACGATCGCCATCTGCTGATCCCCTACCCCGAGGGGTTGACGGCACTCGTCGTGCCCGGCATCGGGAGGGAACCCGCCGACCTCCTGCACGCCTTGTGGGACGACGGTCTGCTCGCGATCGATCCGCGCCGACCCTTGCTGCGCGTGCGCGAGATCGACGGGCGGATGCGGGCGATGCTCACGGTCGAAGCCAGTGCCGCGGTGACGACGCTTCTCGATCAGCTGGTCGAGCCGGCGGTTGAGCCGCTGGATGTGCCTCCATGCGATCGCGTTGCGACAGATCCCCTCGGAGTTGCGCCGGGCACGGACGACCCGGCCGGGGCAGCAGACGCCATCGACCCGCCCGAGTCACGACCCGGCGCCACCGCCCTTGCCACCGATCCGCCCAAACCGCCCCCGCGCAAAAGCGCCGCACGCGCCTTCGCCGAGGACCTGGCGGCCCAGTGCCGCGCCGGGCGCGTGCCGACGACGGCGCTCCCGAACGGTCTGCTGATCGACCACGCCACCCTCGCGGCCTTGGCCGCCGAGCACCGCATTCCGCCCTCGAAGCTGCTCCGGCGCCTCAAGCATCAGCCGGACTTCATCCCCGACACGCGCGGGATCATTCTCGCGGGGCGTGCGTGAGGACCTATGCCAATCCCTGGCGCCCGCTCTTCGAGCTGTCGGCGCTGCTGCTGTGGACCGGCATCGCGGCCGTGTCCTGGGCCACCGCGGAGCTGTGGGATCTGCACCCGGCCTCCTTCCGGTGGCTCGGGGTCGGCAGTCTGGTCATGGCCCTCACCTGGCTTCCCGGCACGGTGCGCGGCATCAACCGGCGCGACTGGCTGCGCGGGCGCCCGCAGCAGTTCATCGACCCGCAGGTGTTCGCCGCGCGTGTGCCCTCCTGGCCGGGGTTGCTGTGGATGGGTCGGGGGTTCGATTGGGAGGCCCGACATGCCCAGGAGGCGCTGGATCTGATCCGGCTCGGACCCGAACGGTTTGCCCCGCGCGATCCGGCCCGTCTGGGTGCGACCTGGATCCACGGTCTGGGCGGTGCCGATGCGGAGATCACCGTCCCGCTCGCCCACACCGAAGGCCACCTGCTGATCGTCGGGACCACCGGGTGCGGCAAGACGCGTTTGTTCGACCTGCTGGTCACCCAGGCGGTGCTGCGCGGGGATGCGGTCGTGATCCTCGATCCCAAAGGCGACCGCGGTCTGCGGGCCGCCGCCGAGCGCGCCTGCGCGCTGGCCGGCACGCCGCAGCGCTTCGTCTCCTTTCATCCGGCCTTTCCGGCCGAGTCGGTGCGGCTCGATCCGCTGCGCCACTTCCAGCGGGCCACCGAGCTGGCCAGCCGGGTGGCCGCCCTGATCCCCTCGGAGACCGGCAACGATCCCTTCAAGGCGTTCGGGCAGATGGCGCTCAGCCATGCCGTGCACGGACTGCTGGCCGTGGAGGAGCGCCCGACCCTGGTGACGCTGCGCCGCTATCTGGAAGGCGGTGCGGACGCGCTGGTCGAACGTGTTCTGCTCCGCTACTTCGATACTCACCTGCCGCACTGGCAGGAGCACGCCGGTCCGTACCTCAACAAGGCCCGCGATGCCAATCGACGCGCGCGGGGTCTGCTCGCCTTCTACCGCGAGCGCGTGCGCGGCGAGCATCCCTCGACCGTCATCGACGGACTCGGGGGCCTGCTCGAGCACGAGGCCGTGCATTTCGGCAAGATGGTCGCGAGCCTTATGCCGGTGATCGTGATGCTCACCTCCGGACACCTGGAAGGTCTGCTCTCGCCCGACGAGACGGACCCGAACGATCCGCGCCGAGCGGCCTCGATCGGGGAGATCATCGCCCGGCGCGAGGTCCTCTACGTCGGTCTGGACAGTCTCTCCGACCCCATCGTGGGCAGTGCGATCGGCTCGATGCTGACCGCCGATCTGGCCGCGGTGGCGGGCGCCATCTACAACCACGAGGCCCACCCGCGCCCGACCGACATCTTCATCGACGAGGCCGCCGAGACGGTCTCCGATCCGCTGATCCAGCTGCTCAACAAGGGGCGCGGGGCCGGGCTGCGTCTGACCATCGCGACCCAGACCTTCGCGGACTTCGCCGCGCGCATGGGCAGCGAGGAGAAGGCCCGTCAAGTGCTGGGCAACCTCAACGGGCTGATCGCGATGCGCGTGATCGATGCCAAGACGCAGGAGTACATCGCCGAGAGTCTCCCGGCGGTGCGGCTGTGCACGGTAGTGAAGAGCCAAGGCTCCACGACCGCGAGCGACCGACCGTTGCTCTTCACCGGCAACGCCGGAGAGCGCCTCGACGAGGCCGAAGCGCCCTTGTTTCCGGCGGCGCTGCTCGGGGAGCTGCCCAACTTCGAGTACCTGGCCCGCTGGCCCGGCGGGCGCGTCTCCAAAGGTCGCTTGCCGATCCTGGGCGAGCCCCTGCCGCCTCCGGCGGAGCGGTGACGACGGGGATGCCACGCCGTCGCGATCCGACCGGCCGACTGGCGCTGTCGTCCCTGTCGCGGGCCGACGCTCGGACGCTGCGCACACTGGAGCTGGAGTGGCCCGATGCCGTCGGGCTGATGGCGCGGGTCGCGCTGCTCGCCTGCCCGCCCTTGCCGTCCGAGGACGACCTTGCCGAACCCGCGCTGGCGATGGTGCGCGCAGGCATCGCCGCCTACCGTCGCGCCCGCGGCGACGGCGAGGACGATCTTGCACGCTTCGCGGCCTTCGTCGACGGCATCACCCTTGCCTTGGCGCGCCGACACCAGTATTGCGTGGCGCGGGCGCTGACCGAGCACCAGCGCCGGGTGCTGGCCCGGAGCGTACCACCGAGGCAGACCTCCCGTGTGGGATAGCGCGAACACCAAGGAGGGTCGCGGCGTGTGGCTGTGGGCGGTCGCCTCGACCCTGCTGCTCTTCGTGCTCGAGCTCGTCCTGTTCGCCTCCTTCATCCCGAGCGACTGGGCGCACGGCGTCGAGCAGACCGAACGGCGCGTGCTCGTGGAAACCCTCGGGACCGATGCGGCGCAGGCGATTCAGGCCCGCGGCGCGCGGTGGTACGACACACTCTTCGTGGAGACCGGCATCGCGCCCTGGACCTATCGCCTGGTCGCGACCGGACCGGGCGTGGAGTCCGGTTACGGCCTGGAGCCGATCGGCGCGAGTCCCGCCTGGGCCTGGTTGCGCGCACGCCTGGACGTGATTTGGGGCGCGTTCGCGCAGGCCCTGCGCCGGTTCGCGCTGCTGCTGGCCTGGTGGCCGTTCATGGCGATCATGCTGGTGGCGGCGATCGGCGACGGCTGGCTGCGCCGTCGCATCCGCCAATACGGGTTCGTCTACGCCAGCCCGCTGGCGCATCACACCGCGCTGCGGATCCTGCTCGCGCTCTGGCTGATCGTCGGTCTGCTGCTGTTCGCACCGATCGCGATGCCGGTCCTTGCGGTCCCGTTACTCGGTGTCGCCTCGGCGCTGTGCGTGGCGTTCGTGGTGACCCATACGCAGAAGCAGCTCTGAACCGCGTCGGTCCTCGAAACCGCTGCGGGTGTCTCACGGCCGGTCAAGGCACTCGGTCCGTGAGCCCGTACGGATTCGGGACCCATCCGAGGCTCGGATCGCGATGGTCACTTTCCCTGTTCCGAGAGCCGCTTTGCAATCTCGCGGATCGGGATGAAAAGGCGGTTGGATTGGCTTGTAAGGCGATGAAACCCCAGGCGAGCATAAAACGCGGCGGCGTGATCGTCCTTTGCGTCCACGACAAGCGCATAGATCGCCGGTTCTGCCCGGACGGCGCGCGCAACGGCATCGACGACAAGGAGTGCACCCAGACCCTGTCGTTGATGACGACGGTCAACGGCCAAGCGCCCGATCAGTCCGGCAGGAAGTGATGGATAACGCGGCAAACGCTTGGTCAGGCTCTCGGGCAAGTCGGTCAGCGGGATGCCCGCCGCCGCAAAGGTGTAGTAACCGGCAACCTGGTTGTCGGCGTCCAGCAACACAAAGCAGTTGCTCACGCGACGCCGGACGTCCTGCGTGACGCGTTCTCTGAAATACCGATCCAGTGCGTCGACGCCGCTGCAAAAGGCCCCGCGCTCCTGCGCTCCGAGAAGCTCGATACGAAATCCCTCTCCGCGCACGCGCGTTACGCGTTCTGGCGAAGGTAACGCGCGACGGCGCGCTCCATCGAGGGCGTGAGCGGTTCCGGGTTCAGTAACGCCTCCGCGAACCTGTGCTGATCCTCGACGGACAGTCGGATGATGCAGGCCTCCTCGATGGCGCGATGGGCCGCGTCGCGCGCGGCGTCGACGACAAAGTCGCTGACACTGCGTCCCTGGAGCTCGGCGGCCCGTTTGACGACGGCCAGCACCTCGGGCGATACCCGGGCCTCGAAGCGGGCGGTGCGGATGGTTTCTCTCGGCATCATGGTGTCCTCGGTTTCTCGTATTAGTGTACGTAACTAAGCCGTACATTGTAAACCGCCAAGGTCGCGACACCTCCTCGCCGTGACTGTGGACAAGACGCCGTTCCACCTGCGGCAAAGCGTATGCTTTCGGAGGGTTATCGCCGTCGCCGGCCGGTTTGGCGTGACGCACCATGGGCTCACGTCAAGACCGCGCCACAGGCACCCGATGGAGACCCTCGACTTTCCCCACCACATCGACGAACCGCCCACGCTGCTGTTGTGGCGTATGGACGACCTGATGCCCCTGGTGCTGGCGCTCGTCGCCGGCATCCTCGCCGGACAGCTCACCATCGCCGTGCTGCTCGGCGCCCTGCTCTAGCACGGTTATCGGCGGTTTCGCGATCGCCGGGCCGACGGCTACGCGCTGCATCTGATCTACTGGTTCGGCCTCATGCCGCTCGGGGCGCGCTCCACGCCCAACCCCTTCGCGCGGCACTACGTGCCATGACCCTCGGCGAGTTTCTCTCCACTTGGCGCGGCACGACACTGGAGAACCGCGTCTGGCGCATCACGGTCCTGGTTCTGGTCGCCTCCAACCTGATCCTGGTCGGACTCGTCGGTCAGGTCGAGCGCACCGTGGTCTTGGTCCCGCCGGTCTTGGAAGGCGAGGTCACGATCGCGCGCGAATACGCCAGCCAGGCCGTCGAGGAGTCCTGGGGCGTCTACGTCGCCCAGCTGCTCGGCAATGTCGGCCCGACCACCGTCGACGGGCTCGTGCGCGTCCTGGATCCCCTGCTCGCCGGGGGACTGCATCGCGAGGTCATGAAGTCGATCGCCGATCAGACCGAGGCGATCAAGCGCGAGAACATCGCCATGCACTTCGCCCCGCAAACGGTCGCCTACGACACCGCCACCCGCACCGTTTTCGTCACCGGACAGCACAAGACCGAAGGCCCGGCGGCCGCTCCCGTGCTCAACCGACGCACCTACGAGCTGCGGGTCGAATTCCGCAACTACCGCCCGCTGATCACCCACCTGGAGGTGTATCGCGGCGATCCGCGCAGCACGCGCGATACCGATCCCGAGGACGCGAACACATGATCACCCGACGTCTCTGTATCCTCGCCGCCGTCCTGGCCGCGTCGAGCGCACACGCCGATCCGGACTTCGAGATTCCCCCGGTCCCCTGCACGCTGCTCGACGCCGGGTGCACGCCGAGTGCCGTCTCCTCGGTCCTGCAGACCTCCGGCTCCGAGGCGTCGCCCGAGGGCCTGATCCGCACCGTCATGGGCGGCGGAGCCACGCCGGCGCGGCGCACCGGCGGGAACCTGCCGGTGACCCTTGAGCTGGGTCCGCGCAACCTCGACGTCACTCCGGGTACCACGGTGCTGATCGAGATCGCCATCGGACACCTCAACCGCATCGTCACGCCCTTTGCCGACCCGGTCGTGCATACCGTCTCGAACGCCTCGACACAGGTCGACGGCAGTGTGGTCTATGTCGCCACCGATACCGAAGAGCCGGTGGCTCTGTACATCGGCGACGGCCAAGGCAGCAACCTCGCCTTGGCACTGACCTTGGCGCCGCGGTATGTGCCGCCGCGCGAGGTCCGCCTCACGGTGCCGGGGTATCAGAGCAAGCGTGCCGGGAACGCGACCGCCACGCGCGCCGCGGTCGAGCCGGTGGCCGTGATGCCGATGCTCGCCAACGCCTCCGACCGGGACGGCGACGGCAACGGGCCGTCCTATGTGTCGGACCTGGTCGAGCAGCTGCGGGCATTGGCGCAAGGTCGGATGCCGGCGGGCTTTCGGATCGCGAAGGGTTCCGGCGGTGCGAAGCTGCGCTGCGCCGAGGGGCTGAAGGTCCGTCAAAGCGAACGCGCGCAGGGACCGGCCTCCGACCTGGTGAAGGCCCGGGTCGCCAACACCGCCGCGAGCTCGATCACGCTCGAGCACGACACCTGTCGCCCGGACACCGCCACCGTCGCCGCGATGGGCGCCTGGCCGCACCGGGTGCTCAAGCCCGGCGAGGAGACCGAGGTCTTTTTCGTCCTCGCCCGCGACGCGCGCGCGTATCCCGCGGCCGGGCAGCCGCAATGATGCTGCACCGACACTGGGAGAACCTCTCGCCCAACGCCAAGCGGGTTGCCGTCCTCGGCGGCGGCGTCTTCGTGGTCTCGGTCCTGACGGCGGGGAGCTTTCTGTTTGCCCCGGCGCAGACCATGGGGCTGCAGTCCCCCTCGCCGCGCGACACCCTGGTACGCAACATCCTCACGGATGCGGATCCGCGGCAACTCGGGATCGAGGCCCTGGTCAATCGTCTGGAACGCATGGAAAAGCGCATGAGCGAGGTGCAGCGCAACCTCGAGCGCAGCGCAACCGCGGCACCGAGCCCCGCCGCGCTCGGGCCTTCGCAAACCGAGCAGGATCTGGGCAACGCGCGCGAGCTCGAGGCGCTGCGCGGGGAGATCGATCAACTGCGCGAGGCCCTCGCCGTCCAAGCGCGGCAGTCGGCGAGCCCGCCGGAACTGCCGCAACCGGCGCGGACCGACGCTGCGGATCCGGCATCGCCGAGCGGCCCCACCGCGCAGCCGCACCGACCGGCGCCGATGGAGGCGCTGTTCGGACCGCCGACGACACCGCCGTCCGTGCCGGGCGCGGCACCCTCCTCCGCCGTCCCCGTCCAAACACCCAGGCGCACCCTGCAGATCCGCACCGTCGCCGCGCCGGCCGCGACGGCGCCGCCCGTCGCGACGCCCCCCGGCACCGCCGAGCCCGGATCCGTCTATATCCCTGCCGGCGCCATCATCAAGGGAGTGCTGCTCAACGGCATCGACATGCCGACCGGGCAGAATGCCCGCAAGGATCCCGTGCCGGCCCTGATCCGGGTCAAACACCAGGCGATCCTGCCCAACCGGGTCCGCGCGGATCTGCGCGAGTGCTTCCTGCTGGTCGGCGGCTTCGGCGATCTGGCCTCCGAGCGGGCCTATCTGCGCGGGGAGACCTTCAGCTGCATCCGCAACGACGGCGGCGTCATCGAGATCCCCATCGACGGCTACGCCGTGGGCGAGGACGGCAAGGTCGGCGTGCGCGGGCGGGTGGTCTCCAAACAAGGCGTATTACTCGCCAAGGCGCTGCAGGCGGGCTTCCTGCAATCCTTCTCGCAGATCTTCAACCGCATGCCGACCATCCCGATCAACACCGGCACCGGCACCGGCACGGACCTGCAGTTCCAGTCCATGCTCACGCCCCAGGCCCTGAGTGCCGCCTCGGCACAAGGCGTCGGCGGCGCAATGGATCGTCTGGCGAACTACTATTTGGACATGGCCGAGCAGCTGCTGCCGGTGATCGAGGTCGATGCCGGACGCGGGGCGGAGTTTATTCTCAACCGCGGGGTGTCGATGAAGCTGGCCGACGCGGTCGAGTAACATGCCCGGCCGTTCGACTCGTTCAATTGCGACCGCCGGCGCCTCAGAGTCGTTGACGGGTTTCGCTGGTCGGGGCACCGCACGAAATGGGGGGATCGATCCTTCCGATCTCCCGGCACATCAACCCGTAGATTGAGCAACGGCGCGCTTAGGTACAAACACGATGTTGTACTTGCTGTCACACCTCACGAAGGAATGACTCTGCCATCCTCTCATGAGGATCGCTCTCCAGTTTGGCTAGTCGGATGCACACCATCGACTCCCCCCTCAGCACGCCGGAACGGCGGAGCCTTTCCGCGAGGCATGGAGAGCGGAGCGAGGCCGAGCGGCCCCCGGTAGGCGTCGGCGCGTGCGTGGCGCCGTAGTGGCGAAGCGGCCGTGGTCGCGAAGCCGCGGAGGCGGTATGCAAAGCGCATCGGACACGCCGTCAAGCCATTCGTCGCAGGGCCGTGCGCAGCCCGACCGCGCCCCTCGGGCGCACGTCGTGGCGCAGCGCGGCCCGGAGCGGGGCGAACCGGGGCCAAAACAGGTCGTCGCCAAGGAGCGAGTCCGTCCGGCCGCAGGAGCCCCCGGACGGATTCACGAGCGACACGCGACTCTCCGGGAGGAGCCCACCGCCAAAGGCGGTGGCTTGACTGTTGCGAGTTAGTTCTTGCCCGGTGTTGTCGCGTCCTGAACGCTATCGCCGGCCTGTTCCACCTTCTGACCCGCGCCTTCTACGGCATGGTCAATTGTTTCGCCGGCATTCTCTGCGGGGCCTTTCTGCTGCTCGCAACCGGGCAGTGCGACAAACAACGCCCCCATCACCAACGCGGTACTGACGATTACGGCTAGTTTCATGATGACTGCCTCCAGTTGGACGGGATTTTGGGTTCTGAACCGGCAACCGGTGTCGGCACAGGTTTCTCCGGGCCAAGACCGCACGGCCGTTGCGCATGGCGGGGTGGCGCCACGGGGCCGCCGTCGGCACTTGGACCCAGACGGCTCGACGATACGGACAATCAGTGGCGCCGTCCGTCTGCTAACGCACATTGCCGCCAATCTTTGTCCCGTCACTAGCGCAAGAAAGCGGCAGAAACCCCTGCGCTACGGTCTTGTTTCATTCGTGCGCTTCTCGAAGGCAGCCGTGCCGGACGCCGCAGGCAAGAGATTTTCCCCTTCCTTCAATGGTCTTGCCTCCCGTGCCTGCTCCTCAATGACGCTCGATTCGCTGTACAAGCCCGCTTCCGCTTTCGTCGACGCCACGTCGAGGTCTTGGCGCCGCGATTCGGCGGGGAGCCGCTTTGCGGTTGCTGCACCCTGCTCGGGCGTCGGTTTCTCGGCGCGCATGGTCACGGGGACGCCTTGAGGGAAGACGACCTCTCGGGCCTCGTCCGGCATCTCGATGCCGTGATTCTGAAAAGCGAGCTTCACCAGCCGGATGACCGAAGAGCGCACCTTCAGCCAGCTGTGCTCGCGCCCGTTGAGCCAAAAGTAGACACGCAGATTCACCGTTGCGCTGCCGAGGCTGTCCGCCAGTACCGAGGGCTCCGGGTCGTTCAGCACGGCTGGGTGGTCCGCCAGAACCTTGCGCGCAATCTCCTGGGCCTCATTGATCGCATCGTCGTAGCCGATGCCGACAACAAAGTCTTCACGCCGGTTGGCGTTCGTCGTGAAGTTGCTGAGGATGCTCTTGTAAACGGTGGCATTTGGTATCTGCGCGAGGTTGCCGTCGAGGGTCATCAAGATGGTTGTGCGCATATTTAACTGCTGCACATAACCGGTCACGCCGGAGATCTCGACCAGGTCGCCCGTCTCGAATGGCCGCTGAACGCTCAGGAAGATGCTGGACAGGAAGTTCTCGGTGATGTCGCGGAAGGCGATGCCAAGCACCAGGCCGATCAGACCGGTACCTCCGACCAGCGTCAATGCCAGTTGAGTCAGGCCGGAGACCCTCAGAATGAGATAGACGCCACAGAGAACTACGAACCCGCCTGCCGCGCGCGCGATCACGTTCTGCAGGAGTTTCGTCCGAACCCTTTGGCGGAGCAGTGATCGGACGCCTCGTGTCGCCAACACAGCGGTCCCCACCGACAATGCCAGGATGAGCAGTCCGAAAAGCATGAACGGCATCGCGCGGATGAAGTCGCGCCAGAGTGCGGCGATACCGCTCGACGTCCGGCGGAAATCCCAAGCCGACGGTTGGGGCACCTCAATCCGGTTGGCAACGGCGACGACGTCCTGCGTATTGCGTGCGAGATCCCCGGCCCATTTTTTAAGCTCATCGGACTGCACCTGACCGCTGAGAAAGACGACGCCTTCCTGAACCCGGACCTGCGGGTCGGTGAACCAGTCGGTGGCGTCCAACACGGTTTGGAGCCGCTTGCGGATCTCTTCATCTTGCGCGACGGGTTTGACATCAACCTTCGCTGGTGCGAGCGAGACCTCTTCTTTTGCCGGGCTGATGGGTTTGTGCGGCTCGGCTCCCGTGCCGACCGGCTCCTGCGCCACGACCGAGGAGATGACCCCGCAGTTCAGGGATCCGAGCAATACCGCCTGCAAGAGTAACCTCATCCCGCGGCAGAGCCATGGCGAGGTCATCCCTGCCAGGTCCAGTTGCGGATCTCCGGCAGGTCCCGGCCATGCTTGGCGATGTAGTGCTTGTGCTCGATCAGCGTGTCCTGGACCAACTGCTTCAGGTACGCCCCCTTGGCGCCCAAGTGCGGTAGGCGATCGACCGCGTCCTGCACCAGATGAAAGCGATCCAGCTCATTGAGCACGCGCATGTCGAACGGCGTAGTGGTGGTGCCTTCTTCCTTGTAGCCGCGTACATGCAGGTTCTGGTTGGCGCGCCGGTAGGTCAGGCGGTGGACCAGCCAGGGGTAGCCGTGAAAGCCGAAGATGATGGGTTTGTCCCGGGTGAAGAGGGCGTCGTAGTCGCGGTCGGTCAGGCCGTGCGGGTGCTCCAGGCTCGGCTGCAGGCGCATCAGGTCGACGACATTGATCACCCGGATCTTCAGCTCCGGCAGATGCTCGCGCAGGATGGTCACGGCGGCGAGGACCTCCAGTGTCGGCGTATCACCGCAACAGGCCATCACCAGGTCCGGCTCGCTGCCCTGGTCGTTGCTGGCCCAGGGCCAGATGCCGATGCCTTCCGTGCAATGCACCACCGCCTCCTCGATGCTCAGCCATTGCGGCATGGGGTGTTTTCCCGCAACCACCACGTTGACATAGTGCCGGCTGCGCAGGCAGTGATCGACCACCGACAGCAGGCAGTTGGCATCGGGCGGCAGGTAGACGCGCACGATGTCGGCCTTCTTATTGATGACGTGATCGAGGAAGCCCGGGTCCTGGTGGGTGAAGCCGTCGTGGTCCTGCTGCCAGACGTGAGAGGTCAGCAGATAGTTCAGCGAGCTGATCTTGCGCCGCCAAGGCAGCTCCGCAGTGACCTTCAGCCACTTGGCGTGCTGGCTGAACATCGAGTCGACGATGCGGATGAAGGCCTCGTAGCTGTTGAAGAGCCCGTGCCGTCCGGTCAGCAGATAGCCTTCAAGCCAGCCCTGGCATTGGTGCTCGCTGAGCATGGCGTCGAGCACGCCGCCGGCGGGCGCGAGGAATTCGTCGTTGTCAACGGTGCGCGCGTCCCACTGTCGATCAGTGACCTCGAAGACCGCGCTCAATCGGTTGGAAACGGTCTCATCTGGGCCAAACAGGCGGAAGGTCCGCGGCGCCTGATTGAGTGCGGTCACATCCCGCAGGTACTGACCCAGGACGCGCGTATCCTCGGCCTCGATGGCCCCCGGCGACGGCACTTGGAGCGCGTGCTTGCGGAAATCCGGTAGGCGCAGATCACGCAGCAAATTTCCGCCGTTGGTGTGCGGATTAGCGCCCATGCGCCGCTCGCCCTCGGGCGCAAGCGCGGCCAGCTCCGGGAGGAGTCGGCCATCCTCGTCGAACAACTCCTCCGGGTGATAGCTTCTCATCCAGTGCTCGAGCGATTGGACATGCTCGGGATGCTCGCCGTCCACGACGATCGGCACCTGATGGGCGCGGAAGGTGCCTGTGTTCGGCACGCCATCGACCGTGGTCGGTCCGGTCCAGCCCTTGGGTGAGCGCAGCACGATCATGGGCCAGCGCGGCCGGGAGGCATCCTTCGCGTCGCGCGCCTGACGCTGGATCCGCTGGATGTCCGCGATGGCCTGATCGAGCGTCTCGGCCATCAACTGGTGCATCCGCTCCGGCTCGTCGCCCTCGACGAAGTACGGGATCCAGCCGCAGCCGCGGAAGAATTGTTCCAGCTCCTCGGGCTCGATGCGGGCCAGTAGGGTCGGGTTGCTGATCTTGTAGCCGTTGAGGTGCAGGATCGGCAGCACGGCGCCGTCGGTGATCGGGTCGAGAAACTTGTTCGAATGCCAGGCGGTCGCCAGCGGGCCGGTCTCCGCCTCGCCGTCGCCCACGACACAGGCAACGATCAGCCCGGGATTGTCGAACGCGGCCCCGAAGGCATGGCTGAGCGAGTAGCCCAGCTCGCCGCCTTCGTGGATCGATCCGGGCGTCGTGGGCGCCACATGGCTGCCGATCCCGCCGGGAAAGGAGAACTGCGTGAAGAGCCGTTTCAGCCCGGCCTCGTCCTGGCCGATGTTCGGATAGCGCTCGCTGTAGGTCCCTTCCAAGTAGGTATTGGCGACCAGCGCCGGGCCGCCGTGGCCGGGGCCGGCGATGTAGAACATATCCAGGTCATGCTGTTTGATGACCCGGTTCAGATGCACATAGATGAAGTTCTGGCCCGGCGTCGTGCCCCAGTGCCCAAGCACCATCGGCTTGATGTGCGAGAGCCTCAAAGGCTCTTTGAGCAGCGGGTTGTCGTAGAGATAGATCTGGCCGACCGACAGATAGTTGGCGGCACGCCAGTAGGCGTCCATCCGGTGGAGCAGTTCGGGTGCGAGGGGGCCGGTGGTCATGGCTGACTGTCCTGGGTTGAGGCGAGATGGAGGACGCGGGTGTCGATGCAATGTCGACCTGACTGACGTCGGGATGAGGCATCAGGCAGCGCCACGGAGACGGCCCGGATCCAACCTGAGTCGATTGTTGCCGCTCCGAGCGCGATGGTCTGTTCGATGGCACACATGGAGCGGAGTGCAACAGGGACCCGGCACTCGGTATCCCGCTGAATGTGTCAAGCGTTAGGGCTATCAATGCGTTGCATCATCCTGCGAGCGGTCGACTGCCGGATTCAGATTCATAAGCGGTTGGCGGGGCAGTTGGCGGCATCGGCGCGCGTTCGGACCCCTTGGCGGTGAACGCCTCTTCGCTTGTCCTCGCGCATTCCGCCCGGCGGAGGAAGGGCTCGCGGATTCCTCGCCTCCTCATGGCAACCTGTTCCTGGATGGCCGGGATGTCGATGTGGTGCTGGACGAGTTCCTGGTCGATGCGTGCAAGCTCAGCGCGGTCGCGTTCATCCTGCGTCCGACTGAACGTCACGGCGACCTTTCGGCGTTCGCGCATCAATGCCTTCACCTGCGAAGCGCGCGCCGCATCGGAGTCCGCAATCCGACCCGTCAGCGGACGGATTTTGTGCCTTGTGGTCATGACCATTCTCCGCGTGCTCTATCGATGATCGATCGGGACAGGGATGCTGCCGTCCAAAGAATTGTGCGATGGCCATCACCGCCCCGGGGCACAATGCCCGGAGCGGCGTTGAGGATGCGCCGTCTCTCGGCAAATCCATCTGTGCTGTCCGGCCTGCTCGACGGCTATTTGAAATGCGCCGCGAACGCCTGATAGGAATCCTTGAATGCCTCCCAGACATTGTCGCTTTCCAGCTTGACCTGCTTCCAGGTGCTCTCGGTCGCGGCCTGCACCTCCTCCAGCTTCTTCTCGCCTTCCGCACGCCGGGCGCGCAGTGCGACGAGCTGCTCGTGATATTTCACCTTGGCATCTTCATTGATTTCGCTCGCCCTCTCCTCCATGGCGGCGATACTCGCGTTCCATTCATCGAGTTGGGCTTTCATCTTGCTGACGTATTGGTCTCTTGACGATGACATGGCGTTCTCCTCTTGCAGATCACTCACCCGGCGGATTGCCGGAATACCCACTCACGCATCGGATGGGCTTGGCTTCGACATCGGTTCACCGCACCCGACGCAGTCACACAGCGGCGCCCGGATCAGGTCGCCAGCGAACAGCCCCCTATTGTTTCCAGTAGAAATCCATCTTCGAGTGGCTGGAGACATCGAGATGCACCGCCTTGCGCTGGGTCTGGTCTTCGCCTCTCAGCCCGGTGGGGGTGACTTCAACGCTGTAGTCGCCGGGCGGCAGTTGCGCGTAGAACCAGGGACCTTCGGATTCGGCGGTAAGGACCGGACGCTTGTTGGAATCCAGAATGTTCACCCGCACCGCCGAGAGATACTCACCGCTGCCCTGTGTCGCGAACATCAGGTGCAGGTTGAATTCAGGGGACAGGGCATCGAGCTCACTGCGCTCGCTCTCGCCCACACCGCCCGAGACGTAGCGAATGCCGCCATCGGTCTTGATCTGTGAGGACGGCCCATCGTTCGGCGACCCCATGGGCGTGGCGGCGTCGGGGGCTTGCGAGATGGGGTTCGCCCCGTCGGCCGGGCGAATCGCCCATTCCCGCGAGGCATCGGCCAACTGCATGCCCTCGTCGCCGAAAATCAGCCGCACCGGCGCCTCGTACGCCGGATGGGCGCCGACCGGCTGACAGATGCCGGCTCCCAAAAGCAATCCCGTTGCGATCACATTGAATCTGTGCCGATTTAACATGGTGATGTTCGCCCTTGGTTGATTGATCTTGGGTGATGCAGTGGCTCATGCGCGAGGCGTCCAGCGGACGCCCCGTTGCAAGCCCCGACTCAACCCTTCTGCAACAGACTGCGCAGATCGGTGATCGCGGCATTGACCCGCGAGATATAGGAGGCACTCACCAGCGAATGATTCGCCATCGGCCCGTATCCGGTGCCGTTGAGGATCACCGGGCTCCAGATGACGTTCTGGGTGTTCTTCAGTTCGCGCGTGATCTGCTCCAGGGAGACCACGGCATTCTTGTCCTCGAGCACGGAGGCGAAGTCGATCTCCATCGCCTGCAGGGCATGCAGCAGTGCCCAGGTGTAACCGCGCGCCTCGAAGAAGATGTCGTCGATCTTCATCCAGGGGGTCTTGGTCTGCGTCTGGATCCGGGGGGGCGGCGTCGACTGGCTGGCGTTGGGATCGCCGGCCAGTGCCGTATCGAGATGGGCCTGACCGACCGCATAGGACAGCCGTTGCGCGAGACTGCCCAGGCGCTTTTCGACCACTTCGAGATAGGTGGTCAGATTGTCTCCGCGGGCGTAGAACTGGGCATGGGCGGCCGCGGTATCGGAGAGCCCCTGGCTGTAACGATAGAGGGCGTCGATGCCGATGCGATACTCCGATTCGGTGGAGGGCAGGAGCCAGGAGTCCGATTGGTAGTTGGACTGGGGCTGCGCGAGCTCCAGGTCCTTGTTCTCGACCGACTGGGATTGGGCGCGGCTGAAGTCGTTGCGCAGGGCGTTGAGCAAGTCGCGCCAACCGGTCAAGGCCCCGAATTCCCAGTTGGGAATGTTGTCCAGGAACACGCCCGGAGGGCTGACGTCATTGGTCAGATAGCCGCCGGGCTTGTCGAGCAGGGTCTCGCCGATGCGGATGGCGGTGGCCGTGGTCGCCGTGCCGGTCACCAGCTTGCTCTCATCCTGATTGACCATCGACAGCGCCTGTTCGCGCACGTCAAACTGACCCGGCGAGCGCGACCAATAGAGGCCCAGGATCACGACGACCACCAGATAGGTGATCAGAAACAGCCCGGCGGTCCACCAGATGCCCTTCTCCTTCCAGGTGCTGGGATGGTAGTAGGTGGCGACCTTCGCGGCTTGCTTGGTGAGCACCTGCCTTTTCGATAATGTGTCGGCATTCATGGCATTCATCTGGTTCCCTCTCCAAGCGTGGAAACGTCACCCGACGATCGGCTAGCCGATCCGAATCTGCGACAACGGCGGCATGAGCCCGAAGACGGACAACAGCCAAAGAATCACGACAATCACGACGACCACATTCAAGATCTTCTTGATGGTGCCATCCATCGGGATGTAGCGATTGATCAACCAGAGGATCAAGCCGACGACGACCAACGTGATGACTAATGTAATCAGAGGCATGACGCTTCTCCTGTCAGGCGGTGTGAACATTCGATAGATTCACGATAGTCCCCGCCATGGCGAGCGTCTGTTCGCCAGCACACAGAGCAATGCGTTTTCGCTCGAGGATTTCGCCGCCTCCCCGACGGGGCCGTGCGCACCGGACAGCAAAGGTCTCGAATCCGCGCGCTATGTTTGCCAGCGTACCGACCGCACGGATCATCGAGCGTATTGCTGACCCATCACGGCCGATCGGCTCACGACTTTTTGCCCTTGTGCCGTCTGTTCTTCGTCCATCACCGACCAACGAGGAGAACGCGCGTGCAACTCGACTCCGCGAAGACCCCCGACCGCTTCGACAATCGGCTCCTCGCCGCACTGCCCGAGCGTGATCGGCGACAGATTCTCTCGAGCTGCGAGGCCGTCGAACTGCGGCGCGGCGAGGTGATCAGCGAACCCGGCGACCGGATCCGCGACGTCTATTTCCCCACCGACAGCTTCGTGTCTCTGGTGACCCCGCCGGCGGATTACGCCGGTCTGGAGGTGCGGCTCGTCGGCAATGAAGGCATGATCGGGACGCCCCTCGTCCTGGGTGTCGAGGTCACGCAGATCCGCACCTTTGTCCAGGGCGCGGGTCCGGCGTGGCGCCTGTCCAGTGAAGAATTCGGCGAAGCGCTGCGCCGGAGCGATGCCCTACGGGCCAGGCTCCACCGCTATCTCGACGTGTTGATGAACCAGAGCACGCAGTTGCTCGCCTGCACCCGCTTCCACATGGTGGAGGCGCGCCTCGCCCGCTGGTTGTTGATGACCCAGGATCGGGCACATTCCGACCACTTCCATGTCACCCATGAGCTCCTGGCCCTGTTGTTGGGGGTGCGCCGCGTGGGCGTTACCAAGGCAGCGAGTGCGCTGCAGGCGCGCGAGCTGATTCACTACCGCCGCGGGGATATCACCGTGCTCGACCGCGCGGGCCTGCAAGGCGCCGCCTGCGGCTGCTATGGGGCGGCGGAGGCGATGTATGAGCAGCGCATGGGCTGACCGCGGATTGCCGCCGGTCGAACCGCCGGGCGCGGTGGCTGGTCCGCCCGCGGAGCGCCCACCGGTACGATGCCCATCAGCAAGACCCCCAGGCGAATCGGCTCTTCATCGCTGCGACCTCCTATCGAATCAACAGGCGCTGCGGTCGCCTCCCTGGTCACTCCCGCCCTCTGGTAGCGCACCGGGTGAGGGCAACCGTTCATAAGGCCGCGAGCGCGCTCACCCGTACCGCTACCGTCATTACTGGGCGCTGATCCGGCGAGCCGAGGTAGCTTCCGGCCACTGGTGGAACGGCTTCCGGGTGGCGTGCCACCGCAACGGCGATGTGCCTATTGCCGGTCACCTCTCCGCTGGTGGGATCGAACCCGATCCAGCCGGCGCCGGGCAGGTAGGCCTCGGCCCAGGCATGGGTCGAGGCGTTGCCTGCCGCGGTGGCCGGTGCGAACAGATAACCGCTGACGAAGCGGCTTGCCAGCCCAAGGAAACGGCATGCCTCCATGAACAAGGCCGCGAAGTCCCGGCAGGAGCCGCTCTTGCTCGCCAATGTCAGCGCGGGTGGCTGCACGCCCGGTTCTTCGCGCATCTGGTAGAGGAAACGGCCGGCAATCTCTCGGTTCATGCGAGCGAGCAGCGCGAAGGTCTCCATCGGCTGCTGCAGACCCAGGCCGTCAAGCCACCCTTGCACTGCGTCTCGGTCCGACGGGTAGACGGACTGCCGTAAAGGCGCGAGCTCGGCCCGGTCCTCCTCGGCATACTCGAACGGGTGGATGACGGCGTAGTCATCGACCAAAAAGTCGAACGGATTCTCCTCGTAGTGCTGGATCACCACCCTGCTGGAGACGCGCAGCCGGTCCGACGGCCCGTGAAAGCCCACCAGCGCCACAGAGTTGTCCAGCACGTCGCATTTCCATTGCAGGGTATGGGCCGGACTGATCTCCAGCACCGAGGATTCGATCCTGACGTTGTGGTTCTCCCGTGGACGCAGGAGCAGCCTGTGGGGCAGCAGCGACACCCGGCTCGGGAACAGGTACTCGGTGACATGACTGATTTCGATACGCCGCATGGGAGATTACCGATCGGTTGAATCCGCCGTCTCCTCGGATCGAAGGGAGCAGAGCAGAGCAGCCGCTCATACTACGCTCATGCGCATATCCATCAAATCCTCACGAGCGGCATCGGCCATGGCAATCGCCTGGCCGTCCGGAGCAAGGCGCCGCTGTCCCCGAAGAACGCCAAAGTCGGGATCGATGCATGATCCTAGCCCGAATATTTCATAAAAAAGGGCGACTCTCGTTCAACCCATTGATAAAATGGCTGTTCCGCCAAGAACGCTTCGGAAGAAGCTAAACGAGGTCGCCCATGCCCGAGTCTACCCCGGAACAGCTGCGTTTTCCCCCGGTCGCCGGTTTCACGGTCCGCGGCGACTTCGACGGCGGCGCCATGTCGTCTGACTTTGGCCCCATGATTCTGCGCGGGGTTGATCGGCAGATCGGCCTGACCGAGCGGTTGAGCGCAGCGATCGATGATTGGCGCCATCCGTCCTACACCACCCATCCGATGCGTGAGCTGATCGCGCAACGGGTCTACCAGATCGCCTGTGCTTACGAAGACGGCAACGACGCCAATGCGCTGCGCCGTGATGCGCTGTTCAAGCTGGGGCTGGAGCGCAAGCCGCTGGATGCGACGACGGACCTGGCCAGCGGGCCGACCTTCTCGCGTTTGGAGAATGGGGTCGGCGCGCGCGACCTCTACCGCATGGCGCAGGCCTTCGTCGAGGCCTTCATCGCCAGCTACCCGAAGGCGCCGCAGGTGATCGTGCTCGATATGGACCACTCCGAAGACGCCACCCATGGCCAGCAGGAGTTCGCGTTCTACAATCATCACTACGGCAACCATTGCTACTTGCCGCTGTTTCTCTTCGAGGGCCTCTCGGGGAAGTTCATCACCGCGGTGCTGCGTCCCGGCAAGCGCCCCACCGGCGCCGAGAACGCGATGATCCTCAAGCGCGTGCTCAAGCGGCTGCGGGCCGCGTGGCCACGCACACGCATCATCCTGCGCGGCGACGGACACTTCTCCAACCCCGAGTTGATGGCCTTGGCGATGGCCGATCCGTTGACGGATTTCATCTTCGGCCTGGCGGGTAACCGGGCTCTCACGCCACGGGCCGAGCCGTTCTTGGCCGACGCCCGCAAGCTCCATGCGCTGCGCATCGAGAACGCCCGGCGCGCCGACGCCGACGTACCCGAGCGGACCCGCACCTACCACGAGGTTGACTACCGTGCCGGTTCCTGGCCCGGCGCGTGTCGGACCATCCTCAAAGCCGAGGTGACGGCGCGCGGCGACAACCTCCGCTTCGTCGTCACCTCCTTGGACTTGCCCAGTCCCGAGTGCGTCTACCGCGATCTGTACTGCGCGCGCGGCCAGGACGAGAACTTCATCAAAATGATCAAGAACGATCTGGCCAGCGATCGCACTTCCGACAGCACCTTCTTGGCCAATCAGATGCGCTTGTTCTTCTCCTGCGCCGCTTACGTCTTGCACCAAACGCTGCGCACCGAGGTCCTCGTCGGCACGGAACTGGCCAACGCCCAGCCTGCCACCGTGATCATCAAACTGTTCAAGCTCGCCGTGCGCGTGGTGCAGTACAAAGACCGCGTGCGCCTGCACCTGCCCTCGAGCTGTCCGGTCAAGACGCTGTTGCAGCAGGTCACCGAGAGGCTCTTCAACGCGCAGCCCCGGCGGCGCCCGCCTAGACGCACATACATCCCCGCACGGGGATTTCAGCACGCGCACGACGACTATGCCCACCTCGGGCAGGGCATCGTACGCCTGCGCGGCGACAAAACTACTCGTGCCCCGTTGATCAAGCCCGTTGCCGCTCGGTATTTCCACCATTCAACCCCCGCGGCGTCCCGGTCATCGCCCTCGGTGACGCCCAGCGCCGCGCAAATCCGCGAGGCCAGTGTCGGCTGTGTCGGTTTATGAAACATCCGGGCTAGATCCGGCAGTTGACCGCTTCATGCTTCATGCAAGGTCTTGACGGCCTTGACAATCGCATGCGTCTGACGGCTCACCGGCTGGGTGAAGGCCGCTACGACCCCTGGAGCACGCCCCGCGCGGCGCCCGACTGTGTTGCAACGCGTTGTCGTAGAACCACTACGACGCCTCGTTGCGCCTTGTCGGACACCGCGCGGGACGCACTCCAGGGGCCGTTCAACTGCCGGATCTAGGATGATCAATTTCGCCCCTCCCCCAGTGTTGCGCGCAAAGAAGCATCGCCGGAGTGTCCGCGGAATTGTGCCGCCCGTTCACGTATCATCCTATGTCCCGGAGGCTGGTGGCCGCGTGCTGCGGACGCCCGCTGATGAAGTGGGTGCGCGGGAGGATGATCGCCATCCCGGCTGCCTCGTCCAGTGGCGACCGAACCCAAGGGTAGAGACAAGATGGACAAGGGCGAGGGCTTCAACAGCATTTCCCATCTGGTCGGCGCCGTGCTGGCGCTGAGCGGGACCGCTGTGCTGGTGTCACTTGCCGGCGTTCACGGCGGGGCGATGCGAATCGTGAGCTTCAGTGTCTACGGGCTCACCTTGATCCTGCTGTATCTCTTCTCGACGCTCTACCATAGCCTGCGCGGGCGGACGAAACGGGTGTTTCAGGTGTTGGATCACCACGCGATCTACCTTTTGATCGCAGGCACCTATACGCCATTCTGCCTGGTGGTCCTCGGCGGCGCGATCGGCTGGTGGCTGTTTGGCGCGATCTGGGGGCTGGCCCTGCTGGGTATCGTCATCGATACGCTGCGCGGCAAGGGCGGGGGCATCCTGTCGGTGGTCGTCTATTTGATCATGGGCTGGCTGATCGTGCTTGCCCTCGATCCCATCGTTGCTGCCTTGCCTCCGGCCGGCTTCCGACTGCTGGTGACGGGTGGCCTCTTCTACACCGTCGGCGTCATCTTCTACCCGCTGGGTCGCTTCTGGCCCTGGTGCCATGGCATCTGGCATCTGTTCGTCCTGGCCGGAAGCGTCAGCCACTATTTCGCGATTCTGCTCTATATGTAACCCAAGGTTAGCGTGAGCCACTGCAACCTTTCGAAGTTCACCCGTCGCTCACCTCGTCGGTCCACACCTTGAAGCCCTTTAGGGTGTTGGGCCCGAAGGTATTGCTGATGGCGACGTCGGCCGCGTCGCGACCCCGGGCGATCAACACGCGTCCAATGCGCGGGGTATTGTTGCGGGCGTCGAAGGTGTACCAATGGCCGTCAAGATAGGCCTCGAACCAACCGGCGAAATCCATCGGGGCATAGGGTGGGGGCATGCCGATCTCGCCGAGGTAACCGGTACAGTAGCGCGCGGGGATATTCATGCAGCGACAGAACGCGATGGCGAGGTGCGCATAGTCGCGGCAAACGCCGGTGCGCTCGTGGAAAGCCTCGTAGGCGGTCTTGGTGGAACGTGCGTGCTCATAGCCGAAGACAATATGCTGGTGGACATAGTCGCAGATCGTCTGAACGCGCGCCCATCCCGTCGGTGAATTGCCGAACAGGTGCCAGGCGGTTTCGGACAGGCGATCCGTCTCGCAGTATCGGCTTCCCAGCAGGAACAGCAAGGTCTCGTCCGGGAGCGCTTCCACCGGTGTCTGACTCGCGTGCGGAACCACCGGGTCGGGTACGCCCGTATCCCGCACGAGCGCATCGGTTGACAGCCGAACCTGTCCTCGGGGGGCGACGATACGACTGCACCAGTTGCCGAAACTGTCGCGATAGGCGGTGAGCGGAACCGGCGGGTCGGCGATCAGGTGGTCCGGAACGATGATGTCGGAGACGCGCGAGTAGTGCACGCTCAAGGTCAGGATCATTGGGGTCGGCTGCGGGCAATCGTAGATCAACTCGTAGCCGATACGGATCTTCATGAACTCACTCCTGTGCCGCCCGCGCTACCGGGGGCAGGCGCGGCAGTTTGGGTCGTTGGCCTCGGGTCGGCTAGGTGGAATCCCCCGCAGCGCGGCTCGCACACGCCCCGCACGGCAGGTCAACGGTCACCTTGCGCAGCGTCCGAGGTCTGCTGCGCGTGCATTCACCGCCGCGGTCCCAGCGGCGGCCTCAGTGGCCTGACCAGTCAAGCTTGGGCAGACTGCTGAACACCTGCCGCGTGCCTTCCGTCCATTGCTTGCCGAGCGCGCTGAAGTATTCATCCCCCTCATCGAAGCGGCGGCGCATCCGCACTTCAAGGCTGTCACGCTCATAGCAGATCAGATCGATCGGCATGCCGACGGACAAATTGCTGCGCATCGTCGAGTCGAACGAGACGAGGGCACATTGGGCCGCATCGTTGAGCGAGGTCGAGCGGGTAATGACCCGATCGATGATCGGCTTCCCGTATTTGGTTTCCCCGGTCTGGAGATAGGGCGTCTCCAAGCTGGCCTCGATGAAGTTGCCCTCCGCATAGATCCGGAAAAGGCGTGGCGGCTCGCCCGCGATCTGCCCTCCCAGGATGAATGAGGCATTGAAGCCGCCACCACTCCCTGCCAGGTGTTTTCCGTCGCGCCGATCGACGTCCCGCATGGCATCCGACACCAGCATCGCGGAATCGAACATGGACTCCGCGCCCCAGAGATTGGGCACCCCTTCCTTGGCGTTGCGCTGCTTCAGCAAGCCGATGACCGCCTGGGTTCCGGCCAGGTTGCCCGAGCTCAGCAGGATGATGACCCGGTCGCCGGCGCGTTCAAACACGGTCATCTTGCAGAAGCTCGCAAAGTTATCGACCCCGGCATGGGTACGCGAGTCCGACGACAGGACCAATCCGGCGTCGAGCATGATACCGACACAATACGTCATGGCTGAACCTCTCTGTTCGTCGTTTTCAAGACAGCGATCCTGACGCCCAGGGGCACCGGAAATCGCGGGTCGCGACCAAGGATGCGTCGTGACGAAGATAGCCGGGACCGATCATCCCCGCCGCCCACCGCTCAATCTCACCTCGACCGCGTGTTGCCGGCCGTCGTCGATCAAGGGGATCGCCAAGCCGGCTTGCTCGATGCCATCCACCGTCAGCCGTGGTCCGCCCTCCCCTTCGGACCCTTGCGTCACGCCGATCCGGTAGCGCGTCTCGCGATAGCGGTAGCTCAGCTTGAACCCGTCCCAGTCCACGGGCAGACAGGGCTCGATGCGCAAGGTCTCTCCTTCCAGCCGCAGCCCCAGCAGGGATTCGACGATCAGTCGGTACATCCAGCCCGCCGAGCCGGTGTACCAGGTCCAGCCGCCGCGCCCTACGTGCGGCGAGACGGCATAGACGTCGGCCGCGATCACGTAGGGCTCGACCTTGTAGGTCGCGAGGTCCGTGGGCGAGCGGGCGTGATTGATCGGGTTGATGATGTCGAACAGCTCCCAGGCACGCGTCCGGTCGCCCAATTGCGCGAAGGCCATCGCCGCCCAGATGGCGGCGTGGGTGTACTGGCCGCCATTCTCGCGCACGCCGGGGACGTAACCCTTGATGTAGCCGGGGTCGAGGGTGGACTGGTCGAAGGGCGGGTCCAGGAGTTGGATCAGGCCGGCGTCCCGGCGCACCAGACGCGCATCCAGCGAATTCATGGCCTGGTGCGTGCGTGCAGGCGTGCCGGCGCCGGAGAGCACCGACCAGCTTTGGGCGATGGAGTCGATCTGGCATTCGGCCAAACCCGCCGAGCCGAGCGGTGTCCCATCGTCGAAGTAGGCGCGCCGATACCAGTCGCCATCCCAGCCATGCTGTTCGAGGCTCTGGCGCAACCGCTCCGCCTCACGCTGGCAGCGCTCGACGAATGGCTCATCGCCGCGCAGGCCCGCCACCTCGGCGAAGCGCATCAGTACATCGTAGAGGAAGAAGCCGAGCCAGATGCTCTCACCCCGGCCCTTGAACCCAACCCGGTCCATGCCGTCGTTCCAGTCGCCGGAGCCCATCAGCGGCAGACCGTGCTCGCCGAACCGCAAGCCGTGCACGATGGCGCGCACGCAATGGTCGTAGAGGCTCGCCGTCTCGTCGGACTGGCCGGGCAGATCGTAATAGGAGTCGTCTTCGCCACTGAGCAGACGGCCATCCAGGAAGTGGGCCGTTTCGTTCAGCACCCCGGTGTCGCCGGTGGCGAGGACGTAACGGCCGGTCGCCAGCGGCAGCCAGAGATAATCGTCCGAGCAGCGGGTTCGGACCCCGCGACCGGACGGCGGATGCCACCAGTGCTGCACGTCGCCCTCGCGGAACTGGCGGCCGGCGCAGCGCAGCAGATGCTCGCGCACCAGGGCCGGCTCGGCATGGATCAGCGCCATCGTGTCCTGCAACTGGTCGCGGAACCCGAAGGCGCCGCCGGATTGGTAGGCGCCGCTGCGCGCCCAGACGCGGCAGGCCAGGGTCTGGTAGAGCAGCCAGCCGTTGGCGAGCAGGTCGAGCGAAGGGTCGGGGGTCTGCACCTGCACCGCGCCGAGCGTCTGCGTCCAATAGCTGTGCACCGCCTCCAGCGCGGCCCGGGCGGCGCCCGTCCCCCGGCAGCGATGCACCAGGCTGCTGGCGTCATCGGCGCCGCGCCGGCCGGCCACACCCAGTCGGAAAACGATCTCATGGGTTTCCCCGGCGGCTAGATCGAAGACCGTTTGGATGGCGGCACAGGCATCCAGCCCGGCCCCGACCTTGCCGGACAGCCGCGCTCGCTTCAGCGCGGCCGGATTGTGCATCGTCCCGTTGCGCCCGAGGAATTCCGCGCGATCGCCGCTCAGGGTCCGTGCCGTATCGTCGACGTCGAAGAAGGCTATGTGGTCGGCGAACTCGGTGTTGTAGGGATTGCGCGCGAGGAGCGTGCCGCTGGTCGGATCGATCTCGGTAATGACATGCAGATTGGTCTTCGGGCGCAGATCGCCGAGCACCCACTCCACATACCCGGTCGCAGAGAGCCGGCGCGACTGATTCGACGCATTGCGCACCTTGAGCACCGAGAACTTGATCGGTGCGTCCACGGCCACGTAGACCCAAAGCTCGGAATGGATGCCGCCCTCGGTATGCTCGAAGACGCTGTAGCCGAACCCGTGACGGGTGACGTAGGGCGTCCCCGCGACGCCGCTCGGGGCGGACGCGCCGCCGACCGGCAGCGGCGTGGGCGACCAGACATGGCCACTGTCCTCGTCGCGCAGGTAGAAGGCCTCGCCGCTCGCGTCGCTCACCGGGTCGTTGTGCCAGGGCGTGAGGCGAAACTCGTGGGCGTTCTCGCTCCAGGTGTAGGCCATGCCGCTCGCGGACACCACCGTCCCGAAGTGGGCATTCGCCAGGACATTCACCCAAGGCGCAGGTGTCGCCTCTCCAGCGGCGGTGGTAATGACGTATTCGCGACCATCCGCGGTGAAGCCGCCCATGCCGTTGTCGAAATGCAGCGCCCTGGCGCCGTCCTGCGCGGCGTCGGCAACCGGCGGGGGCGAAATGCTCCGGCTCCATTGGGCAAAGCGGCTGAGGGTCGGGCGCAGGCGCGGCACGCGCCGCTCCGGGGGCCCGCGCCGGCTGAGCTGTTCGGCCAGGGAGCCGCGGCTGTCGCTGAGGATGGCGCGCGCCACGGTTTGGAAGAGGATGCGGTCCTCATCGGAGATCTGATCCGCCGGCCGAATGAAGATACCGCCGGGCCGATCGATCACATGCGCCTCGACGCCCGCGGCGATCAGGCCCAGGATCTGATCATGGAGCTGTTGCCGGTAACCGGCGCGATCCTCGTTCCAGATCACCAGGTCCACGGTGAGTCCTTTCAGGCGCCAATAAGCATGGGCCTGCACCAGCTGATGGACCAGCTCGATGTTCGCCGGGTCGCCGATCTTCACCAGCACGATCGGCACGTCGCCCGACACCGCATGGCTCCACAGCCCGGACTGCCCGCGGCGGTTCTGGGCGAGCAGGCTCGGCTCGGCGCGCAGCGAGGCATTGGTATAGAGGATCGAACTGGCCAGACGAGCGTAGAGCTGGACATCGGACTGGCTCGCATTGAGCTGACGCAGCACCACCTGGCTGTGGGTCCAGGCCAGGTCGAAAACGCGATCGGCCAGGCGCTGGTCCTGGTATTTCGCGACCAATCCCACCGCAACCTCGCGGGTGTCGCCGATACCCGTGACCAGATCGAGCGTCGCGGACTGATCCGGGTCGAGGGTCATCGAACAGCGGATGGCGACGATGGGATCCAGCACCGAGCCCGCGCTGCCCGAGAGTGTCGTGCCATCGCGGAGTGCCGCCGGGTCCATCACGCTGCGATCGCGACCGATGAAGCGCATCCGGTCCGTTTCATAGGACATCGCGTCGCACGGCGCCCCGCGCAGCACCATCTGGTGAAACATCCAGGGTGCCGCCTCGCCGCTGGAGCGTGGTCGGCGGGTGCAGAGGATGGCCGGTTGCGGATGCAGGATCTCGGTCTGCACAAAGAGGTTGCTGAAGGCTGGATGCAGGGTGTCCGCGGCGGGCGGGGCGAGCACGACCTCGGCGTAACTGGTGACCTCGATCACGCGGCGGGTGCGCGAGCGGTTGGTGAGGCGAACCCGATGCAGCTCGATGTCCTCCTCCGGCGAGACGACGATCTCGGTGTACGAGTCGATCTCGTGGTCGCGGCGGCGGAACTCGGCGCGCCCTTCCGAGAAGATCGCCTCGTAGCTGTCCGGCGTTTTGAGTGTCGGCTGATAGGCGGTCGACCAGAACTCGCCGCTCGCCAGATCGCGCAGATAGCAGAACTGACCCCAGGGGTCGCGGGTCGTGTCTTCGCGCCAGCGGGTCACGGCCAGGTCCTTCCAGCGACTGTAGCCGCCGCCCGCGTTGGTCACCATCACGTGATAGCGGCCGTTCGACAGCAGCTGCACCTCGGGGCGCGGCGTATTGGGGCTCTCGAACACCCGCATCTGCGCCTCCTGACCCGTTCCCGAGGTGCGGATATCGGTGATCTCGCCGGTGGTGTGCGAGTAGAAGGACGGTGTCTTGGGGATACGCTCCTGCAGCAGCAGGGCGGTCGCCTGAAACAGCGGCGCCGAGGCAAAGCGCTGCTGCATCGGGCGGTCGAGCAACAGATAGGCGAGTGACAGGAGGCTCATGCCCTGGTGATGCGCCATGAAAGAGCGCACCACGGCGCTGGCCTGTCCACGCGGCAACCGGGATGGCGTGTAGTCAATCGCCTCGTAAAAGCCGTAGCGACCTGCAAGGCCGCTGGTCGCGAGGAGCTGGAGATTCCGGCAGGCGGCCTCGGGCACGACCATCAGCGCGAGCGCACTGGCATAGGGGGCGACGACCAGCTCCTCCGCCAGCAAACGCTTGAGCCCCAGCCCAGGCACGCCGAAGGCGCGGTACTGGTAGTTGAGCTGCAGATCGACCCCGTTGTAGCCGGACTCCGACACGCCCCAGGGCACGCCGCGCTCTTTGCCATAGGCGATCTGGCGGGTCACCGCCGTGCGATAGGTCTGATCCAGCAGGGTGTTCTCGTAGGTCGGCATCACCAGCAGCGGCATCAGATACTCGAACATCGAGCCGCTCCAGGACAGTAGCGTCGGCTCCCCGGCCACGGTGGTCAGCAGGCGCCCCAGGGCGAACCAGCTCTCCTGGGACACTTGACCCTGCGCGATCGCCACGAAACTGGCAAGGCGCGCCTCCGAGGCCAGCAGGTCGTAGTAGCTCGCATCCTGACGCCGCTCGCTGACGTTGTAGCCGATCACCAGCAGTTTGCGCGCCTCGTCGAAGAGGAAGTCGAAGTCCATTTGGGCCAGCTCACCGGCTTGCTGTGCCAGTTGCTCGATCACCGCGATCCGCTCGCGGGCGCGCCACCGCCCAGCATCCCGGGTCGCGTCGTCCTTGTCGTCTGTCTTGTCTTTGTTGTCCTTGTTGTCCTCCATGACCAACCCAGCCCGAGCCAACTCCCGCAGCGTCGGAATCGCGTCAACCTGACCTGCAACCGGCACCACAAGCCAGGGCACGAGGAACAGAAGATCATCCAGGATGCCCCGACATTGCCGCGCCAAAGCCTGCGCCCAGGCGTTCGCGGCGCCCTCGGTGCGTGCGGCCAGAGCCTGTGCTGCCGCCTCGGCAGTTGTCGCGAGCGACTCCAAACAGGCGCGCGTCGCCGTCAGCCCGCTTGGCCGCGACCGGGTGGCCGACTCCAACCGCTGCTGAAATTCTGTTAGCGCGTCCGGCTGGACCACCTTGCGCCGATGCTCGGAACCCGCCGCAAGCGCATCCATCAGAACCCGGAAGCTGTCGTTGACGCCGTCCAGCCAGCGTGCGTTCAGGAGGGGCGCGTCGATCAGCGCCAGCAGCCCCGGCTGCAAGGTCAGGAGATGGCCCGCGAGGTTGCCGCTGTCCACCGAGGAGATATAGAGCGGCGGCAGTGGCTTCAGCGAATGGGTGTCGTACCAGTTGAAGCAATGACCGCGATAGCGCTCCAGGCCCGACATCGTGCGCAAGGCACCGCTCGTGCGCGCGAGGAGCCCACCGACCGATAGATAGCCGAAGTCGTAGGCCGCTAGGTTGGCGAGCAACGAGAGCCCCATGTTGGTCGGCGAGGTGCGATGTGCCACCACGGGCGCGGGATGCTCCTGGTAGTTATCCGGCGGTAGCCAATGGTCGTCCGGGCCGACGAAGGTCTCGAAGAAGGCCCAGGTCTTGCGCGCGACCGTACCCAGAAACTGGACTTGATCGAGGGTCAAGCGGGCCTCGCGGCGCATCAGCGGTTGACTCAGCCACCAAGCGATCGCCGGTGAGGCCAACCAGAGCAACAGAAT
Source organism: Thiocapsa bogorovii (assembly GCF_021228795.1). Classification (NCBI taxonomy): domain Bacteria; kingdom Pseudomonadati; phylum Pseudomonadota; class Gammaproteobacteria; order Chromatiales; family Chromatiaceae; genus Thiocapsa; species Thiocapsa bogorovii. The sequence goes on from NZ_CP089309.1 coordinate 5,574,706, forward strand.
GGGGCCAGCCACCCAGAGCACGGCGGGTTTGACGAGCGCCAGACCCATGGCGGTGACGGCAGCCAGCGCGGGGCTGATCCACATCCTGCGGTAGAAGGACTCGACACCCGCACCCTGGTGATCCAGATCAGCGGAGGAGATCCATTCGAGTAACCCGTGGTGGGAGATCCCCAGACGCCAGAGGGTCCGGAGCATCGCGTCCAGACTGTAGAACGCCTCATAGGGGAGACAGACGAGCGTGAAGACCGCCTGCAGGCCCTGGCGGACCACGGCGTGGAGCGCCGCGGCGAAATGCGTGCGCCAAACGACATCGCCCGGCTTGCGCAGCAGGTTCAGCAGCGCAGTCATCAGCGCCGGGATCAGCACGATGCCGAGCAGGGCCAGGGTCCAAAAGCCGGGCGATTCCACGAATGCCCAACCCAGGACCAACGCAAGGGTCAGGGCAGCCGGCGCCAGACTGCGCCGGAGATTGTCGGCCAATTTCCAGCGCGACAGGGCCGAGAGCGGATTACGACCGGAGCGTTCATCGACACCGGGAACCCGTGGCAGCGACCATTGCGCAATCTGCCAATCCCCGCGAATCCAGCGATACCGGCGGCTCGCGTCCGCGCCGTAGCAGGCGGGAAAGTCCTCGTACAACTGCACGTCGGAGAGCAACCCGGAGCGCGCGTAGCAGCCCTCCAACAGGTCATGACTGAGGATACGGTTCTCGGGGAAGCGTCCCTTGAGGGCCAGCTCGAAGACATCGACATCATAGATGCCCTTGCCGATGAAGGAGCCTTCCTGGAACCAATCCTGATAGACGTCGGAGACAGCCTGGGTATAAGGGTCGATGCCGGCGTCGCTGCCGTGCAGGCGGGCATAGCGCGAACGGTTGGCGCCAGGCAAGCTCACGGCCACCCGGGGTTGCAGGATGCCGTAACCCTCGCGCACGCGCTGCCGGCCCCGGTCGTAGACCGCCTGATTGAGCGGGTGCGCCATGGCGCCGACCAACTGGCGCGCCGCGTCACGCGGCAGCTGGGTATCGGTGTCGAGCGTAATGACGTAGCGCACGCCGCGCAGGATCGCCGTATCGCCCACGATCGCTGCGAAGCGATCCACCGCATCACCGCGCAGCAGGGCGTTCAGATCGGCAAGCTTGCCGCGCTTGCGCTCGTATCCCATCCAGATCCGCTCGCGCGGATTCCAGCGGCGCGGCCGGTGGAACAGGAAAAAGGTGTCGCCGCCCTCGCGCGGATACTTTGCATTCAGCGCGGCGATCCGCTGCGTGGCCAACTCGACCAGCGCCGCGTCGGCCGGCAGCGTTGCCCCGGGCGCATCGCGAAAATCGGTCAGCAGGCCGAAATGCAGGGAGTCGTCGCGATTGGCCAGAAAGCGCACCTCCAGCGCCTCGACCAGTGACTCGATGCCCTCGGCGCTGGTGAGCATGGTCGGGGTCACGACCAGGGTGCGCATGTCCGCTGGAATGCCGCCGGAAAAATCCATGCGTGGTAGTGGCTCGGGGATCGCCAGCAGCGTTGCCACCCAGTTCACCAAGGCCACCGCCAATTGACTGGTGCCCAGCAGCGCCAGCAGCCCGAGCACGGCGAGCAACCAACCCGGCAGTCCCTGAAAGCGCATCGGCTCCAGCAAGCCCGCCGTGAAGAGGGCCGTGAGCAGCGTGATCGCGCCCAGATACAGGGACAAGGGAAAGTGGCGACCGCGCCGTCGCAGTGACTCAAGGGTACCGAGACGTGCCTGTGTCTCGCGTTCGAGCCGGGCTAACCCGCGATCGATCAGATAGAATCCGACATGCGTCTCGCGCGCGCCACCGTCTTGACCGAGGGTGGCCTCCCGCGCGAGCTCGACCGCTCCGCGCGCGACCTCCGCCTCTGATAGCTGGCTGTGCTTTGCGACCTTCTCCACGACGTGGCGATACCGATCGCGCGCGGCGAACTCCATGCGGCCGTAGAGCCCATGCGGATCTTCCAGCAAGATCCGCTCGACGACGCTCATGGTCTCGACGAACGCGCGCCAGTCCGTCGCCCCCAGGGCGCGCAGACTGCCGATGCTGTTGCTGATGGAGACCTGGTCGGCGGCCTGCTGCTGGTTCTCGACCTGCACCAACTGCTCGATCGTCCGGTCCGACTCGGCGAGCTGCTGCTCGATCCAGGTCAGCGGCAAGGCGAGTGCGGAACTCTGGCCTTGCAGGCGGCGCGCCAGCTCCGCCACGAAGGTCCCGGACAGGGGCGGATTCGAGCGCGCCATGTCGGCGATCACCAGGATCAGGTTCTTCGGGTCGCTCTCGGCCATCGCCATCATCGCGTCGGCCCAGCCGTCGGCCAGGTTCTGGTCGATCCTGCTCGCAGCGATGCGGGCGGCAACGCGGCGGAGGTTCTCGATCAGCGCCAGTCGCAGCATGATCGGGATGGCCCACAACTCGCCCAGCCGCAGGACGGTGACGGTCTGATAGGCCGCGACGAAACGACTGAGATTCTCCGGATCCACGCGGCCATCGCCGTGGGCGATGATCTCCAGCGCGAGGTCATAGGCCCTTGGCAGACCCGTCAAGGGACCATTGCGAAGACGCGGAAGCTCTCGGCTATAGCCCTTGGGCAGATGCCGCTTGGCGGTCTGGATCTGTTCCTCGATCAGATAGAAGTTGTCGAGCAGCCATTCACCGGCCGGCGCAATCCGGCGATTCTCCGTGACCGCAACCATGAGCAGCCGACAAACCCCGACCAGGACCTGCTCATTGTCCGTCAGACGCACCAACAGCCGGTCGGGCGGATGTCCAGGCATCAGGCGATGCGAGGCGGCGAGATCCTTGCCGTGCTGCTCCATCTGGACCGCGCTGAACAATTCCGAACGCAACGGTGACTCGTCACCGACGGATTGATTGCTCACGCGGCGACCAAGGAGCCGCATCCTCAATTTGAGCAGGACTTCACGCATTGCCGGATTGCTCACATTCAAGATTACAGACTCCCTTACAAGGTAACGCACTCTCCGGACCCAATGCCCAGAGAGGTATTCGAGACCTGCGGCCTCTCGTCAGATCAACCAGTTTCGCATGGCCTGCTCGACGGCTATTTGAAATGCGCCGCGAACGCCTGATCCCTATTGTTTCCAGTAGAAATCCATCTTCGAGTGGCTGGAGCCATCGAGATGCACCGCCTTGCGATCACCGTGAATCTCTGTCGATTAGCCATGGCGATGCCCGCTCTTGATTGATCTTGGGTGATGCAGTGGCTCATGCGCGAGGCGTCCAGCGGACGCCCCGTTGCAAGCCCCGACTCAACCCTTCTGCAACAGACTGCGCAGATCGGTGATCGCGGCATTGACCCGCGAGATATAGGAGGCACTCACCAGCGAATGATTCGCCATCGGCCCGTATCCGGTGCCGTTGAGGATCACCGGGCTCCAGATGACGTTCTGGGTGTTCTTCAGTTCGCGCGTGATCTGCTCCAGGGAGACCACGGCATTCTTGTCCTCGAGCACGGAGGCGAAGTCGATCTCCATCGCCTGCAGGGCATGCAGCAGTGCCCAGGTGTAACCGCGCGCCTCGAAGAAGATGTCGTCGATCTTCATCCAGGGGGTCTTGGTCTGCGTCTGGATCCGGGGGCGGCGTCGACTGGCTGGCGTTGGGATCGCCGGCCAGTGCCGTATCGAGATGGGCCTGACCGACCGCATAGGACAGCCGTTGCGCGAGACTGCCCAGGCGCTTTTCGACCACTTCGAGATAGGTGGTCAGATTGTCTCCGCGGGCGTAGAACTGGGCATGGGCGGCCGCGGTATCGGAGAGCCCCTGGCTGTAACGATAGAGGGCGTCGATGCCGATGCGATACTCCGATTCGGTGGAGGGCAGGAGCCAGGAGTCCGATTGGTAGTTGGACTGGGGCTGCGCGAGCTCCAGGTCCTTGTTCTCGACCGACTGGGATTGGGCGCGGCTGAAGTCGTTGCGCAGGGCGTTGAGCAAGTCGCGCCAACCGGTCAAGGCCCCGAATTCCCAGTTGGGAATGTTGTCCAGGAACACGCCCGGAGGGCTGACGTCATTGGTCAGATAGCCGCCGGGCTTGTCGAGCAGGGTCTCGCCGATGCGGATGGCGGTGGCCGTGGTCGCCGTGCCGGTCACCAGCTTGCTCTCATCCTGATTGACCATCGACAGCGCCTGTTCGCGCACGTCAAACTGACCCGGCGAGCGCGACCAATAGAGGCCCAGGATCACGACGACCACCAGATAGGTGATCAGAAACAGCCCGGCGGTCCACCAGATGCCCTTCTCCTTCCAGGTGCTGGGATGGTAGTAGGTGGCGACCTTCGCGGCTTGCTTGGTGAGCACCTGCCTTTTCGATAATGTGTCGGCATTCATGGCATTCATCTGGTTCCCTCTCCAAGCGTGGAAACGTCACCCGACGATCGGCTAGCCGATCCGAATCTGCGACAACGGCGGCATGAGCCCGAAGACGGACAACAGCCAAAGAATCACGACAATCACGACGACCACATTCAAGATCTTCTTGATGGTGCCATCCATCGGGATGTAGCGATTGATCAACCAGAGGATCAAGCCGACGACGACCAACGTGATGACTAATGTAATCAGAGGCATGACGCTTCTCCTGTCAGGCGGTGTGAACATTCGATAGATTCACGATAGTCCCCGCCATGGCGAGCGTCTGTTCGCCAGCACACAGAGCAATGCGTTTTCGCTCGAGGATTTCGCCGCCTCCCCGACGGGGCCGTGCGCACCGGACAGCAAAGGTCTCGAATCCGCGCGCTATGTTTGCCAGCGTACCGACCGCACGGATCATCGAGCGTATTGCTGACCCATCACGGCCGATCGGCTCACGACTTTTTGCCCTTGTGCCGTCTGTTCTTCGTCCATCACCGACCAACGAGGAGAACGCGCGTGCAACTCGACTCCGCGAAGACCCCCGACCGCTTCCATGTCACCCATGAGCTCCTGGCCCTGTAGTTGGGGGTGCGCCGCGTGGGCGTTACCAAGGCAGCGAGTGCGCTGCAGGCGCGCGAGCTGATTCACTACCGCCGCGGGGATATCACCGTGCTCGACCGCGCGGGCCTGCAAGGCGCCGCCTGCGGCTGCTATGGGGCGGCGCAGGCGATGTATGAGCAGCGCATGGGCTGACGCCATGACGCGCGGTGGTCTGTCTGTACGCCAACGGACAGAAAACGCCTTGACAGCGTGGTGTCGACAACGCTGAAATGCGCGCAGCCCGATACCGGACGGTCTCTCCTGGAGGTGGCGCATGCCCGGCATGCCCAACCGAACGCCCCCAAGCCCGCGAGAAAACCATCTGCTCGCCGCCCTGCCCGAGGATGAGTACGCTTACCTGAGTCCAGAACTGGAATTGGTCTCGCTGCCGCTCGGCATGGCCCTGTACGAGCCTGGCATAGAACTGAACCATGTCTATTTCCCTACCACCGCCATCGTTTCCCTGCTGTACGTCATGGAGGATGGCGCATCCGCCGAGATCGCCGTGGTCGGCAACGAGGGCATCGTCGGCATCGCCCTCTTCATGGGCGGCGGCACCGTGCCGAATCGCGCCGTGGTGCAGAGCGCGGGCCACGCCTATCGCCTGAAGGGGCAGGTGCTCAAACAGGAATTCGCCAGCTTCGGGGGACGCCACCACGGGACTTTGCACCCGCTGCTGCTGCGCTACACCATGGCCTTGCTGACCCAGATGGGACAGACCGCCGTCTGCAATCGTCACCATACGGTGGACCAGCAGCTCTGCCGCTGGCTGCTCCTCAGTCTCGACCGCTTGCCCTCCAACGAGCTGTACATGACTCAGGAGCTAATCGCCAACATGCTGGGCGTGCGGCGAGAGGGCGTGACCGAGGCGGCCGGACGGTTGCAGACGGCCGGATTGATTAACTACAGCCGGGGTCATATCAGCGTGTTGGATCGACCGGGTCTGGAGGCGCGGGTGTGCGAATGCTACGAAGTGGTCAGGAAGGAGTTCGAGCGCCTGCTTCCCGAAGTGCCCTTGAAATAGGAGCACCCTATCCGGAGTCGATGCAAACACCGATCAGCGATCGAAAAGGACCCGCGCGACGGTCCGAACGCGAAGACTGTCCGCGGCAGCGAGGTGAGTACGGTGCCCGTTCAAAACCAATGGCTAACCGCCGGAATAAACATAGGATGGTTCGATCCGGGTCGCCGCTTGCCGTGACATGGTCAAACAATAATCGCTGAGCCATCATCGCTCAGCCGCGGAGACCACGCGTGATCGTCGGGTCAACGAACCGGCGATCACGGAAAAGGGGGGCTTATCTATTGATGAGCGCCCGCCGGATCGGGGTGAGCTGGCTTCGTTTCTATCTTGACCTCGGCGGTGCCGTCTTCTTTCATGCCAAGTTTCTTAGCGGCTCTGCGCGAGAGGTCGATCACGCGATCGTCTGCATAGGGTCCGCGATCATTGATTCTGACCTCGACCTTCTTACCGTTCTCCAGGTTCGTTACCTTGGCCTTGGTACCCATCGGCAAACTTGGATGGGCGGCGGTCATTGCACGTTGATCAAAGGTTTCACCATTGGCGGTCTCGCGACCTTGAAAGCCATGTCCGTACCAAGATGCTGTACCGACCTCTTTGTGCGTCTTGCCGCCGGTGGACTGCTTTTGCCCTTCCCCGCCCGACCGCTCCGAGCTACACCCGGATGAGGCTAAAGCGCCAATCAAGATCGCTTGTGCGAATCCAGAAAAACATTGACGGAATGGCATTACCGATCTCCTGTGATGATCTTGTGGGAAAGTATGCTCAGAAACCCCCATCTCGTCTGCCCGTCACCGCACCGACAGGGGCCGTTCGCTGTTTTCCATTCCCGTCTCTAGCGGTGAGTCCTTGCGAACTCGCCTGCATATCCCTCCTCGACCTTCCAGCCTGCGTTGCCTGCAACTGCGACCCCGGATAAGACGTCTCGACCGACACTAAACCGCCCGCCAGTCGACATCGATCCTGCCGTCGACGATGCCAATAAGCCGATCCGCGGCGGCGGCGAAGGAGGCGTCGTGGGTCACCGCGACCACCGTCTTGCCCATCTCGATGCAGATGAACTCGCCGCCCTCAATGGTGAGACTGACATCATTGACCAGCGTGACCGGAACCTCGCCGGGCAGGATGCGGACCAGGTTCTCCGCGCCCCCACTGTTGCCGCAGTCGCCCCGCGACCTATCTAACTGCGGGGCAAGCGCTATGCTGAATACATAGCCTCACGCTTGGGGCCATTTGCTGTCAATGCAGGAGCTTCAGTCATGAAAATCGCCACGGTCTCATTGTTCGTCATCGCCGCCGTCGCCCTGTCGGGGGGCTGCGGCACCACCACCGGGGAGCGCACCGGCAGCGGCGCACTCGTCGGGGCGGGCACCGGCGCGGCCATCGGCTCACTCAGCGGCAATGTCGGCAAGGGTGCCCTGATCGGCGCCGGAGCCGGTGCCCTCGGCGGCTACATCTACGACCAGAACAAGAAAAAGCAGGACCAGGACTACCACGACCAGAACAGGAGGCGGCAGGACCAGTACTACTACGACCAGAACAGAAGGCAGCAGGACCAGTACTACTGGTAGGCCGACCCGGCGGGGCTTTTCCGCGCGTTCCGCCTGCTCCGCAGGCAGCGGGGCGGGGACGGCCGCTCGATACCCGGAGCGGAAACGCGGGGTTGCCGTCGAAGACGGTTGGGGGGGATGGGGAAGCGTGAATGTGGTTTGCGGTCCGGATGCGGCCGCGGCCGATGCGAACGGGGGCGGATAGGTCATATGCAGCCCAGGCCCGATCCGACGCGATCGGCATGTGCCGCAGAATCGATTATCCCACCCACTCAATCCGCTACACGCGGCTTGGCAGGAGGTATCCGTCTTGCGGGAGGTGAGCACGGCCACCTTCCCTGATGGTTATTTCCCCTTAAATCGTCATCTTTCATGAGGGCGAGCGGTGGGCCTCCCTCGGGGTGCTTGAACAACAGCACCCGTCGGGAGAGTCTCTTGTTTGCGAAGACAAAGAGACGCCATCAGTGTGCCACGCCGTCCTTGAAAGCCCCACGTTTTTCGCCTTGTTGCTGCACATCGACGAGGATCTCGCCGAGGCCGCCCGAGAGGCCGGTTGTCCCGCCTGCGGCGGCACGCTGCATCAGGCCGACTACCCCCGTAAACCGCGCGGCTGTCCGGAGCCATGGCGCGAGGCGTTCGCCACGCGTCGCAGCTTTTGCTGTGCGCAGTGTCGGCGACGCCTGACGCCGCGCTCGGTGCGGTTCTTGGGCCGGCGGGTCTATCTCGGCCTCATCGTCGTGGTGGCCTGCGTGCGCCATAGCGGACATCACCCCAAAGCGGACGCCTTGGCCGCGACGTTGGCGGTCCCGATCCGCACCCTGCGGCGCTGGCAGACCTGGTGGCGGGAGCAGTTGGCGCAGACCCCGCTGTGGTGCAGCGCGCAGGGGGGCTTTGTCCCGCCGGTGGATCTGCAGCAGGCGCCGGGGAGTCTGCTCGAGCGCTTCCTCGGCGATGCCGCGGACGCCCTGGTGGCGTTGCTGCGCTTTTTGAGTCCCTTGACGAGTCGTTCGTGCAGGCTGCACGAGGGCGGCTGACGCCACGCAGAGGATGCAGCTCGAAGGCGCCGGGGCACCCGGCTAGGCTGGTCGCGAAGGTGTCGGAACCCCCGGCGCCGTGGCCGGGAGACCCCTATGCCGACCCCCGTGGAGGTTCCGCAACGCGAGCGTTGGGCCCGCGTGCGCTTTGCGATCATCGGACCCTTGCTCGCCGCCCCGCCGTCGGACGGCGAGTTGCAGGCGGCACTCGCCGCCTTGGCCGCCAAGACCTGGCGCCATCCCGTCACCGGCCTGGATGTTCGGTTCGGTGTGTCGACCCTCGAGCGCTGGTACTACGCCGCGCGCGCCGCGCCCGATCCGGTGGCGGTGCTGCGCAATCGCGTGCGCGCCGATCGCGGGGCCTTCCCGAGCGTGCTGCCCGCCGCCCGCGAGGCCCTGCAGGCGCAGTACCGCGATCATCCCGGCTGGACCGCCCAGCTGCATCGCGACAACCTGGCCGCGACCCTCGCCGGCACCGCCACCCCGGTGCCGTCCTATCCGAGCGTGCGGCGCTACTTGAAGGCCCACGGGATGGTGCGCCGCGCCACCCCCAAGCGCGACACCGCCGGCGCGCTGGCCGCGCGCGATCGCCTGGAGCAGCGCGAGGTGCGCAGCTTCGAGGTCGAGCACGTCTCGGCGCTCTGGCACCTGGATTTCCATCACGGCTCGCGCAAGGTGCTCACGGCGGCCGGAACCTGGCTCACGCCGTTGCTGTTCGGGGTCATCGACGATCGCTCGCGCTTGGTCTGTCACCTGCAGTGGTACACCAACGAGACCGCCGAGGTGCTGGTGCACGGGCTGTCGCAGGCGTTCATGAAGCGCGGCCTGCCGCGCGCCCTGATGACCGACAACGGCGCGGCGATGCTGGCCGAGGAGACGACCGCCGGATTGGCCCGTCTGGGCGTCCTGCATCAGACCACCTTGCCCTATTCGCCCTATCAGAACGCCAAGCAGGAGGCCTTTTGGGGCCGCGTGGAAGGCCGCCTGATGGCGATGCTCGAAGGCGAGTCCGGGCTCACGCTGCAGGCCCTCAACCACGCCACCCAGGCCTGGGTCGAGCAGGAGTATCACCGCAGCACCCATTCGGAATTGGCCACTACGCCGCTGGCGCGCTATCTGGAGGGCCCGACCGTGGCGCGCCCCTGCCCGGACGCCGCCGCCTTGCGCGCGGCCTTCCGCATCGAGGTCGCACGACGCCAACGCCGGGCCGACGGCACCGTCAGCCTGGCCGGCATCCGCCTGGAAATCCCCGCACGCTACCGCGCCCTGGAGACGGTGCATCTGCGTTACGCGCGCTGGGATCTGGCCCATGTCGATCTGGTGGATCCGCACAGCGGTGCGATCTTGAGCCCCCTGCGTCCGCTGGATAAGGCCGCCAATGCCGGGGAGGCCCGCCGTGCGCTGGTGCCCGGCGCACCGGTGCCGCAACCGAGCACACCGAGCGGGATGGCGCCGCTGCTGCGCCAGCTCCTCGAGACCCATGCCGCGACCGGCTTGCCGCCGGCCTATCTGCCCCTGAACACCGCCGAGGACACCCGATGAATGCGCGACTGCTCGCCCTCTACGGCCTGAAATGGCATCCCTTCTCCTCGGAGCTGCCGATCGAGGCGCTCTACATCCCCCCGCGCGTGGAACACTTCCTGTGGCGCATCGAACAGGCGCAGATCCGCGAAGGCGGGTTTGCGATGATCCACGGCGAACCGGGCACCGGCAAAAGCGTCGTGCTGCGTCTGCTCGCCGAGCGTCTCGCCCGGCTCCCGGATCTGAGCGTCGGCGCCATCGATCATCCGCAAAGCAGCCTCGGGGATTTCTACCGCGAGCTCGGCGAGCTGTTCGCCGTGCCGCTGCGTCCGCACAACCGCTGGGGCGGTTTCAAGGCGCTGCGTGCCACCTGGCTCGGCCATCTGCAGACCACCCGCCGGCGCGCCGTGCTGCTCGTGGACGAGGCCCAGGAGATGAGCCCCGCCGTGCTCAACGAGCTGCGCCTGCTCGCCAGCGCCCGCTTCGACTCCCAACCGCTGCTGTGCGTCGTCCTCGCCGGGGATACCCGCCTCACCGATCACCTGCGCCGCGAGGAGCTGCTGCCCCTGGGCTCGCGCATCCGCACCCGTCTGGCCACCGAGCATGCGCGCCGCGAGGAGCTGCTCGCCTGCCTGCAACACCTGTGCGCCAGCGCCGGCAACGCCGCCCTCATGAGCGAGCCCCTGCAACACACCCTCTGCGACCACGCCGCCGGCAACTACCGCATCCTCACCACCCTGGCCGCCGAGTTGCTCGCCGTCGCCGCCCAAACCGAGCGCCCCCACCTCGACGAGGCGCTCTTCCTCGAGGTCTTCACCCCGCCCACCACCGCCACCCCGCGGCGGGCCGCCCTGCCACGTTGACCGACTCGGAGCACCACCATGCCGCAGCCCGACACCACCCTGCAGCCATTCTTCTGGCCACCCCTGTCCGATGACGCGGTCCTCGCCATCCGGGAGGTCCTCTTCCGACTGACCGATCAGTTCGAGACCCGCTACGCCTCCCAAATCCGCGATGCCGAACGCGACGACAACCGGCCTCGCGACCACCAACCGGACCTGTTCGACGGACCGGATTTCGACGATCCCCTGTTGTTCTGAGTCCCGTCACCGCGCTTGATCCACCTCGCGCCGCCGGCCCATACCCCGGCCGCGCGAGACCGCGGGAGCGCTTCGCCGACCCCCATCACGCAACTTGATCACGCCACCATCAAAATCGCTGACCGCACTCAGGAGGCGGGCTACAAAATGGTTGGCCGCTGGCGAGCCTTATGGGGTTGGTCGGGCGGCCGTGCCGAGCATCACCTCGACCCGGTCGCCGTGGCGTCGGCGGGTTTGGACACCAGCTCCGACAGCAGCAGCCCGTCCTGCGGGCTGAGCTCGTGACCGCCGGCCACCACCCGGATGCTGGCCCGGCCATTCAGAGCGGGCACCCGGCGGAGATCCTGACTGGGTGCCGGCACGACCTGGTCGCCCGGCAGCCCGTATGCGGTCCCACGGACCACGGCGACGTAAACGATGTCAGGGTGCTGGCGACCATTGAGCCAGTACAGCAGGTTGCCGGGCGCCGGTGGGGCGAGGTCCGCGAGGACCCCGCGCGAAGACTGGACGGTGCGATACAGGTCGTCTCCCACCTTGCGCTTGACGAACCAGCGCTTGATCCCGCCGAGCAGCCCGCTGTCGTCGGTCGCATCCAGCGCCTCGGAGGCGCGCTCGGTACCCAGGTGGGGGGCGGCGATGGTGACCAGCCGGGTCACCGTGCCCGCGCCGTAGTTCACCAGTGCGAGCCGGGCCACGACGCCGCCGGCCGAATGCCCGATGAGGTCGACCGTGTCCGTCGGGTGCCGTTGCGCGATCGCGCCCAGCATCCCACCGAGAAGGCGCGCCTGCTCCATCAGCGGTGCGGTGGAGGGCAGGTCGACCGTGTATATCGCGAATCTCCCTGCGGGTAGCCCGACCGGCTCCAGCCGGACCCCGGACGGTGTGGACTGCCAGTTGCCGGCACGTTTCCAACCAGCCTGCGCCAACACCGGCAGAACTCCGCTTTGCAGCCAGGAAGCAGAGTCTCCGAGATAGCCGTGCACCAGCACCAGGATCCGCGCGGCGCCGGCGGGGCCGGCAAACACCAGTCCCAGCGAGCAAAACAGGGCCAGCCACCACCGACCGCGCGGGAGCCTCATGCGATTTCCTCCCAGTTGGTCAGGCCGCCAATGCCTTCGACCTCGATGCTGACCCGGTCCCCGGCCACAAGGAACACCGGAGGTTGGCGCGGGAAACCCACCCCGACAGCTCAAATGACTTTAAATTTCGGGGGACTCACGCCTAAGTTAGCTCAAGCGTTTTGAGAAACTCCGCAAACGGCCCTTTCAGATCGGGATGTTTCAAGCTCTGCTTTACCGTAGCGGAGAGATAGCCGAGCTTTGAGCCGCAGTCGTAGCGTTTACCTTCGAACTCGTATGCAAGCACGGTCTCATCCTCCAACAACATGGCGATCGCATCGGTCAACTGAATCTCGTCACCCGCCCCCCGCGGAATGTTCTCCAGTTTATCGAAAATGGCTGGCGTCAAAATGTAACGCCCGATCACCGCCAAATTGGAAGGCGCTTGGCCCGCTTTGGGCTTTTCAACGATCGCATCGACCAAACTTAAACGATCATTGATAACAGAAGCAGCGACAATGCCGTAATCTCCGGTTTCCGAGGGCTGTACTGTCTGAACGCCGAGCACCGTGCATTGCCGGTCCTCGAACACGGTCATCATTTGAGCAAGGCAACTCGATCGCCCGGCATCGATCATGTCGTCAGCCAGGAGAACTGCGAAAGGCTCATCGCCAATGACCGCCTTGGCGCAGGCCACGGCATGACCGAGGCCCAAAGCCTCGGCCTGTCGGATGTATACGCACGTAACATGAGGGGGTACGATGTTCCGGACAGTGGCCAGATCATCCCCCGCGCCGCGACTGGTTAACTCGGACTCCAATTCATAGGCCTTGTCAAAATGGTCCAATATAGCGCCCTTACTCCGTCCGACGATGAACACCATCACATCGATACCGGCCGCCACGGCTTCCTCGACGACGTATTGAACGAGCGGCTTGTCCACAACCGGCAGCATTTCCTTGGGACTCACCTTGGTTGCCGGCAAGAAGCGGGTGCCTAGGCCGGCAACGGGGAATTCCGCCTTCCTGACGACCTGTTTTCTCTCGGTCACGCAATGTTCCCGGGGCCGGTGACCCGCGGAGGACGTTTCCAGGATGTCAAGCTCCTTGGCAACCCGCCGCTTTTGCAAGGATGTCAATCGTCCCAACTGGGTGAGCAGCCCCTGGAATTCTTCTGTGTTCATCAAGCCCCCGCTAGATCTCTGAGGTTCCTGAGGTTCTGAGGTTCTGAGGTTGGGTTAACCGGATAGTGCGAAAGACGCTGTCCGGAGAACCTGTGCCCGCCTAAATGAAACGCCGTTCGGCTGTTCGGCACGAGAGAGATCCATCGGAAGCACTTCAAGGACGCGATGGCATGCCGGATTACCAATTTCAGGGAATCCTTCTCGATCAAAAGCGTCTCTTAGGCCGCCAAGTCGACGATTTTTCAGCGCATCCGGTTGATTTCATGAATAACATCCATGGCATTCTTAAAGGTGCTTTCGGTCTGATCCGGGCAGCCGAACCTGAGTTTCGGTGCCTGTGTCTGAGCGTGCGGGCGTCCCTGCCCGGTTCCGATGTACCGCCGGCACCCTTGAGTGCCGTCCGGAAATGTCCAGCACCTATTCGACAACCAGGTTGTTCTCCACCGATGTCACACCCTGGTTTTTTCGTGCCACCTCCGCCGCCCGCTCGAGACTGAGCTGTGAATCGACGGTCCCGTTCAGTGTCACCACGCCGTCGGTGGTGGTCACCTCAATCTGCAAGACCTTCAGTGCCGGCTCCGCAAGGATTTCAGCCTTGATCTTGGCGGTGATCGCCGAGTCTTGCAGATAGTTCTTGGCTGTTTCGGCCTTCTCGTCCATGGACTCCTTGGTCGCCTCGAGCTGATTCCCCATTCGCTCAGCGGTCTGATCCATCTTGCGGCCGGCCTCCTCGGCGCCGTCCTCCTTGTCACAGCCAGCCAGTCCGAGACTGGCCGACAGGCAGGCGGCGACAACAAGGATTCCTGACACGGTCAGGGAGGTGTGAGCATTCTTCTTTCGCATGGATGAGTCCTCAGTGGGTTCGTTGGGAGTCGCGGCGAAGCACGGCCAACATGTCACCGTGCTTAGATTCTGCCAAGCAAGAACAGGATCAGCACGACGACCAGGATGAGGCCGATCACGCCGCTCGGCGCATAACCCCAACCACGGCTATGCGGCCAGGTCGGAATGACACCTACCAGGATGAGAATCAGAACGACGAGTAAGATGGTACCGAGTGACATGGTCGTACTCCCATTCGCGAACACGCGTTAAACGAACTGCCATTCCAGGATGGGACGACGTTGTGATTGGAATGGTCGCTCACCTGGATCGATGTCGGATGTGTCGGATGAATGCCAAGAGCCGTTGAGCGATCACCTTCGACAAACTCCAGACAGGTCGATTTCCAGCAGCGAGACCGCCTGTCTAGACGCCTTTATACGCCTCGGTAAAGCGCGTCTTAGCTGTCTTTCTTGATCTCCGCCGCAACATCCTTGATCTCCGCCTCGACATCACCGACGCCCGCCTGGATCTTGCCTGCATCCTTTTGGAGCTTTCCTTCGACTTCCAGCTCTTCGTTGCCGATGACATGACCGGTGACTTCTTTCACCTTGCCTTTGGCCTCTTCGTACCGACCCTTGATCTGTTGTTTGTTCATGTGTCTGTCCTGTCGATAAATGGAGCCATCAACCCGGCGCGGAATGTGATTTCCCGACGCTTGAGGCGAAGAATGCGCGCACGATTGATGGCCGTCTGTTCGGAAACGTACATAGAGGAAACATTTTCTTTTGTGCCCTGCCGAACCGACGGCTCCGGACGCTTCGGTCACGCTCTCGGTGGAGCGAGATGCAACGACGCTCACGTGACGGCGGTCGGCTTGGCCGCGGGTCGGCAAAGTGAGTCCTGATCCTAATCCTGCAGAGGCATCCTCGATGAGCCAATGCGAAAGCGTTTTCGGGGCTTCGGCCCCCGACCGACTCACTCGCCTGATTCAGAAGCGGGTCTTCGGCGACCGCGTCGAAATCCAGTCGGAAATTCGCCGGTGTGGCGGTCGCACCGATCGCCTTGGCGCCGAAGAGCGGGCGGTGAAAGTTCGGCAAATTCCGGGGACAGTGCGGCCTGGCAAGGCCGCGTGTTCTAGCGGGTGGAACTCCCGCCTGGGTAATCGCTAGCCACGAGCCCGGTATCGAGCCTTGCGGCGCGGCTGGTAACAGCCGCGTCGATGCGTAGGCACGACAGCAGGCGAGGTGCAAAGGTAACGGGTGGAGCCGACCTTGAAGGTGTTGAGCCCCGAAACATTTGGTCGGGAGTGCCGACGGGTTTGTCCCTCCGGCAGGCAACAGTCCGTGTCGCGTCATGGCGAGTGGCACGGGTACTCCCCGGGTCCGAGGCCGTATCGAGCCTGACATCGAGAGCACGCGGTAACCAGGGAGATCCGTGTATCGGTCCGTCGGAGGCGGGCACCCGCGAACAAGTGTCAAAAGCGAGGACGCGGGCAGCGATGCGCGGAAGTCGGAGCCACCTATAGTAGCGTTGATACCCGGTAATGCGGGCGGAGCGAAGGGGTGGCGGTTTGAGACAACGCAAGAGTGAAACACGGCCCTACACCGAGAGGACTCTGACCGTGACCAGCAAGCTTGAGCGTTTCACACTGATGGCGCGCGCGGAACCGCACACGCGGTTCACGTCCCTGATGGGCATGTTGTTTGACCCGGAGGGGTTGCGCGAAAGCTTCGAGCGCCAGGACGGACGCAAGGCGCCCGGAGTCGACGGGGTTAGGAAGGACGACTATGCAGTGGGTCTGGACGCGCGTCTGGAGGATCTGTCGGCACGGATTCGCCGTCTGGGGTACCGGCCGTTGCCGGTGCGGCGCACCTACATCCCGAAAGGGGACGGCCGTTATCGGCCGTTGGGGGTGCCGAGCTTCGAGGACCGCCTGGTCCAAGATCGCCTCGGCCGCATCCTTCAGGCCATTTGGGAGCCGGAGTTTCGGGACTGCTCGTTCGGGTTTCGGCCGGGTCGCAGCGCGCACGATGCGCTGCGCCGGGTGGCCGAGGTCATCACCAACGGGCGCACGCAGTGGGTGGTGGAGGCGGACATCAAAGGCTTCTTTGATCATCTGTCACACTCCCACCTCATGGACTTCCTGGAGCACCGCATCGGCGATCCCAATCTGTTGCGGATCGTGCGGCGGTTCCTGAAGGCCGGCATCATGGAGGACGGCGCGCTCACGGCCAGTGAAGAGGGCGCCCCGCAAGGGGGTCTGGTCTCGCCCGTGCTGAGCAATATCTACCTGCACTACGTCCTCGACCTCTGGTTCGAGAAACGGTTTGCGGTGACGTGCACGGGAAGGGCGTACCTGATTCGCTACGCCGACGACTACGTGGCCTGCTTCGAGTACGAAGGCGATGCACGGGCCTTTCTCACCGAGATGACCGCACGGCTGGCGCAGTTCGACCTGGAGGTCGAGCCGAGCAAAACGGCGCTGCTGCGTTTCGGCAGCGACCAGCTGGGTCGGACGCGGGCGGAGACGCCCGGACCGCGTACCTTCAGCTTCCTCGGCTTCACTCACTGTGTCGGGAAGAGCCGGCGGGGGCGCTTTGTTGTCGGGCGTAAGAGCGACGGCAAGCGGGTCGGCAAGAAGCTCAAGCTCCTGAGCGAGCGTCTGCGGGGGTTGCGGGCGCGAGGCGGGCGGGCGATGGTGGCGTACCTGATCCGGCATCTGCGCGGACACATCCAGTATTACGGTGTGAGCGGCAATAGCCGGGGCGTATCGGGTTACCTTTACGCCGCAACGGGCCTGTTGTTCAAATGGCTCAACCGGCGCAGCCAACGTCGCTCGTTGACCTGGAAGCGCTTCTACGCGGTCATCAAGCCCATGCTCCCGACGGCGCGGATCATTCACGACCTCTACCCCGTTCCTTGGTGGAAGACTCAAGCTGGGAGCCGGATGGTGTAACACTCCAAGTCCGGTTCTGCGAGGAGCCGGGAACAAACCGTCGTATGGCCGAGATCATGTGGCACCGCCGGGAAACCAGGCGGCAAACAGAGAACACAAACATCAGCCTAACCGACGGTGAGGACCCGGCTTACTCTCCGGTGACCTAACGCTGTTCCGGCGGCTCGAAGAGCTCCAGGGTGTGACCGTCCCGCTGCCGCGGCTTCGGTCTTGGTTGTTGTCGCTTAAGTGCGCGCTGGAGGCGTTGCTCCAGCGCTTCGACAAAGGCGTCCGGACCGAGCGGCCGGCGGGTGCTGGCATGCGCGTGCAGCAAGCCGCCGATGTCCGAACCGTCAGGCTCGCCGATGAATCGATCCCAGTCAGATCTCAACGCGAGCAGCGGACATGCCATCACGAGTTGATCGTCCGCTCCCGTCAAAGGCGTCACCATTTAGCTGACCCGATTTGCGCGCAGCCTCGACTCCCAGCATGCTTGCACTCGAATATGACCCGCATGGCTCTATGCCTGTGCCTTGGTTTGTTGGGTGCCGGTTGCGGCCCTCGCCTGGCAACGAAGGCGGACAATGTCGCTCATGTGCCCAACCCGATGCTCAATGCAAACTACTCTGAAGACGCAGAGGTCCCGTTCGTTATGGAACCAAAAACGGCGAAGGCAGATGGTTCCAGGCAGGCCAACTTTGAGTCAGAGAGCGCATCGCGCCGGACACGGGATATGGCAGATTGGGTGGTCAGTTCAAGGGACAATCTCAACCAGCCGTTCGCGATTGTCGATAAAGTAAACGCCAAGGTCTATGTATTCGGCGTGGACGGACGGCTACACGGAGCAGCGCCCGTGCTGCTTGGACTCGCGCAAGGTGATCACTCCGTCCCCGGCATTGGTAACATGCGGCTATCACGAATTCCCTCAACGGAGCGTACGACGCCGGCGGGTCGTTTCGTGACGTCAATGGGCCGCAATTCCCATGGTAAGGAAATACTTTGGCTGGACTACGAAAATGCCATCTCCATGCATCCGGTCATTACAAGCAACCCCAAAGAGCGCCGGGCGGAGCGCCTGGAGACTCCAACGCCGCTTGATAACCGTATCTCGTTTGGCTGCATCAATGTTCCCGTGAACTTCTTCAAGAAAGTGATATACAGCAAGTTTTCCGGGACGGTTTGAAGCCTTTTCCAGGCGACACTTGGAAATCCTTTGGATCGATTTCAGTCTTCATGATTTATGAGTTGTTCCCGCGTTGTCATAAGAGACTGAAGTTTGTCGTTTTCCTCAGGCAACCAGCCCCATGACTGCAGCGATGAGGGGATTTCGGGTGCCGTGGCCGGGATCGTCGCAGTCGACCCCGAAACCCACGTCGGCGAGATCATGGGCGAGCGCTCGGCGCACATCGGCGAAGGCATATTCGGTCCGGCGCGCGGCGGCGTATCGCCGCGCGGGGGCCTGTTCCAAACTGGCCGCGTAGATCCAGGTGATGGTGGTCGCCACCATACAGAAGTGCAGATGGTTGGTGACGGCATCGGGGTTGCGCGTCTGTGTCTGGGCACTGCCGATCTACTGCTTGATTTCTCTGAATCCGGCTTCGATACCCCATCACGAAAACCGCCATAGATGCGTTTTTGACAACCCCCGAAACGTCACCAATACTGGATTGTAGGGCGTTGTTGGAACTTGCGAAATGGCTGGATCACCGGCATGACGCGCAAGGCTCCGATCGATTGGAGCACACTGCCGCCGCGGCAGCGAGAGCGCCTGATTGTCCTGCTGAGTCGCTTGGTCGAACATCGGCTGAGCGCGACCGGGACGGCAGAGGAGAACGCCGATGAGCACCGTCCTCTCGCCCGTGTACCGTGCGCCGATCAACCCGACGTACGGCAAGATCCAGTCCTCGCATCTGCAGCGCCAGGCCGTGGTCTATGTGCGCCAATCGACGCTGCAGCAAGTGGAGCGCCACCAGGAGTCGACCCGGCTGCAGTACGCCTTGGTGGATCGGGCGGTGGAGCTGGGCTGGTCGCCCTCGCAGATCCTCCTGATCGATGAGGATCTGGGCCGTTCCGGTGCCAGTGCCGAGGGTCGGCCCGGCTTTCAGCGGCTGATGGCCGAAGTCGGTCTGGATCATGTCGGCATCGTCCTCGGCATCGAGATCTCGCGTTTGGCGCGCAGCTCGCGGGACTGGTATCAATTGCTCGAGGTCTGCGGACTGTTTGCGACCCTGATCGGGGATGCCGACGGGGTCTATGATCCGCAGACCTACAACGACCGATTGCTGTTGGGGCTGAAGGGGACGATGTCGGAAGCGGAGCTGCATATCCTCAAGCAGCGCATGCTCGAGGGCAAGCGCGCGAAGGCGCGCCGCGGAGAGCTGCACACGCTGCTGCCGCGCGGCTACGTCCGCGCGCCGTCCGGAGAGGTGCTCAAGGATCCGGACGCGCAGGTTCGGGGCGTGATCGAGACGGTGTTTCGGCAGTTCCAACGGTGCGGCACGATCAATGGGGTTCTGCGTTATCTGGTGGACCATCACATCCAATTGCCCGATCGCGTGCGCAGCGGTCCGCGCACCGGCGAGCTCGACTGGCGTCGCCCCAACCGCGTGACGCTGAGCAATCTGCTGCGCAACCCCATCTACGCCGGTGCCTACGTCTACGGGCGTCGCCCCACTGATCCGCGCCGCCGTCAGCCCGGACGCCCCTCGACCGGGGGCGCACGGTCGCGCCGCCGCAGCAGTGGGAGGTGCTGATCAAGGATCACCTGCCGGCCTCTATCGATTGGGACCAATACGAGCGGAATCTGCGCCAGCTCGCGGCCAATACCGCCCAAGCCGGCGGCGTGGTCCGTGCGGGTCCCTCGTTGTTGTCGGGTCGTCTGATCTGCGGTCGCTGCGGTCTGGCCATGGCCACGCAGTACACCAACAGCGGATCCGGATTGCGCTACACCTGCAGCCGCGAGGCGGTCGACGACGGGGCGCCGCTGTGTCAATCGCTCGCCGGTGCGCCCCTGGATGCGCTGATCGGCCGGTTGGTCTTGGAGGCGCTGCAGCCGGCCGCGTTGGAGATCAGTCTGCAGGTCGCCGACGACCTCCAAGCCGAACGCGCGCGCTGGCACGCCCACTGGCAACAGCGCCTGGAGCGCGCCCATTACGCCGCCGCGCGTGCCGAGCGACAGTAGCGCGCGGTCGAGCCGGAGAATCGGCTGGTGGCGCGCACCCTGGAACAGGATTGGGAGGCAGCCCTGGCCGCGGAGGATCAGCTCAAGGCCGAGTATGCGCGTTGCATGGCGAGCGAGCCGACCGCGTTGTCGGCCGAGGAGCGCGCGCGGATCCGCCGACTCGCCGGCGACCTTCCCGCCCTCTGGAACGCCGAGACCACCGGCAACGACGAGCGCCAAGCCATCGTGCGACTGCTCGTGGAGCGAGTCATCGTCACGGTCGTCGACGACAGCGAGCAGGTCGCCGTGGAGGTGCACTGGATCGGCGGTCACCGCACCCGGGCACGCCTGACCCGCCCGGTCGCGCGCCTGGAGCAGCTCAGCACCTATCCCGAGCTGGCGGCGCGTGTTCTATGCTGACATCAAGAGGGGCAGACCTGTGCGCAGATCGCGCGGCAACTCAATGCCGAGCGGTGGCATCCGGCCAAACGGCGGCAGACCTTCAACGCCGCGATGGTCGCCAATCTGCTCGCCCGCCAAGGCGTCTCGGCGGGTTCGTCGACGCGCCGACAAGCACCTTGGGTCGATCGGCAGGCCGACGAATGGAGCTTACGCGAGTTGGCGCTGGAACTGGACATGCCGGCGGTCACGCTGTTCAGCTGGCTGCGTAAAGGCGTGCTGCAGGCCCGCCGCGTCGAGCGGGGCGGTCACCGCCAATGGTTGATTCGGGCCGACGGCGCCGAGATCGAGCGCCTGCGTGCCCTGCGCAGCGTCCCCCGCCGCTGGGCGCGGCATCTCCGCGTCGGGAGCGACGATCCCTCCTTCGACCCTGCCTGAGTGATTTATGGAGGCACCATGTCTGGTCAATCTCGATTTTCCAGCGCGCGCCGTAGATTTCGATGATTTGCGCAACCGTCAGGGTCAGGTCCGTGGTCACCAGCGCGATCCATTGGGTGCGTCTGTAGACCCAGACCACGCGCACCCGGCAGCGCAGGGTCTTGAGCATCACCATCTGCTCGGCGGCCACCACGTCGCGAACCCGCCCGTAGAGGTTGAGCGAATAGGTCCCCGCGGTGGCCCGCAGCGCGGTCTGCATCGCCTTGACACTGCCGAGGCGCTCACCGTACTTGCGGGGTCGTCCGGCCCGTCCCGGCGCGGCCACCGGCAGATCATGGAGCACCGCGTTCACGCGCAGGCGCGCGAGCAGATGGGCACGGGAGCCGAGCGCCCGGCGCAACGGCTTGAGCAAACCGTTGTTGCCGAACCAGCTGTCGGTGACCACCAGAATCGGCGCCCGCGGGAAGACCCCGGCGAGGCTCCGGATCAGGCGCACGGCCTGGGTGAACTTGCTCTCGAAGGTCAGCGCCCGAGCGCGGATGCGCACGCAGCGCAGCGCCAGGGTCGCCTTGCGCAGGTAAAAGGCGAAGGCCAACGGCAGGCAGCACCAGCGCCCGTGAATGACCCGGCATTATGTAGCAAACGCACATATTTACAGATCAATGGGTTACGCGGCGATGCGCGGAAATTCAATGTCATGCGGGTCGGGTGGTCGCCGGGATCTAACGGATTTCGGAGACAACTCGGCTGCAGGGGCTGGCTAAGAACCGCAAGGTTGCGCCCAAGTCATTGAATAGATAGCCATGTGCGTTTGCTACATAATGCCGGAATGACCTTCAGCAGCCCGACCGTGACGATCGTCTGCGCCCACACAAAGCGGCTTTGATTGGTCTTGGCGGCATGGTCGAAGCTGCGCTGGCAGGCGAACACCTTGGTGCCGGTCTTCGGATTGATCGAGTCGTCCAGCACCAGCACCAAACGCCCGTCGGTGAGGGGGTCGGGGATCGCCCGCCAGAGCACCGCCCAGACCCGCGTCCACGGCAGCTTCACCGAGGCCATGAAGGTGTAGTACTTCGCCTCGCCGATCACCACGCCGAAGAGCGTGGCGATGGTGCGCAGCAGGTTGGAGGTGCGCGAGGCGGTGATCGGCAGCACGATGGCCTGCAGCGTGAGAATGAACCAGCGGGCGCGTTCTCGGCCGTGATCGGAGTTCGGAAAAAGGCTCTGGAATTGGGTGGCGAGTACGGGTAGGATCGGCATCGAATGCAGCTCGTATTGGGTTTCTAATCATTGACTTAAGCACCTTTGATTATACGCCGAAGCGAGCCTGCATTCATCTTCAACCGCTTGATTATTCTTCGATTCGTCCGCGCTCCTCATTCCCGTTTGATCATCGCCGCAGCAAGGTTGTTTATCAATAAGCTTTCACTAATATGCGCGCCTATTCGTGGTTGCTTATATTATGATATGGCTGCATCGAAGTGAGAAACTTCAGATAAGAGATTGAGCATCTCTTTTACGGCAGATTCTGAAGACGCAGGATTCTGTCCGGTCACGAGCTTGCCATCAACGACCACATAAGCACCCCAATCCGGACCTTTTTCATAGAGTCCTCCTTTGGCTTTGAGCATGTCTTCGACAAGAAACGGAACAATGTTCGTGAGGCCTACGCCTTCTTCCTCCGTATTCGTAAAGCTGGTCACGCGGCGGCCCGAAACCAAAGACTTTCCGTCCGCCCCTTTCGTGTGCTTGAAGATCGCCGGCGCGTGACACACCGCGGCGACAGGACGATCATCTGCAACGAAAAGTTCGATCATGCGCTGGCTGTCTGCGTTCTCAGCAAGATCCCACCTGATTACCAATGAGCCTCAGCCAACTTGAGCAGACGGTAGGGCATGGGCGGGGTTCGCGCGGCCGCAATGCCGAGGCGCGGCAGCATGGCCGCCAGGTCGAAGCGGCGATTGAACCGGTAGCAGAACTCCGCGAGGTAGCGCGGCAGATGTTGGGAGCTGGCCTTATGATAGGTGCCCCTCATCGCGGTCTTCACGTTGCCGAGGATGGTGTTGACCCACTTGCGCTCGGGCAACTCGACGCCGCCGGCGCCGCTGCCGGTCACCATGGCCTGGTGCTCGATGCCGGCATCCGCGATTCCGCGAAAGCAGGCGAGGCCGTCGCTGACGACGATGCTGTCGGGATGAATGAATTTGGCGGCCCAGTGCGCCAACTCGGTCTTGCGGAATCCTGCAACCACGCTCATGCGCAGCGCGATCGGGTGGCCCTTGTCGTTCTTGGCCACGGCGGCAACGAAGGGGGTCTTGTTGGGCGAGCCGCGTCCGGGGGTGCCGCCATGAACCTCGCCGCCCCAGTAGACGTCGTCGATCTCGATTACCCCGCTCAGTTGGCGATCGGCGTCGCGTTCGAGCATGACCTGCAGGAGCTTGTGCTTGACCTTCCAGGCCGTGGGGTAGGACACCCCGAGATGGCGCTTGAGTTCAAGCGCGGAGATGGCGTTTTTCTGTTGCGTGAGAAGATACATGGCGAGAAACCAGACGGTCAGGGGCAGCTTGGTGTAGGCGAAGATCGTCCCGGCGGTCAACGAGGTCTGGTGGTGGCAGTGCCTGCACTGCATCAGCTCGCGCGTGCGCAGCGCCGTGAAGTCCTCGGCATGTCCGCACTCAGGGCAGACGAAGCCCGCCGGCCAGCGCCAGCCGAACAGAGCGTCGGCGCACTGCTCCTCGGTGCCGTACTGCGCAAGAAAGTCAGGCAAACTCAGACCCTTCTGAAACTGGATGAGGTTCTTGGCCATGGTGCAGACTCCCGGTGGTGGTCACGGCACCAGTGTGCGACCGCCGGTGGCTCAAAACGTGAGCCTGCGGAGTCTCGTTGGTAATCAGGAGATCCCATAGCGGGCCATGCCCACCTGGGAAAAAGATCGCATCAAATCCGTCGGCATCGATCTCCCCCAGCTTTGTCGTGTTTGCCAGTGCATTCTGGGCGCCATCGTCCTTTTTGAATCGCTCCGTTGCCGCGGTTTGAGCATCGGGAACATCACTCTGCGGATCGAGAGGTGGTTTCCCGCCTGCCGGAGACGCCAGTGTGATGTGCGCCCCGGCATCAAGCAGGACGTAATAGGGAGCCGCAAATTCTTCGAGCCAGAAGCCAGTCTTTTTGCCAGTGTCACCCAAGTTTTCGTGCGACGTTAGAATGATGAGAATTTTCATAGCGTTTTGTGGCTCGTTTATTTTGAAGGGCCGACGCGAATCACGCATTTTCCGAAATTTTTACCATTCAGCATACCAATAAAGGCCGCTGGTGCTTGCTCCAATCCATCAATGATCTCCTCGCGGTAGTGGATTTTTCCAGCCTTTAGCCAGCGACTCATCTCCTCTGCGAATTCAGGATACAAGGACCCGAAATCTTCGAAGATGATGAAGCCACGCATGGTGATCCGCTTGCGCAATATCTGCCCCATCAGGTAACCCAATCGATCAGGACCTTCAGGGAGGCTTGTGGCGTTGTATTGCGAGACCAGGCCGCACACCGGCACGCGCGCCCCGGTATTGAGTTGAGGGAGAACAGCGTCAAAGACCTTGCCGCCAACACTCTCGAAATAGACATCGATTCCTTCAGGAGTTGCATCGACCAACTCTTTGCTGAAGTCGGAAGATCGATGATCAAGACACACATCCAACCCAAGCGTCTTCACCGCGTATTCACATTTCTCCCCGCCACCTGCGATGCCGATCACCTTGCATCCGAGAATCTTTCCAATCTGCCCGACGGTGGCGCCCACTGGCCCGGTTGCGGCTGCGACGACGAGAGTCTCTCCCGCTATCGGCTTGCCGATCTTCGTGAGACCGGCCCATGCCGTGAATCCAGGCATGCCTGTCACACCCAAAGCCCAAGACGGATGCTCCGGATCACGGCCCAGGGAAGTCACCCCTTCTCCGTTCGATAGGGCGTAATCCTGCCAGCCGTTTGCGCTGAGAACCCAGTCTCCTTTCTTGAAACCATCGAGTTTGGATATTTCTACCTGCGCGACGGTTCCCCCAACCATCACCTCGCCAATGTTGACCGGAGGTGCATAGGACGGAGCATCGCTCATCCGCCCACGCATGTAGGGATCAAGCGAAAGGAATTCCGTGCGAAGCAACATTTCACCCGCTTGGGGCGAAGGGACATCTTCTGTCTGGAGCGTCAATGTACTCTCTGTCGGGACCCCTTTGGGTCGCTCTGAAAGAACGAGGCGGCGGTTTGTTTTGTTCGTTTGCTTCATGATGACGGTTCTTGTCTGTGTTGATTTGGGTTCCAGAAATCGCGGTCGCGTTCCAGTTTTTGAGCGACATGCCAACGATTGCACTCGGTTATCTGCACCCTATGCCGAACGGACCGCGTCTTCAGTGCGCTAGCGAACTTAAGAAGGTGACCGCGCCATTTGTCACCGGTGGGCGGTCAGGGCGCGGCAGCCGCCCGCCGACCCTGTTTCAGTCCTGGTTGGTCCGAACGAACAAGACCGGCGCCGCCAGCAGGGCTTCGCGCACCCGTATCAGCCGGTTCGTGAGCCGGTCGTGGTCATGCGGGGACGCGATGCTGCGCTCGGCCGAGAAAGACGCCGAGTACCCACTGATTGACGCGGTCGCGCATGAAGTTGCGAATGACGCGCGAGGTGTACTGACTGGAGGTCAGCGAGAGGGCCACGAGGGTGATCGAGAACACCACCCCGGCCACCGTGATCATGGAGCTGGCAACGGTGGTCAGCAGACCGCGGGCGCCGGCCGCGCCGGAGCCGAAGAGCAGCGGCCAGCTGCAGATCGACGCCGGTGTCAAGGGTGATCGGGAGGATCGCCAGTACCACGGCGTCCACCACCATCATGGCGGGGACGAACCAGAAGCTCTACCGCATCGCTCGCCACCCATGCCGGAGTCTCATGATCATGATCGGCGACCCCTCCGTAATACTGATCCGCGCGTCGATCCCGTTGATGGACTGCTTCGATCAAAGGCTCATGCGTTTCATGGTCAAAACCCTCATCGGTTCAGAGCTGTTTCTGCTTATGGATCATCACGGTCGCCACGCACAGCGCGGAGACCACACCGAGGACCGGAATCGCAAGAACCGGCATCGCGATCGGCGCGAACAGCAGCAGCCCGACGATCAGCCAGAGCGCAAGGAGTATCCGCGATGACGTCATCCCGATGAGGCGGAGCGTCTGCGCTTCAGCGGCAATAGGTCAACGCGCACGCGTGTGTCGTTGCGACTAACACGCGGCCTGGAATTGTACGCCGCCGGCACGGCCCTCGTGCTCGATCTGCTCGATGAGATCGGGCGGCTCCGATCACGCCTTCGGCACCTCCGCGGCGACCGAGCGTCGGGCCGCGCGAGCCGCTCGATCGCGATGGCGTCGGTCGTCCGCTGTGCGGCCCTCGCGCTCGACTTCGGTGCTCGGCCGCTGGCCGAGGCTACCCGATCAGACGTCCCACATCACATTTTCGTGCTCCGCGGCGGCGGCGGTGAGCAGCTCGATCAGGGGTAATGCCCGATGGGCGAGGCTGATTTGCCCGCCTTCCTCCTCATCATTCGCTGGGCCGTTGGTCGGATCCAGGGGCTCGTCGGGTTGCGCCTGGACCGCCGCCTTCAGATGCGCCAGGGCAGCCGGCACATCGTCGGCCATGAGGGCGCCGGGCACGCTTCCGCTATGCCCCATCCGTTCGAGCAATGCGATGGCGACATCGCCGAACATCGTGATGCTGGCGTAGGCCTTGGTTTTGAATGTGATCAACATGGTTGTTTCACTCCTGTCTTGATGAGGCGGTCATCGGCGTTGCTCTGACCGCCGCGGTCCGGCGAGTGCCTCGAAGCCGGCGATGACATCGAACAGCTCCTCGTCGATGCCGCTCTGGCGCAGTCGATGGAAGGTCTCGTTCAGTGTCTCGAGCAAGTCTTCGATGTTCTTGTCCGCGCGCTGCATCGCGGCGAGTCGGCTGGCGTTCTCGCTGGCGAGGGATTCGGCGCAGGCCCGAAAGAGCGAGACGAATAGATACTCGCGGATGAGCGCCCGCAGGGTCCCGGTTTCGCCCCCAGAGTAGCCCCCGATGACCTCGGGCAGGTTGTTCGTCGGCCAGGGGGCTTCGGCCAGCGAGCGCCGCCAGGCATCGTCCAACGGCAGCAGTCGCTGATCGACGGGCGTATAGACCGCTGCGGAGGTGGGTCTGTTGTAAAAGAGGTGGAGCGCGCTGAATTCGCCCTGACGCTGGTGCGCCTCGGTCTCCACCAGAATCTCTCCGACCAGCGGGGTGATGCCCGCGACCGAGCTCGGCACATTGAAGAGACCGACCACAGGCAACCCAGCGTCCGCCAAACGCGCCTGCACGCGCTCGCCGACCGCCCAGACTCGCAACTGGCTCCGTGATTGATCCCACGGCGAATCAGTCAGCCCTTGCAGCGTCTGCACCGCATGATCGGCCACCAGATCGTTGAACTGGCCCACCAGTCCCTGATCCGAGCCGAAGACGACCGCGCCGGTCACGCCCGCATCCGCGCCTTTGGCTGCGCCAATCAGCGCGTCCGCGTTGCCGATGTCCCGGAAGCAGACGCTCAAACCCAGCTCCACGGTGCGCGCATAGTCGCCCAACGCGCTGACCGATTGTTCATACTGGACGATACTCGACGCCGCCAGCGACTTCATGGTGCGGACGACGGATTGGAGGTCGCCGGCGCTCTTGAGCTTGTGGCGCAGGCCGGCTGTGGTGTCGCTCACAGGTCGTCCGGCGGTGTCGCCTCCGTCGGGAGCGGTTCGGCTTGGCGACGTCGCTGATCGCGCTGCCGCCCGATGATGCTGTCGATGGCGCCGGTCAACTTCTCCGCGGCACCGTTGACGGCCTGATCCATGGTCGCGGCTTGGTGCGTCACGGCGATCGGCTGGCGGCCTTCGAGGCGGGCTTCCATCACACATTGCTGGTCGTGCTGGCCGCTCCTGTCGCCGTTCTCGTCGCTGAGATGGACCACCACTCGCGTGATGCCATCGCTGACTCGACTCAGCGCCTGCTCCACGACGCCACTGGCCCACGCGGCCAGCCGCTCGTGCCCTTCAATATGGCGATCTGTATTGATTTGGATCTGCATGTGGTTCTCCTCACTATGTCAGTGCTGGTTCGTCCGGACAATCGATAACGGCTCCGCGACCAGGGCTTGGCGAACCCGCACCAGCCGATGCGTGAGCCGGTCGCGGTCATGCGGCGAGGCAATGCTGCGCTCGGCTGCCTCGGCGATCTCATCGACTTTTTGTCGGAGCACCCAGCGCCGGTTCGGGCTGGCGGTCTGGCCGGCGATGGTTTGCAGCGCGCCAAGCAGCCGCAGCAGGATGGCCACATTGCCTTCGGCGTTCTGCCGGATCTGATCGAAGGCCTCGCTCATTAGGCCCTCGAAGCTTGGGCCGCGGGCAATGACCCGCAGTTCACCCTCTTCAAACGCGTGCGGAGTCCCGATCCGGCGCGCCGCCAGCCGAGTCAGGATCGCCGCCAGATAGTCCACGCACATCACCGCGGTCGTGGTGTCGTTGATGCCGGGCGACAGGGCCTTCATGGCGACGTCCACGACCTGGCGGATACCGAAGGCGACATCCTGTTCCACCGTCCGCTGGGGACTGATGACGAAGACCGCGTTCAGTCTGGCCGTCGTCGCCTCGTCCAGCTCACCCGGATCGATCAGCGAGACCAAGGGTGTATCCGAGACGACGAATTCGCCGACGCCATGCTCCATCCGCAGGATGGTCTCCAGTGTCCGGGCGACGTCCAGCAGCGCGTCCATGTCGAGACTCTCGATGTAGCCGGTCTTGCCGGCCGGGACGGCCGACCAGGGCTGCCCGGCGAGCGCACGCGTCAGGGTGTCGTCCGCACCTTCGCCGTTATCGTCTCCCAACGCCTCGGGAAACAGATGATCCACGGCCGCGAGGGTCTCCTGCGCGGCCGTGGCAACGATGCTCGACGCCTGGATGGAGGTTGCAATGTGATGGATGAAGTGGATCAGGACCGCGATCCCGACGAAGGCGAGCAGCAGTCCGGTCAGCACCGCCAGCGTCGGGACAAAGGCCCCTTCGTCAGCCTCGCGAATCGTTCGCAGGACCACCAGGCAGTAGGCGAAAATGCCGAGGAAGACGCCGAGCACCCACTGATTTACGCGGTCGCGCATGAAGTTGCGAATGACCCGCGAGGTGTACTGACTGGAGGTCAGCGAGAGGGCCACGAGGGTGATCGAGAACACCACCCCGGCCACCGTGATCATGGAGCTGGCAACGGTCGTGAGCAGACCACGGGCGCCGGCCGCACCGGCGCCGAAAAGCAGCGGCCAGCGCGCGACCAGATGCAGATCAACGCTCGTGTCCACGGTGATCAGGAGGATCGCCAGCACCACGGTATCCACCACCATCAGGGCGGGGACGAACCAGAAGCTCGACCGCATCGATTGCCACCCATGGCGGAGTTTCGTGATCATGCTCTGCGATCCTTATCGTGATGTCGCTGGCGCGTGCCCCTGCGGCTTTAAGCTTAGCCTGGATTCCGTCGCCATCCAGCCGCGCTAATCTTACACCTCGGGCTCGGGCTCGGGCTCGGGCTCGGGCTCGGGCTCGGAGTCAGGCTGGGACTGGAACCCGGCGAGCGCCCCGCGCCCGATCTCGACGATGGTTTGACGATCCGTCTCGCTCAAGGCATCGGCGCTCACCAACCGCTCGCTGACGTCCTCCGGGATTGTCGTCGCCGCCTCCTGCAACGCCTGCTCGGCCTCAGGCATCCGCTCGAGCGGCACCGCGTCGAAGAGCCCGGCGGTCAGGGCCAGCAGGATGGTGATCTGCGCGGGCATCGATACCGGGGCGAATTCCGGCTGCTTGAGGCAGGCGCGGATGCGCCGCCCATGCGCGATGCGGCCCTGGGTGTCTTCATCCACGCGGGCACCGAAGCGGGCAAAGGTCTCGAGCTCCTCGAACTGTGCGTAAGCGAGCTTCAGATCGCCCGCCACCGCGCGGTAGGCCGCCCTCTGTGCCTTCCCGCCGACGCGCGAGACGGATTGCCCGACATCGACCGCGGGCAGCACGCCCAATTCGAACAGCGACGGCGAGAGGTAGATCTGCCCGTCGGTAATGGAGATGAGGTTGGTTGGAATGTAGGCGGAGATGTTTTGTGCCTCGGTCTCGATGACAGGCAGTGCGGTGAGCGAGCCCCCGCCGAGCTCTTCCCGCAGGTGCGTGGCGCGCTCCAGCAGGCGCGAGTGGATGTAGAAGATATCGCCGGGGAAGGCCTCGCGACCGGGCGGGCGGCGCAGCAACAGCGACAGCTCGCGATAGGCGCGGGCATGGTGGGTGAGGTCGTCATAGACGATCAGCACGTCGCGGCCTTGTTCCATGAAATGCTCGGCGATGCTGGTCGCGGCATAGGGGGCGATATAGGTGAGCCCCGGCGCGTCGTTGCCCTCGGTCACGACCGCCAAGGTGTAGTCCAGCGCACCCTGTTGCCGGAACGTCGCCAGCGTTTTGGCGATGGCGGACGCCCGCTGGCCGATGGCGCAATAGACACACACGACATCCTTGCCGCGCTGGTTGAGGATGGTGTCGATCGCGATAGCGGTCTTGCCCGTTTGGCGGTCACCGAGGATCAGCTCGCGCTGGCCGCGTCCGATCGGGATGAGGGCGTCGATGACCTTGAGCCCGGTCTGCAGCGGAACGGTGACGGGCGCGCGGTCCATGATGGCCGCGGCGGGGCGCTCGATCGGCAGGCGCTTGCTGGTGGTCAGCGGACCCAGGCCATCGAGCGGTCGGCCGAGTGGATCGATGACGCGCCCCAGTAGAGCGTCTCCAACGGCCACGTCCATGACTCGGCCCGTGCGCTCCACCGTATCGCCGGCGTGTAATTGCCAATAATCGCCGAGCACGACCACGCCGATCTCGTCCGGATCCAGGTTGAAGGCGATGCCGAACACCTCACCGGGAAACGCGAGCAGCTCCTCGAAGCCGACGCCGGGTAGACCGGCGACCTTGGCAATGCCGGTGGAGACGGTGGCGATGGTGCCGATCTCGTGTGGCTTGAGTTGAGGCACAAAGGCGTCTCTTGCCCGGCTGATGGCGGCGAAGGTCTGGTCGAATAGGGGCTGGAGGGTTGCTGGCATGGGTTAGGGCTCTTGGGGACTTCAAGGACTAATAGGACTTCAAGGACATCAAGGACTGCAAAGAAAAGACTTCAAGGACCTCAAGGACCACAAAGACAACTGAGCCAAGCGGTCCTTGAAGTCCTTGAAGTCTTTGTTGTCCTTTCTTTGTTGTCCTTGGAGTCTTTGTGGTCCTTAAAGTCTTTAAAGTCCTCAAATCTCACCGCCCCCTCCCTCGCTGCCGATCGCGCTCAGTCAAGCGTGCCCTGGTCATCCGCTCACGCATCCCGCCTTGCTCGACAAACGCGGCCTCGAGCGACTGAATCTGCCGACTCAAGAGCAGGCTCGTGACCCGAATCAACCCGATGACGACGTTGGCGCAGATGGCCGGCTCCGGATGCTCGATACCTTTGCGAAAGGTCTCGTAAGTCGCGCCGGGAATGCGGTTCAGCTCACGCAGCCGAAGCGCGTAAGGGTGCTCCTTGGGCCACTCCTCAATCCCGCGCACGCGCAGGAAGTCGCGATAGTCGGCCAGCAGCTCTTCCAGGCTGGCACGGGCGACATTGGTCAGCTTGATCTCCATTTCCTTAGAGGTACCGGATGCCATGCTGCCCTCGATGATGTTCTGTTTGCCGGATCGGGCGGCCTGCACCATCTGGTCGTAGGTGCGGTCGCGCTTTTCAACGAATCGTTGACAGAAATGGACCGTAGCGTCGTAGACGATTTCGGCTTTTTGATGGGAGAGCAGGTTCCTGTAACCGCCGTGGGTTGGGATGAAGCCGGTGGGCATGGGGTTGCTCCTTGGTTTGTCGAGAGAAGGACTGCAAGGACTTCAGAGACTACAACGACAACTGAGCCAATCGGTCCTTGAAGTCCTTGATGTCTTTGCAGTCCTTAAAGTCTTTGTGGTCCTTGAAGTCTTTGAAGCCATTCAGTGTACACCCGCCCCACCCTGCAAATTCAGCAGATCCCCAACCTCCTGCTCCAACGACCTCAGATAATCCGCAATGCTCCAGCCGACCTGTTGACCATTCACGGTCAACTCGATCCCGCCGACCAGATCCGGCCCAGCTTCAAACTGGACCGGAGCCTCGGTTTCAAATGTGCTGTTGAGCGCCGTTTGGATCGTCGCACGTTGCGCGGGCGGCAGCTCAAATGCACTGCGTACACGCACCGGCTCTGACGTCGTCTTCAGCGCCTCGGCGAGCACTGCGTGCGCCTCGCCCTCCAGCGCCCCCAGGCGCTCGATCAATACCTCAACCAGACGCTCTTCCAGACTCGCCCCGGCGAGATCGCTCAGCGTCTTGCGCGCGATCGCGAAGACTTCCTGCTGCGTCCGGTGCAGGAGGGCCTGATTGACTTGATCGGCCTCCTGTCGCAACGCGTCCTGCCGCTTGGCACGCAAGGCGTCGGCGGCCTGCCGGGCCTCATCGAGCAGACGCCGGCGTTCGGTCTTCGCCTCGTCCATGGCGTGCGCAAAGAGTGCCGTGCGCTGCTGGTCAAATTCTTGGTTCTTGTGCTGGAAGGTCTCGCGCTCCTGCCGGGCCTCGGCGCGTTTGGCGTCGGCGTCCGCCAGCTCCGCGGCGATCCGCTGCTCGCGCGCGTCGATGGCGTCGAGGATGGGGCGATAAAGAAAACGCTTCAGCAACCACACCAGGACGACAAAGTTGATCACCTGCGCGCCGACGGTGAACCAGTCGATGAGCATGGCCTACTTCCCGGCGACCTGGGCGATGGCGAGGTTCCAGAAGGGGTTTGCGAAGATGAGGATCATCGAGACCACGAAGCAGTAGATGGCCGTGGACTCGATCATCGCCAGACCCACGAACAGGGTACGGGTGATGGTGGCCGAGGCGTCGGGCTGCTGCGCCAGTGCCGTCAGCGCGGTCGCCACCGCTCGGCCTTCCGAGAGCGCCGGTCCCATGGTGCCGAAGCCTGTGGTGAGGCCGGCGATGACGATCGACGACACCGCGATCAAGGTCAAGCTATCCATGATAAATCCTCGGGTGGTTGAGTAGGTATCTCATGGCGTGGGTGCCGGCTGCGGCTTTGGCTTGCGCGTGCGCGTCGCGGCCGCGATGTAAACGGCGGCCAGGATGCTGAAGATGTACGCCTGCACCATGCCGGTGAGCAGACCGAGCGCCGTCATGAGGATCGGAAAGAAGAAGGGTGTGATGGTGAGCAGGATGGCGATGATCATCGCCCCGCTCATCATGTTGCCGAACAGCCGCACCGCCAGGGCCAAGGTGCGCGAGACCTCGCTGATGAGGTTGAACGGCAGCATCATGAAGGTCGGCTCCATGTAGGACTTGAGATAGCCGCCGAGTCCCTGTTCTGCGATGCCGAAAAAGGGCACGGCCACCAGCACGCAGAGGGCGAGGGCGGTCGTGGTCGAGAGCGAGCCCGTCGGCGGCTCGTAGCCGGGGATGATGGTGGCCAGGCTGGCCGCGGCGACGAACAGGAACAGGGTGCCGAGAAAGCCGAGATAAGTCCGCACGTCGTGCAGTCCGACCTCCAGGATCTGTTTCTCGATTCCGGTGACGAGGATCTCCAGCAGGTTCTGCCAGCGCGAACGGCTGAGATCCCTGGATAATTTGTGCGTGACGAGGATCGAGCCGACGACCAGCACGAGCATGAGCGCCCAGGTGAACACGATGGTCGCGTTGAGCTTTAGAAACCCGTACTGCCAGAAGATGATCTCATCGGGACTCAGGCGCATTCCGGGCCTCCTTCGCGACGGTCTGATGGTCATCACCCGGGCCGGTGAGTCCCAGGACGATAAAACGCGCGCAGATGACGCCGGCGAGACCGGCCAGCAGGCGTTGCCATTGGCCGCCGGAGACCAGGTACAAGCCGACCAGCACCAGACTCATCCGCGCCAGCGCGCTGCCCAGAAGCCAAAGCGCCGGCCGCGGGGAATTGAGGCTCTTGCGCAGCGTCCACCAAAGACCGCCGAAGAAGACCGCCCCGAGCGCCAGGCCCGCGGCCCCGGCCAGCACCAGTTCCAGCAATGGGCTCAGCATTTCATTCATCGCCGTCCTCCTGCTCTTCGCGCATCGCCCGCTCTTCCTTGGCGACCCAATGCCAGGCATTGAAACAGCCGAGCGCGAGCCCGCCAACCAGCAGCGCCAGCGTCCAGGAGTGGCTACCCGGATGTTGTTTGTCGAGCCACAGACCAAGCGCCGCGCCGAGCAGTGTCGGCACCGCCACCGACCAGCCGATCAGCCCCATCATGCCGAGGCCGAACCAGACCCCCGGCGTGGGGTTGCGACGAGCCTTGAGCTTGCGCGCGGCCTTGTCGCCGATCTGTCCGGCGAGGGTCGGAGCCGTGTCCGAGTGCTTTCTCTCTGGAGGCTCAGTCATGTTGCAGACTCACGAAACGGCGCAGAAATCCGGACTCCAGTTTCGCCATCACGGCGCGCATCTCCTGCTCGCGCTCGTCCAGGATCATAAACTCCCGCTCAACCGTCGCACGCAATTGGCCAAGGTCGGTGCCGCGGATCGCCCGCCGCACGGACACCAGCACCTCAGGGCCGGTCTTGACCAGCACCCCGGCATCCACGGCCAGACAGACCTCGCCCTCGGCCTCGGTTTCGTAGATCAGAATCCCGGGCGCCAGCGCCGCAACACCGTCCAATCGACGTGGCAGGAGCCCGAAGGAACCATCCGGCGTCTCCGCGACGATCCGCGTCACCTCGGTGATCTCGGCGAAGATGCGAAACGGCAACAAAATTTTCAAATTCATGACGTCTTCTCCTTCTCCTTCTCCTTCTCCTTCTCCTTGTCCTTCTCCTTGTCCTTCTCCTTGTCCTTCGCCTCATCCACCGTCCCGATCATGTAGAGCGCGCCCTCGGGGACGTCCTTGAATTCATCGTTCAGGATGCGCTCGCAGCCGTCGAGCGCGTCGGCGAGGCTGACGAGCTTGCCGGTGAGGCCGGTGAAGCGTTCGGTGGTGAAGAAGGGTTGGGTGAGAAAGCGTTCCAGTCGGCGGGCGCGGGCGACCAGGTTGCGGTCCTCCGGCGACAGTTGCTCCAAGCCGAGCATGGCAATGATGTCTTTCAACTCCGCGTATTGGGCGAGGGTGCGCCGGATCTCCTGCGCCAGGGCGTAATGCCGCTTGCCGACGATGCCCGGCGTGGCCATCCGCGAGCTCGATTGCAGCGGGTCGATGGCCGGATACAGCCCTTCGCCCGCCCGTTTGCGCGAGAGCACGATGGAGGCGGAGAGATGGGAGAAGGTATGGACCGCGGCCGGGTCGGTGAAATCGTCCGCCGGCACATAGACCGCCTGGATCGAGGTGATGGCCCCGGCATCGGTGTTGGCGATGCGCTCCTCCAGCCCAGACAACTCGGTCCCCATGGTTGGCTGATAGCCCAGGCGCGAAGGCATCTGACCCATGAGGCCGGACACTTCCATACCGGCCTGGATGAAGCGGAAGATATTGTCGATCAGCAGCAGGACATCGCGCTGCTCGTCGTCGCGAAAATACTCGGCCATCGTCAGTGCGGCATGACCGACGCGAAAGCGACTGCCCGGCGGCTCGTTCATCTGGCCGAAGACCATCACCATGTTGGGCAGGACGCCGGCGTCCTTCATCTCGCGGTAGAGCTCCTCGCCTTCGCGACAACGCTCGCCGATGCCGCAAAAGAGACTGACGCCGGCGTGGTGTCCGATCATGTTGTGGATCATCTCGGTGAGCAGCACGGTCTTGCCCACGCCCGCCCCGCCGAACAGGCCCGCCTTGCCGCCGCGCTCCAGCGGGACCAGCACATCGATGACCTTGATGCCGGTCTGGAAGACCTCGGACTGGGTGGAACGCCGCGCGAGCGGTGGCGGCGCGCGATGCACGGAGCGCCATTGGATCTCGGTGGGCGCCGGCTGGCGATCGATGGCGTTGCCGAACACGTCGAACATGCGCCCGAGGATGCCGTTGCCCACCGGTGCCATCAGCGGCCCGCCGCTGTCCTCCACCCACATGCCGCGCGCGAGCCCCTGCGTCGGTGTCAGGGCGATGCCGCGCACATGATGGGCATCCAATTGCGCCAAGACCTCGATGCGGATCCGGCCGTCCGACCCGGCGCGCAGCAGCCGATAGATCGAGGGCAGATGCGCATCGAAGCGCAGATCCACGACGCTGCCGCGCACCGCAACCACCAGGCCGCGATTGGCCAACGGGGTGTTCTGGTCCGTGCTTTGGTCCACGCCGGCTCCCCCTACTTGCGCCTCAAGCGGCGCATGAGGTTATCTGGTCCGATTGAAACCGGGTCCCTGTCCGTAGCCCGGACCCGGACCGTTTCCAGGGCCGTACCCGTTCATCATGCCGGAACCCATGCCATACCCCGGACCCTGACGATTTCCAGGGCCGTGCCCTTTCATCATGCCGGGACCCATGCCGTACCCCGAACCCTGACCATTTCCAGGACCGTAGCCGTTCATCCTGCCGGGACCCATGCCGTAGCCCGGACCGTTGCCGGAACCTGGTCCGTACCCAGGGCCGGAGCCACCCATCATGCCCGGACCCATGCCGTAGCCCGGACCGTACGCGCCTTGAGGCGGTTGGGCGAATGCGCCGGCTACCGCGATCGTTCCGACGAGAAAGAGGGCAGCGCTCGACGTCGTGCGAAGGCTCATGCGTTTCATCGAAAATCCTCTGGTTGAAACCTCCCCCTTTAGGGGGATAATTTCGCACGGAAAAGGCATAACCTCTTCCGTGCGGTTTCGCCCGGCTTAGCCGGGCGCGGATTGCAACATGGTCAAATTCCACTCAGGATTTGGTTTGATGCCTGTCTCTGAAATGGGCCAGAACGCTTATCTCACAGCCTCCGACTGAACCATTGCGACATTTTTTCTTATAGGCGCAGTGGTGCTGGCTGTCGGTACGCTGCCGCACATAAGCGCCTTGGCGGAAGCCGATGGATCAATCGCAGCGCACAAAGAACGGATCCGCGAGCGCCTCGCGGCATTGGTCACCGGTATCGATTCGAGCATCAGCGCCCGTCCCCTTGGCCAACTTGCCCTCCGCCATGTCGCGTAACTGATGCGCCAGACCACAGGGTTGCGACGTCGCGCAGCGGTTGTCCTCGCCGCAGACCTGTTTGACCAAATCGTCACAAGCCGATGTCGCGAGCCGTGATTCCTCCTCGGGTGAATGCATCCAGGTCTCCAGCATCCGCTGGGTGGGCACCGCGGTGCCATGGCGGACGATCACCACCGAGCCATCCTGGAGTTGGTGCACGCCATCCCACAAGGGCTCCACCCTGTCTCCTTGTCGATGCCAGGCCCGATGCGTGGCCGCATCCACCTCGACATGCGAACCATCCGACAAGGTACCCTGCCAGTCGGCGGCCATGACCGGGGCAAGGGGCAGCCAACTCAGCAACACCCAGAAGAACCGCAATGGCACAGTGAGTCTTTCGCAATTGATAGTTTTCACAACGACATAGCTCCAGTAATTCGCGATACGGTTTGAGAGGCGCGCGCCGCTGACCGTCCACGCATGAAGGTGTTTCATTGAGACACCATGGAACCCTGGTGGTACCAGTCGGCCTCTCACCGGAAGAGATCGCGGAAGAGATCGCGGACAAGATCGTCCGCATTGCCCGCCGGCATGTTCGTGGTCGTCGCTCAGTCCCCACCGAGGCGGCGAAGCCGTGATCTGAGCGCGTCGATCTCATCGAGCAGGTCGAGCACGAGTGCCGTGCTGGCCGCGTTCAACTCCAGATCGCGCGTGAGACGCAACGCCACCCGCGCGCGTCTGAGCGTCGCCCCGCCGAAATGCCAACACTCTGGGTCTTCGCCGCTCGGCGTCAGTGCGCCTTCCATTGATCTCATCCTGAGCGACCGTGCGCTCCAGTCCGAGCACGGCGTAATAGTCCTTGAATTCCATCAACCCTCCCGCTGGTGGCTTGCGGCATCCGGTCGCGTCTTGCGACGGACTATGAGTCTAAGTGGAAAAGCGTCAAGCGCCACGCCGCTGTCGTGCGAACGCCGTGAGAAGGCGAGGGCTGACTGGGCGTGTGCTGGTGTCGAGAGGCTCTTGGACTCCGTTCACTCAACCTAGCTCAGCAGCGCCATGCCGTCTGTACGCTATCGCACGCAGCCTTCGGCCTCGAAGCGCGAGCACTCGCAGGAATCCTGTCGGAAGCCTTCGGCGGGGGGACGCGCCGGCTTCGATACGTGCGGGCGTGACAGCGGCTCGGCTGTTGTTTCCAACAGTCTCTCGTCACGAATCTCTAAGATTTGCCCACCCGATTCTCGGCTACTTTTCTGCGTTGCGACAGCGGCTGAGAGGTGGTACAGAGGTCCGGACCCATTGATGTACTTGGTCAGTGAATGAATCACCACGTCGGCGCCCAGCGCCAGGGGCTCGATCGATCAGGCCTCGCGCCACCTCACTCTTGCCGGTGCCGGCAAAGCCTTTGATGAAAGCGATTGCCGGACCCTGGTCAAGCCAATGCCCGAGGAGCCAGTCCAACAGAGCGGCTTGATTCGTCCCGAGGGTCTTTTCCATCATTATCGCTTAGCGGTAAGTTCCAAGGCAGTTGTCGCATTTTTCATGCTGCGGTCCGCTTCCTTTGGTGGTTGTCGATGAGTGTGCTAGCCGAGGCGCGTCGACATGGAAACCGCTCGCCGCGGGGTTTGAGCCTTGCCAAATCGCGGCCGGCCGGCGCCCGTGCATGCAATGGTCAACCTGCGGGGTTCTGGGACTTGGCCGATGCCGGCAGCCGCAACAACCGTTCGCTGCGCCAGACACGGACGATCCGAACCCGCTCCGGGTCCCGGCGATAGACGGCCCGAAAGGGCGGGTGGATCAGCTCGCGCAGGAAGGGTTGACCAAACTCGTGAACGATCCGCCCGATGTCCGGTTGGTCGGCGAGCACCTCCACGCGTTGAAACATCTCGGCGATGAGCCGGTCGCCAACCTCCGGCACTGCTTCTTCGGCGTACCATTCCCGGATGCCCGCCAAGTCGCTGAGCGCGGATTCGGCGAAGCTGATCCTGGCAGCGCCCATGCCTCTAGCCCAAGCCGAATCTGGCCTTGGCCTCGGAGAGGGAGACCTCGCGGCCGGCGTCCAAGTCGGCCAAACCTGCGACCACCGCGCGCATGAAGGCGCGCTCGTCCGCAGCCTGCTCGTAGTCGGCCACGGACTGCATGACGGCGACCCCGCGTCCTCTGCTGGTGAGCAGTACGGGCCGATGGGCCTCGACAGCGTGTTTGACCACGCGACCAGGGTTGACCTTGAGGTCAGTCAATGGGACCACGTCTTCGGAGAATTTCACGCTCATGGATACCGATCTCAGGACTTGTTTGGTGCAGAAAGTAGCACCTGTTAAGTGGTCTGCCAACATCGCTGACAACCGGAAGGTAGCCAAAGGGAGAAATTCGGATGGAGACCGCAATGATAACCGCTCCCGCGGGGGGGCTTACGCCAGATCCGCAATCTCGGCCGCAGCGCGTGATATCGCGGCGCGCGTGCGGGGAGTCCGAAATGGGGTGGTTTGCGGTCTCTGACCGATCAGCGGCGGACGGCGGCTCCGGGCCGAAAGCGCCCGACCGACTCTGCTTGCGCTTCAGTGCGGTCTGCCGACGGTCATGGCGCGTCCATAGTCAAGGTGTCTCCCGCTTCCGCAACAGTGCCGGCCGGGCCAGCGACAGCGCGCAGGCCTGCGCGGCCTGGCGGACCGCCTCGCCCTGTGTGGGGTAGGCGTGGATCACCCGGGCGAGGCGGCTCAGGCCCAGCCCGGTCACCATCGCCAGCGAGATGGTGTTGATCAGCTCGCCGGCGGTGCGCCCGACGATGGTGGCACCGAGGATGCGGTCGGTGCCTTCGCGGACATGGATCTTCACGAAACCTTCTTCTTCGCCATCGGTGATCGCGCGCACCACGTCGTGCAGCGGCACCGTGTAGGTCTTGACGGGAATGTGCTGCGCGCGCGCCTGCCGCACGGACAGGCCGACGTGAGCCACCTGCGGGTCGGTGTAGGTGCACCAGGGCACCGTCAGTGCGCTCAGGCGCTGGCGACCGCGAAACAGTGCGTTGCGCACCACGATGCGTGCCGAGGCCTCGGCCGTGTTGGTGTAGGCGTGCTCCAGGCAGCAGTCGCCGGCGGCGAAGATGCGCGGATTGCTGGTGCGCAGAAAGTCGTCGACCTCAATGCCTGTCGCCTCGTCGTAGGCCACGCCAGCGGCCTCCAGGTCCAGCCCCTGCACGGCCGGCAGGCGCCCGATGCCGGTCAGGATCTCATCGACCACCGTCGTCGCGGTGTTGCCGTCGTTGATCATCGTGACGTGCTTGCGGCCACCCTCCAGGCGAACGGCGACGACGGTGGAGTTGAGATGGATCTCGACGCCGTCGTGGGCCAGGGCGTGGGAGACCATCTGCGCGGCGTCGCGCTCTTCCTTCGGCAGGAACAGCGGTTCGCTGTGGCAGATGAGGGTGCGGCAGCCGAAGCGCGCAAAGGCTTGGGCGAGCTCGCAGCCGAGCGGCCCGCCGCCGATGACCAGCAGGCTGGGCGGCAGCGCCGTCAGCTCGAAGACGGTCTCGTTGTTCAGGTAGCCGGCGGCGGCCAGGCCGTCGATGTCGGGCCGGACCTTGGGGTCAGACCCTGAGCGAGGGGGCGCAGACGGGCCTTCAGGGTGACTTGGAGACAATAGGCCAGGAAGGCGACAAAAATGTGTGCATCGATGCGCCGATCCAATTGGTGGTAAATCGGGCGAAGACTCAG
Organism: Thiocapsa bogorovii; assembly: GCF_021228795.1. Lineage (NCBI taxonomy): Bacteria > Pseudomonadati > Pseudomonadota > Gammaproteobacteria > Chromatiales > Chromatiaceae > Thiocapsa > Thiocapsa bogorovii. The sequence continues at coordinate 5,615,766 of NZ_CP089309.1, forward strand.
GTCACCTTTGAGTTCTTTGAACGCCTGTTCGACTTCGGTCAGTTGGATATACCAGGTCCAGAGTTGAACGGGATCGTTGCCGGTGAGATTGGAGCGCAGCAAATGCATCTAATTTCCGGCCCATTGTCATGCTCCCCCGTGCGAACCAAGTCGGTGTTTTGTCGCCTGGTGTCGGAGTACAAACGACCGACACCGTCTCGGGGAGCGCCTCGGCCGGCAGAGCGCCCGTGCAGTAGACTCATGAGCCTTACCCGCCACCGCGCCAAAGAGAGGTCCCGATGCCCATCCTCCTACAGATCGACTTCCCCTTCCAAGGCCCCTGGGGCGCCGAGATGAGCGCCACCCTGCAGGGCCTCGCCGAATCCATCGCGCAAGAGCCCGGCCTGCTCTGGAAGATCTGGACCGAGAACCCCGAGACGGGCGAGGCCGGCGGCATCTACCTCTTCACCGACCGGCGCAGCGCCGAAGCCTATCTGGCGATGCATACCGAGCGGCTCGTCGGCTTCGGTGTTCCGCACGTCAACGCCAAGCTCTTCGAGGTAAATCGGGAGCTCTCGGCGATCGACGGTGCACCACTCGCACCTTGAAGCATGGCCGGCGGGTGACGACGCAATTCACGATCATGCCGGTCAGCGGAGTCGGCCACGACCGCCGACGCGGCCGACGTCCGCTTCAGCGCTCCCGCTGCAACCACCGCCCCGATCCATAGTCAGGCGTGTTGGCCCTGGGATAGGGCGACGGATTTCGGTGTCGGCCGGGGCGCGCATGACGATCCCGGCACCGAGCAGGGCGACGCACAGGATCGGTCTCACCGATGTTGTCATTGGTTCATCTACGTGGTCACCACTCGCGCGCGCCCTCTTCGGGGATCGAGACCCAGGCCGATCTTGTTTAGGAAGCGGGAATCGAGATCGGGTCGTGCGGAGGATGACACGACGATGCGACACCCCCTGTCGAACATGCCGGCCCGGCGATTCGCTCGGCGTCAGACCACGGTTACCTCGTCACCCACCCGGATCAGCCCGCCCTCGCGCACGCGCAGGCAGTGCCCGCCGTAACGCCCGAGCGCCTTCGCCATCCCTCGGCCGGAGACCCGATCCAGATACCCGCAGGGCGGGCGCACCCGATGCCACGCCAACAGGGCCTCGCCGATGCGCAGGCTCCGGCCCCGCAGCTGAACTCCGACCAGCCCGGATACGACCAGGTTGCGCCGATGTTGCCCGGTGTCGAGCGGCAGACCATGCCGGCGCTCGGCGCGCTGCAGATCCTCGGCCAGGATCAGGGTGACCTGACAGCCGTCGGTGAGCCGCCAGAAGCCACGGCCCAAGGCATAGCGATCCTCTGCCAACCCTTGGTCGACAAGCGCCAGGGTCCGCTCGCATGCCCGCATCGGCGCCCCGGCCGCATCCGCGACGAAGATCGCCGTCACGCGACCGCCGGGCACTCGTCGGAAACGCCGAAAGAAACCCTCGAGCCACGCCCTCAGCCGGTCAAGAAACATGAAGCGATCCCTCGTGACACCGGCATGACGACTTGGCGGCATCGGTGAGCAGAATGAAAAGGCCCGGCTGTGGTTGAGGGAGGTGTCACGATGACTGGATCAGCGTCTTGCGGTAGACCCGGACGATCCGGGCGCCATCCCAGACATAGGAGAGATGGGGGCCCTGCCGAGGGATGGTGACCGCCGGTGGCCGCAGCGCGGCGATGCACTCGCCGCCAGGATCCCGCACCGACCGATAGACAATCCCCCAAGACCGCACCGCACGCATCGCCAAGCCAAATGCTTGAGATGGCCGCCAATCGTCCGGGTCATGCAGATCGTCGTAGTCCGCGCCCCGGACATCGTGCAAGGGCTTCGCCACTTCCCCCACGTAAACCCGCATGTCGATCTCCCCGGCGTCCTCTCGTGTGTAGGCAAGAAACCGGGCGCGGTGGTAACGCGTCTCCGCGATAGCCGTGTGCAGGGTCTTGGCCGCGTAATACACACCGAAGCTGCCGTCGCTGAATCGGCTCGCCACGCCGATATGCGTGAACGCGGCCATCACCGGCGTCGAACCTGGACCACAGACACGGTCTTCGCGATCGACCAGTGCGATCGCCCCCACCTCGTCGCGCAAGCGCTCGTTGGTCAGCCCTTCGAGATAGAACAGCTCGTCCATCAGATCCGGGTCCACGAGCGTCTCGAAGAGGTTGATGGGCGGAAACTCCGAGGAGACGATGCGGTACTGGTGCGTCCAGTCCAGATCGCAACACGGCGGACGCTGCGGATCAGAGTCCCCGCTGGGCATCGAGATACCGCCGCACGTCCGCGAGATCGACCAGGCTGCCGCCGAGCATCCGGTCAAGCGCCGACTGCCCATGAAACAGCGGCGCCATATTGGGCTTCTTCACCCATTCGTCGGCCGCACGCGGCGACGGCAAGAGGATGCTCAACGCCTTGGCGATTCCGAGCAGGTAACTGATACGATCCAGGACGTCCCGCCCAAGCCGCCGGGCCGTCTTCTCCGCCTTCCATTTGAAGAAGGTCGATTCCGGCGGGTTGCCGAGCAGAATCCGCTCCTGAGCGGCTGTGAGCCCCCAACGTTCGGAAAGATTAAAGAATGCCTGCAAGGCGGCACTGGAGAGTCGCTCCGGATCGAAACCGGTTTGGGGATGCGGGAGTGCGCTCATTTCATAAGCTCCAAATATGGAGTATTTCATCGTATACCCCAATAATAGAGCTTCCTGTTAGGGTTATCCAGTCATCCGGAGATCCTCATCGGTTAGAACCTCGATCAAGGCGTCGGTGGCCGCCTTACGAGCAACGTCTCCGCCGACTTGCACCATTCGATGGTCTCGGGCAGCGTTGGAGGCTTTCTGTGCAGCAACATGGCTGACCGCATGACCACGCTCTTCTCGATCATCGAATCCCCGAACCATCCTCGCTTCGACGCCCTCTATGAGCGTCTCGGCATCAGCCAGGTCAAGCTCGCCTCGCAACGCAAGGCGTTGCAGGCACTCAAGTCCATGACGCCGGACTGGATCGTGGCGGAGTTCTTCTACGGTTTCGGCAACAACTACGCCGGAGCCAATGTCAGCAACCTGGACGTCTTTCTGGCGGCTTTGCGCAAGCAGGCACCGACGGCACGAACGATCGTGCTGGTCAGTAAAGAGCAGGCCCAATACGTCCCCCGACTGGCCGAGCGCTTCCGGATCCATGCCGTGTTGACCTTGCCGGTCACCGAGGCCAACCTCGAAGCGGTCCTGCGGGCTACAGAAGCGCCTTAGCCGCGCTCGAGCATACGGCTTGCTGCCCTTGCGGCGAATAGCCGCCTCACCATCCGGCCACACCGCGTCGCCCTCCCGAACCGATCCAGCCGGCTCAGGTCACCGCCGGGCATCGGTGCAGGTAGGAATCATCCGACAGCTGGCGCAGGACGAACTCGGCGACATCCGCCCGGCTGACGAGTCCGGCCATCAGGGTGGGGTCGGTGCCGCTGCGATAGTCGCCGGTGCGCGGTCCGTCACCGAGCCCGCCGGGACGCACGATGGTCCAGTCCAGGCCGCTCGCCCGAATGAGGCGCTCCTGTTCCGTCTTGGCCGCGATGATGGGTTGCAACACCGTGTCCATGGCCCGCTGAAACTCCGCACTGACCTGCGCGCGAGTGTCGCCGACCCCGAGCGAGGTCACGGCGACGAGTCGGCGCACGCCGTTGGACTTCATGGCCTCGAGGATGCGCTGCGTGCCCTGCGCCTCGACCGGTTCCGCACCGACCCCAGAGCCCAGCACGCAGATGACTGCTGCCGAACCCTGAATACAGCGGCTGGTCGCCTCCTGATCCAGGACATCTCCGCATAAGACGTCCAAGCCGGGCCGCGCCTCGATCTTGGCGGGGTCGCGCACCAGTGCCGTCACGGTGTGACCGGACGCGAGAGCCTGCTCCAGAACCTGTTGGCCGGTTCCACCGGTCGCGCCGAAGAGTGCGATCTGCATGCTCGGATGTCCTCGAGGTCTGTGGTTGATCAAAACCGTCTGCCGGAGCGGAGCGCCCGGCGACCTTGGGCATGATAACGCCCGGGATCGGCAACCAACCGTCGTGTCCCGATCAATCCCGCGGGAAATACTGCTTCGAGCCGCTCTCCCGCACGCAGTCGATCCCGCCCTTCGGTCCCGTGCAGAGCCGACCGGAGTCACACGGACAGGCCGCCCGAGCTCGGCTTGGCGGGCACTGCCGTCGGCCCTCCGTCGCTCCAATCCCAGGGCGCGATCGGCCGCGGGTCTGACCAGAGTCCGACACCATCACTCCGAGCCGCCTTCTCGGCGGCCTCGTAGAGTCGGCGGTCACCCGGAGCCTGCTCGCCCGCGTACTCGCGGTGCCACCAAGCGTAGCCGGCGCCTACCAGGGCCAGAGTCACGTCCCTACCGTCAACCATGAGTTTACCGACCAACCGGGCGTATCGATCGCGCTTATGCCATTCGACGGTCACGGCGTCGCCGCCGACCAGCGTCGACAGGGCGCGCTTGGTCGTGGTCCCGAAGGGCTGCTTGCTCTCGGAGGCGTCGATACCGGCGAGCCGTAAGCGGTGCGTCCGCTTCTGCGCATCGAGCACCTCGACGGTATCGCCATCAAGGATGCGGACCACTTTGCCGACAAGGGTGTCGGCGTGAATCGGCGGGAAGATCAGGAGTGCCAGAACGAGAACAGCAGAGAGCGAACGAAGGGGTGAGACAAGCACGGCTTACCCCGGACTGCGGACATGGGTACCTTGAACGGTAGACCAGTGCGCCGCCCGAGGGCGGCTGAGGTGACCCACGCACCGCCCCTGGCTCACTCCGCATAGATCATGGTGCGGGTCATACCGCCATCGACGACCAGGTTCTGGCCGGTGATGAACCCCGCACTCGGGCTGGCGAGGAAGCGGACCGCCGCCACGATGTCGGCAGGCTCGCCCACGCGCCCCACGGCATGCTGGGCCTGGTCGATCGGGCGGTGGTCCGGGACGCGCCGGTGGGCCGACTTCCGGAGGGGTCCCGTCTCGATCCAGCCGGGGCTGACGGCATTGACGCGGATCAGCGGCCCGAGACTGATCGCAGCGGCATGGGTGAAGGCCAGTAGCCCGCCCTTGGCCGCGGCGTAGGCTTCACAGTGGGGCTCCGATTGCAGTGCACGGGTCGAGGCGATGTTGACGATGGCGCCCCGGCGCATGCGCAGTCCCGGGATGGCCGCGCGGGTGCAGAGGAAGGCTCCGGTCAGGTGACCGTCCAGCCAGCGCCGCCACCCCGCGAGCGACAGCGCTTCGAGCGGGCCGCTCACCGGGTCGGCGAGACCGGCATTGTTCACCAGCAGGTCCAGCCCGGCGGGTTCACCCGCCCGGTCCTGCCACGCCTGGAGCGCGGCGAAGGCAGCGGCAACCGCCGTCTCCTCACCCACGTCGGCCGCCAGCCCGAGCAGGGCGGGACTCCCCAGCTCGGCCGTCAGTGCGGCGAGGGCCTCGGCGTCGAGGTCGAGCACCACCACCCGCCACCCTTCGGCCAAGAACGACTGTGCCAGGGCGCGCCCGATACCTTGCGCACCGCCGGTGATGAGGGCGAGGGGAGCAGTCATGATCGAACGGACTCCTCGCTCCCCCGCGCAGACGCGGTGCGCGCCGCGCGGGACCTGACCCGATTCGGATACCAGCTGGTCAAGATCGCGCCGCAGACCAGCAGCACATAGTTGGTAATCTCGTACTGCCAGGGCTGGAGCAGGACGGATTCCATCTTGCCGAAGGCGAGCAGCGCGTTGAGCGTGAAGATTGTGCCCCAGGCCGAGGTGAGGATAAGTTGGTGCACACAAATACCAGGTCGTTTCAGAACGATACTTGGAGAAGCTGCTCTTTGAGGCACCACGGACCGCGGGGCAGAACAACCCATCAGGTCCTCCTAACATTAGCGCCGGTTGATGCGATCGCCCTGGTGCTCAGTCTTGCGACTCCATCGACGATTGGTATTCGCCGCGCTGGGCAAGCCCATTCAATCTCGCACGTTTCAGCAAAGCCCGCTGCGCGGCGGCAGCGTTCTCCGCTCTGCCCTGCCAGGCTTGCAGCACCGGCTGTTGCAGGGCGCGACCGTAGGAAAACGAAAGCAACCAGGGCGCCTGAGGGAAACCCGCATTCATGGCATTGAGGTTGGCGGTCGATTCTTCGGGGTTCATTCCCCCGGACAGGAAATTGATACTCGGCACTGCTGTCGGTACGGTGCGTCTGAGCACCCGCAGGGTCTCCTCGGCGATCTCTTCGGCACTCGCCCTGTCCGCGTGATCCTTGCCGGGCAGCACCATGTTGGGCTTGAGGATGATATGCTCGAGCACCACGCGATGGCGGTACAGGGCGTGGAAGATCTCCTTCTGCACCGCCTCTGTAACCTCGGCGCAGCGGGTCAGGCTATGATCGCCGTCGATCAACACCTCCGGCTCGACGATCGGCGCCACTCCCTGCTCCTGACAGACCGCCGCATAGCGCGCCAGCATCTCGGCGTTGGCTGCAATGCCCAACTGGGTCGGGTTGCAATCGCTGATCGAGTAGACCTCGCGCCACTTCGCGAACCGCGCTCCTTGGCGCTTGTACTGCGCGAGTCTCTCGGCCAAGCCGTCGAGGCCATAGGTGATCAGGTCGCCGGGCGACAGTGCCAGCGGCCCCTTACCCTTGTCCACTTTGATACCGGGAACGATCCCGCGCTGCGCCAGCACCTCGGGCAGCGCTCTGTCGCCAGCGCTCTGCGCGAGCGTCTCCTCGAATTCGATCACCGCGCTGATGAAATCCTCGATACCGGGAGCGGTGAACAGCAAGGTGCGGTAAGCACAGCGGCTCTCTGGCGTCGCTTCCACGTCAATCGCCGCAAACCGCTTGGCGATGGTGGGATGACTCTCGTCTGCGGCAAGGATACCCTTGCCCCGCTGCACCATCTGTTCGATCGTGGCCTGGAGTTCGTTGGTGATGGACATGTTTCGCCTCCTGTAGGAGGAAACCGGGAGAACCCTTGACACCCCCGTTGCAAGGACACCGAAATGGCAGGTGCGACGCGCTTGGAACGCTTCCGCGTCATCGTCTCCAACGTGATGGACGGTTAACACCACCCTTCGAAGAAGAGATCTCGGGTGAATCTCAGAGGTTTCAGCCCTTCGTTACCTCCATGACTGACTGCTCCGATTGCTTGCGCCTGGAGCAACATTGCCGGGTGGGACTCTCACCCACCAGGATAGCACCGCCTCTCCACCGCGCGCGTCGAACTTAGGCTGGATGATTGGCAATCGGCGGGAAAATAACGCCAAGACAGTGCCTTGAGCTAACCGATTAGGGCTGGCAGCTCTTTCCGGGATCACACACAAAGGAAAGTCTTAATCCACTTCACAACTCCGCGAGGCATGGAGAGCGGAGCGAAGCCGAGCGGCCCCCGGTAGGCGTCGGCGCGTGCGTGCCGCCGCAGTGGCGAAGCGGCCGTGGTCGCGAAGCCGCGAAGGCGGTATGCAAAGCGCATCCGACACGCCGTCGAGCCATTCGTCGCAGGGCCGTGCGCAGCCCGACCGCGCCCCTCGGGCGCACGTCGTGGCGCAGCGCGGCCCGGAGCGGGGCGAACCGGGGCCAAAACAGGTCGTCGCCAAGGAGCGAGTCCGTCCGGCGGCAGGAGCCCCCGGACGGATTCACGAGCGACACGCGACTCTCCGGGGGTCTTGTGTTCGGACCTCCATTCAAAGACCTTCGCGACAAGATCGACATGGGTGTCGCCCCTGACGCAGCGTCCCCAAAGGATCGACGTACCGGTTGAGATCCACCATTGCGCGGAGGCAACTCTACGTTGACATCGCCCCGACGACTGCGCCGCCAACTCCTGCGCGAGCGCCAGCGCCAGCACCCGCGCCCTCCCCTCTGCACTCAGCTCGCCGAACCGCAAGATGAGCTCGGCCAGTTCCTCGTCGCTGCAGTAGAAGTACGGCATCGGCACACCCAGAACAACGGCCAGCTTCTCGGCGATCGCCAATGGCGGCAAGTGGATACCGGATTCGTAGCGGCTCATCCGTGCGCTGCTGCTGCGCTCGTCGAGACCCACCATCACGCCCAATCGGTCCTGCGCAATACCGAGGCGTTGCCGCGACTCGCGTAAGCGCCGGCCAAAGATTGTCGGGATGCTGGACGATTGGGACATGCCCCGATCGTCCGGGAAGCCCCGTCCGCATGCTCTACGATAAACGTAGACTTCGTGTCGACATCGCGTGTTGGCGGATCCGCAACCCATAAGCCAGGAGGCAAACGCATGCCGCAACCCCGCCTCGACCCCGAGCAGATCCGTGGGGCCACCCAAGCTCTTCTCGACGCAGGTCGCTCCCCAACGGTCATCGCCGTGCGCCACCGCCTCGGCGGCGGATCCCCTCGCACCATCGCGTCGGTGCTCGCGCACTGGCTCGCCGAGCAACAGGGTAGAGCCGGCTTTCCGAGAACAGCGCAAGCGAAAGCGCCGAGCTTCTGGGGGAGGTCGCTCGTCAGAATGAACGGATCGAGGTGTTGCTTGCGGCGCTCGGGGCGAGTGAGCAGGACCTGGCGAAGAAACGGCACGGGTCAACCTAGCCCGAATATTTCATAAAAAAGGGCGACTCTCGTTCAACCCATTGATAAAATGGCTGTTCCGCCAAGAACGCTTCGGAAGAAGCTAAACGAGGTCGCCCATGCCCGAGTCTACCCCGGAACAGCTGCGTTTTCCCCCGGTCGCCGGTTTCACGGTCCGCGGCGACTTCGACGGCGGCGCCATGTCGTCTGACTTTGGCCCCATGATTCTGCGCGGGGTTGATCGGCAGATCGGCCTGACCGAGCGGTTGAGCGCAGCGATCGATGATTGGCGCCATCCGTCCTACACCACCCATCCGATGCGTGAGCTGATCGCGCAACGGGTCTACCAGATCGCCTGTGCTTACGAAGACGGCAACGACGCCAATGCGCTGCGCCGTGATGCGCTGTTCAAGCTGGGGCTGGAGCGCAAGCCGCTGGATGCGACGACGGACCTGGCCAGCGGGCCGACCTTCTCGCGTTTGGAGAATGGGGTCGGCGCGCGCGACCTCTACCGCATGGCGCAGGCCTTCGTCGAGGCCTTCATCGCCAGCTACCCGAAGGCGCCGCAGGTGATCGTGCTCGATATGGACCACTCCGAAGACGCCACCCATGGCCAGCAGGAGTTCGCGTTCTACAATCATCACTACGGCAACCATTGCTACTTGCCGCTGTTTCTCTTCGAGGGCCTCTCGGGGAAGTTCATCACCGCGGTGCTGCGTCCCGGCAAGCGCCCCACCGGCGCCGAGAACGCGATGATCCTCAAGCGCGTGCTCAAGCGGCTGCGGGCCGCGTGGCCACGCACACGCATCATCCTGCGCGGCGACGGACACTTCTCCAACCCCGAGTTGATGGCCTTGGCGATGGCCGATCCGTTGACGGATTTCATCTTCGGCCTGGCGGGTAACCGGGCTCTCACGCCACGGGCCGAGCCGTTCTTGGCCGACGCCCGCAAGCTCCATGCGCTGCGCATCGAGAACGCCCGGCGCGCCGACGCCGACGTACCCGAGCGGACCCGCACCTACCACGAGGTTGACTACCGTGCCGGTTCCTGGCCCGGCGCGTGTCGGACCATCCTCAAAGCCGAGGTGACGGCGCGCGGCGACAACCTCCGCTTCGTCGTCACCTCCTTGGACTTGCCCAGTCCCGAGTGCGTCTACCGCGATCTGTACTGCGCGCGCGGCCAGGACGAGAACTTCATCAAAATGATCAAGAACGATCTGGCCAGCGATCGCACTTCCGACAGCACCTTCTTGGCCAATCAGATGCGCTTGTTCTTCTCCTGCGCCGCTTACGTCTTGCACCAAACGCTGCGCACCGAGGTCCTCGTCGGCACGGAACTGGCCAACGCCCAGCCTGCCACCGTGATCATCAAACTGTTCAAGCTCGCCGTGCGCGTGGTGCAGTACAAAGACCGCGTGCGCCTGCACCTGCCCTCGAGCTGTCCGGTCAAGACGCTGTTGCAGCAGGTCACCGAGAGGCTCTTCAACGCGCAGCCCGGGCGGCGCCCGCCTAGACGCACATACATCCCCGCACGGGGATTTCAGCACGCGCACGACGACTATGCCCACCTCGGGCAGGGCATCGTACGCCTGCGCGGCGACAAAACTACTCGTGCCCCGTTGATCAAGCCCGTTGCCGCTCGGTATTTCCACCATTCAACCCCCGCGGCGTCCCGGTCATCGCCCTCGGTGACGCCCAGCGCCGCGCAAATCCGCGAGGCCAGTGTCGGCTGTGTCGGTTTATGAAACATCCGGGCTAGATCCGGCAGTTGAACGGCCGTCACCCGGCGGGTGAGGCGTCAGATGCCTAAGATCGTCAACCGCGTCAAACCCTTGCATGGGGCACGAAGCGGTCAACTGCCGGATCTAGGGTCCAGCATGAGCGGGGGCACGTTGCCCGATTCGGCTAGCGCCTGCGTCAGCCGTCGGCGAGAGTCGTGACCACCACGCGCCGATCCCTCCGCGGCCCGTCGAACTCGCAGAAGAAGAGGTTCTGCCAACGCGATAGGCCGAGCTCGCCGTCGATCAAGGGGACTGTCTCGGAGGGTCCGACCAGGCCTGCCTTCAGATGCGCATCGCCGTTGCTGTCTTGGGCGTCATGTCGCCACACGCCCTTCGGGATCTGCTTCGAAAGGAAGTCGATCACGTCCTCCTGAACGCTCTCGTCCCAGTTCTCCTGGATCAGGATCGCGGCCGTGGCGCGCTGGGCGTAGACGTGGACGATGCCGTTGCCACGTGGTGGCTCGGGTGTATCGCACAGGCGGTCCGGTGACGTTATCCGTGGACAGTTGCCAGGATTGGCTCAACGCTGTTGCGGCCAATATTGATACGCTCGTCTCGGTGGGCGCGGCAGTGCTGGTTGACTCACTAGGTCAAGCTGGGTCCGTCGCCACGGAGAACGAGACGCTTTAGCCATTGTCCGCGTCATCAATGTCTGCAAACGGGGGGCAGCGACAGCGCGCAGGCCTGCGCGGCGTGGCGGACCGCCTCGCCCTGTGTGGGGTGGGCGTGGATCACCCGGGCGAGGCGGCTCAGTCCCAGCCCGGTCACCATCGCCAGCGAGATGGTGTTGATCAGCTCGCCGGCGGTGCGCCCGACGATGGTGGCACCGAGGATGCGGTCGGTGCCTTCGCGGACATGGATCTTCACGAACCCTTCTTCTTCGCCATCGGTGATCGCGCGCACCACGTCCTGCAGCGGCACGGTGTAGGTCTTGACGGGAATGTGCTGCGCACGCGCCTGCCGCACGGACAGGCCGACGTGAGCCACCTGCGGGTCGGTATAGGTGCACCAGGGCACCGTCAGTGCGCTGAGGCGCTGGCGGCGAAGATGCGCGGATTGCGGGTGCGCAGAAAGTCGTCGCCCTGGATGCCTGCCGTTTCGTCCTAGGCCGCGCCGGCTTGTTCCAGGAAAGAAATGCGAACCCGCCTCGGTTTCGCCCTCCGATTCCGCGTCGTCGACCCGCCTCACCTCAGTTATCGCCAATTTTTCCGCCAACAGGATGCCCCGATAACTTACGTATCGCGTGCTAGACTGCTGTCGCTGCTTGGGGTTTGACCGATTGCCCCCTCAAGGCAATCGAACGAGTCGATCGAGCCGTAAGACCTTCGTTGCACCAGGAGACGAAGAAATGATGCTCAACCGCGCCTTGCAACTGCTCGCCGAGCACAAAGAACTCCTGACTCGGCGCTTCAGCGTTACCTCGCTCGCCGTGTTTGGCTCCACGGTCCGGGACGAGGCGAAGGAGGATAGCGACGTGGATATCCTGGTGGCCTTCGATGGGCCGGCTACATCGGAGCGTTTTTTCGGCGTCCAATTCTATCTCGAAGACTTGCTCGGGCGTCCCGTCGATCTGGTCACAGAGAAGGCCCTACGCCCCGAACTGCGGCCACACATCGAGCGGGAAGCGATCCGTGTTTGAGGCCGCTGAAAGTCCACGCGAATGGCTCTTTTATCTGGATGACATGATCGGATTTTCCGAGAAGGTCATGGCCTACACCGACGGCCTGGACCAGGACGGGTTCCTGAACGATGGCCTGACCTACGATGCCACCCTGCGTAACCTGGAACTGATCGGCGAGGCCGCGACCCATGTCCCTGAGGCGGTGCGGTCCGCCAATGCCCATATCCCCTGGCGGCTCATCGTCGCGACTCGCAATCGACTGATCCACGGCTATCTCGGAATCGACAACGACACCCTGTGGAGCATCGTCCAAGGCGACGTGCCTGCCCTCCTACCCCTGCTTCGCGAGCTTCGCTCGCGGTCCGGTGCGTCGTCACCATGAGGCCAAGCCCTGGTGACGATGGGAAATGATCTCGCCGACTCGGCTGGCCCCGCCCTGCGGGCTTCCGGCTACAGATCCTGTCTCCAAAGGGTTGAAAACGCCCCCAACTTCGCGCCGCGAGCGGCCGGTGTCGGCCAGGTTGCCGACGTGCACCCAGCGCCGCTCGATGGTCCTTTAATGGACGGAAACGCCACGTCGCAGTCCTGACTGACGCGTTTCGCTTCAGTGCGGTCTGCCGAGGGTCATGGCGCTTCAATCGTCACGTGATCCCCCGCTTCCGCAACAGCACCGGCGGGGCCAGCGACCGCGCGCAGGCCTGCGCGGCCTGGCGGACCGCCTCGCCCTGTGTGGGGTAGGCGTGGATCACCCGGGCGAGACGGCCCAGGCCCAGCCCGGTCACCATCGCCAGCGAGATGGTGTTGATCAGCTCGCCGGCGGTGCGCCCGACGATGGTGGCACCGAGGATGCGGTCGGTGCCTTCGCGGACATGGATCTTCACGAAACCTTCTTCTTCGCCATCGGTGATCGCGCGCACCACGTCGTGCAGCGGCACCGTGTAGGTCTTCACGGGAATGTCCTGCGCGCGCGCCTGCCGCACGGATAGGCCCACGTGAGCCACCTGCGGGTCGGTGTAGGTGCACCAGGGCACCGTCAGCGCGCTCAGGCGCTGGCGACCGCGAAACAGTGCGTTGCGCACCACGATGCGTGCCGAGGCCTCGGCCGTGTTGGTGTAGGCGTGCTCCAGGCAGCAGTCGCCGGCGGCGAAGATGCGCGGATTGCTGGTGCGCAGACAGTCGTCGACCTGGATGCCTGTCGCCTCGTCGTAGGCCACGCCGGCGGCCTCCAGGTCCAGCCCCTGCACGGCCGGCAGGCGCCCGATGCCGGTCAGGATCTCATCGACCACCGTCGTCGCGGTGCTGCCGTCGTTGATCATCGTGACGTGCTTGCGGCCACCCTCCAGGCGAACGGCGACGACGTTGGAGTTGAGATGGATCTCGACGCCGTCGTGGGCCAGGGCGTGGGAGACCATCTGCGCGGCGTCGCGCTCTTCCTTCGGCAGGAACAGCGGTTCGCTGTGGCAGATGAGGGTGCGGCAGCCGAAGCGCGCAAACGCTTGGGCGAGCTCGCAGCCGAGCGGCCCGCCGCCGATGACCAGCAGGCTGGTCGGCAGCGCCGTCAGCGCGAAGACGGTCTCGTTGTTCAGGTAGCCGGCGGCGGCCAGGCCCTCGATGTCGGGCAGCAGCGGGCGCGAGCCGGTGGCAATCAGCGCCTTCCTGAAGCGCAGCCGGGTGCCGTCGACAGCGACCGCGTCGGCGCCGACGAAACGGGCGTGCCCGACATGCAGGTCGATGCCTTCGTCCCCCAGACGGGCGGGCGAATCGACGCGCAGGATACGGTCGCGCACCCGCCGCATGCGGGCCATGACCGCCGCGAAGTCGACGCTGACCTCAACCGGGGATGAAGCGCCGTAGTTCGGCGCGTTGCGCATCTCGGCGATGAGCTGTGCGCTGCGCAGGATGGTCTTGGACGGAATGCAGCCTTCGTTCAGGCAGTTGCCGCCAATGTGGCGCGACTCGATCAGCGCCACCCGGGCGCCCGCCACGACGGCCTCCCGAGCCGCGAGCAGACCGGCCGGGCCGGCACCAATGATGAGCAGGTCGTAGGGATCATGGTTGCCCGGACCCTGCCCAGCCGCGTGACGCTGGCTCGGCCGGGGTGGACCTACCTGTTCGCCGGGCGCCGCGGCCACGCGGCCCTGCTTCGCCACGGCTGGGGACGATGCCCGCGTCGTGGTCCTCATCGATGCTCGTCCTCGGCCAGCCAACCGCCGCGGAAGCCGGCGCGTTGCAGGCCCGTGCGGATCGGCGCCGAGCCGCGCAGCAGGCGCCATAGTAGGCCGGAGCGGAAGTTCTCGATCATCAGCACGATCAGGCCCTGGTCGAGCCCGAAACTGCCCTCGGAGATCCATGCCTCGCGCACGGTGTCGTTGAAGCCGCTGGCGCGCGCGGCACGGTCGCCGGTCGCGGACCCGCGCGCAAGCATCCGCCGGATAGCGGGCAGCGCGATCTCGGGGGCAAAGACCAGCGACGCCAGCACCGACGGGCCGGCGAGCGTGCCGTCATCGGGGCCGTAGGGCACGCCGCGCGCGGCGTAGCCATAGAACGACTGGCGACGTCCGGCGATGCGTTGCCGTGGGGCGCTGGGCCCGTCGCCGGCCGACAGGCCCCAGCCGTCCTCCCCGTAACCGACGAAGCCGCGCGGGTTGCGGATGGCGTACTCGCGCTGCACGTAGGTCGCGCGGCGGCTGTTCTCGAAGTAGTCGCAGTGCTTCTCGCGCATGAAGTCGTCGCGGATGCCGCGAAAGTCGATCCAGGCGTGCGAGAACTGGTGGATGAACAGCGGCCCGGCATAGAGGAAGTCGATGCCGTAGAGGTTCTCCCACTGGTAGGTGCTGGTCCAGGCCGGGAAGCTGGCCTCGGTCAGCGAATGGGTCGGCGAGCCCAGGCCCAGCGTGTAGAGCAGGAGGGCTTCGCTGTAGCCCTCCCAGCCGTAGTTGAGAAAGCCGCTCTTGGGCTTCCAGCCGTGCACGACGGCGGCGCCTTTGCGCTGGGCCCAGCACCAGTCCACGCGGCGGTAAAGCATGTCGGCAAGATCACGCAGCTCGGCCTCGTCCGCGGTGGCGGCGGTGAAATAGGCCGCGGCCGTGAGCATGCCGGCCAGCAGCAGTGCGGTGTCGATCAGCGACAACTCGCAACGCCATGCCCTCGCGCCGCTGTCCAGGTGCAGGAAGTGGAAGTAAAAGCCGTTGCGACCGGTCGATGCGGGCATGCCGCTTTGGTCGCTGTCCCGGAAGAAGCGCAGCGCGGCCAGGCTGCGCTGCAGGGCCTCGGCGCGCGTCATCCAGCCGCGCTCGACGCCCACCGGGTAGGCCGACAGGGCGAAGCCGACGACCGCGATGCTCGCGTGCGAGCCCGGCCGCGAGGTATCGGCCACCAGGCCGTTGTCGCGGTTGGTGTGCCGGACGAAATAATCGAAGGCGGCGCGCTGCAAGCCGTCCAGCATGGCTTCGTCGGCCGGCGACAGGGGCTCGGCTTCTGCCGCGGGAGGCAAGGCCGCGGTCTGCCTCACGGTGGTGTTCCCGATGACGTTGGCGATGTCGTTGCCGGCAACGCCAGGGCGGCATCGACGGTGGCCTGGGCCTCCGCCAGGATGCGTTGCAGATGCGCGGTGCCCTGGACGCTTTCGGCGTAGATCTTGTAGAGGTCCTCGGTGCCCGAGGGCCGTGCCGCGTACCAGCCGCTCTTCGCGCTGACCTTGATGCCGCCGATGGGCGCACCGTTGCCGGGTGCCTGGCTCAGCACGCTGGTGATCCCCTCCCCCGCCAGTTCGGCCGTGCCGATCTGCTGCGGCGACAGTGCCGCCAGCCGCGCCTTCTGCTCCGCCGTTGCCGGCGCCTGAATGCGGTCTTCGACCGGGCTGCCGAGCTGCCCGGCGAGATCGAGGTAGAGCGCACCCGGATCGCGACCGCAGCGCGCCGTGATCTCGGCCGAGAGCAGCGCCGCGATCAGGCCGTCCTTGTCGGTGGTCCAGACCCGGCCGTCGCGGCGCAGGAAGGACGCGCCGGCGCTCTCTTCGCCGGCGAAGCCCAGGCTGGCGTCGAGTAGCCCTTGCGAGAACCACTTGAAGCCGACCGGCACCTCGTAGAGCCTGCGGTCCAGTCGCGCGGCGACACGGTCGATCAGTTGCGTGCTGACCACCGTCTTGCCCACCGCGGCGGTGGCGCCCCACTGGGGCCGGTGCTGGAACAGATAGTCGATGGCCACCGCGAGGTAGTGGTTCGGCGGCAGCAGCCCGGCGGCGGGCGTGACGATGCCGTGGCGGTCATGGTCGGTGTCGCAGGCGAAGGCGATGTCGAAGCGGTCCTTGATGGCGATCAGCCGCTGCATTGCGTAGACCGACGACGGGTCCATGCGGATCTGACCGTCCCAGTCCAGCGTCATGAAGGCGAAGGTCGGATCGATCTCTTCGCTAACCACCGTCAGGTCGATCTTCCAGCGTTCGGCGATCGCGACCCAGTAGTGCACGCCGGCACCGCCCAGCGGGTCGACGCCCAGGCGGAGCCCGGCGTTGCGAATCGCGTCCAGGTCGATCACCTGGTCGAGCTCGGCCACGTAGTGCGCGAGGTAGTCGTGCCGATGCGTCGTCGCGGCCGCCAGGGCCCGGGCGTGCGGCAGACGGCGCACGCCCTTAAGGCCGTTCTCGAGAAAGCGGTTCGCCGCCGCCTGGATCGCGTCGGTGATGTCCTCGCCGGCCGGCCCGCCGTGCGGTGGGTTGTACTTGAAGCCGCCATCGCGCGGCGGGTTGTGCGACGGCGTGACGACGATGCCGTCGGCGCGTCGGCCGGGCTCGGCGACGCCGCGGTTGTGCGTGAGGATGGCGCGGGAGATCGCCGGGGTCGGCGTGGGCTCGTCGTTGGTCGCCAGCATCACCTCCACGCCATTGGCGGCCAGCACCTCAAGTGCGCTCGCGCTGGCCGGTGCAGACAGGGCGTGGGTATCGATGCCCATGAACAGCGGCCCGGCGATGCCCCGGGCCTGACGGTGATCGCACAGGGCCTGGGTGATGGCCAGCACGTGCCATTCGTTGAACGAGACGTCGAAGGCCGAGCCGCGGTGGCCCGAGGTGCCGAAGGCGACCCGCTGCGCGGGCACGCTCGGGTCGGGGCGCTCCGAAAAGTACGCCGCCACGAGCTGGTCGACGTCGATGAGCAGGGCCTTCGGCACCGGTTGACCGGCGAGCGGACTGATGCGGGTGCTCATGCGGGAGCGCCTCTGCCATGCCGCTCCAATTGCTGCCGGGCCGGGGCGAGCACATGGGCTGCGTCGAAGCCGAAGTGCAGGTGATGCAATGCCCGTGCGGCGTTCATTCGTCTTCGCCCCCTGTTGATCTTGATCGCGTAACGCAGGGCGCGCGACGCCTGCCGAGGTCGGCGATCGATCCGGCATGCTGCACTCTGACGCCTCGCAACCTGCGTGTCTGTGCGCTGCCGTGCGCAGCGCCGACGATCGCTTTGTGAAGCCGGTCCTTTCCGGTGGGCACAAACAAAAATCTTCCTAATCGCCATCAGGCGCGACTCGGGGCTTGATCCGCAGCATCGGCTGAAGGGGTCTGTTCGGCGGGGCACGGTCGCCTATTCGTGGTACGTCCCCTGTTTCCCCACGTGGTACGTCCCCTATTTCCGCACGTCCCCTATTTCCCCACGAGACTGCCAGAGCCGAGCGATCAACTGGCCGCGGCATAAGGCCGCAAGACCTCCGGATGCTCCACCGCCAGCCGTGCCACCAGCAGCGCACTGCCGGGGGGCGGAAAGCGCCCCTGTTCCCAGTCGCGCACGGTGCCGACCGGGGTTTGCAGCAACCGGGCAAAGGCCGGTTGGGACAGGCCCAAAGCGGTACGGGCCGCGCGCAGTGCGAGCTGCTCCTGGGTGTAGGTGCGCCCCCTCTCATCGGCGGCCATCTCGGCGAGCGATTCGCGCAGCCCGGGAATGGCCTCGCCGGCATCCGCTTCGATCGCCTGTGCGACCTGCTCCAGTGGCATCGTGTTCATGTGTCGCGCTCCGGAATGTCGGCAGGGCTGATGTTCGACTGGTCGGACTTACGGTAGATCGCCAGCAGATAGACCAGGCCCGCGGCCGAACGGTTGAAATAGATCACGCGGACCCCGCCGCGCTTGCCCATGCCCGACAGTGACCAGCGCACCTTGCGCGCGCCGTCCGCCCCAGGGATCACATCGCCCGCCAGCGGGTGACAAGCAATCCAGGTGATGAAGTCCAGCCGCTCGGCTTCGCTCCATATCTGATCGGCCTGCTTGGCAAAGGTCGGCGTTTCGATGACCGTATGCATGGGTGGCAAGATACGGGATTCCCGCATGATCATCAAGCCGCCGAGTGCTGAGGTAGGGCGCGAGGTCCGACCCGCCGAGTGTGTGACACAGCGGGCTGACTCTACCCCGGAAATCGCCTAAACGGTCCTGCCTCAAGCCTGGCACCTATTGGCCCACTCGATGCTAGACATAGCCCCGCGCTATTCTCTCCGCCTACCAACGCACCCCGCGCCGCACTGGCGCGCCTGCCGCAGCCCGGCGGCGGCGCCAGCACGAACCCACGCCCCGGAAAACGGACGCGTGATCCCCGACCAGTTCATCGCCGAATGGAAAGACGCGACCCTCAAAGAGCGGAAATCATCCTGATCGCCATCAGGCGCGACTCGGGGCTTGATCCGTAGCATCGGCTGAAGGGGTCTGTTCGGCGGGGCACGGTCGCCTATTCGGTCGCCTATTCGTGGTACGTCCCCTATTTCCCCCTACGAGGCGGCGTGCAGTGCCAGCAAAGCAACAGGTCAACCCCGCGCCGAGGCGGCCATGTCCGCAAACCGTTCCTCCATCGCCTCGTAGTCCCCCAGGTGTGCATGCATCAGGCTCTTCCAGAGCTTGCCGTGATTGGGTACCGAGAAGTGCAGCAACTCGTGGACGATGACGTAGTCCCATAGCTCGGTATCCAGCCCGAGCAGCTCGTCGTTGAAATTCAGCCGTCCGTTAGTGGAGCAGGACGCCCACTTCCTGCGCATGGGGCGGACGCTGAGCTGGACAATCTGCACGTCCAACCGGTCCGCCCAGTGGCGGACCCGGTACTTGAACGCCTGCTTGCATGCGGCATCGGCCATCCCGCTAGATCCGGCCCGCCTTGTCCAGCAGAGTGAACAACTCGTCCACCAGTGCCGTGACCCGGTCCAGGTCCTCGGTCTCGGCGAAGATCGCGAAGGTCACCCGCTTGCGTAGTTCGCGCAAGGCGTTCTCGCTTCGCTTCCAGTTGGAGCATTCCCCAAAGGCCAGCCGAATCTTGCGGCTGACTGCCTCGGGGTTGCCGACCCCGGCATCCAACAGGGTCCGGTAGACGAAATAGGTCAGGCCATCGAAGGACTTCTCGGCCTGCTCCTGCTTTCTGGTCTCGTTCGACTCGACCTCCCGCAGCAGCGCCGCCAGCGCCTCCGCCGTGTCGAGCTGGCGGCTCTCGAAGGCATCCTGCACCGCCCGCGCACGCTCGGCCATGGCGATGAGATAGGGGTCCTCGCTCTCCTCCTCGGCCTTGCGCTCGATGCCCTTGACCAGGTTGATCACCTTGGTGGCGTCGCCGCCCTGGCGCTGCTTGATCAGCTCGATGGTCTCGGCGTTGATCTCGACCAGCCCGTCGACAGGTCGCACCTCGTAGAGGCCGACCTGCTCCTGCACCAGTTGGTTGGTCTTACGCTGGAACTCACGGTCCACCTGCACGCGCTTGCTGTACGCCTTGCGGACGACCGCGTAGATGGCGGACAGAGTGCCGTAGTCGTCCATGAAGGGCCGCAGGAAGGCATCCGGCGAGATGATCTCGTAGAGCATCTCGATCTCCTTGTACTCCTTGAAGAACGCCTTGCGCCGTTCGGGGTCGCGGAAATGCTCGATGAGGGTGTCCACGTCCTTGTCGTTGAAGTTGCGCTCGATCAGGCCGAGGTAGGCCGGGGCCTTGGACTCCATCTTGTTTTTGAACAGGACCTTCAGCAACTTCAGGTCCTTGACGATGGCGTTGATCTCGTCGCTGTCGAAGGCCAGCGCCTGCTCCAACTTGTCGAAGATGCCGACGAAATCCAAGACGAAGCCGTGCGGCTTCACCATCTCCTGCGCCTCGTTCTCATAGGGGCGGTTCACGCGGGCGATGGCCTGCAGCAGCGTGTGGTCCCGCATCGGCTTGTCGAGATACATGGCGTAGAGCACCGGCGCATCGAAGCCAGTGAGCAGCTTCTCGGTGACGATGAGGATCTTGGGCTGCTGATCGAGCTTGCCGAAGCTCTTGCGGATCTGCCGCTCCCGCTTCGGGTCGAGATGGAATTCCTTGAGCAGCTTCGAGTCGTTGTTGCTGCCGGTGTAGACGACCTCGGAATAGGCGGGCGGCAGGAACTGATCCAGCGAGTGCTTGTAGTGCGCGCAGGCCTCGCGGTCCACGCCCACGAGGAACGCCTTGTAGCCGAGCGGCTCGACATTCTCGCGGTAGTGGCTGGCGACGAACTGCGCCACTTTCTGTATCCGCTCCTTGCCCTTGAGGAAGTTCTTCAGATTCACCGCCCGATCGAGGATCTTGTTCAGCTCCTCGATGTCCGCCACCCCCTCGGCCTCGGCCAGCGACAGGAAATCCTTGTCCAGCGTCTCGTGCGGGACCAGCATCTCGTTCGGGGCGAGCTGGTAGTAGAGCGGCAGTGTCGTGCCGTCCTCAATGCTGTCCGCGATTGAATACTTATGCAGATACCCTTGGTCGTCCTCGCAGCCAAAGGTCTTGAAGGTGCCCTTGCCGTAGACGGTCTTGTCCACCGGGGTGCCGGTGAAGCCGATGAAGGTCGCGTTCGGCAGGCCGGCCATCAAAAAGTTACCGAGATCGCCGCCGGTGGTGCGGTGTGCCTCGTCGATGAGCACATAGATGTTCGAGCCCCTGTTGAGGTTCGCCGGCATGTCGCGGAACTTGTGGATCATCGTCACGATGATGCCCCGATAGTCGTCGCGCAATAGCTGGTTGAGCCGGGCGATGCTGCTGGCGTGCTCCAGGTTGCCCAAGCCCAGCGCCGCGAGGTTCTTGAGCATCTGATCTTCCAGCTCGTTGCGGTCGATCATCAGCAGCACGGTGGGCTTGTCCGCCTCGGGCGCGCGGAACAGCCGCTCCGCCGCCTTGATCATCGTGAAGGTCTTGCCGCTGCCCTGGGTATGCCAGATCAGGCCACGGGTGCGGATGGGATCAAGGGCGCGACCGACCGTCGCGTCCACCGCGCCGGTCTGGTGCTGCCGCAGGATGTACTTGTTCAGCTCCTCGTCCTTCTCGGCAAAGACGATGTAGTCCTTCAGGAAACCGAGCACCCGCGGGATGGCGCAGAAGGTTTTGACTCGGGCTTCGAGACGCCCCGGAACGGAGGGGGGACATTCCTGTCCCCCTCTCTCACCAATGGGTTCGGGGTTGGAAAACCCCGACTCCTGTCCCCGCTCC
Source organism: Thiocapsa bogorovii (assembly GCF_021228795.1). Taxonomy (NCBI): domain Bacteria; kingdom Pseudomonadati; phylum Pseudomonadota; class Gammaproteobacteria; order Chromatiales; family Chromatiaceae; genus Thiocapsa; species Thiocapsa bogorovii. Next base: position 5,637,173 of record NZ_CP089309.1, read on the forward strand.
CATAGAAAGTAGTGCCCGTCCCGCAACGCCGCCTTCACCGGATTCTCTCGTATATACTCTGCCACCTTGAAAAAATGCCGCTCATTCCGGATCAGTCGATCCCAATACTCATCCTGCCAAAGCGCTCCGGACTTCCCCATCCGCTTGTTGATCTCCCGTGCCGTGAATCCTTTCCAGGATTTCATGATATCGGCCAGCTTATTTGCCCCAAGCGGTCGAAACAGCACATGGACGTGGTTCGGCATCACCACGAACGACGCCAGCTCATACCGGTCTCCGTCGAAGTGCCGGAGTGCATCGGCGACGACTTCCGCATTCGCCGGGGCCTTCAGTACGCACGACCCGCTGCCCTGGTCCAGCCAAGCATCGATCTGCTGCGAAAAGCGCTGGTGATACTCGGCTTCAGTCTGCTCTTGCCAAGGCTCGGGATGCTGTTTGAGCCAGACGTCCCGTTCGTCCTTCCACTGATCCAGCTTCGCCTTCGGTAGCGCGTCTCCCAGCCGCCAGGTCACGAATATCCACGCGTTGCCTTGCTGCCAGTGAGGGAGCCGGTTTCTGGTAACGTCGATCTCGGCTTCGGTGTCGAAAAAGGAGCGGGGGTTTTCCAACCCCCTTTTCTCTCCAAGCGGGGGACAGGAATGTCCCCACTCCACTTTCCAAGCAAAGATGTTCCGCCGCACCGTGTTCCAGCTCACCCCGTAGCAAAACCCGATGGCATCGGTGGCGGTGAAGAGCTGCTGCGACACGAACAGCTCGGGCGTCTCGCGGTGGTAACGGCGGATCTGGTCCACCCCCAGCGCAATCGCCTCGTCCTTGCTGGCGTTCTTGCACTCGATCACCAGCACCGGGATGCCGTTGATGAGAAAGACGATGTCTTGCCGCGTCCCGTAGTGACCGTTGTGAAAGGCCCACTCCTCGGTGACCTCGTAGACGTTGTTCTCGGGGTGCTCGTAATCGATCAGGATCAGGTCGTGCTCGCGCTTCTCCGCGTGATCGAAGAACTTGCCCCGGTTGCGCAGGTGCTCGACGAATTCTCGGTTGCCGTAGATGTCGGTGTGGAGATGGCGGAACTGCCCGAGCAAGGCGCCCTCGGCTTCGGCGTAACGCGGGTTGAATTCCCGCACCTTGGCGTCGAGCAGGTCGTCGAAGAAGAGCGACAAAGGAGCGGGTGTTTTCCAACCCCTGGTCTTGGATTCAAAGGGGGCAGGAATGCCCCCTCTCCTTTGCTCGGCCTCCTCGCGGGGCACAAAGGTCCACCCGATGGCCTGGGCGTATTCGAGAATCCGGGCTTGGACGGTTTTGTGCTCGCTGGGTGTGGGCATCACTAGTCTCGCTTCGTTCCGCCCTTTACCCGAACATCAATCTCGGCGGGATCCCCAAGTTCTGGAACAGCCTGTTCCAGAAACTCAGAAACCGTCAACCGGCTGAGAAACTCCCGCGCCTGGGTCAAGAACGTGCTACTTGAATATTCGCTGTAGAGATGACGCATTCGCCAGAGATTGTCCGCCGAGAAACCAGTGGTCGCCGGGAACTCGAGTTTCAAATCCCGCGACAGGGACTCAACCACCGATTTCCCCCAGCCCAGTTCCCGTTGTTTCTCGACGATTCCCTGTCCGATATCCCAGTACAGAAGAATCATCTCACGATTCACCGACCGGCTCGCCGACAGCCGTGCCGAACGAATCCTCGATTTAACTTCGCCCAGCCAAGCGATGTAGTCAGGGGATGTTGCTACTTCATCAGGCATGTCAAATCCCCCATTCCTATGCGCCTCCCCCGACCGAGTAAGTGCTCGACACACCCCTGGGGGAGGGAGATATCGCAGCGAGTGCAGGCGGTACGGGTTGAGTCGGCGTGAGCTGCCCCAGTGCCACAACGGGTTCACCCATCGCACTCGGCCGGCACCCCTGCACTTCGCGCCAGACCTCCTCCGGCACCAAGACAGCCGGGAAGTCCGTCAACAAGTCTAGGCACCATAGTTCGTCCAGATGGATGAGGGGTCCCGCATCACTGACGACCAGTGGCGGTTGATGGTCAATCTCGTCCACGCAGACCCCACGCGACGTCTTCTCTGATAAAGGATTCGGTCAGCGACGCTTCGTGGGACTCCAGAAATCGCCGTAGCGCCTCCGCCAGCAGGTCGTTGAAGTCCGTCGCCCAGCCGTCCGCGACGAATGCTCGGGCCTGAGCCGCAAGCTCCGCAGGAAGTTCAGCCTCGATCAGGGTGTTGTTCATGGCTTATAGTCCGAAATGCATTAGGTATGCGGTTTGACAGCCGACGATGAACACCTGCGCGGTGGTCGATACCTACTCAAGTTGGCGTTTACCGCTCGACAGCAGCCTTCTCTGAGAAATCGGGCCTCTGTAGATGTCCTCATCAAGAAACTGCAGGAGCGAGCGTAGCGCGCCTTTCTCTTCAGGGAGAACAATCTGGTTTCCGGCCATTTGAACTTCATATTCGACCGATGCGGCCGCATCTCTGATCATATCCCCTGTGGCGTGATCAAGAATGCCGCCCCGAAGGATCAGAGCGATTTTCGTTCGACTCCACGTGTTGCACGCAGCCAAAAATCGTCCTGGATCAGTACATCTAAGACGGTTGTGAGCTACAAATTGACCGATTTGCTCGTCCGTTGCCTCGATAAAATAGGCGGAAAGATCGAAGAGCTGTTTTGCTAAGTGGAAACTCTTGAATCTCAATGTTCCGTTATCCCACACTGCAGTGATACTTGCGTCCAAAAGGAGAACAGGCTTGGTCAGTTGCTTGAATGTTGACGCATCCGCCATCGGCAATATCGCGAATCTCCGGCCGGGGATCAGGATGCGACGAGAATCAAAGTTCTGGAAGTAGAGCTTACGTTGGCCAGCAGAGAAATCGTATCCAACGATTCCGTTAATCGGAAGCTCTGCAAAATCAGCCGAATTAACTCTCTCAGCAGAAAGCGGCTGCCGACAGAATCCGATCAGGTCTTCCTCAATGGGAAAATCATGGATTTCGAAGCATTCGTCGTCGTGAAGTTTGTAGCCGGGGTCGAATTCTACGACTTGCTCAATACCCCCACCAAACGAATCGGCGGCCGATAGAAAAAGATCACGAGCACTTGAAGCGGCCGATTGGTCCAGATCGAGCCTCAAGAATGGGCTCTGTTGGTCTTTGGTCAAAAGGATGGGATTCATTTCACTTTGGTAACATCGAGAAGCATGTAGTCGGTCAGGCTGACCACCGACTTGATCGCCTTGGTATTGTGGAGATTTCGTCTAGACAGGAGCGTATAGCCAACGTCCTCAATCGTGACCTCGTAGAAATGGTAACCGATTAGCCCCAGTAGAGGATTGGTGTGGTAGGCATTCGACGTCATTACCACGAGAAAGAACACTCCGAGAACAACGAACATGGGAACGCCGTCGAACTGAGTTCCCCGTGCTAACGGCAAAAGATAGGCTAGAACAAATCCAACAATTTCCTTGTCTGCTGGTTTGATCGACTTGATCACGACGGTGTTTATAGAGAGCTGCTTCGCTGCGAGGTTGATCACCGTCACACAAGCGATCACCGCGACGACAGCGCCTGCAAGAAGACCCAGTGCCAGATATCGTTGGCTGTCGAACCAAAAAACGATGGCGAACGTCACCATCACTGGCGCAAACGCAGTGGCCACCAACAGGAGCTTTGGAAGGAATCTCAGCATGGCATCTCCAGTTCGTGAACACGGGTCTTCGCGGTCATCAGTTCGTGAAGGAGGGTGCGGAAGAGGTCTTGGAGGGCGTTGCGCTTTGATGTCGCCAAATCGTGCTTGGCGTCGATCAATTCGAGGTGTGTCACGATCTCGTCTTGCTGGTCTGTCGGTGGCAGCGGCATCTGGGTATTCTTCACGGCGCCGACGTTGAAGTGCTGCTGTGCGAGTCCAATCTTACCCGCTTGAACCTGAACCTTGGCGGCGTCCGAGTTGAAGAATCGACTCAAGTAGTGGCTCCTGAGCTTTTCCTTGTTGGGCCGGACGAATATCAGGTCGATGCAGTTGCTGCCGTCGAATTCAGGTGGAACGACACAGGAAGTGCCGGGGTAGCCCGTTCGGACGATGAGAACGTCGCCCGCAGACAATTTTGATTTCTTCACCGGGCCGTTGTTCACTTCCTCGGAAATGTAGACCATCGGTTCGGGCTGAATCCGATCTTCGCGAACGTTCTGGGAACGGAACGCAGGAACGCCGTCCTTCACGTAGTAGCTCGATGGCTTCACGACAATGCCGACGCTGATCGTGTCGCAAATATCCTCGCACCGCACCACCTCCCAGCTTTCGGGGACGGGGCCGATTTCGGTTTGTTTTTGGGGTTCATTGCGGAGGCCTTCGGTGAAGAGCTTGTGCATGAGGGCCTTTTTCAGCTCGGTGGTGGTCTGAATGATCCGCTCCTGCGCTTCGATCGCCCGCTGCACCGTCGAGAGGATGTGCGCGATCTTCTTCTGCTCGGGGAGTGGGGGGAGCGACAGCCGGAACTCCCTCAACGAAGGCCACGAAGTCCGAGGGTGCTGGACGCCTGACGTTGTCGATTTGGCGTACTCGATGAACTCATCGCTGTGAACCAGATATTTCAGGAATCCAGAGATACAACCATCTTCGGCGCGGAAGACGAGAATGTCGGTCGAGCTAATCCCATCAAAGTCGGCTTGTGCTCCTTTGCGCAAGTAAGGCCGGAGTTTTCCGAACAGAACGTCTCCGATCTTGAATGCGGTTTTTGACGACTTGATGTCGCTTTCCGTCCCCCGGCCAACGAACGCTGGAAATCCCTGCGCGAGGTGTTCCAAACCAACGTATGGAGTGTCTCCGTCTTCAACTGGACTGCAGGAGTCCTTGACGCGATCACACACCTCGCCAAATCGCTGGTTCTTCCATCCGGGCGGCAATGGTTCAATCAGGAGGTTGGAGTCGCTCACTCCCCACCTCCTTCCCGGTTCTCCAGCCTAGCCCGCGAGCTCTCGATGGCGGCATGCAGTTTTTGTTTGAGAAGCTCCCGAGGCGGGAGTGCGGTCAGATACTCCGCGACGTGGATACCGGACCGGTCAAGCTCCAGCAGCTCAATTTGCTCTTCCTTCTTGCCCGCGCAGAGGATGATCCCGAGGGGAGGCTCTTCGCCAGGCTGTTGCTCATGCTTGGCGAGCCAGCGAAGGTAGAGCTCCATCTGGCCTTTGTGCTCAGCTTTGAAGTCGCCGAGTTTTAGATCGATTGCGACAAGGCGCTTCAGACGACGGTGGTAAAATAGCAGGTCGAGATAGAAGTCGTCGGAGTCGATCTGGATGCGCACTTGGCGTCCCACGAACGCGAAACCTTCCCCGAGCGCCAGCAGGAAGGCTTCGATCTCGCGCAGGATGGCGTCTTCGAGATCCTTTTCGAGGTACCGGTCTTTGAGGCCGAGGAAATCGAGGATGTAGGGGTCGCGGAAGACGAGGTCAGGGGTGAGTCGGTCTTCATTGCGTAGCGCCGCGATCTCGGCCTTAGCGACTTCCTCGGGCTTCTTCGAGATCGCGGTGCGCTCGTAGAGCAGGGAGCCGATCTTGTTGCGGAGTGTCCTTACGCTCCAGCGCTCGATGCGGCACATCTCCGCGTAGAACTCGCGTTGCATCGGCTGGTCAAGCGGCAATAATTCTTTGAAATGCGACCATCCCAATTGTCGCGACAGCGTAGCGAGAATCTTGCCGTCTGGAAACAACTCGGCAAACTGCATCATGCGCCAGAGGTTCTTCTCACTGAAGCCGCTTCCGAACTCGGCGTGCAATTGTCGCCCCACCGCGGCGACAATCCGCTTACCGTATTCGGCACGCTTCTCGCCGAGAATCTCGCGGTGCAGCCGACTCCCCAAGTTCCAGTAGAGCATCGTGAGCGCGGCATTGGCGGTCTGCGCGAGCTGTTCCCGCGCATCTGCGATCATGCCCCGCAACTCACCCAGCAAGCGCTCGGAGGCTTCGGTTAGGTCGTTGGGCTCGCTCATACCCCAATCTTCCGCAGAATCTCCCGCAGCGCCGCATCGGCCTCCCGCGCCTCGGCCTCGACCGCGTCCAGGTCGGCGACGATCTCGGCCAGCGGCCGGTAGGTCTCGGCGTCGCTGGTGTGGATGTAGCGGCTGGGGGAGATGTTGTAGTCGTTCCTCGCGAGCTCGGCGTGGTCGACGATGCGGCTGAGCTTTTCCTCTTCCTTCCAGCCGATAAGGGTGTCGGCGATGCGTACGATGCCATCAATGGGGATGAAGTTCTTGGGGTCGCCCTTTTCGAAGACCTGGCTGGCGTTGACGAGGAAGACCTTACCCCGCCGAGCCTCGGGCTTGGCCTTGTTCAGGAACAGGACGATGCCGGGGGCGGTGGTGTTGTAGAAGAGGTTCTCGGGCAGATAGAGGACGCTCTCGATCAGGTCGTGGTCGACGAACCACTGGCGGACGGTCTTTTCCTTGTTGGTGCCGGCATTGCCCGAGCCGCGGGAGGCGGCGCCGGTGTCGAGGACCACGGCGGCGCGGCCTTTGTCATTGAGGCTGGCGTGCATGTGCTGCACCCAGCCCCAGTCGGCGGAGGATTTGCCGGGAAAGCCGGCGCCGGCGGGGAAGCGGTCGAGCTCGTCGTTGTCGTAGTCGGCCTCGGTGAACCAGTTCTGGTTCCACATGGGATTGGCGACGACGCGGTCGAAGGTGCGCAGCCTGCCGCGCCAGCGGAATTTGGGGTGCTTGAAGGTGTCGCCGATCTCGATCTCGCCCTCGAAGTCGTGGATGATCAGGTTCATGTTGGCCATGGCCCAGGTGTCGGCGATGTACTCCTGGCCGTAGAGCTTGAGGGGAGCGGGGGCATTCCTGCCCCCGGTTTGATCTTGGGGACTGGAAAGTCCCCGCTCCCTTTCTTCCATCGCGATCTCGCACTTGAGAGGAGCGGGGGCATTCCTGCCCCCGGTTTGATCTTGGGGACTGGAAAGTCCCCGCTCCCTTTCCTCCATTGCGATCTCGCACTTGAGAGGAGCGGGGGCATTCCTGCCCCCGGTTTGATCTTGGGGACTGGAAAGTCCCCGCTCCCTTTCTTCCATCGCGATCTCGCACTTGATCAGCAGACCGCCGGAGCCGCAGCAGGGGTCGTAGATCTCCATGCCCGGCTCCGGCGCAAGCACGCGCGACATGATGGTGCCGACCTCGGGCGGGGTGTAGAACTCGCCGGCGCTCTGGCCGCCGCCCTCGGCGAACTTGCGGATCAGGTATTCGTAGCTCTTGCCGATGATGTCGGCCTCGACGTCGTCCAGGCCCAGGCGCTTGGTGCTGATCGCTTCAATCAGATTGGACAGGCGGTCGTCGTCGAGGTCGCGCTGGCCGTGGGTGGTCGCGTTGAAGTCGACCCGGTCGATGATGCCCTGCAGCAGCGGGTTTTCCCGGGCGATGGCGCGCATGTGGGTGGTGACGCCTTCGCCGATTCTGTCCGCGAGCTTGCGGATGACGGACCAGACGGGTTGCTCGGGATCATCCGGAACCAGCGGTAGGTAGAAGCGCACCAGCTTGTGGTCGGCCTTGGCGAGTGCGAAGGCCGACCTGCGCGAGCCGACCTCCGCGGCGATGCGGTTCAACTCATCGTCGAAGACGTCGCAGAGGCGCTTGGTGAAGATCAGCGGGAGGATGTAGTCCTTGTATTTGGGCGCGTCCTTGGCCCCGCGGATGGAGCAGGCCGCGTCCCAGATCCAGGATTCGAGGGACTTGGCGTTGGTCGGCGTCACGGGGGCTTGTTTCCTCATCCTTCGTCTGCGGATCCGTTTCGTGCGCGCGGGGCGCATCCGATGGGCCTGTTCTGGGCGTTCAGGTTCGCCCTGGAGCGGGTCTTAGGCAAGCGCGCTCCTACTGGTAGCCCGTCCAATTGCACTTCGACGTTGCGTCCAATTGTATCCCGGTCATGCGGCTAATCGTATGCTTGATCCTTGTCCAATCGTCTGACCGGCCGGCGGCTGAATGCTGCATGCCGACCCGGTTTTCTGCGGAACCAGGGATTGACGACAGGTGGAAATCATGAATGCGCGCATCCAGATCGAGAACCTGCTTCCGGCCTGGGAGATGTTTCGTCGTACCACCGATATCGTGCCGATCCGCGACGAAGCGCACTATCGGCAGATGGTCGCCATCCTCGAGGCACTGCTCGACGAGTCCAGCGGCAACGAAAACCACCCCGCGATGGGTCTGATCGATATGGATACCTCAGGGTCAGACCCCTATTCCCAATCCACCGGCAGGTTCATGCTGCGATCAGCGGGAAATGTTGGGTTTCGTTCCTCACCCTAACCTACGCGGGCTCATACGGGTGCCTTCGAGCCATGGCGGGCCAACTGCTGCCTGGCCGCGACGAGCACATGGGCCACATCGAAGCCGAAATGTGCTTGCACCACTGAGCCCGGTGCCGACAGGCCGAAGCCGCGCATGGCGATGATCGCACCATGGCGGCCGACATAGCGGTCCCAGCCCAGTGGCGAGGCAGCCTCGACCGAGACGCGGGCCGCGACGGCTTCGGGCAGCACCTGCTCGCGGTAGGCCGCGTCCTGGCGCTCGAACAGGTCCCACGAGGGCATGCTGACCACGCGCGCCTGGATGCCCTCGCGCAGCAACTCCTCGTAGGCGGCGATGCACAAGGACACCTCGCTGCCGCTGGCGAGCAGCAGCACATCGGGCCGCCCGTCGGCGGCATCGGCCAGCACGTAGGCACCGCGCGCGACACCCTCGGCACCGGCATAGCGGCCGCGGTCCAGCGTGGGCAGGGCCTGGCGCGACAACACCAGGCTGGCCGGGCAGTCACGCAGTTGCATCAGCACGCGCCAGGCCTCGGTCACTTCGTTGGCATCGGCCGGGCGCAGCGTCACCATGCCCGGCATGGCCCGGAACGACGCAAGCTGCTCGACCGGCTGGTGCGTGGGGCCGTCTTCGCCCATCGCGATGGAGTCGTGGGTCCAGACGTAGATCACCGGCAAGCCCATCATCGCGGCCAGGCGGATGGCACCGCGGCAATAATCGGTGAAGACGAAGAAGCTGGCGGCGAAGGGGCGCAGGCCGGACAGCGCCATGCCACTGGCCACCGCGCACATCGCGTGCTCGCGGATGCCGAAATGGAAGTTGCGACCGGCCGGGCCGACCGGGGTCATGTCGGTTGCGATGTCGTCGCCGGCAGGCGGCTCGAAGGTGCCGGCGAAGTCGAAGGTCAGTGGCGTCTTGGTCGAGGGTGCCAGGTCGGCGGCCCCGCCCAGCAGCCAGGGCACCCGGGCGGCGATCGCGTTCAGCACCCGCCCCGAGGCGTCGCGCGAGGCCAGGCCTTTGGCATCGGGCTCGAACTCCGGCAGAACGGTGTCCCAGGCGTCGGGCAGCTCGCGCCGCTGCATGCGGTCGATCTGGTCGGCGAGATCCGGGTATTGCGCCCGGTAGGCCGCGAAGCACGACCGCCATGCCGCGTGCGCCTCGGTGCCGCGCTGGCCGAAATGCGCGCTGAAGTGCTCGCGCACGCCGTCGGGCACGGCGAAATCCGCATCGGGGTCGAAGCCGTAGAACGCCTTAGCACCTCGCGTCTCTTCGATTCCCAACGGCTCGCCATGGGCGGCAGCGCTGTCCTGCTTGTGCGGCGCGCCGTAGCCGATGTGGCTTTGCACGACGATCAACGTCGGGCGGTCGCACGTGGCTTCGAAGGTCCGCAGGCAGCGCGCCGTCGCATCGATGTCGTTGGCATCGACGACCTGTAGCACCTGCCAGCCGCAGGCCGCGAAGCGCGCGCCGACGTCCTCGGTGAAGGTGATGGCCGTCGACCCTTCGATGCTGATGTGGTTGCTGTCGTAGATCCAGCACAGCCGGCCGAGCTTCAGGTGGCCGGCGAGCGACGCCGCCTCGGCGCTGATGCCTTCCATCAGGTCGCCGTCGCCGGCCAGCGCGAATACCCGGTGGTCGAACAGCGTGAAGCCGGGGCGGTTATAGGTGGCGGCCAGCCAGGCTTGGGCGATGGCCATGCCCACGCTGGTGGCCACGCCCTGGCCCAGCGGCCCGGTGGTGGTCTCGACGCCGGTGGTCCAGCCATGTTCCGGATGCCCGGTACAGCGGCTGCCGGCCTGGCGAAAGCTTTGCAAGTCGGCCATCGACACCGCCAGACCGTCACGCGTGGCGTCCACACTCGTCGCGGCCTTCACGCCGCACAGATGCAGCAGGCCGTACAACAGTGCAGAGGCGTGGCCGACCGATAGCACGAAACGGTCGCGGTCGGGCCAGGCGGCGTCTTCGGGGTCGAAGCGCAGGAAGCGCTGCCACAGGCAGTAGGCCGTGGGAGCCGCGCCCATGGGCGTGCCCGGGTGCCCGGAGTTGGCTTTCTGCACCTGATCGATGGCCAGCGTGCGCAGGGTGTTGATGCACAGCAGGTCGAGGTCTTGCGCTTCGGGTCGGTTCACGGGCGTTCCTCCCGCAGTTGGCGGTAGCGCTGGATGAGCGCGTTGGTCGAGCTGTCGTGGTAGAGCGCCGGGTTGCCGGTATCCGCCAGTTCGGCGGCCGTGCGCTCGGCCAGCACCTTGCCGAGCTCGACACCCCACTGGTCGAAGGAATCGATGCCCCAGATCACGCCTTGTGTGAACACGCTGTGCTCATACAGCGCCACCAGGGCGCCGAGCGCGTGCGGTGTGAGCTGCCGCGCCAGAATCGTGTTGCTGGGCCGGTTGCCTTCGAACACGCGGTGCGGCACAAGGGCCTCGTCGACGCCCTCGGCGCGGACCTCGCTCGCCGTCTTGCCGAAGGCGAGTGCCTCGGACTGCGCGAACAGATTGGCCATCAGCAGGTCGTGCTGGCGGTCGACGCGATCCCCGTCGGTCCCCATCGGGTTCAGGCCGTGGCCGAAGCCGATGAAGTCGCAAGGCACGAGCCGCGTGCCCTGGTGCAGCAGTTGATAGAACGAATGCTGACCGTTGGTGCCCGGTTCACCCCAGACGATGGGTGACGTATCGCAGCCCACGGGTCGCCCGTCGCGCATGACATGCTTGCCGTTGCTTTCCATCGTCAACTGCTGCAGGTAGGCCGGGAAGCGCGACAGGTATTGCGCGTAGGGGAGCACGGCCTGGGTGCTGGCGCCGAGGAAGTCGGTGTTCCACACCGCCAGCAGGCCCATCAGGGCCGGCATGTTGTGTTCGATCGGCGCCTCGCGGAAATGCTCGTCCATGGCCCGCATGCCGGCCAGCATATCGCGGAAATGGGCCGGACCGATGGCGATCATGGTCGACAGGCCGATGGCCGAGGCCATCGAGTAGCGGCCGCCGACCCAATCCCACAGCGGAAACATCTGCTCGGGCGCGATGCCGAAGGCGGCGGTCGCCTCGGCGTTGGTCGAGACGGCGACGAAGTGGCGCGCGACCGCGGCCTCGTCATGCAGCTGGCGCAGGCTCCAGGCGCGCGCCGCCTGCGCATTGGTCAGCGTCTCCAGCGTACCGAAGCTCTTGGAACAGACGATGAACAGCGTCTGCCCCGCGTCCAGGCCGCGCGTCGCTTCGGCCAACGCGGTGCCGTCGACATTGGAGACGAACTTCAGGTCCAGGTCGCGCTGGCTGAAGTGGTTGAGCGCCTCATACGCCATCGCGGGGCCGAGGTCGGAGCCGCCGATGCCGATGTTGATCACATGGCGGATGGGCTGGCCGGTGTGGCCGCGCCAGGCGCCAGCGCGGATCTGCTCACTGAAGGCGGCCATACGGTCCAGCACCGCATGCACCTGGGCCACCACGTCGACGCCGTGGAGCCAAAGCGGCGCGCCGAGGGGCGCACGCAGTGCCGTTTGCAGCACCGCGCGTTGCTCGGTGGTGTTGATCACCTCGCCGCGAAACATCGCGGCGATGCGCTCGTGCAGGCCGCAGTCGCGTGCCAGCTCGGCCAGAAATCCGACGGTCTCGCCGTCGATGCGGTTCTTCGAGTAGTCCAGGTAGAGCCCGGCGGCGCTGACGGTCCAGCGCGTGCCGCGTTCCGGGTCGGCGGCAAACAGCTCGCGCAAGTGGGTGCCGCCGATGTGTGCATGGTGCGTCATCAGCCCCTGCCAGGCCGACCGGGTGCTGACCGCGTTCATGGCCGCAGCGCCGGTGACGCGCCCTTCTCCCGGATGCGCGTCAGCAATGCATGCCACGACGAGGCGAAGGCATCGACCCCCTCGCGCTGCAGCCTGGCGGCCAGCGCGTCGTCGTCGACGCCTTCGCGTCGGAAGTCCGCGATCACGGCTTCGGCGTCGCCGCCGTCGGTCGGCAGCGCCCGCTCGACCTGGCCGTGATCGGCGAAGGCCAGCAGAGTCTTCTCGGGCAGCGTGTTGATGGTGCCGGGCGCTGCCAGGGCTTGCACGTAAAGCGTGTCCGACGCCGCAGGGTCCTTGGTGCCGGTGCTGGCCCACAGCAGGCGCTGCGGGCGCGCCCCGGCGGCGGCCAAGCGCTGCCAGCGCTCCGAGGCCAGCAGTTCGCAGTGCGCCTGGTAGGTGCGCATGGCGATGGCGATGCCCAACCGATTGTGGAAAGGCGACGCGACGTCCTGCTTCAGGGTTTCGCCAATGACCATCGTCGACGATGAACAGGCGCTCGAGACCGATCCTGCCGTCCGGCATGTTGCACTTTGTCGCCTGGCAACCGGTTTGTCTGTACGCTGCCGTACGCTGACGATCTCGATCTGCTGCCAATGAAGTGGACGTCGGTCATCGTCATGTACGGCACCGCACGGACGCGATGCCCAGCGAGCGATATCGTTTATCGATAAATGACACATCATCA